>CAVFZY010000023.1:0-116581 GCA_963627135.1 Bacteroidaceae bacterium | reverse complement strand
CATATCGCCTACATAGGGGGCTTTTTGTGCTGTCCGTACAAACTGGAGCAGTTCACATTGGCAGGGGCGGGTTTTGCGTTTATGTCCGGTGCGCGCCTTTGCATATCCATATCTGTTTACAGTCGGCTGCGAATGTCCTCCACATCGCGCTTCACGCCCTGAATGAACAGCGCGGCGTCGAGGCTGTAGGCCATGGCGTCAAAGCCCTTGCGGAAGCCGTCGACCACGCCGTCGGTCGTGCCGGTGAAGAACATACAGTACTTTCCGGCCGCGCGGCAGGCGGCGACGATGCGCGCGATGGCTGCCTGAAATTCCGGTGCGTCAAACTGCCCCGGCATGCCCATCGAGATCGACAGGTCGAACGGCCCGACGAAGATGCCGTCCACGCCGTCCACCGCGCAGATGTCCTCGATGATGGCGAGCGCCTCGGCGGTCTCGCACTGCGGGAAGAGCAGGGTCTCACCGTTGAAGTGGCGCATGGTCTCCGGCACGGAGCCGAGCCCGTCAAAGCCCCAGCCGTCCTTGCGCGACGGGCAGAAGCCTCGCTGGCCGATGGGGTAATATTTCGCGTAGTCCACGAGTGCGTGCACCTGCTCGAGCGTCTTGACGTTCGGCACGATCAGGCCCTGCACGCCGACGTCGAGCAGCTTGAGCACGGCGGGGCGGCTGATCTCGCGCACGCGCGCGAGCGGGCAAATGCCGCTCAGCTCGGCGGCGCGCACGAGCGCGGCGGTGGTCTCGGCCTCGATGGGGGAGTGCTCGTTGTCGATGATGGCAAAGTCGAGCCCCGTGCGGCCGAGGCACTCCATGAGGCTCACGCTGGCGGTGTCAAAAAAGGTGCCGATGGGCTGTGCACCGGCGGTGAGTTTCTGTTTGAGTGTGTTTTCCATGCGGATTCCTCCTTATCTTGTCTCGATGCCCCGATTATACTTGTATTTTGGCGCAAAGGCAAGCACCGTTCCCGTGGTTGACGTAGATAGAATACGTCGTCTGCCGCCCCTCGCTCTTGCGCCGGGAGTTCTCACCGAGCGATACAAACACAAGCGCCGCGTCTGGAGCGTACCGGTCGCCCGCGCCCAGCTCGTTTGCGATCAGCCATGTAATGTCGATGCCGTCTGCACGATATGTCCGTTCTTCGTGGTTGCCGGGAACAGCGCACAGGATGCGCCCTTTCAGCGGAGCAAACGTCTTGTTCGCAAGCTTGATCTGCTCCATCGGCGACAGCTGCGTACTGTAAATGTCGCCGATGCTGCTGCGCGTCGCGTTGTCGATCAGGTCGCCCGCAAGAATCGCATAGGCGTTGTCCTTTGCCGCGATGTCCGCCACGCGCTTCTGTACGCCGCGAATATCGCAGTTCGGGTCGGAAAGATGCACGTCTGCGATGACGTGCACTTCGATTTCGTTTTGCTGCTTCGGCAGCTCCACACGGATAACGTGCAAACGTTTCACCTCATTCGTTACACGGTTGTTGCGCGCCTGGCTAAAGTGGAGCGGCTGAAAGAGAGGCTGGACAATGGCTGAATACATCGAGAAAAAGCGCTGGATAAAGCGCTGACGGCTGCGGCGGCACGTGACAATGGCAAAAACCGCCGCACGTGGGCAAAGGCGATCTGCGTTTTGCACGATCTCCCGGCTGCCGACGTTGTGGCGGTGGTCCGGTGCGAGCAGTGTGCACACAGCTATGATGATATCGACGGCAGACATTGCACTTGTGTCGATGGGCCGGTGAAAGATGACTTCTTTTGCTACTACGGAGAACGAAACGAGGTGACTTAATTGGACTGGAAGCGGGAGGCGGCCGATGAGCTGCGCAACTACCAGAACCGGAAGCTTGCGATTGCGAATATCAGTGATCAGATTGCCGACCTGGCGACGGAGATCACGAGCATCCGCAGCGCCTCGGCGGACGGCAGTCCGGTCGCCGGCGGCTCGAATGGCCGGGATGATGCGCTCGTCAACAACATTCTGAAACGTGAGCGGCTGGAAGAGGCACAGCGATTGACCGAGAACCGGGTGCGCCGCGTGGACCGTGCCCTGAATCAGCTCTCCGAGCGGGACAGGTGCGTGCTGCAGCGCTTTTACATCACGCCGTGTATCGGCGGCGTCGAGCGGCTGTGCCGGGAATTGGCCATCGAGAAAACGACTGCTTACCGCTGGAAGGATAGCGCGCTGCGGAATTTCACGATAACGATGTACGGTCTCACAGAGATGTGAGCACAACGTGGGAAAAAATCGGGAACATTTTCGCAGAAAACTGTGTTAAAGTGATATCGCGGGATTGCGAGAGAGACCAATCCCACACCTTCCATTGTGAAATACCTCTCTTCCTTTCTCCTTGTGCGGTGTACGGTTTTTCTCTTATCTCTGTCAACTCCGGTTTTCTCATGTCTCTCAACAAAGCAAAGCACCGGCCCGGTTTCGGGTTCGGTGCTTTGCTATGCGAATATTGTGGTTGCATATTCCCAGGCAGGAATGTAAAATATAGGGGAACACAAGAAATGGAGGGGTAACAATGGGATTCTTCAAGAGTAAAAAGGGCAGCATCATCAGCGACTATTTCTGTATCGAGGAAGACCTTGGGCAGTTCAAAAAGGGCGACGCTGTAGATGTTGCACTGTATGAAGACCATCTGGAGCTGCAGAAGGGTGTTGGGAACAAGGACGTGGCGACACTGGCCTACTCTCAGATCACGGACGTTTTCTATGGCTCGGACGTGCAGGTGCTTGTGAAAGACAAGTCGCCGATTGCGCGGGCCGTCGCCGGCGGTCTGCTGTTCGGAAGTACCGGCGCTGTGGTCGGCGCAATCAGCGGTGCCGGCAAGAAGGAAAAGAAGGTCAGGAGAATTCTCTTCATCATCAGCTATGTGTCTGCGGATGGGCAGGAATCTTTTCTGACGTTCCAGGATACGAGGTTGTATAAAGGGCCAAAGGTCGCGGCCAAACTCAAAAAGCTGTGCGGCATCGAAGCCGAGGCCAAACCGAGCGTGCCTGCCTCTGTGTCCAAACTCTAAAGCGCATATTCACCGGAAGGATCGGGCTTGTGCCCGGTCCTTTTCTTATGGGCTGGATGCTGTGACACAAAAACAGTTTTACAAAACGCAGGCGTGGAAACGCGCGAGGCAAGCATACATCGATTACAGGCTAATAAAGCAATTCCCGGAGGGCTTCGGCCTTCCGGGAATTTTTCTGCGCTATATCAAAAAACACTTGACATACTGCATGCAGTATGATATTATATATACAGAAAGGAGGTAAACACATTGAGCACGCGAAAGCGAAAAAAGAAAAGCGGCAACAAGACCCAGCCTGACAGCTACTTAAATCTTGTTACCGCAATCCTAAACCTCGTGATTGCAATTCTGCTTCTTGTAGAAAAGCTAACCGAGTAAAGGGCAGGGGGAGAAATCCCCCTCGCCTTTAAGATAGCATGAGAATTGCTCAATGTCAAATGCTTATGGATGTGATTATTTACACGCTGTGCGGGATCAGCATTGTGCTGTCTGTGGTTTCCGTAATTTTTGGCGTAAAAGGGAGGCTTGGAAATGGCAGAAGGAAAAGAAACCAAAAGAAAGACTAAGACGTCTTCCGCAGTGAAGCAGCGTTACAATGAGAAAGTATATGATGCCATAACGGTGCGGGTGCCGAAGGAGCTTGCCGCAGCGTTTAAGGCGGAATGCGCTGCGAGGGGCGTATCACAAGCGCAGGTCATCAAGGCGGCGATGGAAGCGTTTTTACAATAGCATGCAGGATGTTGTTTTTGGCCCTGAATTTTGACAACACTTTTGACAACAGTTTGCGTCTCAAAACGTTCCGAAACGCGCCGAAAGAAAAATGAAAAAACCGTTGAAAAATCAAGGTTTTCTTGAAATTTCAACGGTTTTCTTTTGGTGCTCCAGCGGGGTTATTCGAACCCCAATAGAATCTAGTGTTTTCAGCGGCTATCTCCGCTTGACAACACTTTTGACAACTTTACGTTGCGTTTTACGTACCGGTTGACCTTGTTGTGCACCTGCTGTTTGCGCTTGTCCTCCAGGTCAGTGTAGATATCCTGCGTCATTGCGACGGTGGAGTGGCCAAGTAAATATTGCGCGTCCTTGACATCAATATTCGCGCTGTGCAGCATGGAGGCATATGCGTGCCGGAGTTGATGCGCAGTCGATTGGATGCCGTGGCTCTGCTGGTATTTTTTCAGGCCGGATTCCAACTCCGTTTTTGTTGGCAAGCCGTCCGGGAAGAAGATGAACGTTTCCGGGTCATCATAGTGCGGCAGGATTTCGATAACGTTATCCGGCAGGTCGAGGTATCGCACGCCGGCTTCGGTCTTAGGGGCTTTCAGAACGGGCTTTCGTGTGTCAGAATATGCAACGGCACGCGCGACGCGCGCAGTCCTCGTAGTGAGATCAATATCTTTTTGCTTCAGCGCAGCGGCTTCCCCGCGGCGTGCCCCTGTGTATGCCATGAAATACGACATTCGGGCGAACAGGCTTTCCGTCTTGGATTCCTCGATTCTCTGCAGATCATCCGGCGGCGTCGGCTTTCTGGGCACGCGCGGATTACCCTTTGGCGTTGGGATCCCGATGCAGGGGTTCGCGTCAATGTCGCCGCAGAGGAAGGCATAGTTCAGAATTTGCCGTATCACGGACTTGGTATTGTTGATGACCTTCTGCGAGTAGCCGCGCGCGGCGAAGCGCTGCAGGAAGACGACGATCTGGTGGCCGGTGATGTCCGCAACATACTGATTGCCGAAAGCGTCAACAGCACGGTTTTTCGCCGTCCTGTAACCGCATACGGTGTTTGGAGACAGGCGCGGTTCGCACTGTTCCCACCAGTCATCGGCGACGGCCTCGAATGTCCGACCCTTGTCTGCGGTATCGTTCGCGTGTTTCTCCAATTCGCGGATATAGTCGTCACGCTTTTGCTCGACTTCTTTGTCGGTTTTTCCGTAGAAATACTTTCGCTCGCCATTGATGGTGTCAGACAGGACGATGCGGCCATCTTTGCGCAGCGTGTATTTTGTCCTTTTTCTTGCCATTGGTATCTCCCTTCCTTGAAAAGCAGGGAGAGATATGCTACTATGAGAATGACAGGATTCTCTGCACATCTCTGCTTTTCAGAATGTGTTCCCAGAGGAACGGTTGGCCGTCTCGGTGTTCCAGCACCGGGGCGGTTTTGTATAAGAATGAAATGTTCGGAGATTTGTAAAGAGAACGAGCAGTCAAGTGCAAAAATGCACATATTTGTTAAAGTTAGACAACCAAAGATAGTAAATTATGTGCAATTAGATATTTACATTTCCGAGAAAAAAGCATAAAATATAACCGTAGGATGTTTATCATCCTATGCAAGATAAGAAACACATGTTTCGTCATCTCGCGTCCACCACGCAACTGCCGCCTGTCGCCAGCGGCCAATAAGAGTGCGACTTGCTTACGATTGCCGCCCGCCTGCGTGCGGCATACAAGTGCAGGCTTGCAACACACGAAGCCCTCTGCAGAAAGCGGGGGGCTTCTGCATTATAGACAGAGGAGAAGCCTATGCAGTTGGTTGAGCATGGCCTTTATACGGTTAAAGACCGATACTTCACCGAATTTGGGAACGGATACTGGGTCGATAATAAGCAGGAAGGAAGGCCGTACTATTATCTGTTTCAAGATACCGACGGTGTGGATTGGGTGATTCCGATCAGTTCACAAGTTGATAATTATAAAAGAAAAATTGCGAAAGAAGAGAAAAAGCGCGGCGTAGGCAAGTGTATCTATTATCATATTGGATTGGTCGCTTCGAAGGAGCGAGTGTTTCTGATTGGAGACATGTTCCCGATTGATGAACGATACATAAAAGCGCCATACAGAATCAGCGCTTACCATTATGTCAGCAAGAACAAAGCACTCAATACTACGCTTCACAGGAAAGCCACGAAATATCTTCGGCTGGTAGAACAGGGCGTAACATACAGCCGCAACGATATCATGGGAATTAAGCAAAAACTGATATCAGATAGAGTAGCAACAACAAAGTAAATGGGCCAGTTGGCTGCCCACACATTCGCCGTCCCGGTGTTGCAGCACCGGGGCGGTTTTTATTTTTCTGGTTTTCCGGAAGATTTACCGCTGGTATAAGGATTTCCGCAACTTCGCTTTCCGTCAATATGCTCAAAGAGCTGCGCATTAATTTCGGCACCAAGCGGGTCTAAAACAAAGTCAATACCTTCTCTTCGCGCCAGCTTTGCGGCTGGCACAAAGTCGCTGTCTCCGGCAATTAACACTATCTGATCAACCTGCTTTTTATATGAGAGAGAAGCTATGTCAACGCCGATTTTCATGTCGACGCCTTTCTGTTTGATGTTTGGCTCGAAATCGTCGATGCCTAATTCGCTGACTTGAATAGTGCCTGCGCACAGTTTCTTTTGAACATCATATTTTAAATAAAAAGCCGAATTGTTATTGTCCAAGCTGCCGAGGCGGAGGGGTACTTTTCGACGCATCTTTAATTGGTTGAGGAACTCCGTCATCCAAGTATACTGTTCCGATTTCCCGAGGTCTATTGTCTTTCCGAGCAACGGATGATACATTTGCTTTTTGATAGGAGGGCAATCATAGTAAAAAATTCTATATAGTTCGTGCTGGTGTTTACGTTCGCTCAAATGCCGCATACAATAAGAAAACAGAGCCGATGCAGCTTCCTCGGGGGTATGTTTGCCCCATAAATGAGTGGCTCTTTTTCTGTAGAAGCCGCCATCAACAAGAATCGCCGTTTTTGACATGTCCATCCTTCCTTCTTTCTATCTCGTATGTATACAAATGCATATGAAAAACAAAAAGCCCTTGGATTCGACATTCCCTTATTGTGGGAGGCCTACTTTCCAAGGGCTGATTAAACAGCGTAGCATAGAGTAATAACACTAGCTACACTCTTATCTTATGCCGTTAAGGCCAAAATGTCAAGTGGGAAATATACCGAAATATGCCACTATATATCACTGGATTTTTATGACCGGTGAATTCTATATCCGTTCAGTAGCCGCACTAGGGCACTTTCATTCTCTTTTGGAAAGGAAATACCGCCGGAACAGTTCCTTGAATTCTTTGACGGTGTAGTTCGTGCCGTACTGGCGATTGATGATATTGCACGTCATGCCCCAGCCCCAGCCGTATTTGCAGATCATGCGGTACATGGTGCTATAGATTTCGGGCTGCATTCATATCCCCCCAAGAACGCATTACCTTCAGTTCCGCCCGGGTGCAGTGCGCCCGGGCGGTTGTTATTGTCTGTGTGTTACCAGGCGTCAACGCTCGTCAGCTCAAACGAAGCGAACTGTTCCGTATCAAGCGTCATGGCCGTGTATTTCCAAGTAGAATCTGGTGTCAGGTCATTGATATTGTCGATGGCAGTACCGATCTGGTTGCCGTCCTGATCGTACAGTGCGAAGGTGACGCCCACATAGGACAGCTGCTTGCCGGACGTGTTTTTGATCGCGCCGTTGATGCACTGACTACCATAATTCGTGCGGCCTTCCGTGGGTTCGGTGGCGGTCTCCAGCTTGTTATAGCTGAGCTTGGCAACCGGGTCAGTGTTTTCCGGGGCTTGCGTTTCGACAGTTCTGGCAGCGCTGGCCGGTTTGTCTTTGCTACCGCCGCCGGCGATTGCGGCAATCACGATGATTGCGCACAGGGCAAGCAGGACGATCAAAACGATCTTCTTGGCCTTACTGGGCTGCTTTCTGCCGCACTGCGGACAGACTTTCGCTTTGTCGTCGATTTCTGTCATGCAAAATTTGCACTTTTTCATAGACACTCTTCCTCTCGTTTTTCTCGCCGTTTCCGGCGGATTACGACAATTTTATCATTTTATGGCGAGAATGTCTATTCTTTCTTTAATGTACGATAAAAGGGACTGTGCACGCGCACATATCCCTCCATCCTTATGGCGGCATTTTCGTGATGTCACGAAAATGGTCCTGGTATCAAAACCATTTTGCCAGCGTCGGCAAAATGGTTTTTCCTTCATCTGTTTATATGTATCATCCTTCCGCCATGTGGCAACATAGACACACGGCTGATAATTGAAAAATAGCATATTTCGGGCAATATTGCAATAAGTTAGCAAAAAGTGTTCGGAATACCGGACATTTTCAACATGCGGCCAAAAAAATATGCTAGGATTATGGCGCGGATGAAAAACAATGTACGGGAGTATAGAGAATACAATGGCGTCAGCCTGCGATGGCTGGCCAGAAAGGTGGGGTGTGGGACAAGTACGCTGTGCGACATAGAGAAGGGCAGGAGCGTTCCAAACGTCCGCCTCGCCATTCGGATAGCACGGGCGCTGGGAACGACTGTGGAAGAACTGTGGGAGGGAGCAAAGTGAATGGATAGACGGGAGTATTTACGATGTGAGATTGAGCGGCTTCTGGATGATGCAGACGAGCGAATGCTTATGATGGTACTTAGTTTTTTACGAGCGGCTTGATATGGATTTGTAATTGGAAAACCCGGAGCGGGAATCAATCCTGCTCCGGGTTTTTGTCGTTTGTTGTGATCTGCTGTGCGAATGCTTCAATGTCATTCCACCGTTCGGCCGGCAGGCGCGAGAGCGCAAGCAGAAAGCGCCGGCGGAAATTGTCCTCTTCGCCGTGCATGACATTGCCGACGAAACGCATGATCTCCTCGTCGCGCGCAATTTGGATGAACATTTCGCCCTCGCCGGTGCGCAGCCAATGCTCGTCAACGTGGAACTCGCGGCAGATGGAGACGATAGCGGAATCGGGCGGAATTCTCTGCCCAGTTTCCCAACCGGCGATTGTTGACTGTCTTACGCCTATCCTTGCTCCGAAATCGGTTTGATTTAGGCCGACGTGGCTGCGCAGTTCTTTTATTTGTTTTTGCACATTATAGGCCTCCTTTCGAAATGAATATACCACGCGGCGTATCACATTGCAATATTTTTTCAAAAAACGAGATAATTTTATTGACACGGATATTGCAAAGTGATAATATGACATTGCAAAGAGATTTACATCAAACGCAAAGCAATGCAACAAAGTGCGAGGAGGTGACAAGAATGCTGACGAATAACGAGCAGAAAACCATCGAGCGGCTGGCGGTGGCCATGCAGAGCATGGACGATCTGCAGAAGGCACAACTGTGCGCCTTTGCAGAGGGGCTGGCGATGGCGTTGGAGCACAGCAAGCGCGCGTCGTAATGCGAGCGCGAAATTCATTCGATTGATTGGAGGTGAGCGAAATGGACTATTCCGATGTCGCAGAAATGGGCAAAGACGCACGCGAGAGACTGTTTCCGGTGGGAATCATGCTGGGGCTTCCGTTTGACCCAAACCGGGCGGATGATATGCCGGGGGAATGGGAGTGGGTGTCAGCGATCTGGCGGCGCGTGAAATGATATCTCACGGAGGACGGCGACTGGGAGCGGGAGAAGGAGCTCCGGAAGTGGAGCGGCTGAAAACGCGCCATTCCAATAGCAAGCAAGGTTATCCTGAATCTTCTGAGCCCGCTTGCACAGATCTGGCAGCGCCTCAGGCAGGAAAGGGTCATTCGTGGCTGAAAGATTCAGGAATGCAGCGTCCAGTTTCGGAGCGTCACCAGAATAGGACACTTCAAAAACTCTAGCGTTTTCCGTGCGGCCGAGGAGATCCAGCCACGCAAGAAGTTCCTCTTGGCTGGAAACGCCGTAAAACGATGACAACCGGGACGGCAGGTGCGGGAAATTGGATTTTCTGATGTGTTCAGCCTGAATTTCAATGTTGTACATGTTGAGACAAGAGAACGCAGAAGCATCCAAAATGCCAAGGCCAAGCTGTTCGGGGACACGAGAAACAGACGCTCCCCAATTTGACAAATAGGGTAGGCCGAAAGTGTTTTCGCAGACGATTTTATCAATTGTCATTCCGGGGGAAAGCCGTCCGCGCCGGTCGAGATGATAGGCAATCATGAAGAGCACAACCTTTCTTCCTTTATGGGCATTTCGATTCTAACATAATTTTCCGGAGCGGACAACTCAAATCAACACACTTGATTAGAGGTGAAGACATGGAAAAAAGTAAGTACGAAGAAAACGCCAAGAAGATTATTGATCTGGCGGAAGGCATGACGGATGCGCAGTGGAGCCGCATCCGGGTTCTGATCAACCGCTGCATTGACGAGAAAAAGGCCAAGGTGACCTTTGAAAAGCCGGAACGCCTTGACCTTCTGATGAAGCAAAACTTCATTCTGTGACGATTTGGATAAACGCGGGGTTTATCCGGTAGTCTTTTCCCTTGTACTGAACGTGGATTGTCAGGGGATGAACTGGGCGGAGAATGATAGCCGGTTCATCTGATTTCAAAAAGGAGAGAGGTACATATGCCGCGAGAAAAAGAAACCTTCCGGCTTGAGCTGGAGGAAATCTTGAAGTTCACCGGTGGGCGCCGGGTGCTGACGGTGACAGACGTCAGCAATTATACAGGGCAGAGCCGGCGGGTGTGCCGCGAGCGGTACAACGTCAGCGGAAAAGAGGGCATCAGCGCCGTGGCGCTCGCCCAGATGCTGGCCAGATAGGCCAAGAGAAAGGAGAAACCAATGAAAGCAACAGGAATCGTCAGAAAGATCGATGAGCTCGGCCGCATCGTGATCCCGAGGGAGTTGCGCCGGACGCTCGACCTCAAGGAGAAAGACCCCGTCGAGATCTACACGGACGGGAAGGACATCATCCTGCGCGAGTACGCGCCGGGGTGTGCGTTCTGCGGCAGCGTGAGCGACATCCGGTACATCCACGGCACGCCGGTATGCAATATCTGCGCGAACAACATGCAGATGCTGTACCGCACGGCAGAGGGGAGCGAAGACGAATGAAGGTGTTCGGAGATCCGCGCGCTAAGGCGAAGGTGCGCCGCTACATCGTCTGGGGCATCGAGGACGGCATCGTCTGCGCGTCCTTCATGGCCGGTATCGCGCTGGCGGGGTGGGTGTTCCACCTTATCTTCTCGGCGCTCGGCGTCGCATGAGGCGGCCGGAGGTCGTCTACCTGCCCCCGGAAGAGCTGGCGAAGCGCCGCCGGCATGACCGCTGGGCCGCAAAAGGCCGCGCGCGGGTGGCGCTCCCGGGGCGTGTGGCCGTGGTCGTGCCGTGTGCATCGCCGTTCGCGGCGATCCAGTGCGCGGCGGAGCTGTGGGGCGTCCCATGGCAGGAAGTCGTCCACGGGGCGCGCGTCATGTGGGCGCCGCCGGAGACATAAAAAGACACCGCCTGCGGAAACCGTCAAACCCGCAGGCGGTGAAAACCCAATAGCGCACAGGGCGCGCTACACTATATGTATTATAGCATACAGTTGCCCGCCCTGCAAGCCGAAAAAGCTGACGCCGCAAGGCGTTTTCAGCTTCGGTAAGACCAATTACTAACTCGACCGGAGACAGACAGGGAGGCAATCATGCCGTATGTACATCGCACCGTCGTGTGCGGCGACACGATCGAGCACCGCAAAATGTATTCTTCCCGTGTGCACAGCAAGGAGGTCAAGCCGCGCAAGCGCTCATTTGCCGGTGAGACATCGCTCCGCCAGGAGCGCATCAACGAGCGCGTGGCCGAGGAGCACCTGCGCTGGCTCATCAACTGCAACTACCATTATGGCGACTTCCACTTGGTACTGCACTACTGGTGTAAAACCATCACATTAGAGCAAGCCGAGCGGGACAGGGCCGCGTTCTTTCGCGAACTGCGCAAGGCTTACGCCAAAGCGGGAAAGCGCCTGAAATACATCGCCGTGATCGAAACCAAGCACATGACGAACATGCATCACCACATCCTCCTGCCGCGCTTTGACGCGCAGATCATCGCCGCCGCCTGGACAAAAGTGACCAACGGCGCTGGATCTATCAGCTTCCAGATGCTCGACAATCGAAAGAACCACGCAAAGCTCGCGTCCTACCTCATCAAGGAATCGCGCTCCACCATGCGCCGCTGCCGCGAGCAGGGCATCCGCCGCCGGCGGTATACCTGCAGCGCCGGCATGGCAAAGCCGGAGATTCGCTATCAGGTGGCCAAGGCGGAGACGTGGCGCAAGGAGCCGAAGGCCAGACGGGGTATGCATCTCTATCGTTTTGACGATGGATCGGAGTATAAGAGCGGCTGGCACGAAGTGAGCGGCTGGCCGTGGCAGGAGTATTACGAGATCAAAGACACCGCATAGAAAGGAGCATCCACAATGGGTATCAGCATGGACAGCCTGCCGCCGCGCTACCAGAAACAGGCGGCGCGCAAGCTGGATCCCGCGGCGTATGAAAAGGCGCTGCAGTTTTTCCACGCCGAGGAGTCGGCGAAAAACCCGGCGCGTCAGGCACAGGGGAGCATCAGTCACGCGCTCGGCGAGAGCTTCGAGGCACAGATCCTTACCGCGTGCGAATATTACCGGTCGATCTGTCACGCGGAGATCGACAAAACGCCGGAACCGATCAAGGTCATTTCCGGCCGGCATCAGAACCCGAGCGGCTGCTGGTCGTTCGAGGCGGTTTTCACCAAGCAGGCGCAGCCGGACTTTCAGGGGACGATCGACGGCGGCCGCAGCGTCGTGTTTGAAGCCAAGGCCACGGACAAAGACCGCATCCTGCAGAGCGCGGTGACGCACGAACAGGCATATGCCATGCAGTCGCACGCCCAGAAGGGCGCGCTGGTCTTTGTGCTGGTGTGTCTGCGCGGGCGCGCGGTCTATCGCGTGCCGTGGGAAGTGTGGTGGAGGATGCGGCAGCATTTCGGCCACAAGTACATGACGGCCGAGGAGCTGGAGCCGTACCGGGTGCAGATGCGCCGGGGTGTGATCCTGTTTCTCGGCGATCCGGGAAATATGTAAATACGAAGGAGGGCAACCATGAATCACGAAACCCAAAGAGCGAGCATCCTGCAGATGGCGCAGGGTGCATTCCAGGAGCGCGTGGACTACGAGATGCAACGCTGTGTGGACAACATCCTTGACGTCAACACGAAAGCAACCGCAAAGCGCAAGATCACGCTGACAATCGAGCTGACACCGGATGACGACCGCCGGCAGATCCGCGTGAATGTTGTCGCCAAGGCGACGCTCGCAGTGACCAATCCGGTCGCAACGTCGCTTTGCGTTACCACTGACGGCAACGGAGAAATGGTCGTTGCCGAAATGGTGCCGCAGCTCCCCGGCCAGATGCGCATGGACGGGCATGAACAGGAAGCACCGAAAATTCTGAATCTGTTGCAGGCCAGCCAGCGAGCGGCTGAATAACAAAGGAGGATATGACAATGTTTGCAGAAATGATCGACAAAATCGTGAGCCTGAAAGAAACCAAAATCTTTGAAATTGATGGGCAGACCTATTCCGATGTCCATCTTACGCGGATTCCGCCGCATGTGGATCGTCCTGATTCCGTCAGCGTCAGCGGTCTGGATGCTGTCTGCAAGCTGGTGCGCACCGAGATCGCAAAGGTTGGGACGACCATCATGGTACATGTCCGGGATTACAACAAGGTCGAAGTAATGACGACGTATCTGCCGGACTTCTCCCGCAATGTCCTGTATCGTGCGCAGGCGGACGCGCCAGGCATGCGCACCGGCTGGCGTGACCGAGAAACTGCGCTGATCGAGCTGCGCAGCCTGTTCATCCCGAACGAAGGCACGAAGTATTTGCTGGATTTGCTCAGTCGTATGTCCGATGAGAACACAGTGTCTACCAACGATAACGGTGTCACGCAGACCGTGACGGCGCGGCAGGGCGTTGCGCTCAACGCTGTCGTTAATGTGCGCCCGCGAATCAGACTGCAGCCGTTCCGCACATTCCTCGAGGTTGCGCAGCCGGAGAGTGAGTTCCTTCTGCGCGTGGACGGCGAGAAAGGCATCGCCTTTTTCGAGGCCGACGGTGGCATCTGGCGTCTGGAAGCGAAACGCAACATCGCTGAGTATTTCGAGCGCGGCCTGAAAGACCTGATTGAACAGGGCAAGGTCGTCATCATGCAGTGATTCTGGGGGCACACCGGGCGGGGGGCGCTCGCCCGGTGCTCTGAAAGGAGGGCAACCATGAAAATCTACATATCAGGGAAAATCGCCGGTGATCCGGGCTATAAAGAGAAATTCGCACGAGCGGCTGCACAGCTTGAGCGGCTGGGCGCGACGGTCATCAATCCGGCTACGGCGCCGGAGGGGCTGGCCAAGCTGGACTATATGCGCATCTGCTTCGCTGAGATGGAGGCGGTAGACTACGTCGTGTTCCTTCCGGACTGGTCGTCTTCGGATGGCGCGAAGCTGGAACGCGCGTGGTGCGACTATGTCGGCGTGCCGACGGCGAATTGGGACGCTTTTCGGGCGGACATGCTTTTGAGGAAGTCGCATGGTTACACATTCCGCGAGCTGCTGGTTATGGAGCATCCGGACAAGGTAGATGCGCGTTTCATCGGTGGATGTGCGGGATGCCCGGAGGAATACGGATATGAGCCGGGAAACGGTACTGAATGTCTGTGCGAAAAGAACCGGAATACAAAGAAAAGCGTGCAGCAGATATGCGCGGAGTGCTGGGATCGTATTGTCCCGGGAAGTGAGGCGCTGCCCGATGAGTAAGGCCGTACTTATCAGCATCCGCCCGAAGTGGTGCGAGCTGATCGCCAATGGCAAAAAGACCATTGAGGTGCGCAAGACCCGCCCAAAGATAGCGACGCCGTTTAGGTGCTATATCTACTGCGCCAAAGATCGGCACCTGACATTTTACCGAGGCAAGCGGTATTGTTATGCGGATGACCATACGCATAACGCATTTGATGTCCCTTGCATCGGGGCAATCATCGGCGAGTTTGAGTGCTATGACATCGTCTATCTCCTCCGTTTTGGTGGTAGCGTCAGTCCGGGGAGATATGGCATATGCTTGCCGGATTGGAGCGTTGCTCCGGCAGACGAGATTTTTGATGATGCATGCTTGTCCCGCGATGCGGCCGAAGCGTATCTCGGTGGGCGGGAAGGCTGGGCTTGGCGCATATCGGGCTTGCGCATCTACGACGCGCCGCGCGAGTTGAGCGAGTTTTACCGCCCGCATGAATGCGGCGAATGCCCTGCAAAATGGGCGTATGAATGCAATGCCTGCTTCGAAGAGGGAAAAATCAAGCGCCCGCCGCAGAGCTGGTGCTATGTGGAGGGATTGAATGATGGCTGACCTGACATACAAAGACTGCTGGCACTACATCGCGCCGCTGATCCCGGTCACGAGCGGGACTATTGCGACGACGGTTTACGTGATGGTGTTCCAGGCACTGAAGGAAGCGGACGAGAGGAGGAAGAAAGATGGCTGAATACATCGAGAAAAAGCGCTGGATAAAGCGCTGACGGCTGCGGCGGCACGTGACAATGGCAAAAACCGCCGCACGTGGGCAAAGGCGATCTGCGTTTTGCACGATCTCCCGGCTGCCGACGTTGTGGCGGTGGTCCGGTGCGAGCAGTGTGCACACAGCTATGATGATATCGACGGCAGACATTGCACTTGTGTCGATGGGCCGGTGAAAGATGACTTCTTTTGCTACTACGGAGAACGAAACGAGGTGACTTAATTGGACTGGAAGCGGGAGGCGGCCGATGAGCTGCGCAACTACCAGAACCGGAAGCTTGCGATTGCGAATATCAGTGATCAGATTGCCGACCTGGCGACGGAGATCACGAGCATCCGCAGCGCCTCGGCGGACGGCAGTCCGGTCGCCGGCGGCTCGAATGGCCGGGATGATGCGCTCGTCAACAACATTCTGAAACGTGAGCGGCTGGAAGAGGCACAGCGATTGACCGAGAACCGGGTGCGCCGCGTGGACCGTGCCCTGAATCAGCTCTCCGAGCGGGACAGGTGCGTGCTGCAGCGCTTTTACATCACGCCGTGTATCGGCGGCGTCGAGCGGCTGTGCCGGGAATTGGCCATCGAGAAAACGACTGCTTACCGCTGGAAGGATAGCGCGCTGCGGAATTTCACGATAACGATGTACGGTCTCACAGAGATGTGAGCACAACGTGGGAAAAAATCGGGAACATTTTCGCAGAAAACTGTGTTAAAGTGATATCGCGGGATTGCGAGAGAGACCAATCCCACACCTTCCATTGTGAAATACCTCTCTTCCTTTCTCCTTGTGCGGTGTACGGTTTTTCTCTTATCTCTGTCAACTCCGGTTTATGTCTCTCAACAAAGCAAAGCACCGGCCCGGTTTCGGGTTCGGTGCTTTGTGCATTCTGGTGTCGCTATGAATCTGAAACAACTTACCTACAAACTGCAGGCGGCGCTGAACCAGCGCGGCGAGCATTACAAAGTCAATCAGTTACAGCACTACTCCGAGCGGCTTGGCCGGATGGTGACAAAATACGTGCTGGAAAAGGCGGAAACCGATGAAACCGGGAAGCATACCAGCACGCGCGTACTGGAGACTTACAGCATGGCGGATGTCGTAAAAACGCTGGCGAAAATCTATAGCGGGTGATCCCATGAATCTCACGCCGAAGCAGAAAGCTTTTGCGGATTTTTACATTGAATTGGGCAACGCGACCGAGGCGGCGCGCCGGGCTGGATACTCGGCGAAGACCGCCAAATCCATCGGCGCGGAAAACCTTACAAAACCTGACATCAAAATCTATATAGCGCAGCGACAGAAGAAAATCGAATCCGAACGCACGGCATCCCTGAAAGAGATTCAAGAACTGCGCACGGCAATCATGCGCGGGCAGGAAAAAGACCAGTTCGGCATCGAGACATCCATCGCCGATCGCCTTCGTGCGGCCGGTGATCTGGAGAAGACGCTGCGCATCAAGGAAGAGCAGGAGACCAGGGCGGCGGCACGCGCATCTGCGCACTACGAGCTGCCGGCACGCGTCCTTGGCCGGGCGTTCGTGGATATCAACCGCCGCATTCAGCCGAACATGACGTATGTCTTTGAAGGCGGCCGCGGCGGCCTGAAATCATCATACATATCCCTGAAAATCGTCGAGCTGTTGAAAAACAACCCGACGATGCACGCCTGTATCATCCGCAAGATGGGCAATACCCTGAAAGACAGCGTGTATGCCCAAATGAAATGGGCAATCAATGAACTTGGACTGTACGACGAATTCAACTGCAAACTGTCGCCATTGGAAATCGTGCTGAAAGAAACCGGCCAGACGATCTATTTTCGCGGCTGCGACGACCCGCTGAAGCTGAAATCCATCAAGCCGCCGTTCGGCTATATCGGTATCCTGTGGAAGGAAGAAAAAGACCAGCTTTGCGGGCCGGAAGAAGAACGTTCCATCAACCAGTCCGTACTGCGCGGCGGCGCGGATTCCTACGATTTTTCGTCGTATAACCCACCGAAATCCAAATCCAGCTGGGTAAACAAGGAGCGGCTTGTCCCGAATCCGGGACGCGTTTTCCATCATTCCAGCTACACGGAAGCTCCGCCGGAATGGCTGGGCGCGAAGTTTATCGCCGACGCGGAACACTTGAAGGAAGTCAATCCGGCGGCGTATGAACATGAATACGAAGGCGTGGCCAACGGTGACGGCGGCAGCGTCTTTGACTATCTGGAACTGCGGGAAATCACAGACGAAGAAATTTCGCATTTTGACCGTATCTTCCAGGGCGAAGACTGGGGTTGGTATCCTGACCCGTATTGTTTCGTTCGCTGCTATTACGACAGCGACCGCGAGGCGGTGTATATCTTTGCAGAACACTACGTCAACAAGGAATCGAACGAGCAGACGGCACGTTGGATCATCGAGCACGGCTATGACGATTACACCATCACGGCAGATTCAGCCGAACCAAAAAGCGTCAACGACCACCGTGAAATGGGCCTTCCCGTCACCGGTGCCGTTAAAGGCCCGGGGTCGATCGAACACGGCATGAAGTGGCTGCAGCGCCGGCGCATCATCATCGATCCAGTGCGATGCCCGAACGCGGCAAAAGAGTTTTCGGAATACGAATACGAGCGGGACCGGGACGGCAACGTCATCACCGGATACCCGGACGTGAATAACCATAGCATCGACGCCACGCGGTACGCACTAGAGCCGCTGACGATGCGCAGGGGGGCAAGTGCATGAAAATCAATATCCCGCTGGACAGCGTGAAAAAACAGGTCCGCGAAGAATTCCGCATCGCGCCGCTGGTAACGCCGGAAATGCGCGAAGCGGAAGACCTGTGGATGCAGATCTGGATGGGCACTCCGCCGTGGGTAAACGATCAGGATCGCACCATCAATTTCGCGAAGGCCGTGACCGGCGAAGCTGCGCGCCTTGCGACGATGGGCGTCAGCGTCGAACTGTCCGGCTCGGCGCGCGCGGACTGGCTGCAGGAACGTCTGAATGAAGAACTGATCCCGTTCCTGCGCGACATGGTGGACGTGGGCTGCGCTGCCGGTATGTTCCTGCTGAAGCCAACGCCGGACAGCATCGGCCTGTATACGCCGCCGGAGTTCACGGTCACCGCTGTGGATAACCGCAAGCGCGTGACCGGCGTCGTGCTGTACGACACGAGGGCAACGCCGGATTATTACTACGTCAAGGCCGAATACCATCGCTACGAAGGGACGCATTATGTGGTTTCCAACCGCGCGTTTCGACTGGCGAAGGGCAAAGCGTCGGCGTCCCGCGTGAATCTGGATGAAGTGCCGGATTGGGTGGGCATCCTGCCGGACGCCGTGCTGGATGATACTGCGCCGCTGTTTGCCGTGTGTACCATGCCGGACGCCAACAACATCGACGGCGGCGCGTGCGGCATGTCCATCTATGCCAACGCCATGCCGGAACTGCGAGGGCTGGATGTCGCGTGGTCGGCCATGGTTGACGAAATTCAGGATTCCCGGTCGATCGCCCTTGTGGATGATCGCCTGTTGCGCGAACCCGGGCGGAAGAATGTTTCCGTGCGGCTACCGCGCTATGTGCAAAACGTTGCCGGTTCGGCGGCCGAAAGCTTTTATCAGGAAATCGACCGCAAGCTGAAAACCGGCGAACGCCAGACCGGCATCAACATGCTGCTGCAAAGCCTGTCGACGAAGTGCGGCTTTTCCGAAGGCTATTTCAGTTTCAACGAAAAGCAGGGCCTTGCCACCGCGACACAGGTGGAAGCCGATGACCGCCGCACCATCCAGCGCATCAAGGACATCCGTGACCGCATCCAGGCAGCTGTGGATGACCTGATTCAGGCGCTGGACGACTACGCCGACATCTACGACCTGGCGCCGTATGGCACGTATACCGTGGCGTACAATTTCGGCGACATCACATACAGCTACGAAGAAGACCGGCAGAACACGAAAAGCCTTTGCCAGCTGGGCGTTTTGCCGTGGTGGATGTATCTGGTGCGCTTTGAAGGTTTCAGCGAAGACGACGCGAAAGCGGCCTATGCCGAAGCCAACACGGCGAAGCCTGGCCTGTTCCCTGATACCGAATGATCACCCCGGAACAGTTTCAGGAAATCGGCGAAACCCTGCTGCCGCTGCTGGATGACCTGACGGAATGGATCGCGCGCGACATGATCGAACGCTTCATGATCCGGTTCGGCCGCGGCGAAAAGAAGCTGCTGACCGGAACGGACGAGTGGCAGGCGTGGGTGTTGGAACAGGCCGGAGGGAATCTGGATGAAATCCAGAAGGCATTGGCCAAAAGCACCGGCAAATCGCAGCAGGAAATCGCGAAGATCTTCAAGGACAGCGGTATTCAGGCGGCAAAGGCGGATGCAGAAGCTGCCGCTGTGACGTTTTCCGGCCTGTCGCCCCGCATGATGGCAATCATTACAGACGCCTATGAACGCACAGTCGGCGAAATATCCAACATCACGCGCACAACGGCCGGTGCGACCAATCAGGCGTTTATCGACATCTGCGACGCTGCGTATTGGAAGGTGCGCACCGGCGCGCAGTCCTACACCGCTGCCATGCTGGAAGGTGTGAAGGAATTGGGGCAGGTGCAGCCGATCGTGCGCTATCCGTCTGGCCATAAGGACACGCTGGAAGTGGCGGTGCTGCGCTGCATCCGCACCGGCGTGGCGCAGTCATCCGGTAACATGACGATCCAGCGGTGCAAGGATATGGGCTGGAATCACGTGCTGGTGTCGCAGCATCTGGGCGCGCGTGTGTCCGATACCGATCCGATCGCCGATCATGCCAGCTGGCAGGGCAAGGTGTACTGCATCGACGGCAAGGACGCGCAGTTTGATAACCTGCTGGACGCGACCGGTTACCCGGAGAATCCGCTGGGCCTGTGCGGCTATAACTGCCGCCATTCTTTTACGCCGTTCCTGCCGGGCGTCAGTCAGAATCATAATAAACCAATCGACACCGAAGCCAACCGCCGCGCTTATGAACTGTCGCAGACGCAGCGCGCGATGGAACGCCGCATCCGGGCACAGAAGCGCAAGTGTACGGCGCTGCACACAGCCGTGAAAAACTGCGAAGATCCGGCAGCCAAGGCAAAGCTGCAGGAAAAATACACGCAGTCCGCCAAGCGCCTGCAGGAGCAGAACGCGGCTTACACGAAGTTCTGCGCCGATAACGATCTGAAACCGTATCACGAGCGGCTGGCCGTTGCGGGGTGGGATCGCTCGGCGGCGTCAACCGCGTCCGCGGCGGTGCGCAAAGAACTTGATAAATACAAGAAATATCACTATAATAAGGACGGAACGATAGTTGTAACTGATGACTGGACTTCAAAAGCCAAACCACACGTTCCCGGGCAGTATCGTTCTTATGCAGTTGTTGATACCGCTTCTATGGGCGGCAAACAACGTGACAGAACATTTTTTGATGCGGATGGTTGGCAATGCAGGCAGATCAGTAATGGGCCGCACGGGAATCCGAAAAGGCATCCATACGGAGCCAAAGGAGAGCACGCGCACGACATTACCTGGGATGACGACAGGCGTCAGGCCAGGGCGACGCGTGAGCTCACCAATCAGGAACGAAAGGAGAACGCAGATATACTGTGAACGCGAAGGATTTAAGGGCTTGGATTGATGATCTTACCCAAGACATTGATTTTGCATATCAAGGGAAATTCGGGTCTATTTGCCCGTTCAGCCGGGAGGACATTGCGCTTTGCTACGATGGATATGCAGTGGACGCACATTCGGTGGACGATGCAATGAATATTCCGTTTATTTGTGGTAAGTCACTTTCGCAGATCTGCGACCAGCTAGATATTTAAAAACAACGTCAAAATAAATCCAACGTGAAAATTATTTCACATAATAATCAAGAAAACCATCTTACCGGTAGGCAAGGTGGTTTTCTTATACCCAAAATCAAATCAGGATACGCAGGGGCGGACGGGAAACCGGCAGCCCTTTTGCCATATCACGACCCTGCCGGTGGTTTATCCGGCTCAATCCACACAGCTGACGGGCTGTTAAAAAATCACGTTCAGGAGGATTACGCATGAAGAACATCGAGACCATTCTTTCCGACTTCGGTATCACGATCCCGGAAGGAAAGGCGGCGGATCTGCGCAAAGCCGTTGCCGAAAACTACAAGACCGTGGCGGAATTCACCAAGCTGCAGGAACGCCACGACGCGCTGGACACATCGCTGAAAGACGTGCAGGGCAAGCTTGCCGCCTTTGACGGCGTGGATGTTGCAGCGCTGAAAGGCCAGATCACGACCCTGACCAATGACCTGCAGACCGAGCGGGATAACCGCAAGAAGGATGCCGCCGCCGTGAAGCTGCGCAGTACGGTGGACACGTTCCTGTCTGGCAAGCACTTCGTCAACGACATCACGCGCGAAAGCATCACGGACAAGCTGGTAACGGCGCTGGGTTCCGACGATGCGCGCGGCAAGTCGATCGACGACCTGTTTACCGGCCTTGTCACCGACCAGAACGGCAAAGAAATTCCCGGCATCCTTGTGGCCGATCCCGCCAGCAAGGCGCGCTTTTCGTCCGATCACAGCGGCATGGTGCCGCCGGCGGGAGGCGCAAAAGAATACGTAGCCCAGAAATACAAAAACAACCCGTTTTTCAGGGGCTAAGACTACGAAAGGAAATGATGATCTATGTCTATCCAGTACGGTTCTCTTTACGTGGATGAACAGTACAAAGCAACTGTTCTTCCGAACCTTTTCTACAAGACCTGGCTCGTGCCCGGCGTGACCTATCAGGACGTGATGGTCGACGGCGCCGGCGGCTGCTATTGGCACAAGCTGACTTCCACCGCCGCGTCCGTCGGCACGCCCGGCCGTGACTTCACGGACACCGCTGCCGCTGACACGCTGGTGCAGGCTGTTTTCAACAACAACCTGCAGGCGTCGAAGAAGATCTACGGCGTGCAGGCCGCTGCTGTGGCGTTCCCGATCGCCGAAGAACATCTGGCCCTTGCTACCCGTGAAGTTGCGGAAGCAAAGAACCAGTGCGCGCTTGCCTGCCTGATCTCCGAAGGCACGGCATCCACCAACACCACGAAGACCACTGCGTCCAACTTCAAATCGCAGGTGCTGGCTGAACGCAAGACCATGGTCAAGGCAAAGGCCAATCCCACCATCGTGCTTTGCAGCCCGGACTTTTTCGCGACGATGCTGGAATTCGCCGGCGAGAAGTACATCCCGACGTCCAACGAAATGCTGCTTGCCGCCGCTGCCGGTGGTCAGGTCGGCAGCTTCATGGGCTTCACGTGGATCGAAGTCAACGGCTTTGCCTCGTCTGCCGATCTTGCCTACTATCCCCACGGCGGCACGAAGGCCAGCGTCACGGCGGCGAACCTGGCGAAGGTGGAATTCATCATGTACGACCCGAACGCTTTCGGTGTCGGCGATAACTTCAGCATCGTCCGCATGGTCGATTCCGAGCTGTTTGCCGGCAGCAAGGCGCAGGTCGAGGAAAACGCTGCCCTGCGCGTGCTGGATGCTGCGCAGGTGCACGTGAAATCCTACGCCGGCTCGTGATAGGGTGAATCACGGTGTACGCGGATTTTGACACATACGTGAAGCGGTACGGGGACGATCTGTCCCCCTTCCGCGACGAAGTGACTGCCGCCCGCTATTTGCGTGCGGCGTCGCGGGAGATCGACCGCTTTACGTTCGACCGCTTCGGCGGCACACTGCCGGAATCCACGACCGACGCCGAAAAGCTGCAGGATTGCGCGTGCGAACTGGCCGAATGCCTTTATCGCATTGACCAGGCGCGTGACAGCGCAGCGGAAACCGCAGACGCCGGCGGCGTAAAAACCGCCGGCCCTGTGGCGTCGGTGTCGTCCGGCAGCGAATCGATCACATACAAGGCAGCCGACAGCTGCTACACAACCGCTGCGAAGACCACGGCGGCGCGGGATGCGCTGGTGTTCGATCTGCTGCGGCGCTGGCTTTCCGGTGTGGCCGTGGATGGTGTCCTTGTGTTGTACGCGGGGGTGACGTGCTGATGCTGCTGCATAGCGATACGATCACGCTTTTTTCGCGCGTGCGCGGCGCGCGCGGTCAGGACGATACGTGGGAGCGGCACGTGCTGACCGGCGTCAAAGTGGAAGCAAAAACCGCCATGACGCCCAGCACGGCCGGCGATGTGCCGGGGCACTATGTGCTGCTGCTTGTCCCGAAAGCGTCTGTTGGCGCGCTGACCTATGCGATGCCGGAAGTGTACCAGGCG
Organism: Bacteroidaceae bacterium; assembly: GCA_963627135.1. Taxonomy (GTDB): domain Bacteria; phylum Bacillota; class Clostridia; order Oscillospirales; family Oscillospiraceae; genus CAG-103. The sequence goes on along the minus strand of CAVFZY010000023.1, from coordinate 93,010 downwards.
GCGGATGACCGCAGTGGGATGATCGCGTTTCAGCCTGGGGACTATTTCTGCCGCGGAGATCACGACTGGGCGGAATACGACGTGCTGTGCAAAGCCGCAGAATGCCACCGTATTACATCCTGCGCATGGTTTCCGCTTGTTCCTCATTTCGAGGTGACGGCATCATGAGCGACATCCGGCACTACAAGAACGTCAGCTACGTTAAGGGCCACGTCCGGGTAAATCTTCGGTTTGCAAAATACGGGCCGCGTTTTGCCAAGGCGCAGGAATGGCTGGGGAATCAGGTGCTTGCGGACAGCAAGCTGTATATGCCGTATCGCAGCGGGAACTTGCAGCAACAATCGTATGTCACCGAAGGAGGCCGGCAGGTCGTGTTCCCCGGCCCGTATGCGCGGTATCTGTATATGGGCAAGGTCATGGTGGATTCAAAAACCGGGAAAGGCCCTGCGAACATCCCGAATGTCGGCCCGCGTTTTAGAAAAGGCGCGACACTTGTTGCGACTGATCGAGACCTGCGGTTTGCGACCGGCGTGCCGCACTGGGCGGAAGTCGCCCAGAACGAACACGGCAAGGAATGGGCAGATGGCTGCAAGCGGATCATTTTGGGGGAATCAAATGGTTGACACGAAAGACTTTTCAACGATCCTGAGCGGCTTGCTGAATGACTTCCCGGCCATTGGCGCGCGGGAAATCCGGTTCGGCGAGCTGGGCGACAAGTCCGGTGTCGGGATCTATCCGTCCGCTGCGGCGACGGTAATCAGCGAAACGACCGACATCATGGGCGGCGTGTACCAGAAATGCAACTATGCGTTTATGGTTGTCTATCGCGCCGTGCCGCAGTCGGAAACCGACCGCATCCACATCAAGGGGTGGCTGGACAAACTGGCACGCTGGCTGGAAAAACAGCCGATCACGGCGGATGGCCAGCAGCACACGCTTGCCGCGTGGCCTGACCTCGGCGATGGGCGGACGATCACCGCGTTTGTGCAGGTGTCGGCGGCCTACCTGACCGGACGCTATCCCGACGGCGTAGAAGACTGGGCCGTATCCATGTCGATGCGGTACGATAATAATTTTGAAAGGTGATGCATTATGCCTGAAAGTACGACTTTTAACACCACTGCGGGCCAGACGATCGCCCGCAAACTGCTGATGGCCTTCCTGAACACCGGCACGGCTTCCGCGCCGGTGTGGTCGATCGTCGGCAAACGCGTGGAAGACAGCAGTCAGGAATACGACTGGAACAAGGAGACCACGCAGGACATTCTTGGCAACACGTTTACCACCATGTCCGCGCCGACCATCACGCAGACCTTTGACCCGTGCAATCTGGACGCCGGCGAAACCGCGCTGACGAAGCTGTGGCAGCTGGCGATTAAGGATCAGGACGTCGCGGCGCTGGCCGAACAGGACATGATGATCGTGCACTGCTATGCCGGCACGAAGGACACGGCGATGTTCGCCGAACGCTATAGCGGCTGCGCGATCGAAGTCAAATCGCTGGGCGGCGACAAGACGGTGGATATGCCGTTTGACGTGACCTACGGCGGCACGCGCACGGTCGGCACTGCGGCCATTGCTGACGGCGTGGCCACGTTCACGAAGGCAGAATCTTAAGGGGGATGACGGCGTGAGCAATAACATTTCTTTTGAAACCGGCCTGAAAGCGTTCACCGTTAACGGCGACGCAAACCGGAAGATCTATTTCGACCCGAACGACATCGGCATCATCGACCGGCTGGAAGCGGCCGCGATGGCGATCAAGGCCAAAGCCGACGAAATGGGCGCACAGGAAAGCGACACGGACGCCCGCACGGCGATCCGCGAGCTGGACGCCTATGCACGCGAACAGGTGGATGCGGTGTTCCCGTCGCCTGTCTGCGATACGGTGTTCGGTAAAGCCTACTGCGTTTCGCTCACGCCGTCCGGTTCCCTGCAGATCATTTCGTTTCTCGAGGCCGTGTCGCGCCAGATCCGGCGCGAAATGGACGCCGCGACCGCTGCCGCGCAGAAACGCCAGGCGAAATACCTGGATAAATACAGCGGCGGCGGTCAGCGCAGGAAGAAGCGCAGATCATGAATACCGGCCTGCCGACAAATGCAGTCTTCGGCGGCCGGTGTTATCGTATCCGCAGTGACTTCCGCGAAATTCTGGACATCTGCGCCGCGCTGAACGATCCGGATCTGACAGATCAGGATCGCGCCGAAGTGGCGGTCAAGATCTTTTACCCGGACTGGGATCAAATCACGGACATGGCCGCCGCGGTGAAATTCATGCTTTGGTTTCTGGACGGCGGTGTGGATCGCGGCGACCAGCGCCCCCAGCCGAAGCAAATGGACTGGGAACAGGATTTTCCGATGATCATCGCGCCGATCAACCGCGTAGCTGGGCAGGACGTGCGCGCGCTGCCGTATATGCACTGGTGGACATTCATCGGCTATTACATGGAAATTGGTGACTGCACGTTTTCCACGATCCTGGACATCCGGCGAAAGCTGCGCAAGCACAAGAAGCTGGAAAAGTGGGAGCGCGAATACTACGACGAAAACCGGGAATTGATCGATTTCAAGTCGGCGCACCTGACCGACGACGAAGATGAATTCATCCGGCAGTTGATGGGAGGTGGACGCGATGGCTGATGTTGTCGGCGATCTGGTATACGAAGCGGCAATCAACAGCAGCCAGTTTGATGCTGGCCTTGCGAAGCTGGAAAACAACGCGAAAAAAGCCGCGAACAACGTGGACAAGGCTGCGCAGAAGGTCGATGAACTGAGAAAGCAGCTGGAAGAGCTGCGGGCCGTTGCCGAAAATGAAAAGAAAACCAGAAGCACTGGGACTATGACGCAGGAAACCGGTGATGCGATACAGAAAACGACGCAGCAGCTAAAAGACGCACAGCTGCAGCTGGAAGGGTATCGAGCTGACCATGAAAAAGCCAATAGCGCCATTGATACCTACGTTCAAAAGCAGCAGGCGGCAGCCGTGTCGACGTCGAAAGTGTCTGCGCAAATGGGTAAGTTCGCAAAGCGCATTGCCACCATCGCGAAGAAAGTATTTATCTTCTCGATGATCACGAAGGCGCTGCGCGCCATGCGGTCTGGCTTGCTGAACACCATAAACGCGGACAAGCAAATGTCTGCGTCCCTTGCACAGATCAAAGGGAATCTACTGACGGCCTTTGCGCCGATTTACGGTTTTGTTCTGCCCGCCATTCGGGCGCTGCTGTCATGGCTGGCGAAGCTTACGGCCGTTATTTCGTCCGTGTTTGGCACGATCTTCGAGCAGACGGCATCGCAGGCACAGGCCAACGCCAAAGCACTGTACCAGCAGGCAAGCGCCACATCCGCAGCCGGTGACGCGGCGGAAAAAGCGAAGCGACAGCTTTCCGGGCTGGACGAAATGAACCGCTGGGAATCAAGCGACAGTTCCGGCGGCGGAGGCGGTGGCGGCGGATCTGCCGCGCCCGATTTTAGCGGCGTCAGCCAAGTGCAATTACCGAGCGGCTTGCAGGAAATGCTGACACAGGTTGGAGACGCATTAACAACAATTTTTGATGCATTGAAACGCATCTGGGATTCCCCGGTCGTGCAGTTCATCGTGAAAAACGTGCTGGAAATAGCGATTCGGGCGCTTGTTACTGTGCTGAAAGGCGTGGGGCTGATTCTTGATGGCATTGCGGATGTTTTGAACGGAAACCTAAAAGACGGTTTTAACAAAATAGTTGATGGAATTTGGGAACTGTTTAAAGCCGTCATAGTTGCTTTTGCGACTGCGGTTGTAAAAGTAGTTGAGCTTGGTAAACAGCTAATTTTGAAGGTGTTTGAAATTGGCAAGCAGATAGTTCTCGGCCTCATAAAAGGGATTGTTTCCATGATGCAATTTATAGGTGGACTGTTAAAAGAAAACCTTGTTGATCCAGTTATCAACGCCGTGAAAAACCTGTTTGGTATCCATTCGCCGTCGACTGTTTTTGCGGAAATAGGTATGCAGTTAATCAACGGCCTGCTTCAGGGAATTTCCGATACATGGGGAGTGATCGCGGACTTTTTCCGTGAGACGGTGGATTCCGTCGGGTCGTTCTTCGACGGCCTGTGGGAAAAGGTTGCGTCCGGCGCGTCGGTGGCATGGCAGGGCGTCAAGGACGCCTTCAAATCCGTACCGGAATGGTTTCAGGGTAAATTCCGCGATGCATGGCAGAAAGTCAAGGACGTGTTTTCGACTGGCGGGCGCATCTGGTCTGGCATCAAAGAAGGCATTGAAAACACCTTCCGCACGGTCGTCAACGCCATTATCCGCGGCATGAACACGATCATCGCCGTGCCGTTCAACAAGATCAATTCCATGCTGAATGCGATCCGGAATGCCAGTTTCCTTGGCATTTCCCCGTTCCAGACTATGTGGGGCGTAAACCCGCTGCCGGTGCCGCAGATCCCGATGCTGGCGCGCGGCGCTGTCATCCCGGCGAACCGGCAGTTCCTTGCCGTGCTGGGCGACCAGCGCAACGGCAACAACCTGGAAGCGCCGGAATCCCTACTGCGTCAAATCGTGCGCGAAGAAGCCGGCGGCGCCGGCAGTCGATACGAATTTATCGCCCGGCTGGATCGCCGGACCTTGTTTGACGAAGTCATCACCGAAGCAAAACTGCGGAAAGGGCAAACGGGTAAAAACCCGCTTGTAGCGGTGTAACACATGGCACAGGAATACATTAAAATTCGCAAAAGCGCGTCGGATAACTGGCTGGTGCTTCCGCAGCCGGATTCCGGCGCGCTGTCGTATGACTTTGAAACGACCTACACGGAGGACAGCGGCCGCGTTCAGACAGGCGCGGCCGTCGTCAGTCCGCTGTTTACGGTCGAGGCACTCGGCTACAGCCGAGCGGCTGTCAGCAAGACCATGCTGTCGCAGATCCTGAAGATCATTGCAAAAGGTCAGCAGTTCCAGCTGTACTACTTTTCCGCTTACCACGGTGCGTGGTGCCAGGCGTGGTTTTATGTCGGCAAAGGGCAGCTAAATATTGGGCGTCTGAACGAAGACAAGGAGCTGTTTACGTCCCTGGAATTTAACATGGTCGGCGTCAATCCGCTGACGTAATTGAGGTGACATGATATGCGAACAGTTGAAAGCCAAATCACAAGCGTCTACCCGTCACAGACGAATTTCGTGGTCGATGTGTCTTTTACGTGGGATCATGATGTGACGTTTGTCTGGGGCGACGAAACGGTGACAATCAAGGCCGGCAGCTATCTGCAGGAAGGCCGGCAGTTTTTCCGCCCGGGCGGCACGAAAATCACGGCACAGACATCGTCCAGCAGCTACCCCGTCGGGATCGCCGTGTGCAAATGCGCGACGATCGAAATGTACGACATCGGGTGGTCAAATGCCGACTACTGGTCGCTGTACGAAGGGGCCACGGCACATCTGAAAGCGGCAATCACCATTGACGGCATTGAACGCATGGTGGATATGGGAAGCTTCAAGGTCTATGAAGTAGAAACCGTGCACGGCATTGCCACACTTACCTGTTACGACGCCATGAAGGCGGCGGACGTGCTGTGCCCGGCGGCGATGCAGGGGGACCATAACTACATAGAGCTGTGGGGGCTGGCGGCGCAACAGATTGGCCTGACAGCCAGCGCGATTGATAGCGACTTGGGATATAATGCGCTGGCGACCGTGGACACACAGCACACCATCCGGCAGGTGATCGAAGCAATTGCGCTGGCCTGTGGCGGCAATGCCATGGTGTCTGGAAACGCACTGTTTGTGCGCCCGATTACGTCTGCGGCAGATGTGACGCTTACGCAGTGGATCAACCCCATAGAAGTAGCGAAAACGCCGGTCGAAGTCACCGGCGTGCGCGTGAAAAAGACGTTTGCCAGCGACGGGCAGGAGCACACATACTTTTCCGGTGCCGGAGGCTACGTTATCGAACTGAATGACGACAATTTGTGGCTGGGCATCGAAGGACCAGCGGGGTCGATCACGGTCGCTGCTGAAGCAGTCGCAGAGACGGCGTACGAGCAGCTGAAAAACAAGCCAATCTATAAGTTCTCCGGCGATCTTCCGGCCGACCCGCGGCTTGACATTTTCGACAAGGTTATCGTCAAGGACATCGACGGCCGGGAATACCCGTCGATCATCACGGATTACACGTTCGTGTTTTCCGGAAAAACGTCGATTGGCAACAACGTGGAGTCCAGCAGCAGCTACAACACATCCGATAGTGGTCCTTCCGGATCGTCGCCTTCCGGTGGCGGCGGGGGCACGATCGATGTTGACAGCGCACTGTCGCTGGATAGCACCAATCCCGTCCAAAACAAGGTCGTGACCGCCGCCTTGGCCAGCAAGGCCGGGACGTCGCTGGCTACGCAGTCTGCGGCCGGCCTCATGTCCGCCGCTGACAAGGCCAAGCTCGACAACGTTGCCGGTGGCGGCAGCGATCTTGTCGAAATGACAGCAGACGAGATGCAAGCGATTTGGGACGCGAATTGAAAGGAGCGATAACATGAGCGACGAAAAGTATGTCGGGGCAATCGCGGCCGCGAAGAACGCAGCGCTTACCAAGGCCACGCTTGACAAAAAGCTGGATAAGGCCGGCGGAACGATCACCGGCAGCTTAAAGGTTGACGGAAGCCTTGACGTCGGCATGGGGCTTAATGTTAAGAGTTCCATAGAGACCGACAGTTACGTCTACGCAAAAGAGATCTTGATGGGCCAGAGCCTAGTCTTGCATAACGACGCAAATGAAGCAACTGTCTATGTTGGCGTGGCTGGCGAAAACGCTGCGAAAGTGACAAGCGATGGGAGCGACGGCAAACCGCGTTATGCTCGGCTGGCTGTCGGCACTCCGACCGGCGACAACGACGCGGCCACAAAGGCGTATGTGGATGGCATTACAAGGACTACGTTTGACGTATGGGGGACATCGACCATACCGGAATATACCGACGGCATGTATGTGTTCCCTTGCGCGTCTGATGCCGACTATACCGAACTGTTTAACTTGGCCAAAAACGGTGCGTTTATTGAAGGGGCTTTGTATAGCGGTAGCGACAAAGACGACCGTCTTTCCACCCTGATTTTTGACTCAGTGTCTGGTGAGGCTGGCTTCGGAAGCCTTAATTTTACCTGTGCAACCCCCTTAGACCTGCAATCTGAAAACGGATTGCTGGGTTCCGTTATGCACATTACGTTTATGGATCTCGGCGAAACAACTCCCACCATTTTGCTGACGGGTGGAGCTGGATATGTGCCGTCGCCAAATCCCGACAATTCTGATGACGGGAAAAGTTTTGTCGTTAACGGGCACAAGTGGGAAATGAAAAAAGTAGATGTCGTTACAGAGTCTACAAACGGTTTAATGTCGGCTGCTGATAAGAAAAAGCTAGACGGTATGTACGAAATCGTTGCCACATCCGGCGATGGGGAGACATTTGACATTACACCTACGCAGTTGCACGAAAAACTGAAAGGCGTTCCGACCACCTGCGCGATTAAGGTTGGGGATATGATTATTCCACTGTGTCTCGTATACACAGATGCTAGCGGAAGCACTTCATATGTTTTCCGAGCTATCAAGGACGCTGGCGCCTATAAGCCTCATGCGAAACTGTCGTATACTGCATCGTCGGGCGGTACATCTTCGGGTACAAACTGGGTCAAGCTTGAACAAGATCTGACTGCGAGAACCCCTAACATCTTGAAATTTACTGGTGCCGCCAATGCGACGTTTAACGGTTTGGAAGATGTAACCATAGATATCCCAACGGGAGAAGGTGCAGTCCGATATGACGAATCGCAAGAACTAACATCCGATCAGAAATCCAAGGCGCGTACAAATATTGGCGCAGTTGGTCAAAATGGCGCGTGGATGGAAGGCACTGTAATGCTGTTGCCAAGTGGGAACGATGGGGCAAGCGTCGTAAACATTACGCCCGGTGGCAAAAACGACAACTACACGATTACGCTTGACGCCGGGCCGGAAAACATCCCTGTGTATGTAGCGGGCCTTGAAACCCCAACAGACGCACAGACAGGCTATGCGGCGAACGTGGCCTACGTCAAGGCCAAGATCGCCGAGGTCGCTGCCAGCGGCGGCGTGGACGTGGATAACGCACTGTCTACGACCAGTACCAACCCCGTGCAGAACAAGGTCATCACGTCTGCGCTGACCGGCAAGGCCAGCACGGCGGTAGCGACCACGTCCGTCAACGGTCTGATGTCCAAGGCAGACAAGACCAAACTCGACGGTATTGCAGCCGGTGCGACAAAGATCACCATTGACAGCGCTATGTCCGACACCAGCGCCAATCCTGTCCAAAACAAAGTGATTGCATCCGCATTGGCCGGTAAGGCCGGAACGGCTGCGGCAACGACCAGCACGGCCGGACTGATGTCGGCAGCGGATAAGGCCAAACTCGACGGTATTGCAGCCGGTGCGACAAAGATCACCATTGACAGCGCTATGTCCGACACCAGCGCCAATCCTGTCCAAAACAAAGTGATTGCATCCGCATTGGCCGGTAAGGCCGGAACGGCTGCGGCAACGACCAGCACGGCCGGACTGATGTCGGCAGCGGATAAGGCCAAACTCGACGGTATTGCAGCCGGTGCGACAAAGATCACCATTGACAGCGCTATGTCCGACACCAGCACCAATCCTGTCCAAAACAAGGCCGTTAAGGCGGCGCTCAACGGCAAGATGGACAGCTCACCGGGGTTTATCGAGATGAATCCCGGCAGCGTGGGGCACGGCGGATATATTGACTTCCACTATAACGGCTCAACGGCAGATTACACGAGCAGAATCATTGAAGATTCCAGCGGCTCAATCAATGTTCCCAACACTCTAAAGGTCGGCGGCAGCAAAGTGTTGACCGAAGGCAGTATCAGCTCGCTGCTTTTGAAGATGTACCCTGTTGGAGCAATATATATTTCCACTGTTTCAACGTCTCCGGCGACGCTCTTCGGCGGCACGTGGACGCAGATCAAAGACCGGTTTCTGCTGGCGGCAGGCTCGTCGTATACGGCGGGTAAGACCGGCGGCGCGGCGACGCACACGCTGACCACGAGCGAGATGCCGAGCCACAACCACGCGGTGTACTACCCCAACGCCGGAGCCGGGGACCACTCCGCGCCGGGCAACTACCCGGACGGCGACACGGACAGCACATACTACGCGGTCGGCAGCTACACGTCGAGCGCTGGCGGCGGGGGCGCACATAACAATATGCCGCCGTACCTTGTCGTGTACGTGTGGAAACGGACGGCGTAAGAGAAAGGAGGGCAAGATTGTGATACGAGGCACAACGCCGACATTTGAGTTTACGCTGCCGATGCTGACCGACGAGATCGCTGCCGGGTATATCACGTTTGCGCAGGACGGCAGTGTGGTGATCGACAAGGCGCTGACGGACTGCACGTGCACCGGGCAGATCGTGACGCTGCACCTGACGCAGGAGGAGACGCTCAAGCTGTCGCATAACACAAGGACGGAGCTGCAGATGCGTGTGCGCACGACTGGCGGCGAGGCACTGGCGACAAGGGTGTACACCGTGCCGACCGAGCGCATCCTCAAGGACGGGGTGATCTGATGCTGCGGATCGATGTGGCATTTACGCAGACCCGGCAGACGCTGGAGCTGGACATGGCTACAGGGGATCAGACGCTTGGGCTGACGTTTGACAATTTCCAGCGCGTTGACGGTGCTGCCGATTATTACGATGGCGCCTATGACGTGACGCCGCTGATCACGGCGCAGACGCTGCCCACGCGCAGCAAGACGATGCGCGACGATGTGCGTATCGACATGATCCCGACGCGGGAGATCGGCAACGCCGCTGGCGGCGTGACATTTATTGTAGGAGGTTAAACCATGGCATACAACAAGATCGTATACGGCGGCAACGTGCTCATTGACCTGACGGGGGACACGGTGGCCGCAGACAAGCTCCTCGCGGGCTACACGGCGCACGGCAAGGACGGCGAGGAGATCACCGGCACGTGCACGTATAACGCCGACACGAGCGACGCAACGGCCGCTGAGGGGGATATCCTGCTCGGCAAGACGGCCTACGTCGGCGGCGCGAAAAAGGCCGGCACAATGGCCAACCGTGGTGCGGTGTCCGGCACGATCGCCACCAAGGCGGGCGAGTACACCATCCCGGCGGGCTACCACAACGGCAGCGGCAAGGTGGGCATCAGCTCGACGGAGCAGGCCAAGATCATCGCGGGCAACATCAAGTCCGGCGTGACCATCCTCGGCGTGGAGGGCAGCTACTCCGGCGCGGCCATAAAGGCGCAGTCCAAGGACGCGACACCGGCCACCAGCGCGCAGACCATCCAGCCAGACACGGGGTATGACTACCTGTCGAGTGTGACGGTCGCGGCGATCCCGTACACCGAGACGGCCAACGACGCGGGCGGCACGACCGTGACCATCGGGTGATGCGATGGCCGTCAGTAAGATCATCTACGGCGGCAGCACGCTGCTAGACCTGACCGGCGACACCGTCGCGGCGGACAAGCTGCTGACCGGCTACACGGCGCACGACAAGGCGGGTGAGACCGTGACCGGCACGCTGGTGCTTGCGACCGTGTACACCGGCTCTGGCGCGCCGGACGCAAGCCTCGGCGCGGACGGGGACATTTATCTGGATTTGGGGTGATAGTCGATGGCAACAGAAGCCACGCGAACTTTAAACATCGACTATGACAATTGCCGTACTTACTTAACGGCAAACGGCGTTTCACTTCACGTCAACCTTTTGGGAACAGAACTCGCGATACGCCACTATCTTGACGGTGCAAAACATGGTTATGCGCAGCTTAACAGTGATGCGCTGGATGCCCTGTTTCCTACCGCTTCCGCAAAGCCGTTTAAGCTGGATTTCGGCGCTCATTTTGGGCAGCTAAGCAGCAACTCCAACAACTGGATTGAGCTTCGTGTTGACGGTAATGCCCTGAAACGCTGGCAAGGTTCTGCTGGCGAAGTAAGCGAAACATTCACCGGCTCAGTCGTTGAAAGTATGACGAAATCAAGCGCCATACAGTCCTATCACAACTCAAACAGCACTGTGACCGGTACGAGCACGCGCTATCTCAATTTCACGCTTTACTTCCGACAGTACGCTTGTGTTGCAAATGCAGCCGGAAACGGCGTAACAAGCGCAGCGGTGTCTAACGCTTCACCTTATCAGGGCGATAGCGTAACCTTTACCGCAACACTCAAAAGCGGCGCAACATGGCACGGCTGGTATTCAGATGCGGCTTGCACACAGCTTGTCAGCACGGCTCAGACCTACACGGTCACGGCGGCAGACCTGACGCTTTATGCTTATGCTACAAAGGACACAAGCGGCACAGGTATCTATCTCAAGCAAAACGGCGCGTATGCCGAGGCACAGGCGGTGTACCGCCGGGTATCCGGCGCGTGGGTGCTGCAGGACGATGGCGGCAAGGCCGCGCTTCAGAGCGGCAAATATCGAGTGAGCAACACATAAGGAGGCAGACAGATGGACTTTATCCCATGCAACACGGCAAATTACCGTGCAGGGCGGACGCGTCCGGTGCAGTACATCGTGATGCACTACACGGCCAACAACGGCGACACGGCGCGCAACAACTGCGACTACTACGCCCGCACGGCCGGGCTGCAGGCGAGCGCGCACTACTTTTGCGACGAGTACGGCGTGATGCAGTCCGTGCACGAGGACGACACGGCGTGGCACTGCGGCGCGCGGGCGTACTGGCATCCGGAGTGCCGCAACGACAACAGCATCGGCATTGAGATGTGCAGCCGCAAGTACGCCGACGGCAGCTACTACATCAAGCCGGAGACAGTGGCCAACGCGGCGGCGCTGGCGCGGGAGATCATGCAGCGCTACGGCATCGACGCAGACCACGTGGTGCGGCACTACGACGTGACCGGCAAGCGCTGTCCCATGCCGTGGGTGGATGACCCGGCACAGTGGGACGCGTTCAAGGCAATGCTGGTACAGGCAGATAACGAAACGACAGTCGAGGAGGACGAGGACATGGCAACCAGATACAACAAGGTGGCAGAGCTGCCCGAATGGGCACAGGAAGAGGCACAGCGGCTCGTGGAGCGCGGCGCGCTGCAGGGCGACGGGGACGGCAACCTGGACGTGACGATGGACATGCTGTGCACGATGATCGTGTGCCAGCGGATGATCGACGGAGGCAGCAAGTGACGACATATCAATGGCTGTGCCTGTTGGGCGTGCCGTCGCTGCTGTTTGCGGCGCTCATGGCCATGGTCAAGCACCTGACAAAACAGATCGGCAGAGACCGGGCAGACACGGCGGCAACCAAGCTGGGCGTGCAGGCCCTGCTGCGGGCGCAGATGATCGCTGACTATAACAAATGGTCGGATCGCGGCTACGCGCCGATCTACGTGCGCGAGAATTTTGAAAACTGCTGGAAGCAGTACCACACACTTGGGGCCAACGGCGTGATGGACGATATCCACGTTAAATTTTTGCAGCTCCCAACACAAAACAACTGAAAGGATGAACATTATGGAACTCGGTATTGCATCTGTGGCGGTGATCACCGCCATCGCATATCTCATCGGCATGGCCGTCAAGGCCACCAGCGTGGCGGACAAATGGATCCCCATCATCTGCGGTTCGGCCGGGCTGGCGCTCGGTGTGGTCGCGTGGGCGATGGGTGTGCCGGATTTCCCGGCGCATGACTGGCTCAATGCTGCGGCGGTCGGCATCGTGTCCGGCTGGGCAGCAACAGGGCTGAATCAGTCGGTCAAGCAGCTGACGGATAATAAATAATCGGGCATAGCAAAGCCGCCGGAGCGTAAGTGCTCCGGCGGCTTTGTGATTTTAAATTTCTGTGCCATCTAGCAGGGAAGCGAGTCAGGATACCGTATCAGCAAATCAAGGGATAATCGCGGGGATAATTTTTCGCGCTGTCAGCTGTGATGTAGATATACCAGCGCATAGCGGCAACGGTGACTGGACTGCTTTGCCCCCAAATTTGCCCCCAAAGGCTCAAAAATGCCCCCAATTTGCCCCCAAAACGTGGCGCGGATTGGCGCGATATGCTCGGCGCGCCGGGCAAACAAAAAACCTTGTAATCGTTGAGATTACAAGGTTTTTTGCCGTTTTTTCGTGGTGCTCCAGCGGGGATTCGAACCCCGGACACCCTGCTTAAAAGGCAGGTGCTCTGCCTACTGAGCTACTGGGGCATATCGGTGTGAAAAGTTATCTGCTATCCAAAATATCAGACGCGAATCCAGCGAAGCGATTCGCGGCTGAGGAAGGAAGAAGTTTTCAGAGGTGGAGGCTTTCCGCTTGCGGGAAGCCGGAGCCGACAGAAAACATCTGACGTGGCTGGGATGGCGGGATTCGAACCCACGATATCAGAGTCAAAGTCTGGTGTGTTACCATTACACTACATCCCAATATCGGGGCAAAATCAACGGGGATCGGGATCACTCCCAATCCCCGATTTCGTGGGGTGGGTAAAGGGGTTCGAACCCTCGACACCCGGAACCACAATCCGGTGCTCTCCCGACTGAGCTATACCCACCATAGATCTGAAATGGTACGCCAAGAGGGATTCGAACCCCCGGCCTACTGCTTAGAAGGCAGTTGCTCTATCCAACTGAGCTATTGGCGCGCATGCAATATTTGGCTGCCCGCCCAGAAGGTATGGAGCGGGTGATGGGAATCGAACCCACGTATCCAGCTTGGAAGGCTGGTGTTCTACCATTGAACTACACCCGCAGAGGTCGTCCCACATTCAGCTTTACGAATATACCATCCCTGCACGGTGTTTGTCAAGCAAAACCTGTTCAAAATGCGAAAAAATCGAAAACCGGGGGACGGTGCAAGCCGTCCCCGCAGATATTTCAGCGGTGAAAGAGCTTTTTAGTCTGGAAGCGCGGCTCGAACGTGATGTTTACCTCGAGCTTTTTGAACACGTTTTCATCCACATGCGAGAGAATGACGGACGAGTGCGCCTCGCAGTGCGCGAGCTTTTCAAGCTGCTGCATGGCGGTCTCGGCGGTCGGGTCGTTCACGGCGCAGATGCTCAGCGCGACGAGCACCTCGTCGGTGTGCAGGCGCGGATTGTGATTGCCCAGATGCTCGACCTTCAGATGCTGGATCGGCTCAATGATCTCAGGCGAGATGAGTGTGACGTCCTTCGGGATGCCGCCGAGGTATTTGAGTGCGTTGAGCAGGCAGGCAGAGCTTGCGCCGAGCAGGGAAGAGGTCTTGCCGGTGATGATCGTGCCGTCGGGCATCTCGATGGCGACGGCGGGGGCACCGGTTTCCTCGGCGCGCCGGAGCGCCGAGCCCACGACCGGGCGGTCAGCCGCCGTCAGGCCGAGCTGGTTGAGCAGCAGCTCCTGCCGCTGCGTCTCGACCGGGGCGCACAGGCCGCGCAGCTGCGCGCAGGCGGTGGCGTAGTAGCGGCGCAGGATCTCCTGCTTGGCGGCGGCGCAGCAGACGGCATCGTCGCTGATGCAGTAGCCCGCCATGTTCACGCCCATGTCCGTGGGGCTCTTGTACGGTGAGCTGCCGTAGATGCGCTGGAACATGGCGTTGAGCACGGGGAAGATCTCCACGTCGCGGTTGTAGTTGACGGTCGTCACGCCGTAGGCCTCGAGGTGGAAGGGGTCGATCATGTTCACGTCGTCGAGGTCGACGGTCGCGGCTTCGTAGGCGAGGTTCACGGGGTGACGCAGCGGCAGGTTCCAGATCGGGAACGTCTCGAACTTGGCGTAGCCCGCGCACACGCCGCGCTTGTGCTCGTGGTAGAGCTGGCTCAGGCACGTGGCCATCTTGCCGCTGCCGGGGCCGGGCGCGGTCACGACGATGAGGCTGCGTGTCGTCTCGATGTAGTCGTTGCGGCCAAAGCCGTCGTCGCTGACGATGCGCGCGATGTCGGACGGGTAGTCCGGGATGATGTAGTGCCGGTACACGCGGATGCCGAGCGCCTCGAGCCGGCGCTGGAACTTTTCGGCTGCGGGCTGGCCGCGGTGGTGCGTGATGACGACGCTGCCGACATACAGCCCGCAGCCCTGGAATGCGTCGATCAGGCGCAGGGTGTCGTCGTCGTAGGTGATGCCGAGGTCGCCGCGGCGCTTGCTGCGCTCGATATCGTCGGCCGAGATGGCGATGATGATCTCCGCCTCGTCGCGCATCTCCATGAGCATGCGCACCTTGCTGTCGGGGGCGAAGCCCGGCAGCACGCGCGACGCGTGGTAGTCGTCAAAGAGCTTGCCGCCAAACTCCAGATACAGCTTGCCGCCGAACTGACTGATGCGCTCGCGGATCTTTTCCGACTGCATCTGGAGGTATTTATTGTTGTCAAAGCCGATCGCCTGCATAGATCTTTCTCTCCTCTGCCTCAAGCTATCAAACAAACACATATTCTACAGCATTCGGCGCATTCCGGCAATGGGAAAATGCCCGATCCGGTAAAAATTTATTACCGGACTGATTCACTCTTTTTTTATTCATAAATGCATGGTATAATTCTAAATTACACTGGACAAGGAGTGTCAACAAATGGGTTTTCTCAAAAAAATATTTGGTTCTCATAGCGACCATGAGCTCAAGCGGCTCTATCCGATCGCTGATAAAATCGAAGCCATGTCGGACGAGTACGCCGCGCTCACGGACGAGCAGCTGCGCGCCAAGACCGACGAGTTCAAGCAGCGCTACGCCGATGGCGCGTCGCTCGACGACCTGCTGCCGGAGGCATTCGCCACGGCGCGCGAGGCCGCGTGGCGCGTGCTGGGCATGAAGCCGTTTCGCGTGCAGCTCATCGGCGGCATCGTGCTGCATCAGGGCCGCATCGCCGAGATGAAGACCGGCGAAGGCAAGACCCTTGTCGCCGTCCTGCCAGCATACCTCAACGCGCTCACCGGCGATGGTGTGCACATCGTCACCGTCAATGATTACCTCGCCCGCCGTGACAGCGAGTGGATGGGCAAGGTCTACCGCTTCCTCGGCCTGAGCGTCGGCCTGATCGTGCACGACATGTCGAGCGCCGAGCGCCAGCAGGCCTACGCGGCCGACATCACCTACGGCACGAACAACGAGATGGGCTTTGACTACCTGCGTGACAACATGGCCATCTATAAGTCCCAGATGGTGCAGCGCGGCCACGCCTTCGCCATCGTCGACGAGGTGGACTCCATCCTCATCGATGAGGCGCGCACCCCGCTCATCATCTCCGGCCAGGGCGACGAGAGTACCGACCTCTACCGCCAGGCGGAGGACTTTGCCGCGCGCCTGACGTGCAAGTCCTATGCCTCCATCGACGATAAGGAAGAGGAGGACGAGGACCTCGACGCGGACTACGTCGTCGACGAAAAGGCCCGCACCGCAACGCTCACTGCCCGCGGCATCGCCAAGGCGGAGACGGCCTTCGGCCTCGAAAACCTCGCGGATATCGAAAACGCCACGCTCGTGCACCACATTGACCAGGCCATCCGCGCCCACGGCATCATGAAGCGCGACATTGACTACGTCGTCAAAGACGGCGAGGTCATCATCGTCGATGAGTTCACCGGCCGCCTCATGCTCGGCCGCCGCTACAGCGACGGTCTGCACCAGGCCATCGAGGCCAAGGAGCACGTGCGCGTGCAGAGCGAGAACAAGACCCTTGCGACCATCACGTTCCAGAACTACTTCCGTCTTTACGGCAAGCTCTCCGGCATGACCGGCACGGCCATGACTGAGGAAGAGGAGTTTGCGGCCATCTATAATCTCGACATCATCGAGATCCCGACGAACAAGCCCGTCATCCGCATCGACAACCCTGACGTCGTGTATAAAAACGAGGCCGGCAAGCTGCGCGCCATCATTGAGCAGATCCGTGTCTGCCACGAGAAGGGCCAGCCGGTGCTGGTCGGCACGGTGTCGATCGAAAAGAGCGAGCAGCTGTCTAAGCTCCTGCGCAAATCGGGCATCCCGCACAATGTCCTCAACGCCAAGCACCACGAGAAAGAGGCCGAGATCGTCGCGCAGGCCGGTAAGTTCGGCGCCGTCACGATCGCGACGAACATGGCCGGCCGCGGCACGGACATCATGCTCGGCGGCAACGCGGAGTATCTGGCCAAGGCCGACCTGCGCAAGGCCGGTTTCACGGAGGAGGTCATCGCCGAGGCCACCGGCTATGCTGAGACTGAGGATGAAGAGATCCTCAAGGCCCGCGCCCTGTTTGCCGAGCGCATGGCTGAGCATAAAAAGAGCATCGATGCCGAAGCGGACCGCGTGCGCGCGGCCGGCGGCCTGTATATCATCGGCACCGAGCGGCACGAGTCCCGCCGCATTGACAACCAGCTGCGCGGCCGCTCCGGCCGCCAGGGCGACCCCGGCGAGAGCCGCTTTTACATCGCACTCACGGACGACGTCATGCGCCTGTTCGGCTCCGAGCGCATGCAGAGCATGATGGAGACGCTGCGCGTCGACGAGGACACGCCGCTCGACCACAAGATGCTCTCCAATGCTATTGAGCAGGCCCAGCGCACGGTCGAGAGCCGCAACTTCCAGGCCCGTAAGAACGTGCTCGAGTATGACGATGTCATGAACGTGCAGCGCAACGTCATCTATGAAGAGCGCCGCAAGGTGCTCGACGGCGAGGACCTGCAGGAGCACGTCCAGCACATGATCCGCACCGTCATCACCGGCGACATTGCTTCCGGCATGGCAGAGCACCACCCGGAAAATGATAAGGACCTGCACGAGATCCTCGCCCCGCTCGAAAAGCTCTTCCCGTGCGACCTGAGCTATACAGAAGAAGAGCTGCACAAGCTCACGCCCGACACGCTCGCCGACGCTGTGTATGACTGCGCCATGACGGCCTACGCTGCGCGCGAGGCATCCTTTGGCCTGCAGCCGGACGGCACGCCGCTCATGCGTGAGCTCGAGCGCGTGGTCATGCTGCGCGTGGTCGACGAATACTGGATGGATCACCTCGAGGCCATGGACGATCTGCGCCAGGGCATCGGCCTGCGCGCCTACGGCAACGTCAAGCCGGTCGATGAATACAAGCGCGCCGGCTTTGACATGTTCGACGAGATGGTCAACGGTATCCAGGCCGAAACGGTGCGCCGCCTGTTCACGGTGCGCGTGCGCCGCGAGCAGAAGCTCGAGCGTAAGACCGTCGCCCGCGGCGCTGCGACCAATGCCGGCGGGGACGATAGTGAGAAGAAGAAACCCGTCCGCCGCGTCAAGAAGCCCGGCCGCAACGACCCGTGCCCGTGCGGCAAGCTGCGCCCGAACGGTCTGCCCATGAAGTATAAGGACTGCTGCGGCAAGAATGCATAACGAAGTTGCCTTCCCGCTGCACGCCGAGCGCGGCGCAGCGTACCTGACCGCGCCGAACATCGCGGTGCGCCACGCCTTTTCCACCCGCCTCGGCGGCGTGAGCACCGACGTGCTCGAGAGCCTGAATCTCAGCGTCCGCCGCGGCGACACGCCGGAAAACGTGCGCGAAAACTGGCGGCGCCTCGGCGCGGCCGCCGGGCTGGATCTGACACGCGCAGTGTATGCGCAGCAGATTCACAGCGCGCAGGTGCGCATCGCGCACGCGGCTGACGCGCAGCCGCCGGAACTGGACCCGCGCTTTGCCTGCGATGGCTTTGTCACGAACGAACCGGGCGTTCCGCTCGCGGTCTTTATGGCTGACTGCCTGCCCGCGCTGCTGCATGACCCCGCTGCCGGGGTCATCGGCGCGGTGCACTGCGGCTGGCGCGGCTCGGTGGCCGATATTCTCGGCGCCGCCGTCGCGCAGATGTGCGCCCTTGGCGCGCACCCGGCGGACATCCGCGCCGCCATCGGCCCCGGCATCGGCGTGTGCTGCTTCGAGGTCGGGCCCGAGGTCGTGGCTGCGGCCGAAGCATTGCTGCATGAGCCGCTCGGCGCGCTTGTGCGCCCGCGCGCAGACGGTAAGGCCCTGCTCGATCTCAAGGGCGTCAACGCCCGGAGACTTGCGCAGCTTGGCGTCCCGACGGGGCAGATCGCCGTGTCGGATGCCTGCACCATGTGCCGGCCGGACGTGTTCTGGTCGCACCGTGCGACGGACGGCCGCCGCGGCGTGCAGGCCGCCGTCATCACCCTGTGACCCAAGGGGGTAGACCATGAAACATTTGCACCTGACCCGCGTGCTCGCGTTCGCGCTCACGCTTGTGCTGCTGCTCGGCTGCACGGCCTGCGGTAAGAAGAACGCCGACGACACCGGCGACACCGTCGGCCAGAAGGACACGCAGACCACCGTCGAGCTCGACGGCAAGTTCACGCTTAACTACAGCGCGTCCGCCGGCATGAACCCCTACAAGACGCAAAATTCCGATAACCTTGCCGTCTGCGGCCTCGTGTACGAGACGCTCACGGAGCTCACTGACGCCTTTGAGGCCGAGCCCGGCCTGTTCACCGCATGGAGCAGCGACGACGGCGAGATCTGGACCTTCACCGTCAATACCGATCGCACCTTCCACGACGGCCACCAGCTCAATGCGCAGGACGCGGCCTATACCATTCAGACCGCCATGGCATCGCCCCTGTATGCCGGCCGCCTGAGCGCCGTCAAGGACGTCGCGGATAACGACGACGGTACCGTCACAGTCACGCTCTCTCGCGCGAACACGCAGTTTCCCGCGCTGCTCAACATCCCGGTCATCGAAAATAGCGCGGCCGACAGCACCTACCCCAGCGGCACGGGGCTGTACGAGTTTGCGTCCGATCACCAGAGCCTCACGGTGGATCCCAGCCATCCGGATGCGGACAAGGCCCCGGTCGACACGATCTATCTCATGGAGTGCAACTCGGTCGAGGAGATCGTCTCCGCGTTTGACGACGGCCGGCTCGACCTCGCGCTCAGCGACCCCAGCTCCGGCACGGACCTGAGCTTTTCGAGCCTGAACGACCAGCGCCAGTACGCCACGACGAACCTGCAGTATGTCGGCTTCAACACCAACAGTAGCTTTTTCATGACGGCGCGCTACCGCCAGCCGTTCAATTACGTTATCGACCGCACGTTCGCCGTCGCGCTGCTGCACGACTGCGCCGTTGCCACCGCGCTGCCCGTCCACCCGGCGAGCACGCTCTATGACAACGCGCTCAACGAGTCGCTGTCCTACGATCTCGACAAGGCGAAAAAGCTGTTCGACGAGCTGAAGATCGTCGACTACGACGGCGACGGCGAGCGCGAGTACATTCCCGACGGGCAGTCCCCGCTCGACATCAGCCTCTCGCTCATCGTCTATGCCGACAGCACGGCCAAGGTCAGCATGGCCAACAAGATCGCGGCCGACCTCACGAGCATCGGCATCCCCGTGAAGGTGCGCGAGCTCAGCTGGGATAACTATCAGGCCGCGCTCAAGGGCGGTAATTATGATATGTATTACGGCGAGGTCGCCCTCCCGGCGGACTTCGACCTCTCGGCTCTGCTCAAGGCCGGCGGCTCGCTCAATTACAGCGGCATCACGACCAGCACCTATGCCGATGTCATCAATGCCTACCTTGCCGCCTCGGACGCTGACCGCGCCGCGGCCTGCCGCACCATGCTCCAGACCATTTCGGACACCGCGCCCATCGTGCCCGTCTGCTTTGAAAAGCACTGCCTGTATGTGCACCGCGGTGCCGTCGGCGGCTTTGCCCCGACGAAGTACAACATTTTCCGCAATATCACGGATTGGAAGATCAATAACGCATGAAACAAGAGTGGATCGCGCGCGCCAAGCGCTTTGCCACCTACGCGCTCGTCGGCTGCTTCGACACGGGCATGGACTGGGTGGCGTTCACAACTGCACATGAGCTGCTGCACTTCACACCCGTGATCTGCCAGGCGATCGGCTACATCGTCGGCACGGTTTGCAGCTATTTTCTCAACGGCCGTATCACCTTCCGCGACGGGCACGGCGCCCGCTGGCGGCAGTGCCTGCGCTTCGTGGTGTGGAACGTGGTGTCCCTCGGCGTGAGCGAGCTGATGATCGGCCTGCTGACGCACTTCGGCCTCAACCCGTACATCGCCAAGGTCGGCGTCACGCTCGAGGTCGCGCTGTTCAACTACTTCGGCTATAAGTATATTGTGTTCGCAGTCCCCAAACAAACGGAAGGAGAGCAGGATCATGACAGATCGTCAACTGATTAACCTGGCCGAGCAGGCCTCCCGCAATGCCTATGTCCCGTATTCCCATTTTGCCGTCGGCGCCGCGCTCGAGTGCCGCGACGGCACGGTCTTTACCGGCTGCAACATTGAAAACGCCGCCCTCGGCAGCACCATCTGTGCCGAGCGCACCGCCGCCTGCAAGGCCGTCAGCGAGGGCCGCCGTGACTTTGTGCGCATCGCCGTCTACGGCGACGGCGAGCACTATTGCTATCCCTGCGGTGCGTGCCGGCAGTTTCTGGCCGAGTTCGCGCCCGATATGGAGGTCCTGTCCGCCATGGGCGGCGGCCGCTATGTCAGCAACCGCCTGAGCGAGCTCATGCCCTATACTTTTAATTATTAAGGTATCCGCCATGGAACTGGAACAGCTGCGCATTTTCTGCACCGTCGCTGCCTGCCGCAGTTTCACCCGCGCGGCCAGACAGCTTTTTGTCAGCCACTCGACGACCAGCCGCGCTGTGTCCGCCCTCGAGCGGGAGCTCGGTGTGCCGCTGCTCGCGCGCGACCGGCACACCGTCGCGCTCACGCCCGCCGGGCAGGCCCTGTTGACCGGGGCGGAGGACCTGCTGCGCCAGGCCGACGCGCTCGCGGCCGCCGTGCATACGGCCGCGGCGGCCCCGGAGCCGCCGGAGGCATAATTTTGGCGGACTGCACAAACTTTTTTGCGAAATTTCTACGTTTGAGCGAAAAACCCTCTTGACATTCAGGAGGGTTTTTGCTATTCTTATGAAGCGCCTGTGCGGAAACAGGTGCATTCTGCGATGAAGCGGGAGATTGCGGAGCTGGTCTCCGGTAACTTCCGTGGAGTATGTCCGCTGCCGGGCCTTTGCACGGCAGACAATCGGGCGGTTGAGTCAGCCAGCACTTGCGTATATCACCTGCGCGGCTGCATACCGGCGAGAGCCGGTTTGTTTTTCGGGCAGGGTTTGATACGCACGGAACGGTGTATGGCGATCTCATCCGTGCGAACCAGGCGGAGCCAATGCCGCCAAAAAAATTCGTAACGGAGGAAACAACATGGCAACCACGAGCAACAAGAAAATGATCCGTATCCGCCTCAAGGCCTACGATCACCAGCTGATCGACAAGGCGGCGGAGAAGATCGTCGAAACCGCAAAGCGTACCGACGCGAAGGTCTCCGGCCCCATTCCGCTGCCGACGAAGACCGAGATCGTCACCATCCTGCGCGCTGTTCATAAGTATAAGGACAGCCGTGAGCAGTTTGAGCGCCGCACCCACAAGCGCCTGATCGACATCATGAACCCGACCCAGAAGACGGTCGAGGCTCTGATGAATCTGGAGCTGCCGGCCGGTGTCGAGATCGACATCAAGCTGTAAGCACATCCCGTTAACCCTGCGCGCGAGCGCATATTTACAAACCCGCAGTCCGCAGCTTGCGTGTGCGGACGGGTCAAGTCAGCAGCCTCTGGCCATGAGCTAAGCGAGCTGACCAATAACCTGAAGGAGGAACATGTATGAAAACAGCCATCATCGGTAAAAAGGTCGGCATGACGCAGATCTTCGATGAAGCAGGCAAGGTCGTCCCCGTCACCGTGATCGAGGCAGGCCCCTGCACGGTCACCGGCAAGATGACCAAGGAAAAGGAAGGCTATGAAGCCGTCCAGCTCGGCTACGAGGACGTCGCCGAGAAGAAGCTGACCAAGCCCGAGAAGGGCCACCTGGACAAGGCGGGCGTCGGCTACAAGAAGCATCTCAAAGAGTTCCGTCTCGAGGACTGCGCCTCTGTCAATGTGGGCGATGTCATCAAGGCCGACACCTTCAAGGAAGGCGACAAGGTCGACATCACCGGCATCAGCAAGGGCCACGGCTACGCCGGCGTCATCAAGCGCTTCGGCCAGGGCCGTACCCCGACCACCCACGGCGGCGGTCCTGTGCACCGTCACGCCGGCTCCATGGGCTCGAGCACCGATCCTTCCCGTATCTTCCCGGGTAAGAAGCAGGCCGGCCACATGGGCGTGGATCAGGTCACCGTCCAGAACCTCGACGTGGTCAAGGTCGATCCCGAGCTCAACATGATCGTTGTGCGCGGCGCGATCCCCGGCCCGAAGGGCGGCATTGTCTATATCAAGAGCACCGTCAAGAAAGCGGTCGTCAAGAAGGGCGACGCCGGTATCAGCACCAACCCGCAGAAGGCCTCCGGTCGTAACCCGCAGAAGGCTTCTGCAAGAAAGTAAGGAAAGGAGAGAGCGAATATGCCTACTGCTAAGTTGTTTAATATGGCCGGCGATCAGGTCGGCGAAGTGGCGCTCTCCGAAGCCGTTTTCGGTGTTGAGCCCAATGAGTCCGTTCTGCACGATTCCGTGAAGAACCACCTGGCCAACTGCCGTCAGGGCACGCAGAGTGCGCTGACCAAGGGCGAGGTTTCCTACACCACCGCCAAGCCCTGGCGCCAGAAGGGCACCGGCCGTGCACGCGCCGGCTACAAGGGCAGCCCGGTGTGGACCCACGGCGGCGTCGCGTTTGCGCCGAAGCCGCGTGATTACAGCTACACGCTCAACAAGAAGGTCAAGAGACTGGCCCTCAAGAGCGCGCTGAGCGCCAAGGCCGCTGCCGGCGAGATCCTCGTCGTGGACGGCATGGCTGTCGAAGAGATCAAGACCGCCCCTGTCAAGGCGTTCCTGACCAAGATCGGCGCCGACGGCAAGGCTCTGCTCGTGACCGAGCAGGTCGACGAGAAGCTCGTCAAGAGCTCCCGCAACATTCCCGGCGTGAGCAGCACCATCGCCACCATCCTCAGCCCCTATATGATCCTGACGCACCGCGTCCTGGTCGTTGACAAGGCTGCGCTCCAGAAAATCGAGGAGGTGTACGCATAATGAGAACCGCTTACGATGTCATTATCCGTCCCATCATCACCGAGCAGTCCATGGAAGACCTCGACATCAAAAAGTACACGTTCGAAGTCGCCAAGGACGCCGGCAAGATCGAGATCAAAAAGGCCATCGAGGAGATCTTTGACGTGAAGGTCATCAAGGTCACCACCGCGACGATCCGTGCCAAGGAGAAGCGCGTCGGCGCCAACCCCTCCGGCATGACCGCCACCCGTAAGAAGGCCGTTGTGAAACTGTCCGCTGATTCGAAGAACATCGAGATCTTCGAGGGCATGGTGTAAGGGAGGAATTGAACAATGTCGATTAAAACCTATAAACCCACCACGCCTTCCCGCAGACATATGTCCGTTTCCGGCTTTGACGGTGTCGATAAGCACGCCAAGCCGCAGAAGGAGCTCGTGGAGGTCCTCAAGAAGCACTCCGGCCGCAACAGCTACGGCCGCATCACCGTCCGCCATCAGGGCGGCGGCAACCGCAAAAAGTACCGCGTCATCGACTTCAAGCGCGACAAGATGGACGTGCCCGCCACTGTCCTGCGCCTGGAGTACGATCCGAACCGCAGCGCTTATATCGCCCTGGTCGAGTACACCGACGGCGAGCGCCGCTACATTCTGGCCCCTGTCGGCCTGAATGTGGGCGACACCGTTCTGTCCTCCGCCGCGGCGGACATCAAGCCGGGCAACGCCCTGCCGCTGGCCAATATCCCGGTCGGCACCGTCATCCACAACATCGAGCTCTACCCCGGCAAGGGCGCGCAGCTGGTCCGCTCCGCGGGCGTCGCCGCGCAGCTCATGGCGAAGGAAAACGGCATGGCTACCGTCCGTCTCCCCTCCGGCGAGTACCGCAAGGTCCGCCTCAACTGCATCGCCTGCATCGGCCAGGTCGGCAATGTTGACCACGCCAACATCGCCATCGGCAAGGCCGGCCGCAAACGCCACATGGGCATCCGCCCGACCGTCCGTGGTTCCGTCATGAACCCGTGCGATCACCCGCACGGCGGCGGCGAAGGCAAAGCGCCTGTCGGCCGTCCCGGCCCGGTCACCCCGTGGGGCAAGCCGGCGATGGGTTACAAGACCCGCAAGAAGAAGAACGCGACCGACAAGTTCATTGTCAAGCGCCGCAACGCCAAGTAAGGAGGGAATAGGTAATGAGCAGAAGTGTTAAGAAAGGCCCGTTTGCCGCTCCCGAGCTGCTGAAGCGGGTCGATGAAATGAACAAGGCCGGCGAGAAGAAGGTCATCAAGACCTGGAGCCGTTCCTCCACGATCTTCCCGTCCTTTGTCGGCCACACCATCGCTGTCCATGACGGCCGCCGTCACGTTCCGGTCTATGTGACCGAGGACATGGTCGGACATAAGCTGGGCGAGTTTGCGCCCACGCGTACGTTCCGCGGCCACGCCGGCAGCAAGACTGTTGGAAAGTAAGGGGGAGAGAACATGGAAGAACTGAAAACTGCACGTGCCCAGCTGGTGCACGCCCGTATCGCTCCCCGTAAGGTCCAGATCGTTTGCGACATGATCCGCGGCAAGGACACCAAGGTCGCCGAGGCCTATATGGCCAACACGCCGAAGGCCGGCTGCGAGCTCATGCTCAAGCTCCTCAAGAGTGCCTGCGCCAACGCGGAGAACAACTTCGAGATGGATCCGGACAACCTCTACGTTGCCGAGGCCTATGCCACGGCCGGCCCGATCCTCAAGCGTGGCCGCCCGAGAGCTCAGGGCCGTATGTACCGCATCAACAAGCGCACCAGCCACATCACGATCGTCGTGGCTGAGAAGGCATAAGGGAGGAGGCAGAAGATATGGGACAGAAAGTTAATCCGCACGGCATGCGTGTCGGCGTCATCAAAGATTGGGATTCCCGCTGGTATGCCCGTGACGAGAAGGTCGGCGACCTGATCGTTGAGGACTACAAGATCCGCCAGTACCTGAAGAAGACCCTGTATTCCGCAGGCATCCCGAACATCGAGATCGAGCGCGACAGCGCGAAGGTCCGCATCTATATCCACTGCTCTCGTCCGGGCGTTGTCATCGGCAAGGGCGGCGCGGAGATCGAGCGCATCCGTCTCTCCGTCGAGAAGATGATCGGCAAGCCGGTCGCCCTCTCCATCGTGGAGGTCCGCACGCCCGATACGAACGCGCAGCTCGTCGCTGAGAACATCGCCGCGCAGCTCGAGAAGCGCATCGGCTTCCGCCGCGCGATGAAAAACGCCATGGGCCGTGCCATGAGAATGGGCGCCCGCGGCATCAAGATCATGTGCTCCGGCCGCCTGGGCGGCGCCGAGATCGCCCGCACCGAGTGCTACCACGAGGGCACCATTCCGCTGCAGACCATCCGCGCGGACATCGAGTACGGCTTCGCTGAGGCTGCCACGACCTACGGCCGTGTCGGCGTCAAGGTCTGGATCTACAAAGGCGAGATCCTCTCCCAGAGCCTGCGCACCACCCCACGCACCATGGATCTGAACAAGCGCGACGACCGTCGCCGTGACCGCCGTGACGGCGATCGCAGAGGCCGCGGCGGCTACAACCGCGACCGTCGTGACGGCAACCGCCAGGGCGGCCGTCCGGGCTACCAGGGCGGCGGACGTCCCCAGGGTGGCAACCGTCCGCAGGGCGGCTACAACCGCGGCCCGCGTCCGGCAGCTCCCGCTGCTCCGAAGGAAGGAGGCAACAACTAATGCTGATGCCGAAAAGAGTGAAGTACCGCAGAGTGCAGCGCGGTCGTATGACCGGCAAGGCCCTGCGCGGCAATAAGGTGACCTATGGTGAGTTCGGCCTGCAGGCGCAGGAGCCGGCTTGGATCACCTCCAACCAGATCGAGGCGGCCCGTGTCGCCATGACCCGTTACACCAAGCGTGGCGGTCAGGTCTGGATCAAGATCTTCCCCGACAAGCCGGTCACGCAGAAGCCAGCCGAGACCCGCATGGGTTCCGGTAAAGGTTCTCCTGAGTACTGGGTCGCCGTCGTGAAGCCCGGCAGAGTTCTGTTTGAGATCGCTGGCGTGCCGGAAGAGGCTGCCCGTGAGGCACTGCGTCTGGCCAGCCACAAGCTTCCCTGCAAGACGAAGATCGTCAAGAAGGAAGACACTGAGATTGGTGGTGAATAAGATGAAAGCTAGTGAAATTCGCTCCATGTCCGCCGCTGAGCTGGAAAGCAAGCTGGTCGAACTGAAGAAGGACCTGTTCATGCTCCGTATGCAGCACGCTACTAATCATCTTGACAACCCCGTTAAGATTTCTGCTGTGCGTCGCGACATTGCCCGAGTCAAAACCGTGCTCCGCGAAAAGCAGCTCGAGCAGTGAGGAGGTAAGTGAGAATGAACGAAATGAGAACGACTTCCCGCAAGACCCGCGTCGGCAAAGTGGTGTCCGACAAGATGGACAAGACCGTTGTCGTCATCGTGGAAGACCATGTGGCGCACAAAGTCTATAAAAAGATCATCGGCGAGACCTACCGCCTGAAGGCACACGACGAGAACAACGAGTGCCACGTCGGCGATATCGTCCGCGTGATGGAGACCCGCCCCCTGTCCAAGGACAAGAGATGGCGCGTGGTCGAGATCGTGGAAAAGGCGAAGTAAGGAGGCAACAACATGATTCAGCAGGAAAGTTATCTGAAGGTTGCCGACAATACCGGCGCCAAGGAAATCAAGTGCATCCGCGTTCTCGGCGGATCCAAGCGTAAATACGCCAGCATCGGCGATGTGATCGTCGCTTCCGTGCGCAAGGCGGCCCCCGGCGGCTCCGTCAAGAAGGGCGACGTCGTTAAGGCTGTTGTTGTCCGCACCGTGAAGCCGGTCCGCCGCGCGGACGGCACCTATGTGCGTTTCGACGAGAACGCCGCCGTCCTGATCAACGGTGAGGATAAGAACCCCCGCGGCACCCGTATCTTTGGGCCCGTCGCCCGTGAGCTCCGCGACAGTGACTTCACGAAGATCCTGTCTCTGGCTCCCGAAGTTATTTGAGGAGGGCGCAGAACATGAACATCAAAAAAGACGATAAAGTCGTTGTCCTGTCCGGCAAGGACAAGGGCAAGGAAGGCAAAGTCCTGTCTGCTGACCCGAAGGGCGGCAAGCTCATCGTGGAGGGCGTGAACGTTGCCACGAAGCATCAGAAGCCGAAAAATCAGCAGGATCAGGGCGGCATCATCAAGACCGAAACCCCGATCTATGCCTGCAAGGTCATGGTCGTCTGCCCGAAGTGCGGCAAGCCGACCCGCATCGCGCACAAGATCACGGACGGCAAAAAGGCCCGCATCTGCAAAAAGTGCGGCGCCGAACTGTAAAGGAGGGAGCAACGAACTATGGCAAATATGCCTTCTATGAAGAAGAAGTATGTGGAGGAAGTCGCTCCCGCTCTGATGACGAAGTTCCAGTATGAGAGCGTTATGCAGATCCCGAAGATCGAGAAGATCGTTGTCAGCGTCGGCTGCGGCGACTGCAAGGATAACGCCAAGGCGCTCGATGCCGTCATCAAGGACATCACTGCGATCACCGGCCAGAAGGCTGTCGCGACCGTCGCCAAGAAGAGCGTCGCGAACTTCAAGCTGCGTGAGGGTATGCACGTCGGCGTGAAGGTCACGCTGCGTCAGGACCGCATGTGGGAGTTCCTGGACCGCCTGTTCAACATCGCGCTGCCCCGTGTCCGCGACTTCCGCGGCATCTCGGCCGACGCGTTCGACGGCCGCGGCAACTACAGCCTCGGCCTCAAGGAGCAGATCATCTTCCCCGAGATTGAGTATGATAAGATCGAGAAGCTCCGCGGCATGAACATCGCCATCATCACCACCGCCAAGACCGACGAGGAAGCACGCGAGCTGCTCAAGCTCATGGGCGCCCCGTTCGTCACCAAAGCATAAGGGAGGAGCGACACAATGGCTAAGAAATCTATGATCCTCAAGCAGCAGGCGCCTGCGAAGTACTCCACCCGCCAGTATAACCGCTGCAAGATCTGCGGCCGTCCCCACGCTTACCTGCGCAACTACGGCATCTGCCGTATTTGCTTCCGTGAGCTGGCGTACAAGGGCCAGATCCCCGGCGTCCGCAAAGCCAGCTGGTAAAATTCTGCCGTTTGGCATCGTGAGCTGTGCTTGCTGTATAAGAAATACAGTTGCGCACAGCGCCCATCGCCAACCAACAGAATTTCAACTACCGCGCTCGGTGGATGGCTTGACTGCAATGTCGCCGATCCACCGCCTGTTGAACACTCTGTTCAGCCCCAACTTCCGTAAGTTCGCCCCGCACAGCCGCAGCTGGATCTGCGGCTGTCGGTGCGCACTGAAATACGGTGCCGGTCCTTATGATCTGAGCCCCGGTGCCGCGCCCCGCCTATGCCTGTGCGTTTGACCCGGCGCACATGTATGGAATCCAGCTTTTGTGCCGCCCGGCGCCGCGGCCGTGCCGCCGCCCCGGCGGCGACATGAAAATGGACCGCGCGTCACGAAAGCAAGCTTTTGCCCCTTCGCAGAAAGGGCAGGGATGACGAAAGGCCGCAGGGAATCAAGCATTCATGCGGAACCTCGCCGCCCAAACCGTATCATCGGTAACTTCTAACTAAGGAGGAAACACAAATGCAGATCACCGATCCCATCGCCGATATGCTGACCCGTATCCGCAACGCTGGCAGCGCTCGGCACGAAACCGTGGACATCCCAAATTCCAAGATGAAGAAGGCCATCGCCGAAATTCTTCTCGAGGAAGGCTACATCAAGAGCTTCCAGCTCATTGATGACGGCACGCAGGGCATTATCCGCGTCACCCTGAAGTATCTCCCCGGCAAAGAGAAGGCTATCCAGGGCCTCCGCAGAGTCTCCAAGCCCGGTCTGCGTGTCTACGCCGGCGCTGACGAGCTGCCGCAGGTCCTGCGCGGCCTCGGCATCGCGATCATCTCCACCTCGAAGGGCATCATGACCGACAAGAAGGCGCGTGCGCAGCACGTCGGCGGCGAAGTCCTCGCGTTCGTGTGGTAAGGGAGGTACAGAACAATGTCTAGAATTGGTAGAGCTCCCATTGAGATCCCCGCAGGCGTCGAAGTCACCTGCAACGGCAACGTTGTCACCGTCAAGGGCCCGAAGGGCACCCTGTCGCACAACGTGCACCCGGACATGACCGTCACGGTCGAAGGCAACACCATCCACGTCACCCGCCCGAGCGATGACAAAATGCACCGCTCCCTGCACGGCCTGACCCGCACGCTGATCCACAACATGGTTGTCGGCGTGACCGAGGGCTTCAGCAAGACGCTCGAGATCAACGGCGTCGGCTACAGAGCCGTGAAGGAAGGTCAGAACCTGGTCATGCACCTGGGCTTCTCGCACACGGTCACCGTGTCCGAGACCGCGGACATCCAGATCGATGTCCCGAACCCGAACCAGGTCATTATCAAGGGTATCGACAAGGAAAAGGTCGGCCAGTTTGCAGCAGAAGTGCGCGCGAAGCGTCCGCCCGAGCCGTACAAGGGCAAGGGCATCAAGTACGATTACGAGCATATCCGCCGCAAAGAAGGCAAGACCGGCGCGAAGTAATTGGAGGTGTGCCTGAATGATTAAGAGACCGAATACGAAAGCGCAGCGCGTTCGCCGTCACCAGAGAGTGCGCGGCAAGATCTCCGGCACGGCCGAGAGACCGCGTCTGAGCGTGTTCCGCAGCGAAAACAACATTTATGCCCAGATCATCGACGATGTCGCCGGTAAGACGCTTTGCAGCGCCTCCACCGTGGAAAAGGGCTTTGAAGGCAATGGCGGCAACTGCGAAGCGGCAGCCAAGATCGGCAAGCTCATCGGTGAGCGCGCCGTGGCAGCCGGCATCACCGAGGTCGTGTTCGACCGCGGCGGCAATGTGTACCATGGCCGCGTCAAGGCTCTGGCAGAAGGCGCCCGCGAGGGCGGCCTGAAGTTCTAACGGGAGGAGGAAACGAAATGGCATATAACAATGACAGACGGGACAACCGCCGCAACCGCAGCGATGAGCCCCAGGAATTCAGCGAAAAAGTCGTTGCCCTCAACCGCGTTTCCAAGACCGTTAAGGGCGGCCGCGTCGCAAAGTTCTCCGCACTGGTCGTCGTTGGCGACGGCAAGGGCCGCGTGGGCTTCGGCCTCGGCAAAGCAGCCGAAGTTTCCGAAGCGATCCGCAAGGGCCTGGAGGACGCAAAGAAGAACCTGACCACCGTGACCCTGCAGGGCACGACGATCCCGCACGAGGTCATCGGCGAGTTCGGTGCCGGCCGCGTGCTGCTCAAGCCCGCCGCACCCGGCACCGGCGTGATCGCCGGCGGCGCCGTGCGTGCCGTGGTCGAGGCTGCCGGCATCAAGGACATCCGTACCAAGTGCCTGCGCTCGAACAACCCGGCGAACGTTGTCGCCGCGACGATGGAAGGTCTGAAGTCTCTGCGCAACGCCCAGCAGGTCGCTGCTTACAGAGGCAAGACCGCCGAAGAGATTCTGGGTTAAGGAGGGGCTGAGACATGGCAAATCTGAAGATTAAGCTCGTCAAGAGCCTCAGCGGCCGCAATGCCAAGCACATTGCCACCGCCAATTCCCTCGGCCTGCACAAGATCGGCAACGAGACCGTGCAGCCCGATAACCCGCAGACCCGCGGCAAGATCGCCAAGATCGGCTATCTCGTCGCCGTCACCGAAGAAGAATAAGGAGGGCCCCAAAAATGAATATCCACGAACTTTCTCCCGTTGTGGGCTCCACCCATGTCGGCAAGCGCAAGGGCCGCGGCCACGCGACCGGCAACGGCAAGACCGCAGGCCGCGGTCATAAGGGCCAGAAGGCCCGCAGCGGCGGCGGCGTCCGTATCGGCTTCGAAGGCGGCCAGATGCCTCTGGCCCGTCGCATCCCGAAGCGCGGCTTCCACAACATCTTTGCCAAACCGCTCGAGAGCGTGAACGTCTCCGCTCTGGAGAAGTTTGAGGACGGTGCTGTCGTTGATGCGAAGGCCCTGCTCGACGCCGGCATCCTCAGCAAGTGCACCTACGGTGTGAAGATCCTTGGCAACGGCGAAATCACCAAGAAGCTGACTGTGAAGGCTTCTGCGTTCTCCGAATCCGCGAAAGCGAAGATCGAGGCAGCAGGAGGAAAGGCTGAGGTGGTGTAAGGTGCTCCAGACATTTCGTAACGCATGGCGCATTGAGGAACTGCGCAAGAAAATTCTCTTTACGCTTCTGATTGTCCTGCTTTACCGTCTCGGCAATGCCGTACCCGTACCTTTCGTCGACACCAAAGCACTGGCCGACTACTTCGAGGCAAGCGGCCTGCAGAACACGATCCTGGGCCTGTTCAACGTCATGTCCGGCGGCGCGTTCTCCCAGGCGACGATCTTTGCCCTGTCCATCCAGCCGTACATCAACGCTTCCATCATCATTCAGCTCCTGTGCATTGCGATCCCCGCGCTGGAGCGTCTGCAGAAGGAAGGCGGCGAGGAAGGCAAGAAGAAGATCGCCAGCATCACCCGCTACAGCACGGTCGCCATCGGCCTGCTCCAGGGCTTTGCGTATTATATGATGATGCGCAATTACAGCCTCATCAACGCGGACTTTGCCAGCAATGTCTGGGCCGCTATCGTCATCATCCTGACCTTTACGTCCGGTTCCGCCCTCATCATGTGGCTTGGTGAGCAGATCACCGAGTTCGGCATCGGCAATGGTATCTCGATCATCCTGTTCGTGAGCATCATCGCCCGCTTCCCGAACTCCATCATCCGCCAGATCAACAACGTCGCCAGCGGCGACCTCGCCTGGTGGGTCCTGGTGCTGATGTACCTCGGCGCCCTGCTGCTCATCGTGCTCATCGTGCTCGTCAACGACGCGGAGCGCCGCCTGCCGGTGCAGTATTCCAAGCGCGTGGTCGGCCGTAAGATGTACGGCGGCCAGAGCACGCACCTGCCGATGAAGGTGAACATGAGCGGCGTCCTGCCGATCATCTTCGCCCAGTCGATCGCGTCGCTGCCGGCCACTGTCTGCGCCTTCGTCCCGAAGTGGCAGAACAGCTGGGTCATGACGCATGTTTTTGATACGACCACCTGGCCGTATATCGTCATTTACTTCCTGCTCATCATTTTCTTCAGCTACTTCTACTCCACGATCCAGTTCAATCCGATCGAGGTCGCGAACAACCTGAAGAAGAACGGCGGGTTCATCCCGGGCTTCCGTGCAGGCAAGCCGACGAGCGAATTCATCCAGAAGGTGCTCAACAAGATCACACTCTTCGGCGCGATCTACCTGAGTGTCATCGCGATCACGCCGCTGATCATCAGCGCGTGCTCGCAGGCGGAAGAGCTCACCGGCATCTCCCTGGGCGGCACGTCCATCATCATCGTTGTCGGTGTTGCACTTGAGACCGTCCGCGCACTTGAGGCGCAGATGCTCATGCGCAACTACAAGGGCTTCCTGAGCTGATAGGAGGATTCACACAATGAAACTCGTTTTGTTAGGCGCCCCCGGTGCGGGCAAGGGCACGCAGGCTGAGATCCTCAGCCGCAAGCTGAATATCCCCACCATTTCTACCGGCAATATCCTGCGCGCGGCCATGAAAAACGGCACGCCCGTGGGCCTGAAAGCAAAATCCTACGTGGAAAGCGGCAAGCTCGTTCCGGACGACGTCATCATCGGCATCGTCTGCGAGCGTCTGGCTGAGCCCGACTGCGCCAATGGTTATATCCTCGACGGTATGCCGCGCACCATCCCCCAGGCGGAAGCTCTGGAGCAGCACGGCATCGACGTCGACACTGCCCTCTCGATTGAGATCGCGGATGAGACCATTATCGAGCGTATGTCCGGCCGCCGGACCTGCAAGGACTGCAGCGCCACGTTCCACATCGTCTCCAATCCTCCCAAGGTGGAAGGCAAGTGCGACTTCTGCGGCGGCGAGCTGACCATCCGTAAGGACGACGCTCCCGAGACCGTGAAGGCGCGCCTGGATGTCTACCATGCCGAGACCGAGCCGCTCAAGGACTTCTATGCCCAGCGTGGAAAGCTCGTCAAGGTCGATAACCAGCCGACCATCGAGGCCACGACCGCTGCGATCGAGAAAGCTCTGGGTCTGGAATGATCATCATCAAATCCGATTCGGAAGTGGATCTCATGCGGCAGGCCGGCCGGATCACCGCTGGCGCGCGCACCGTCGCGCGTCAGATGGTGGAGCCGGGCGTGACTACCCGCCAGATCAATCGCGAAGTGCACAAGTTCATCATGAAGTCCGGTGCGTCGCCGTGCTTCATGACCGACGGCGGTTTTCCGACGGCGGCGTGCATCTCCGTCAATGACGAGATCATCCACGGCGTCCCCGGCGACCGCGTCCTGCATGAGGGCGATATCGTCAGTGTCGACGTCGGCGCCCGCTACCGCGGCTTCAACGGCGACTGTGCGGGCACGTTCCCGTGCGGCAAGTGCTCGGATGAGGCCCTGCGCCTGATCCGCGTCACCCGCCAGAGCTTTTTCGAGGGCATCCAGTTTGCCCGCGTCGGCTACCGCATCTCCGACATCGGCCACGCCATTCAGGAATACGCCGAGAGCTATGGCTACTCGCTCGTGCGCGAGTATGTCGGCCATGGCGTCGGCGCCGGCCTGCATGAGGCGCCCGAGATCCCGAACTACGGCAAGCCCGGCCACGGCCCGCGTCTGCAGAAGAATATGACGATCGCCGTGGAGCCGATGGTCAACGGCGGCGGGTACGAGGTCCGCGTTCTGGACAACGGCTGGACCGTGGTCACGGCGGACGGTAGCCTGTCGGCGCACTACGAAAACTCTCTGCTCGTCACCGACGGCGAGCCGGAGATCCTGACGTTCGCAGACGACATTTGACGGGCGCGTCCCGAAAAACCTTAGGAGGTTCAAACACCTTGGCAAAAGACGATGTAATCGAGCTGGAGGGCACGGTCGTCGAATCCCTGCCCAACACGACGTTCCGGGTTGATATCGGCAACGGCCACATCATCCTGGCGCATATCTCCGGAAAGCTCCGGATGAACTTTATCAGAATCCTCCCCGGTGACAAGGTCACGGTTCAGATGTCTCCGTACGATCTGACGCGCGGCCGTATCACCTGGAGAAGCAAGTAGGAGGTTAACTACAATGAAAGTCAGACCGAGTGTCAAGCCCATGTGCGAAAAGTGCAAGGTCATCAAGCGCAAGGGCAAAGTCATGGTTATCTGCGAAAACCCGAAGCACAAACAGAGACAGGGCTGATCTGACCCTGTAAGTCCTAACACATCCGCGCCAGAAGGTCGGCTCCCTCCGGCGGGAGTAAGTCGCCTCCCTTTTTGCGCGCGGAACAAAAATTTCGAAAGGAATGATCGAATAAGATGGCACGTATCGCCGGCGTTGACCTGCCCAAGGACAAGCGAATTGAAATTGGCCTGACCTACGTTTATGGCATCGGCAGAACCAGCGCGAAAAAGATTCTTGACATGACCGGCATCAATCCGGACACCCGCGTGAAAGACCTCACCGACGAGGAAGAAGCAAAGATCCGTGAGTGCATCGACCACAACTTCATCGTAGAAGGTG
This sequence comes from Bacteroidaceae bacterium, assembly GCA_963627135.1. Taxonomy (GTDB): domain Bacteria; phylum Bacillota; class Clostridia; order Oscillospirales; family Oscillospiraceae; genus CAG-103. Next base: position 57,487 of record CAVFZY010000023.1, on the reverse strand, counting down.
ACCTGCGCCGCAGTGTGGCGCTCGACATCAAGCGCCTGACCGAGATCGGCTGCTACCGCGGCCAGCGTCACAGACGCGGCCTGCCCGTGCGCGGCCAGCGCAGCAAGACCAATGCGCGTACCCGCAAGGGCCCGAAACGCACGATCGCCAATAAGAAGAAGTAAGGGAGGGATATGTAATGGCAAACGCAGCAAAAGGCAAGAAAGTTCGCACGCGCCGCAAAGAGCGTAAGAACATTGAAAAGGGAGCCGTGCATATCAGCTCTTCGTTCAACAACACCATGGTCACCATCACGGACACCCAGGGCAATGCGCTCTCCTGGGCCTCCGCAGGCGGCATGGGCTTCCGCGGAAGCAAGAAATCCACCCCCTTCGCCGCACAGACCGCCGCTGAGACGGCTGCCAAGGCGGCTATGGAGCACGGCCTGAAGACCGTCGAAGTTTTCGTCAAGGGCCCCGGCTCCGGACGTGAGGCTGCGATCCGCGCCCTGCAGACGGCAGGACTCGAGGTCACCATGATCAAGGACGTCACCCCCATTCCGCACAATGGCTGCCGTCCTCCGAAACGCCGCCGCGTCTGATTGAAGGAGGGAAATGAATTATGGCTAGATATACCGAAGCTGTCTGCCGCCAGTGCCGCAGAGAGGGCCAGAAGCTCTTCCTCAAGGGCGACAGATGCTACACCCAGAAGTGCGCAATCGACTGCAGAGGCTATGCCCCCGGCCAGCACGGCCAGGGCCGCAGCAAGACCTCTGAGTACGGCTCCCAGCTGCGCGAGAAGCAGAAGGTCCGCCGCTACTACGGCGTGCTCGAGAAGCAGTTCCGCAGCTACTTTGCCATGGCCGAGAAGCGCCAAGGCATCACGGGCGAGAACCTGCTCGCCATTCTGGAAACCCGTCTGGACAACGTCGTCTACCGTCTCGGCTTCGCCATGAGCCGTGCGGAGGCGCGCCAGCTCGTGACCCACGGCCACTTCACTGTGGATGGCCGCAAAGTCAACATCCCCAGCTTCCTGGTCAAGCCGGGCATGGTTATTACACTCAAGGACTCCAGCAAGAGTCTCGACAAGATCAAGGCTAACGTCGAAGCGAACGCTTCCCGTCCGGCGCCGAAATGGCTGGACTATGACGCCAACAACATGGTCGGCAAGGTCGTGGCCATGCCCGCGCGCGACGACATTGATCTGCCTGTCGAGGAACACCTCATCGTCGAGCTGTATTCCAAGTAATAAAGAGACCCTCAAATTGGTAAGCTGACATCCGCAGCGCCAGTACGGCGCAACAACACAGTAAGGAGGGTTAAGTCTAAATGATTGAAATTGAAAAGCCGCGCATCGAATGCCAGGAATCCCCGGACGATATCTCGTATGGCAAGTTCGTCGTTGAGCCTTTGGAGCGTGGCTACGGCACGACCCTGGGTAACTCTCTGCGCAGAGTGCTGCTCTCTTCACTGCCCGGTACTGCCCCGACGTCCATCCGGATCGCCGGCGTGCAGCACGAGTTTTCGACGATCCCCGGCGTCAAGGAAGACGTCACGGAGATCGTGCTGAATGTGAAGGGCATCATCGCGCGCCTGCACTGCGACGGCCCGAAGACCGTCTATATCGAAGCGGCAGGCGAGTGTGAAGTCACTGCCGGCGACATCAAGGCAGACGGCGAGGTCGAGATCCTCAACCCCGAGCTGCACATCGCCAGCCTCGGCCCGGACGGCGCGCTCTCCATGGAGATCACGCTTGCCCACGGCAGAGGCTACGTCCCGGCGGACAAGAACAAGAGCGCGCAGCAGGTCATCGGGACCATCCCGGTGGACAGCATCTATGCGCCGGTCCTGAAGGTCAACTACGCTGTCGAGAACACCCGTGTGGGCAACCAGACGGACTTCGACAAGCTGACCATCGAGGTCTGGACCGACAAGACCATCTCGGCGCGCGACGCGTTGAGCCTTGGCGCCAAGATCCTGTGCGATCACTTCACGCTCTTCACCGATCTGTCTGACACGATCGGCAACAGCTGCACGGTGGTGGAGAAGGAGCCGGAGCGCCCCGACACCGTCATGAAGATGACGATCGAGGAGCTGGACCTCTCCGTGCGCAGCTTCAACTGCCTGAAGCGCGCGAATATCAACACCGTCGAAGACCTCACGAACAAAACCGAGGAAGAGATGATCAAGGTGCGCAACCTTGGCCGCAAATCCCTGGAAGAGGTCGAGCACAAGCTCGCTATGATGGGCCTGAGCCTGGCGAGCGACGACAATCAGTAATAACCAGTTACTCTTATCAAGGAGGAAAACCGATATGCCCGGAACAAGGAAACTCGGTAAGACCACCGATCAGCGCAAGGCGATGCTCCGTCAGCAGGTCACGGACCTGCTCGACATGGGCCGCATGGAGACGACCGTCTTCCGCGCAAAAGAGATCGCGCCTCTGGCCGAGAAAATGATCACCCTTGGCAAGAAGAAGGACATGGCTGCCTACCGTCAGGCGCTGGCCTTCATTACCCGCGAGGATGTTGCCAAGAAGGTGTTTGATGAAGTCGCCCCGAAGTATGCCGACCGCAACGGCGGCTACACCCGCATCACCCGCATCGGCACCCGCCGCGGCGATGCGGCCGAGATGGCTGTCATCGAGCTCGTGTAAGGAGCTTCCGAACACAACCTGCAACGCACCGACTGCATGCGCAGCCGGTGCGTTTTCATATTTTACACGCGGGTACCATCTGTGATATAATATCACTTCAGACAGACAACAAGGAGGGACGTGTATGCGCATTCTGGTCGTGGAAGATGAACAGGACCTCAACCGCATTCTCGCCAAAACACTCACTGCCGAGGGCTACAGCGTCGACGCCTGCTTTGACGGGGTGGAGGCGCTGGACTATCTGGAGGGTGCGGAGTATGACGCGGTCGTGCTCGATGTGATGATGCCGCGCATGGACGGCTTTTCGCTCCTGGCGCAGATGCGCGAGAGCGGCAATGAGACGCCGGTCATCTTCCTCACGGCGAAGGACAGTGTGCCCGACCGCGTACGCGGGCTCGACGCCGGGGCGGATGATTATCTCGTCAAGCCGTTTTCGTTCGACGAGCTGCTGGCCCGGCTGCGCGTCGTCACGCGCAAGCGCGGCGGCAGCGCCACGAATGTCTTTACCGTCGCCGACCTCACGGTCGATACCGCCTCGCATCATGTCACGCGCGGCGGCCGCACGATCGCACTCTCGGCCAAGGAGTTTGCCCTACTCGAATACATGATCCGCAACCGCGGCGTCGTGCTCTCGCGCGAACGGATCGAAAACCATCTCTGGAACTATGACTACAGCGGCGGCTCGAACGTCGTGGATGTGTATGTGAGCTACCTGCGCCGGAAGATCGATGCGGACTATCCCACCAAGCTCATCCACACCGTCTGGGGCGTCGGCTGGGTCCTGCGGGAGGAAACATGAAGCGTCCGTCATTGAAATTGCGCATCACCGCCTGGTTTGCGCTCATGATGTTCGTCATCGAGGCGCTGGTGCTCGCGTTCCTGCTCGCAGTCAACGGCACGGTCGCCACGAACGACCCGGAGGCGCGCCTCGTGCGCATGGTCGAGCACAATGCCGACCGCGTCAAGTATAACCACCGGCAGTTTCGCTATGACCGCATCCACTATTACCGCAGCGGCGTCTACACCGTGCTCTATGACGTGGACGGCAACGTCCTGCAGGGTACGTTCCCGGCGGAGTTCACGCCCGCAGAGCCCCTGCCGCTTGGTAGCGAGACCGTGCGTCTCGTCGCGTGCGGGGAGAATGCATATTACGTCTATGATGTGCGCGTGGACATGATGGTCGGCAGCGTCTGGCTGCGCGGCGTCATCGACGCGGATGCCAACGGCGGCGTCATGCGCGTCATCCTGCCGCTGGCGTGGTCGCTGCTGCCGGTGCTGCTCGTGCTGTCGGTCATCGGCGGGTATTTCATCGCCGGCCGCGCCCTGCGCCCCGTGCGCCAGCTCACAGCTGCGGCCAACGCCATCTCCGACGGGCAGGACCTTAAGGCGCGCATCGGCCTGCCGCACACGAGCGGCAGCGACGAGATCTATCAGCTCTCGGCGTCGTTTGACAACATGTTCGATCGGCTCGAGCGCTCGTTCGAGGCCGAGCAGCGCTTCACGTCGGATGCCTCGCACGAGCTGCGCACGCCGACGACCGTCATCCTCGCCGCCTGCGAGGATGCGCACAAAAACGCGCAGACGCCCGCGGATTATCAGGCCGCGCTCGATGTCATCGACCGGCAGGCGCACAAGATGTCGGCGCTCATCCGCAGCATGCTCGAGATCACGCGCCTCGATCAGGGCACGCAGAAGGTGAACTGGGAGTATGCCGACCTCACCGACCTCGTCACCGTCATCTGCGACGAGCAGGCCATGGTCGCGCGCCGCGGCATCCGCATCAGCTGCGCGGCTGAGCCGGGCATCTTCATCGACATGGACGTCTTTCTCATCTCGCGCGTCGTGCAGAACCTGCTCGACAACGCCTTCAAGTTCGGCGTGGACGGCGGCTGGATCCATGTCGCGCTCCGCCGCACGGCCGCAGGCGCCGAGCTGTGCGTGCAGGACAACGGCATCGGTATCTCACAGGAAAATCTGGACAAAATATGGCAGAAGTTCTATCAGGCCGACCCCAGCCGGCAGGAAAACGCCGGTCTGGGCCTGGGCCTGTCGATGGTGCAGCAGATCGTCACGCTCCATGGCGGCACGGTCGCCGTCACGAGCGCGCCCGGCCGGGGCACGACGTTCACGGTCACGCTGCCCGAACACCACGGAAAAGAGGAAAGCTGATATGAAAAAAACCGTTTTGCGCGCCTATGCCCGCCTGATCGCGGAGGTCGGCGCGCGTGTTCAGAAGGGACAGGACGTCGTCATCGAGGCCGAGCTCGACCAGCCGGAGTTCGTGACCATGGTTGCCGATGCGTGCTACCACGCCGGGGCGCGCAAGGTCACGGTCACGTGGAAGCACCAGGCGCTCGAAAAGCTTGCCATCCGGCGCGAGAGCGTCAAAACGCTCCAGACTGTCGAGGCTTGGGAGCGCGCGAAGCTCCAGCACTATGTCGACACGCTCCCGTGCCGCATCTATCTGCTCAGCGAGGACCCGGATGGCCTGCGCGGCGTCAGCCCCGCGAAGATGGCCCGCGCCCGGCAGGGGCGCTACAGCGTCATCAAGCCCTACCGCGACCAGATGGAGGGGCGCTACCAGTGGTGTATCGCAGCTGTGCCCGGCGCTGCCTGGGCCAAGAAGGTGTTCCCGAACGAGACGAAGGCCCGCGCCGTCGAAAAGCTCTGGGAGGCGATCCTGCACACCTGCCGCGTAGACGATGACCCCATCGGCGCGTGGAACGCGCACAATGCCGACCTGCAAGCGCGCTGCAACCACCTCAACAGCCTCGGCATCGCGTCGCTGGAGTATCACGCGTCCAACGGCACGAACCTCATCGTCGGCATGATCCCCGAGGCGCAGTTTTGCGGAGGCGGGGAGTACACGATCGGCGGCAGCTATTTTAACCCCAACCTGCCCACGGAGGAGTGCTTCATCTCGCCCAGGCGCGGCGAGGCCGAGGGCATCGTCTACTCGTCGAAGCCGCTGTCGTATCAGGGTCAGCTCATCGAGGATTTTTCCATCCGCTTCGAGCACGGCCGCGTTGTCGAGGCGCACGCGCGCACGAACGAGGCCCTGCTGCAAAAGCTCATTGCCATGGACGATGGCTCCGCCTACCTTGGCGAGTGCGCGCTCGTGCCGTATGACAGCCCCATCAACCAGACGGGCATCCTGTTTTACAACACTCTGTTTGACGAAAACGCCTGTTGCCACCTCGCGCTCGGCATGGGCTTCATCGACACCATCCGCGACTACCCGAACCGCACGCTCGAGGAGATGCGCGCGCTCGGCGTGAACGACTCCATGATTCATGAGGATTTCATGATCGGCACGCCGGATCTTGCCATCACGGCGCACTGCCGTGACGGCCGCACCGTCCCCGTGTTCCGGGACGGGATGTGGGCTTTTTGACCGAAATCCCACTTTCTCGTCGAAATACTGCGAAATGTGGTGCGCTCTGTTTTCGGAGTGCACCATTTTTCTTTGAAAGTGGGGAATTTATGCGCAAAACCGTTGCAATTTCATGCTGCGTGTGTTAAGATACGCCTGCACGGAAAATCTTACCGCTTACTTGCACCTGACAGGAGGTGACCGGCATGAAGCGAGCCCTTTTGTGCACCCTGATCGCGGCGGCGCTGCTGCTGGGCGCCTGCTCGCGCGCATCGGAGAGCACCGTGCGCACGCCGGATGCCGACGCACCGCTGACGCTGTGCCTCGGCGCCGGACCCGCAGCGCTCGACCCCGCGCGCACGGAAAACGGCATCGGCGCGACGTATGTGGTCAATCTCTTCTCCGGTCTGACCGGCTATCGCGCCGGCGGCGACGGAGCGGCGGAGCTCGCGCCTGAGCTGTGCACGGTCCTGCCGGAGCCGGAGCCTCTGCCCGACGGGCGTGTGCGGTATGTGTTCACGCTGCGCGAGGGCCTCACGTGGTCCGACGGCGCGCCGCTCACGGCGGCGGACTTCGTCTATGCGTGGAACCGGGCCTGCACGCTCAGTGACGCGGCGGCGCCGTATCTCTTTGCCTGCATCGACGGTTACGGCACCGGCCGGCTGAACGTCACGGCATCGCCCGACGGGCGCACGCTCACCGTCGTGCTCACGGAGGCCATGCCCACGTTCCTGCAGCTGTGCGCCCAGCCGGCGTATGCGCCGGTGCCCTCCGGCGCGGCGGACGCCACGAGCTGGACGGCCGACAGCGCCGCCTTTGCCACCAGTGGTCCGTACACGGTCGCCGAGTGGACGACCGAGGGCCTCACTTACACGAAAAATCCCGCCTATTGGGACGCGGACAACGTCGCGGCCGAGACGGTGCGCTTCGTCTTTCAGGTTGACCCCAATGTTGCAGAGTCTGCCTTCCTCGCGCGGGAGTATGCGCTCAGCTGGCCGGTGCCGGATGCCGCGCTCGCCGACCTGCGCGCAAACCATGCGCCTGAGCTGCGCACCGTCAGCCAGCTCGGCACGTACAGTCTCTGCTTTTCCATGAGCGACCCGGCGTTGAGCGTTTTCTCCCAGACGGAGCGCGCGCAGATCCGCACGGCGCTCGCCCTGCTTATCGACCGCAGCGATCTCTGCAGCGACATCACGCCCGGCGCGCAGCAAAGCGCGAACGCGCCCATCCCGCCCGGCATCTCGGACGCCGACGGCAGTGCCTTCACCGCGCACAACGGCTTGGGCGGCAAGGGCGGCGGCTACTATGATACCGATAACTACGAGGCCAGCTGCAAGCAGGCCATTGCGCTCCTGCGGCAGGTGGCGGAGTCGTCCGGCCGGTTCACGGTCAACGCGCAGGGCGTGTGCGCCGGTTTCCCGGAGCTGACGTACCTGACGTCCGACGCGGCGGGTCACGTCGCCATCGCGGACTATCTGCAGTCGCTTTACGGCCGCTATGGCATCGCGCTCACGGTCACGGCGCAGGACATGGACACCTTCCTCGCCAGCCGCGCCGTCGGGGGCTACTCGATTACGCGCTGCAGCTTCAGCGCCGATATCGACGATCCCATGCCGTTTCTCTCCCTCTGGGCGAGCGGCGCGGGCAGCAACTGCGTCGCGCTTGGCCGCGGCGCGCACGCGGACTACGCGGGCTACAGCGTCACGCTCGACGGTCGCACAAAAGACAACTGCACCTGGGCGGAGTCGTATGACGCGCTGCTCTACTGCATCCAGAGCAGCGGCGACACGGTCGAGCGCTATGCGCTCATGCACCAGGCCGAGACGCTGCTCATGCAGACGGGCGCCGTGTGCCCGCTCTATTGGTACACGGATACCTACCTGTGCAACACGCACGTGCAGGGCTTGCTGTCCGGCCCGCTCGGCGCGCAGTATCTGATGGGCGCGCAGGTGAAAAAGTGAATGAAAAAACAGTCCCACCGCCGGGAAACCGGCGGTGGGACTATTGCAATACTAGATATTACAGGAACACGAAAAACAGCATCACGATCAGATATGCGAACGCGAGCGTCACCGGCGCGAGCGCAAGCACGGCGGTCAGCCGCCAGTCGTCCGTGCCTTCCACGACCGTGCCCTCGTACACAGGCTCACGCGTCCCGGCAAGCGTGCCGTGCAGGTAGCTGCGGTAGAGCTTCAGAAACTGCCTGCCGTCGCGGCGGCCGATGCTGTAGGATGTCTGATCCGGTGTGCGGGGCTGCAGGGTGTGATGTGTGCGCATCTGATGTTCCTCCTCATGCACCTCGAAAGGTGTCGAATCTTTCACAATGCTATTATACACATCCTGGCACCGTTTGTCACCCGGGTAAATTTTCCTGTGCGGCGGTCTCAGGCGCGTGTGTCGCGTCCGGGGACGGCTCCGGTGTCGCCTTTGGGGACGGCGTCGGTGTCGGCGTCGGTGTTGGCGTCGGCGGTGGGGGCAGGATCACCTGCTGCGGGTCGTTTGGCGTGGGGGCCACGGTCTGCACCGGCGTGGGCACCGGGGCCGGGCGCTTGCGCGGGATGCTGCCGACTGCGAGCCACAGCGCCGCGATCACGGCGGCGAGCACGGCCAGAACAACGGCCACGGTCAGGATGATCTCGCGCCGGCGCGCGTGCGCATGCTTCCTGCGCTGGGACTCCTGCTCGGCGATCCGCGCGGCCGGCACCTCGAACCGCCGCGTCTGCGACAGCTCCTCGGCCGGTGGCTGCGGCAGGGGGACGGCCGTCTCGGCGTCGAGCGCCGTGATCTCGATGAGCACGAGCGTGATGTTGTCGCCCGGCCCGGCGGCGAGTGCCTGCGCCATGAGCGACTGCCCCAGCTCCGGCAGCGGCAGGTCGGCAGAGAGGGCTGTTTGCAGCTGCGTGTCGCTGAGCTTGCCGGTCAGCCCGTCGGTGCACAGCAGCAGCCGGTCGCCCACGGCGAGCGGCACGCTGGCTGCAAAATACGGCATGAGCCGCTGGCGCGCACCCAGCATGCCCAGATACTGCGTGAGCACGTGCCTGTCCGGGTTATCCTCCGCTTCGGCGGCGGCAGCGCCGGCGTCGAGCTGCTCCTGATACTTGGTGTGGTCGCGCGAGATGCGCTGCAGCGCGCTGCCGCGCTGCAGGTAGATGCGGCTGTCGCCGACGTTGCAGCAAAAGGCGCGGTTGCCGGTCAGGTGCACGGTCGCGGCGGTCGAGCCGCTGATCTGGCCGCTGGCTGCGATCATGTCGCACACGGCAACGTTTGCCCGGCGGCAGAAATCGAGCGCGTCAAACGGCTCGTCGCTGCTGCACCGGTGCAGCGTCTGCGCGCACAAAAGGGCCGCCTGCTCGCCGTTGGCTTCGCCGCCCATACCGTCGAACACACCGTAGATCAGCCGCTTGCTCTCCTGCTCGGCGGCCGCCTCAGCAACGGGGATGGCGGGGTCGCGCTTAAACGTGCCGTTGCAGTAGTAATTATCCTCATTGTTGTCCCGGCCGGAGCCGATGTTTGTCTGCGCGTAACACAGCGCCCGCATCGCGCATCCCTCCCATGCGGATTGTTTCTGCTGCTATCGTACCGTTCGGCGGCCGGTTTGTCAACGTGCTGCCGGGCGGCGCGCGGAAAAAATCTCACGCAAAACCGCCGCCGTGGGGATTCCATCGGCGGCGGTTTTGTGCTATGCTGGTCAAAAAGAGCGCCGCCTTGTATCCGGCGGCGATGGGGGAACGGATATGAACGAACGATTGGATGCGGCGCTCGAGCAGCTGCCATTCTGGCCGAACCTGACCGAGCCGCAGCGCGAGCTTGCGCGGCGCGGCGCGCGCCTGGCGCAGTATGACCGCGGCGCGCTCGTGCACGGGTGCGACGGGCAGTGCCTCGGCATGATCCGGGTGCAGACCGGCCGCCTGCGCGCGTGCATGCTCTCGGACGATGGGCGCGAGATCACGCTCTACCGCCTCACGGACGGGGATGCCTGCGTGCTGGCGGCGGCGTGCGTCATCCGGCAGATCACGTTCGAGGTGCAGCTCGTGGCCGATACGCCGACGGAGCTGCTCATCCTCGGCGCGCACGTGTTCCAGCAGCTCGCGGCGGAGAACATCCACGTCGAGTGCTGCATGTACCGCCTCGCGACCGAGCGCTTTTCTGACGTCATGTGGGCGATGCAGCAGCTGCTGTTCACGAGCTTTGACAAGCGCCTCGCGCAGTATCTCTGGGACGAATCCGACCACGCCCGCGCGCCCGTGCGCGCCACGCACGAACAGATCGCACGCGACACCGGCGCCGTGCGCGAGACCGTCACGCGCATGCTGCGCCACTTTGCCGGTGACGGCATCGTCTCGCTCGGCCGCGGCACGGTCACGGTTACGGACACCGAAAAGTTGCGGAAGCTCGCCGGAATGTGACTTTGCCACAGAACGCAGGTGTAAAATCTGTTAAAATCAGCACATACTAACACAGACGACATTCCAGAAAGGAAGATTTTCATGATCACACTGACGAAAGAAAACTTTGCGCAGGAGGTCCTGCAGTCCAATCAACCCGTGCTCGTGGATTTCTGGGCGACGTGGTGCGGCCCCTGCCGCATGATGGCCCCCGTGGTCGAGGAGCTCGACGCCGAGCACCCGGAATACAAGTTCGGCAAGGTCAACGTGGACGAGCAGCCGGAGCTCGCGGGCCAGTTTCGCATCATGAGCATCCCGACGCTGATGGTGTTCCGCGGCGGCCAGGCCGCGGCTGTGAAGGTCGGCGTGACGCCGAAGGAAGAACTGCTCAAACTCCTCGGCTGAGACCGGGGGAATCGTGGATTAGAAGGAGGAGACAAGTATGCACTGCACTGTGAAAATGACCGAGGATCTGTATTGGGTCGGCGCGTCCGACCGCCGTCTGGCCCTGTTTGAGAGCGTGTACCCCATCCCGCGCGGCGTGTCGTACAACGCCTATGTCCTGCTCGACGAAAAGACCGTCCTGCTTGACACGGTGGACCAGTCCGTCGCCGGTCAGTTCTTTGAAAACCTCGCCCATGTGCTCGGTGGCCGCCCGCTGGACTACATCGTCGTGCACCACATGGAGCCCGACCACGCCAAGACGCTCGAGGAGACCGTGCGCCGCTATCCCGAGGCGAAGATCATCTGCAATGCGAAGATCCGCGACATGATCCGCAACTATTTTACCTTCGACATTGATGCCCGCGCCATCCTCATGGCCGAGGGCGATACATACACCTTTGGCAAGCACACGTTTGCCTATGTCATGGCGCCGATGGTCCACTGGCCGGAGGTCATGGTCAGCTTTGATACCACGACCGGCACGCTCTTTTCCGCCGACGCCTTCGGCACGTTCGGCGCACTCAATGGCAATCTCTATGCCGATGAGTACGACTTCGAGCACGACTGGCTGCCCGATGCCCGCCGCTACTATACGAATATCGTCGGCAAGTACGGCACGCAGGTGCAGGCCCTGCTCAAGAAGGCCGCCACGCTCGACATCCGCATGATTTGCCCGCTGCACGGCCCCGTCTGGCGCAAGAACATCGGCTGGTTCGTGGATAAGTACAGCAAGTGGAGTTCCTACACGCCCGAGCAGGAGGGCAGCGTGCTCATCGCCTACTCCTCCGTCTACGGCCACACGGAAAACGCGGCGCAGGTGCTCGCGACCATGCTCGCCGAGCGCGGCGTGCGCAACATCGCCATGTATGACGTCTCCGTCACGCACCCGAGCTATGTCGTGGCCGAGGCCTTCCGCTGCAGCCACCTCGTGTTTGCGTCCACGACGTACAACGCCGGCATCTTCTGCAACATGGAGACAGCGCTGCTCGATATCGCGGCGCACAACCTCCAGAACCGCACCATCGCCCTGATCGAAAACGGCTCCTGGGCGCCGACGGCCGGCAAGCTCATGCGCGGCATCCTCTCCAAGCTCAAGAATGTGACCATTCTCAATGAGACGCTCACCATCCGCTCCTCGCTCAAGGACGACCAGCTCGGTGCACTCGCCGAGATCGCGGACGTACTTGTGGCCTCCATGCCGAAGCCGCGCCCGATCGTCAATGACGGCAAGCAGAACCCCGCTGCGCTCTTCAAGTTCCAGTACGGTCTGTTCGCACTCTCCGCCCGCGAAGGGGACAAGGACAACGCCTGCGTCATCAACACCGCCATCCAGATGGCCAACAAGCCCGAGCGCATCTCCATCTCGGTCATCAAGGCCAACTACACCTGCGGCATGATCGAGCGCACCGGCGTGTTCAACCTCTCGCTGCTGACGAAGGAAGTGCCGTTCGCCTTCTTCCAGCACTTTGGCTTCCAGTCCGGCGCGGATGTGGACAAGTTCGCGGATTGGACGGACTGCGCCCGCAGCGACAACGGCCTGTATTACATCAACCGCTATACGAACGCCATGTTCTCCTGCCGCGTCGTCGAGAGCTACGACCAGGGCAGCCACCGGCTCTTCATCGCCGAGATCACGGAGTCCAAGCTCTTCAGCAACGACGAGACCGTGACCTATGACTACTACCGCAGCCACATCAAGCCCGCGCCGCCGAAACTGGCCCCCGCCGAGAAGGCGACCTGGGTCTGCTCCGTGTGCGGCTACGTGTACGAGGGCGAGACGCTCCCGGCTGATTTCATCTGCCCGCTGTGCAAGCACCCGGCGTCCGACTTCGTCAAGCACGCCGCCAAGCCCGCGGAAAAGCGCGTTGGCTTCGTCTGCACCGTCTGCGGCTACGTGTACGAGGGCGCGGACATGCCGGACGACTTCGTCTGCCCGCTGTGCCACCACCCGAAGTCCGATTTCAAACCGCTCGAGTAAGACCCCCCGGATAGAGAAAAATGCCCCGCCGCAGGTTTCTGCGGCGGGGCATTGTACGTTTCCGTTATTTCGGCAGCACGCGCAGCCAGTTGTCGGAAAAGAGAGGCTGCAGCAGCGCACTGTCGTAGCCGCGGGCGGCGAGTGCTGCATAGAGCCGCGGATAGTCCTGCACGCCGGTGATGCCGCCGCCGAGCGTATCGCACCCGTCGAGGTCGCCGCCGAGCGCGAGCGTTTCGTCGCCGCCGAGGTCAAGCAGGTGCTCGACATGGCGCACGATGGCGTCCATGCCGTCGCCGCCGAGAAAGTCCGTGTAGAGGTTCAGGCCGACCACGCCGCCGCTGTCGCGGATGGCGCAAAAGAGGTCGTCCGAGAGGTTTCTCGTGTGCGCGCAGATGGCGCGGCTGTTCGCGTGCGAGGCGATTACCGGGCCGAGCCCGAGCCGCACCACGTCCCACGCTGCCGCCTCCGACAGGTGCGATACGTCCGGCAGCATCCGGTGCACGTACAGCGCGCGCACAAAGTCGCGCCCCTGCGCCGTGAGCCCCTGCGTTGGTGCGTCGCAGTGCGACCCCGCGAGGGCGTTTGCGTGGTTCCATGTCAGCGTCACGTACACGCACTCCCACGCCGCCGCGTCGTCCAGCCGCCGCGGGTCGCAGTCGAGCAGCTCTGCGCCCTCGATGCCGAGCAGCGCAGCCGTTTTCCCGGCGGCCCAGGCGGCGCGCACATCGCGCGCCGTGCGGCAGCGGCGGACGAGATCGGCATTGCGCGCGCATTCGCACTCCAGCAGCGCGTGCTGCCGCTGTGCGACGGTATAGAGCGGCTCGTTTACCGCTGCGCTGTCGGCAAACACGGCGAAGATCTGCGCGTGCTGCCCGAGGGCCGCGCAGCGCGCAAGATCGACGTGGCCGGTGTTTTGTCGCAGCCCCTCGCCGGTGGCCATGCAGCGTGCGAGCGTGTCGCAGTGGCCGTCAAAGCAGCGCATCACGCATCCTCCCGCCGCGTCACGGCCTCGAGATAGTCATAGTACGGCAGCAGGAAGCCGAACCCGCGCACAAGCTCGGCCGTCAGCGCGGGGGAGAAGAGCAGGTCGTCGTGTTCGCGCGTGCACGAGAGGTCGAGCACGCGCTTATTGTACCACGGGCGCAGCAGCGCGCCGGGGTCGCCCTTTGCGCGGGCGTAGTCCTGTCCCGTGAGCACGAAGGTGTCCTGTGCATTCAGGCGCTCGGCCAGCTCCGTCAGCGGCAGGGGATCGGCGTCGATCGCGCGGCGGAAGCACGCCATCGTGTTCGACTTCGCCCAGTAAAAGCCCATGCCGTAGCTGTAGTTGTGCGGCGTGATCTCAAAATAAAACGCCGGGATCTCCGGCCCGCGGCTGCTGTCGCACCGCAGCGTGAACCAGAGGTTCTCCTTATACGGCCCGTTGCCGTGCAGCCGCCGCGCGTCGCGGTAGATGCGCGCCACGTGCAGGTACCACCTCCGGTCGGGGTGCGCCTGCTCGAGCGCCGCCGTCACGTCCGCGGCCAGCGCCTTCATGGGCCGGTCGAGCGTGTCGAGAAATACCTGTTTGTGCTCCAGGAACCACGGGCGCTCGTTGTGAAAGCGCAGTTCCCAGAGGAAGTCGATCGTTGCGTCGGAAAAGCCTGTGAACATGTGTGTTTCGCTCCTTGTCTCTGCGTGGGAAGTATCCCTATCTTACGCCGAAATATCCGCCCGCGCAAGGCCCGGCGCGATGGAGAAGCCCCTGTTATTTTCGAGGTTTTGTCACATTGTCGAATCATGGTTGCATTTTTGGCAAATCTTTTGTATACTATTCCTTGCGCGGCTGCTTCACCGCCGGGAAATTGAAAAATTACAGAGGAGATAAATCATGATTGACAAAATTGACAGTGTGGTCAATGCGATCAGCGGCTTTTTATACCAGCCGTACATCGTGCCGCTGTTTCTGATCGTCGCGGGCCTGTATTTCACGATCCGCACCGGTCTGCTCCAGTTCCGCCTGTTCGGCGAGTCCGTCCGTGTCGTCTCGGAAAAGCCGAAGGAGGAGGGCGGCATTTCCTCGTTCGGCGCGCTCATGGTGTCCACGGCCTCTCGTGTCGGCACCGGCAACATCGTCGGCGTGTCCACGGCCATCTGCCTCGGCGGCTTCGGCGCCGTGTTCTGGATGTGGGTCGTGGCGCTGCTCGGCGGGGCGAGCGCATTCATCGAGTCCGCGCTCGCGCAGGTCTATAAGAAAAAAGACGGCAAGGGCGGTTGCATCGGCGGCCCGTCGTATTACATGGAGCAGGCGTTGCACCAGCGCTGGCTCGGCATCATTTTCGCCGTCGTGCTCATCCTGACGTATGCCGTGGGCTACAATATGCTTGCTTCCTACAACCTGCAGGACGCGTTCGGCGGCTTTGGCTTCTACACCAAGAGCCGCACGCCGTACATCATCGGCGCGATCCTGGCAGTGCTGTTCGCTGCGTGCATACTCGGCGGCGGCAAACGCCTGACCGATATTACGGGCGTGCTCGTGCCGGTCATGGGCGTGCTGTACATCCTCGTGTCGCTCATCGTCATCTTCATGAATATCAGGATCTTCCCGAGCGTCATCGCCAACATCTTCCGCGATGCGTTCAATTTCAAGGCGGCGTTCAGCGGCTTCACCGGGTCGTGCATCATGTGGGGCATCAAGCGCGGCCTGTACTCCAACGAGGCCGGCATGGGCTCGGCGCCGAACGCGGCCGCCACGGCCGATGTCTCGCACCCGGCCAAGCAGGGCCTTGTACAGATGCTGTCCGTGTTCATCGACACGCTGCTCATCTGCTCGGCCACGGCGTTCATGTGCCTGTGCTCCGGCGTCGAGCCGACGGCGGATGCCGCCGGTGCGGCCTATGTGCAGGCGTCCATGCAGCAGGCGCTCGGCAACTTCGGCCCCATCTTCATCGCCGTGTCCATGAGCCTGTTCGCGTTCACGACGCTCATCGGCAACTACTATTACTGCGAGGGCTGCCTGAAGTATATCCTCCGGCGCGATCCGAGCCGCGGCGGCATGCTGGCCTTCCGCTTGGCTGCGACAGCGCTCGTGTTCGTCGGCGCCATCGTCAGCGCCGGTCTCGCGTGGGATACGGCCGACATGCTCCAGGGCACGATGGTCATCATTAACATCCCGGTCATTCTCGTCCTCGGCAACAAGGGTGTGGCCGTACTCAAGGACTACATGCGCCAGCGCAAGGAGGGGAAAGATCCCGAGTTCCGCGCCGCCGACATCGGCATCACCGGCACGGACTACTGGAACTGAGCCAGCCAATCCTCAGCAGAAGAAAAAAGAACTTGTCACTTGTGTGACAAGTTCTTTTTTGCTATGCAAAAGCATAGCAAAATCAGAAATGTGCCATTTCCTCGCCCCTGCGGGGCAACCGGAAATGATGCACAAAAACTTCATGCACCGGCATTTGCGCTTTTTCGTGGTGCAGCACGCATGCATGAAGTTTTATGCGCTGTGCTCAAAACGGGCACGATTGCCGGTAGATCATGGTCGGGTGCAGCGAGATCTCCTGCGGATAGCTCGCGCGGCCGGTGGCGATGTCCATTGCCAGACGCATGGCCATATAGTACAGGTCGCGAAATTTCAGATCCACGGCCGTGATCGGCGGATTGCTGTAGGCGAGCAGGTCTTCATCGCTGGAGCTCGTGGTGAGGATCTCCACGTCCTTGCCGACGGCAATGTTTTCCGACGACAGGGCGGAGGAGATGCCGAGCGCCGTCATATCATATGTGCAGAAGATGACCTTTTTGAGTCGGTTGCTGCGTACAAGCGCCTTTCCCAGTTCATAGCCGGCGCGGATGCTCGTGTCGGCGTGGATGGTGTTGTGCTCCAGATTCACGCCGTGCTGCAGGCAGTAATCGGCGAAGGCATTACTGCGCCAGGACGCGCCGAACAGCGTCGGCGACGAGACGAGCAGGATGCTGTCGCCGCCGCGCTTGAGCGCGTGCTCGGCTGCCATCCGGCCGGATTCGAGCTGGTCAAAGCCGACGTAGGAGTAGTTCGGCAGTGTGCGGCTGAGCAGAATGAGCGGCACGAGCGTTTGCTTCTCGGCCAGGTTGGCCAGATCCGTGCCGCCCGGAGAGATCACGATGGCGGACGAGCCCTTGCGCTCCGTCCACAGCTCGCGCTGGAGATTCAACTGATTCTGCGTGTACGGGCGCAGCACGATGTCGATGTTGGAGGTCTCGGCATCGACGATGCGGTTGAACGCGTCCATGATCGTCGGCAGCAGCATCTTCAGCCCGGACAGCGGGAAGTAGACCGTGACGCGGTATTTGAGCACAGCCTTGTTGCGTCCCTTATAAGTGTAGTCGAGTTCTTCCGCCATTTTTCGGATCTGTGACTGTGTTTCCGCCGTGATTCGTTTTTCGGGCCCCCGACCGGATAGAACATAGGAGACCGTTGCGATGGAGACGCCGCAGGCATCTGCAATATCTTTTAATGTTGCCATGGAATAAAACGTCCTTTTTATCAGTTGATCATGGGGTACCGGAATGAGAGCCAGATTCGCTTAACATTATACGCTTGACTGCTGAAAACTGCAATACCTGCTTAAAATAAATTTGATTAACTTTGCTTTAATTAAAATAAGTTAAGCAAAACTATGTCAGAACGCAACAAAAAACCAACAAAAAAATAGAAAAAGCGATGATAATTTTTTTGCCAATTGACAAGATAACGAAGAAATGTAAAATAGACTTGAACCTCGACAAAAGAATGTTCCTTTTTGTTAAGCAACAATCTTTTAAGCGAAACCAGAGCGGACAGAACAACAGAACAGAAAAAACAATGTGGAAAGCAAGGAGGAATCTGAATCATGGCAAAAAAGATCAACGTGATGGAATGCGGACCGCGCGACGGCTGGCAGAATCTCAAGCAAATGTTGACGTTCGATCAGAAGATCGATCTGATTGACCGGATGTTTGATGCCGGCGTGAAGTATATGGAGGTCACTTCCTTCGTCAGCCCCAAGGCGATCCCGCAGATGGCGGATGCAGCAGATGTGGCCAAGGCGTGCCTGACCAAGCATCCGGACGCAGTGCTCTACGCGCTCGTGCCGAACTTCCGCGGTGTGGAAAACGCCTTTAACGCCGGCATCCGCAATGTATCCTACGTGGTATCGGTCAGCGAGAGCCACAACAAGGCCAACATCCGCAGAACGCATGAGGAGTCCCTCGCCGAGCTCCAGAAGATCATGGACACCTACCCGCAGATGAACATCTGCGTCGCGCTCGCGACATCGTTCGGCTGCCCGTTCGAGGGCATTCCGCCGATCCAGAAGGTGGTCGATTTCGCAAAGCGTATTTATGATATGGGCATCCGCTCTATCTGCCTGGCCGACACGATCGGCATCGCCGATCCGCATCAGGTGCGCGAGACGATCCAGGACATGGTCGAGACCATGCCCGACTGCGAGTTCCAGATCCATATCCACGACACCCGTGGCATGGGCCTGGCCAACACGCTTGCCGCCATCGAGTGCGGTATCACCACGGTGCAGTCCACGCTCGGCGGCCTCGGCGGCTGCCCGTTCGCACCGGGCGCTTCCGGCAACACTGCCACGGAGGACCTTGTCTACATGCTCCAGCGCATGGGCTATGACACCGGAATTGACTTTGAAAAGCTCCTGGCCGTTGCCAAGTACCAGAAGAGCTTTGTCGACGGCATTTACAGCGGCCACCAGCAGAATATTAACACCAAGACTCCGCCCTGCTGCTGAGACGCATTGTCATCCGCGAACAAATTTGAAAGAAAACAGAGAGGGAAATATTTATGGAAACCGCATTTGACATTATTTCGTTGGTGCTGTTCATCGTTGTGATCCTGCTGGCTTTCTTCCGCAAGGTCAACGTCGGTGTCGTGGCACTCACCGTCGGCGTAATCATGGTCCGTATCTTCGGCCTGACCGACAAGGATCTGATCGGCGGCATCAGCACGTCCATGTTCACAACGCTGGTCGGCATCACGCTGCTGTTTGCGGCCATTACGCAGACCGGCGCACTGGATCTGCTGGCCAGAAAGATCATTGCTTTGGCCGGAAACAAGATGTGGGTTCTGCCCATCATGGTCTACATTGCCGGCTTCATCGTTGCCGGCGTTGGCCCCGGTGCCATCCCCGCGCTGGCCATCATCCCCGCGCTGGCCATCATCCCCGCGCTCGCAGCTGTCATCGCCGTGGAAGTCGGCTTCAATCCCCTGATGCTCGTCCTCATCGGTGAACAGGGACTGATGGCCGGTCGCATGACGCCAATCACCCCGGAGGCTGCCATTATCACCAATGCGGCCGCAGAAGCCAACATTACCAATGTTATGCCCACAGTTCTTGTCTGCCAGACGATCGTGACAATCGTTGCTTCGATCGTGTTCTGGTTCATTTTCAAGGGCCACAAGGTCAAAACGCCCCTCAACCCGATCGAGCGCGGCACACTGGAGAAATTCAATGCCAAGCAGATCATTGCCCTGCTGAGCATCGTACTCATGCTCGCGCTGTTGATCTTTGCCGACGTCAACATCGGTCTCGCGGCCTTCGGTGTGGCCGGCCTGCTGTTCCTGTTCGGCATTGCCGATGACGGCAAGGCGATCAAAGCGCTCCCCTGGGGCACCATCGTGATGGTCCTCGCGGTCGGCGCTCTGCTGGATATCGTCAACAAGATGGGCGGCATTGACCTTTTGAGCGATGCTCTCGCCAAGATCATGACCAAGGGCACGGCAACGCCGTTCATGGGTCTTTCCGCAGCGCTGCTGAGCCTTGTCAGCTCCGCGCTCGGCGTGGTGTACCCGACGATGATGCCGATGTGCGCGGATATCGCTGCCCAGGTCGGCGGTGTGAACCCGGTCGCGCTGATGGCGGCTGTCGGCGCCGGCGGTTCTCTGGCCGGCATCTCCCCGCTGTCCACCGGCGGCGCGCTGGCCATGGCCGCACTGGCGACTGCACTGCCCGGCCGCACCAAGGAAGACGAGAACAAGACGTTTGTCCAGCTGTTTATCTACGCAGGTCTGGCGATCGTCATTCTCACGGTGCTCTGCGCAACCATCTACGTCCCGCTGGCAAACCTGCTGCACGGCTGATACCAACTTATAATCTACTGATATTTGAGTAAAGGAGATTTTCTCATGGAAAAAGCACTGAGTAATATTACCGTTCTGGACTTGACGCGTGTGCTTGCCGGCCCGTACTGCACGATGATGCTGGCCGACTACGGCGCCAACGTCATCAAGATCGAGATGCCCGGCCGCGGCGACGATACCCGCGGCATGGGTCCGAAGAAAAACGACTACAGCATGTACTACGCCTATGTCAACCGCGGCAAGAAAGGCGTGACGCTGAACCTGAAGTCCGAGGAGGGCAAGAAGCTCTTCCTCGAGCTGGTCAAGAAGGCCGACGTTGTCGTCGAGAACTACCGCCCCGGTGTCATGGACAAGCTGGGTGTCGGCTATGACGTGCTCAAGGAGGTCAACGACCAGATCATCTACGCGGCTGTCTCCGGCTTTGGTTGCTACGGCCCGAAGCACCAGAGACCCGGCTACGACATCATCGCTCAGGCCACGTCCGGCCTGATGAGCATCACCGGCGAGGCCGGCGGCCAGCCGCTGCGTGTAGGCAATGCCATGGGCGACGTGCTCGGCGGCATGAACCTCACCATCGGCATCCTTATGGCGCTCAATGCCCGCACCATCACCGGCCGCGGCCAGCGTGTGGATGTCGCGCTCGTCGACTCCGTCGTTTCCAGTCTTGAGGTCGGCTGGCAGCGCTTCTTCGCCGCCGGCAAGCAGCCGGAGCTGATCGGCAACCGCTACGCTTCCGCCTTCCCGTATGACTCCTTCCAGGCCAGCGACGGCCGCTTCGTCATCGGCTGCGGCAACGACAAACTCTTTACCCTCCTGTGCACCAAGGCAATCGATCGCCCCGACCTGCTCGAGGATCCGCGCTTCGACACCAATATCCACCGCTGCGATAACCACGATGCGCTCAAGCCCGAGATCGAAAAGTGGAGCAAGGAGCACACGATCAAAGAATGTGTGGATATCATCGATGCGGCCGGCGTCCCGGTGGCTCCGATCAATATGCTCGCCGACGTCGTCAACGACGACCACATCGCCAATGCCCGCGAGATGTTCGTGCACCTGCAGCACCCCGTCATCGGCGACATGATCGTGCCCGGCAACCCGGTCAAGCTCATGGACACCAAGCCGGAGATTACCAAGTGCGCGCCTGACCTCGGCCAGGACAACAAGGCAATCTATGAGGACCTGCTCGGCCTGACCGACGCGGACCTCGCCAAGCTGGCAGAAGAAAAAGTGATCTGAGTTTATCCTCTCTCATTGCTCTCCAACTCCTTTCTTTTTCTCCCCCTCAAATCCTTTTTCTTTTTTTCTCTATCAAAGCCCATGGCGGAAACGCCATGGGCTCTTTCATGTCGTTTACGGGTATTTCGTTACGCGGGGATGCGCCGGTACAGCCGCACGCGCAGCAGCGCCGCGAGCGCGAGCTTGACCGCGTCCGGCAGCAGAAACGGCAGCACGCACTTGGCCAGCACCGCGCCGAGTGTGATGGCGCCTGTGCGGGTGTAGACGATGAGAAACCACGCCGTGCCGAACGCATAGCACACGAGCAGCCCCACGACCGCCGAGAGCACGAACACCCACTGGCCCTGCCCCCAGTGCGCCTGCACGAAGGTGATGATGAGCGTCAGCGGCACGAAGCCGACGAGGTAGCCGCCCGTCGCGCCGAGCAGGGACGCAAACCCGCCGCGAAAGCCCGCAAATACCGGCGCGCCCACGGCGCCCAGCAGCAGATACACCAGCACGCTCACCGTGCCGCGCCTTCCGCCGAGCAGTCCCGCGACCGTGAAGATTGCAAACGTCTGCATCGTGAACGGCACGGCCGCCGGGATGCTGATCCACGCGCACACGGCGATGAGCGCCGCGCCGATCGCGCAAAAGCACAGGTCTCTGGTCGAAAATTTCATGAGGTTTCCTCCGATTGTAAAGTAAAACGCAAAACGGCTTAACAATCGGACGATAGCACACACACGATAAATTGTCAACTGTTTTTGAAAAATGCTTTACAATTCCGGCACCATCGGCTAAACTGCTGTCAGAAGATATCAAAAGGAGCGTGATCTCATGCTGCGGGACGATGTTTTGCTCCTGCTCACGGAGGCGGAGGGGTATCTCTCCGGAGAGGAGATGCGTGAAAAGCTGGGCGTGTCGCGTGCGGCGGTCAGTCAGGCGGTGCGTGTGCTGCGCGCCGACGGCTATGACATCGACGCGGTCACGAACCGGGGCTACTGCCTGCGTGCGCGGCCGGACACGCTCACGGCCGGGGACGTGCTGTCCTACCTGCCGGAGGCGCGGCGGGCGGCGGTGCGGTGCTTCGCGCAGATTGACTCCACGAACAGCTACCTGAAGGCCGAGGCCATGCGCGGCGCGCCGGACGGCCTGTGCGCCATTGCCGACCGGCAGACGGCCGGACGCGGCCGGGCCGGGCGGCCGTTCCGTTCGGACGCGGGACAGGGGGTCTACCTGTCCATGCTCCTGCGGCCGAACTGCGTGCCCACGGCGGCCATGACCATGACGGCGCACGTCGCGGTGGCCGTCTGCCGCGCGCTCGAGGCGTATGGCGTGCAGCCGGGCATCAAGTGGACGAACGACCTCGTCCTCGGCACGAAAAAGCTCTGCGGCATCCTCACGGAGCTGACCGTCGAGGCCGAGACCGGCACGGTCGATTCCATCGTGGCCGGCATCGGCGTGAACGTCCGCCAGCGGCCGGAGGATTTCCCGCCGGAGCTGCGCGCCATCGCGGGCTCCGTCCGGTCCGAGACCGGGCAGGAGATCTCCCGCGCGCAGCTGGCGGCCGAAATGGTGCGTGCGCTCGACCGGATGTATCTCGACTGGCAGCACGACCCGCGCGCGTATCTGGACGATTACCGTGCGCGCTGCGTCACGGTCGGGCGGCCGGTGCGCGTCGTGCGCGGCGGGGATGTCCGCACCGGCTTTGCCGAGGCGGTGGACGATGACTTTGCGCTTGTCGTCCGCTGGCCGGACGGCACGCGCGAGATCGTCACCGGCGGTGACGTGTCCGTGCGCGGCCTGTTCGGCTATCTGGACTGAGCAGCTCCGTCGTTTTTCACAGCATCTGCGGCGGTTTACACGCGCGCGGTTGACGGCGGCGCTGCGGCACGGTGCGGATGTTTTATGCCGACACCGGCTGGACGGACTACGGCCTCTATGAATATCTGCTGTGAGCGGGCAGAAAAAACCGGCTGCGGGGCCTCGCAGCCGGTTTTTGCATGGCACCGCGCTCAGTACGCGCTGATGGGCAGCGAGTCGTCGTCCTGCCCCTTTTCTACGGAGCGGATGACGATGTCGTAGCCGACGGTTTCGTTGACCTGCACGTGCACGGTCTCGCCCGCGCGGTGGCCCATGACGGCCTTACCGACGGGGGACTCCTTGCTGATGAGGCCCTCGAGTGCGTTTTGCCGCAGTGTCGTCACGAGGCGGATCGTCTGCTCCTCGTCGTCGTCCGGGATATAGATGACCACCTTGTCAAACAGACCCACCACATCAAAGGACGAGTGGTCGGAGATGACCTTCGCCGTGTCCACCATCCGCTGCAGATAGCGGATGCGGCTGTCGTTGCGGTTTTTCTCGCGCTTGGCGGCCTTGTACTCGAAGTTCTCGCTCAGGTCGCCGAAGCCGCGCGCCACTTTGACCTCCTCGATCAGCTTCGGGCGCAGCTGAAGCGTGCGGTAGTCGATCTCGTCTTTCATCTTCTGAATGTCGACTTCCGTCAGTTCGTCATACATGAAAAACACCTCGATTTCTCAAACATCCATCTTATCACATTCCGTGCCGGAAGAAAAGGCTTTGCGGTCGCTTTCCACGAGCTGCTTGTGAAAGATCGCGCGGAACACGCCGCGCGTGGCCGGCCCCGCGGCAAAGATCTGCCACAGCAGCGCCCACGGCAGGTTGCGGTAGAGGGTCGCGAGAAAGCGCGCGAAAAACTCCGCGTCGATGCCCGTGAACAGCGCCGTCGCGATCAGGCTCATCGACGGGCACATGACCATGACTGTGCAGCCGGATACGGCCAGCGTCACGAGTAGCGGATTGTCGCGCCCCGGCTGAACGAATTTGTGCGCGATGTGCTGCCCCGCGCGGCTGCCATAGAGCGTGGAGACGACAAAGACGATCGCGCCCATGAACGCAGTCTCCTTCAGCGCGGGCAGGAACACCGCGTTGGACATCGCGCCGAACTTGTGTGCGATGTTTGCGACCTCCATCCCCAGTGCCATGAAATACGACATCAGCAGTCCGAAGACCGCACCCTGTGTTTTTGTCTGCGGCATCGTACAGACCTCCTTTTTTGATACGCGGCTGCTTTGCGCCGGGCAAACAAAAAAAGCGCACAGCGTCCGGTGTCCGGATGCTGCACGCTTTGCGTTCCTGTTGTGTCAGTGCTACACGAGCCAAGTTCCTTTTTAGCAGATTCCGGCCGAAAAGTCAAGCACCGGTACATGAATTTCCGCCGCCCGGGCACACTAGCCGATATCGAAAGGAGTGGTTCGGATGGACCTGCTGCAAGTGGCGGTCACGGCCGTGGGCGCGTTTGTGGTGCTGTTTCTGCTCTCGAAGCTCATGGGTCACCGCCAGATCTCGGAGCTGAGCGTCTTTGACTACGTCAACGGCATCACCATCGGCTCCATTGCCGCCGAGATGGCCACGGAGCTGGAAAAGCCCCTGCGCCCGCTCGTGGCCATGGTGGTCTGGGCGCTGCTGGTGTGGCTGCTCGAGGCGCTGACGAGCAAGTGCCCGCGCCTGCGCAAATATATCAGCGGCTCGCCGTCGATCGTTTTTGACAACGGCAAGCTTTACCGCCGCAACATGAAAAAGGCCCGCCTTGACCTGAGCGAATTTCTTATCCAGTGCCGCCAGCAGGGCTTTTTCGACCTCGGTGCCATCCGGACGGCGGTCTATGAGCCCGACGGCCGCCTGACCATCCTGCCCGTGGCGGCCCGCCGCCCGGCCACACCGGAGGACATGGGCATCGCCCCGGAGAAGGAGCAGATCTTCACCGAGCTCGTCATGGACGGCCGCGTCCTTGGCGAGAACCTGCACCGCATGGGCGTGGACGAGACATGGCTGCTCAAGCAGCTACGCCAGCAGGGGTATTCCAGCGCGCGCGAGGTATTCCTTGCCGTGGCCGACGCCAACAGGCAGGTGGCCGTCTATCCGGTCAGCACTTGACAGATTCCGAAAAACGCGCTATGATTGCTTCAAATAATTTAACTTTTTTAAAGTGAGAGGCGATCGCTATGCAGCATACGGAGCTCCGGCGCACGGGGAAGTTCCTGCTCTTCTCGTGCTCGGCCGGGCTGATCGAGCTCAGCAGTTTTGCGCTCTTCAACGAGGTGTTTCACTGGCCGTACTGGGGCGCGTATCTGATGGCGCTCGTGCTGTCGGTGCTGTGGAACTTCACGTGCAACCGGCGCTACACTTTCCGCTCGGCGGAGAAGGTGGTGCGGGCGATGGCGCTCGTGTTTTTGTACTACTGTGCGTTCACGCCGCTGTCCACGCTGCTCGAGCACCGGCTCGCGGACGTGCAGGGGTGGAACGGCTACCTTGTGACGTTTTTGAACATGGTGCTGAACTTCGTGACGGAGTTTCTCTATCAGCGCTTCGTGGTCTACCGCAAATCGCTGGACACGAACAAATTCGCGCGCTGAAATGCCAAAACGCTCCCGCTGCGTGCGGGAGCGTTTTGCATCAGGGGTCGGTTTTTGGTTCGCTTTCCGTGTCCGGCAGCGTGAACCCCGGGAAATATTTCTCCGCGAAGGCCACCTGCTGCACCTGGAACGTCCGCCCGCGCAGGTATTCGAGCCTGCCCGCATCTGTCGGCAGCGTGAACGTGAGTTTGTAGGAGTAGAGCATCTGCCCCGTCTCGCCGTAGGTGCGGTTGATGCGCTCACGGCCGTATTTCCCGTCGCCGAGCAGGGGGCAGCCGGCGGCGGCCATCTGTGCGCGGATCTGGTGCGTGCGGCCGGTCAGCAGCCGGCACTCGACGAGCGAGAGCCCCTTGCGGCTTTGCAGTGTGCGGTATTCCGTCACGGCGGTCTTGGCGCCGGGCTGCGGCTTTTTCGTCACGTAGACCTGGTTTTTCACCGCATCCTTAAACAGATACCCTTCCAGCCGGCCCTCGGCGGGGCGCGGCCGGCCGCAGACGACGCAGAGGTAGGATTTTTCGATCTCGCGCTCACGGATCTTATCGTTCAGGATGCGCAGCGCCTCGGCGTTTTTCGCCGCGATGACGATGCCGCCGGTGTTGCGGTCGATGCGGTTACAGAGCGCGGGGGTAAAGGCGTTTTCGGCCTTCGGATCCCAGGCACCGGTCTGGCGCAGATAGGCCTGAATGTTCGAGATGAGCGTGTCCCAGCTCCATTCGCCCGCGCTGTGGCACAGCACGCCGGGCTTCTTGTCCGCCAGCAGGATGTTTTCGTCCTCGTAGACGATGTCGAGCCGCGGCGTCGCGATCTTGAGCCAGGCGTTTTGCTCCGTGGGCTTTTCAAAAAACTCGTCGTTGATGTATAATTGCAGCACGTCCCCCTCGACGAGGCGCACGTCGCGCTTGGCGCTCTTGCCGTTGCGCTTGATGCGCTTGAGGCGGATATATTTCTGCAGCAGCGATTCCGGCAGCAGGGGAACGGCCTTGCCGACGAAGCGGTCGAGCCGCTGGCCGGCGTCATTTTTGCGTATCTGAATCTCTTTCATGTCACACACCATCTCCACACAACGATTATCGCGGATTTTCAGTGCCTTGTCAACACAAATTCCTGTTGACAACAGGGGTGGATATCATCTATAATACTAAAGCGATTGTGCGAGGTGCGCTATGAAGCTGAATCTGAGAGAAATCATAGAAATTCCCGGCGGCAGTGTTCCGTTTGCGCAGGAGCTGGACACGGCCCTGCTCGACTTTCCCTCCGTCCGGGCCTACACCGCGCCGATCACGGCCGAGGGCAAGGTGGTCAATACGGCCGGCATCCTCACGCTGCAGGGAAGGCTGCACGCGGAGATGCTGTGCGTGTGCGACCGCTGCGGCGCGGAGTTTCCGCGCACGGTCGACCTCGACCTGCACGCTGACATCACGGCGGATGCGCAGGACGACGATCCTGAGGTGTTTACGCTCGACGGAGACTGGCTCGATGTGGACGAGGTGCTCTCCACCTGCTTCATCCTCAGCATGGATACCAAGTGCCTGTGCAAGCCCGACTGTGCCGGACTGTGCGACCGCTGCGGCGCGAACTTAAATCTCGGGCCGTGCCGGTGCCAAAAACCCCGCGATCCAAGAATGGCTGTATTAGAGCAGCTTTTGGATAATAAAACTGACGAAGAAGAGGAAGCTGCTCATAACAGCGACTGACGAGGAGGTGTCATCATGGCAGTCCCGAAAGGAAAAGTGTCTCGACAGAGACGTGACAAGCGTCGTTCGTCCCACTGGAAGCTCACCGCTCCCGCGATTGTGAAGTGCCCGAATTGCGGCGCATTCGTCATGCCCCATCATGCATGCAAGACCTGCGGCAAGTACAACGGACGCGACGTCATCAAGGTTGACGACTAAAAGAAGCTGAGAAGAGGAGCGCTTGCCCCTCTTCTTTTGCTATGTGCCGGAGCTTCCCGACACATAGCAAAGGATGTTCTGAGCAAAGGAGGCGCGGCGTATGCATCGCTGCACGATCAGCCACATCGACCCCGACAGCCCGCTGCGCCACGCGGCCCGTCCCGGCGACCGACTGGTGTCCATCAACGGCAACCCGATCACCGATGTGCTGGATTATAAATACTACGCCTATGACCCAGAGCTGGCCGTGTGCCTGCGCCGTCCGGACGGGACGGAGCACACCGTGCACGTTTCCAAGCCCCTCGGCGGCGAGTTGGGGCTGGACTTTGAGACCTACCTCATGGATAACGCCCACTCGTGCGCCAACCACTGCGTGTTCTGCTTCATTGACCAGATGCCGCCGGGCATGCGCCCGACGCTGTATTTCAAGGACGATGACGCACGCCTGAGCTTCCTTATGGGCAATTATATGACGCTCACGAACCTGTCCGAGCGCGAGGTGCAGCGCATCGTCCACCTGCACATCAGCCCCATCAACATCTCCGTGCACGCGACGGACCCGGAGCTGCGAGCGTTCCTGCTCGGCAATCCCCGCGCGGGCAAAACGCTCGAGATCATGCGGCGCTTTGCCGACGGCGGCATCACCATGAACTGCCAGATCGTCTGCTGCCCCGGCCTGAACGACGGCGCGCAGCTGCAGCGCACGATGCACGACCTCGCGGCGCTCTATCCGCAGGTGCACAGCGTGTCGATCGTGCCGGTCGGGCTGACGAAGTTTCGCGAGGGGCTCTATCCGCTCACGCCGTTCACGCCCGAGCACGCGGCCGAGACGCTCGACCTTGTCAACGCCTTCGGCGACGAGTGTGTGGAAAAATTCGGCGCGCGCATCTTTTTCTGCGCCGACGAGCTGTATCTGAAAGCGAAGCGCGAGCTGCCGCCGGAGGAATTTTACGAAGAATTCACGCAGCTGGAAAACGGCGTCGGCATGCTGCGCCTGCAGCAGACGGAGTTTCGCTCGGCGCTGCGCCTGTCCGACCCGCCGGATGGCGTGCCGTTTTCCATGGCGGCGGGTGTTTCGGCGGCACCGTTTCTGGAAAAACTTTTGTGTACGGCGCAGGAAAAGTATGCTACAATAAAAGGACACGTCTACGCGATCGAAAATGACTTCTTCGGCCGCAGCATCAATGTCTCCGGCCTCATCACCGGGCAGGACCTCATCGCGCAGCTGCGCGGCAGGGACCTCGGC
Source organism: Bacteroidaceae bacterium (assembly GCA_963627135.1). GTDB lineage: Bacteria > Bacillota > Clostridia > Oscillospirales > Oscillospiraceae > CAG-103. The sequence continues at coordinate 28,782 of CAVFZY010000023.1, read as the reverse complement.
GAGCGGTTGCTGATCTCGAACAACATGGTGCGCCATGACGAGCTGGACTTTCTCGACGATATTACGCTCGAGCAGGCCAGCGCCGCGCTCGGCGTGCCTATCTACCCCGTGGACGCCGACGGTTTCGCCCTCTGCGATGCCATGTTCGGCATCCTGCCGGAGGTGCACCTGCCCGAGCGGGGCGGCAGCACCGACGGCGCGGAATACTACAAATACAATCCCCATAAGGAGGGATAACCATGTCCAGACCCCTGGTTGCGATCGTGGGCCGGCCGAACGTCGGCAAGTCCATGCTCTTCAATAAGCTCTGCGGCCGCCGCCTGTCCATTGTCGAGGACACGCCCGGCGTCACGCGCGACCGGCTCTATGCCGAGTGCGAGTGGTGCGGCCGCACGTTCGACATCGTCGACACCGGCGGTATCGAGCCGAGCACCGATAATGAAATTTTGCTGTTCATGCGCGAGCAGGCGCAGCTCGCCATTGACGCGGCCGACGTCGTTGTGCTCGTTACCGAGATCGGCACCGGCGTCACCGCCGCCGATCAGGAAGTGGCCAATATGCTCCTGCGCTCGAAAAAGCCCGTCGTGCTGGCCGTCAACAAGATGGACGCAACCGGCACGGTCGACCCCGGCATCTATGAGTTTTACTCCCTCGGCCTCGGCGACCCGATCGCCGTCTCCGCCGTGCACGGCCACGGCACGGGCGACCTGCTTGACGCCTGCCTGGAGCACTTCCCGCCCGAGGACGCGTCCGATGCGGACGCGGACTACACCCGCGTCGCCGTCATCGGCAAGCCGAACGTCGGCAAGTCCTCGCTCGTGAACCTCATCCTCGGCGAAAAGCGCGTCATCGTCAGCAACGTCGCCGGTACGACGCGCGACAGCGTCGACACCCGCTTTGAAAATAAATACGGCAAGTATATCTTTGTCGATACCGCCGGTATCCGGCGCAAGTCCCGCGTGGACGACCGCATTGAGAAATTCTCCGTCATGCGCGCCAAGCTTGCCATCGAGCGCGCGGATGTGTGCCTCATCATGATCGACGCGCGCGACGGCATCACGGAGCAGGACACGAAGATCGCCGGCCTCGCGCACGAGGCGGGCAAGGCGTCCATCATCGTCGTGAACAAGTGGGACTTGGTCGCCAAAGAGACCGGCACCATGGAGAAAATGCGCAAGGACGTCCTGCGCGACCTGAGCTTCATGTCCTACGCGCCGGTGCTGTTCATCTCGGCCCTGACCGGCCAGCGCACCGAGCGGCTGTTCGAACTCATCAACTTTGTCAACGACCAGAGCGCCATGCGCATCACCACCGGTATGCTCAATAACGTCCTCGCCGACGCGCAGGCGCGTGTCCAGCCGCCGACGGATAAGGGCCGCCGCCTGAAGATCTATTACATGACGCAGACGGGCGTCAAGCCGCCGTGCTTCGTCGTGTTCTGCAACAGTCGGGAGCTGTTCCATTTCTCCTACCAGCGCTATCTCGAAAACCAGATCCGCGCCGTGTTCGGCCTGGAGGGCACGCCCATCCGCATGGTCATCCGGCAGAAGGGGGAGCAGGAATGATCCCCGGACTGCTCGCGGCCATTGCCGTTTTCTCCTACCTGCTCGGCGGGCTCAACGGGGCGATCATCGCGTCGAAATACGTCTTTCACCGCGACGTGCGTGATTACGGCAGCGGCAACGCCGGCCTGACGAATTTCTTCCGCACGTTCGGCGCGCCCGGCCTCGCCATCGTCATCGGCACGGATATGCTCAAGACCGTCATTGCCGTCGTGGCCGGCGGGCTCATCATGGGCACGCAGGGCGCGGCGTCCACGGGGCAGGTGTTTGCGGGCTTTTGTGTCATGCTCGGCCACATCTACCCGGTGTTTTACGGCTTTCGCGGCGGCAAGGGCGTCCTCTGCGCCGAGACTATGCTGCTGATCGTGAGCTTCCCGACCGGGCTCGTCTCGCTGCTGATTTTTGTGGGCATCGTCTGGGCCACGCGCTATGTGTCGCTCGGCAGTATCTGCGGCGCGCTCATCGCGCCCATCGGCGTGCTCGCCGCCTGCGGCAAGCTGCCGGCGCTGCTGAGCCTGTTTTGCGTGATCCTGCTCGTGGTCAAGCACCGCAGCAACATCCGCCGCCTCATCCAGCACAAAGAGTCCAAACTGTCTTTTAAGAAAGACCTGTCCGATAAATTTGACGACGAAGATTTTTGAAACTAGAGAAGAGGGAATGAAACCAATGCTTGAACTCAAACACCTTTGCTTTGAGGCCGAAACGGACGACGGTGTCCGCCAGATTCTCAAGGACGTGAGCCTCACGGTCGATGAACGCATGGTCGTCATCACCGGCCCGAACGGCAGCGGCAAGTCCACCATGGCCAAGCTCATCGCCGGCATCGAGCAGCCGACCTCCGGCCAGATCCTGCTCGACGGCGAGGACATTACCCACATGTCCATCACCGAGCGCGCCCGCCGCGGCATCAGCTTCGCTTTCCAGCAGCCGGTGCGCTTTAAGGGCATCACGGTCTTTGACCTCATCAGTATCGCCTCCGGCAAGAAGCTCTCGACGAACGAGGCCTGCACCTACCTGTCCGAGGTCGGCCTGTGCGCACGGGATTATGTCAACCGCGAAGTGAACGCCAGCCTCTCCGGCGGTGAGCTCAAGCGCATCGAGATCGCGACCATGCTCGCCCGCGGCACGAAGATGTCCATCTTCGACGAGCCCGAGGCCGGTATCGACCTCTGGAGCTTCCAGAACCTCATCAGCGTGTTCGAGAAGATGCACGAGACGATCCATGGCAGCATCCTCATCATCTCGCACCAGGAGCGCATCCTCGAAACGGCCGACAAGATCGTCGTGCTCGTCGACGGCGAGATCCGCGCCACCGGCAGCAAGGATGAGATTATGCCCGTGCTCATGCAGTCGTCGAGCGTGTGCAGCCGTCTGGCTGACAAGGTCTGAGGGAGGGAAACAGCATGGATGCGATTGAGAAAAAACTGCTCGAAGAGGTCGCCGACCTCCACGGCATCCCCGAGGGTGCCTATAACATCCGCGCCGACGGCAAGCTCGCCGGTCGCAACACAACCGCGCACATCAACATCGTCACGAAGGAAGACAAGCCCGGTATTGACATCTACATCGCCCCCGGTACGAAAAACGAGAGCGTCCACATCCCGGTCATCATTTCCCAGACCGGCCTCAAGGACATGGTCTACAATGACTTTTACGTCGGCGAGGACTGCGATGTGACCATTGTCGCCGGCTGCGGCATCCACAACTGCGGCACGCAGGAGTCCCGCCACGACGGCATCCACAGCTTCTTTGTCGGCAAAAACGCCAAAGTGCGCTACATCGAAAAGCACTACGGCGAGGGCGATGGCAACGGCGAGAACGTCATGAACCCGACAACGATCGTCGACCTCGGCGAGAACGCCTACATGGAGATGGAAACGACCCAGATTAAGGGCATCGACTCCACCTATCGCGACACGCAGGCCCACCTGTCGGACGGTGCCACGCTCATCATCAAGGAAAAGATCATGACGCACGGTCACCAGCACGCGGAGACGAACTTCTCCGTCGATCTCGACGGTTATGACTCCAGCACGAACGTCATCTCCCGCTCCGTCGCCAAGGATCACTCCAGCCAGATGTTCAATTCCAACATCCGCGGCAACAACAAGTGCGCCGGCCACTCGGAGTGCGACGCCATCATCATGGACAGCGGCACCGTCGGCGCGCGCCCGGAGATCACGGCAAACTGCGTCGAGGCCAGCCTCATCCACGAGGCCGCTATCGGCAAGATCGCCGGTGAGCAGCTCAACAAGCTCATGACCCTCGGCCTGACCGAAAAGGAAGCCGAGGAGCAGATCATCAGCGGTTTCCTGAAGTGAGGTGCGCGGCGTGATCGAGATCCTCTGTTTCGGTGACAGCAACACCTATGGTTTCACGCCCGACTGGAAGCACCGCTACGGGCGCGATATTCGCTACCCCGGTGTGCTGCAGTCCCTGCTCGGCGACGGGTATTACGTTGCGGAGGACGGCCTTGTCGGCCGCACGACGGCGTTTCCGGACGATAACCGCGCGGGCCGCTCCGCGCTCGAGACGCTGCCGCTGAGCATCGAGAGCCACGGCCCGGTGCAGTACATCATCCTCATGCTCGGTACGAACGACTGCAAGATCGACAAGACCCGTTCCGCTGAGGATGTGGGTGCCGGCATGGACAAGCTCGTGCGGCTCGTCATCGGCATGCTGCCCGCGTGGACGAAGATTTTGCTCGTGGCTCCGCCGCCGCTCGGCCCGGCCGCGCAGCAGCGCGACCCGGAGTATGACGCGCAGTCGCTCGCCGTCTCGCAGGGTGTGGCGGAGCAGTATCAGATGATTGCCGAGGCGTATGGCCTGCGCTTTCTGGATGCCGGTACGGTTACGCAGATGAGCGCACTCGACGGTGAGCACCTCGACCCCGACGGGCACAAGAAGCTGGCCGCCGCCATTGCGGACATCGTCCGCCATGACTGTGAGGCGTGAGCGCGCAGGCGCCCACATAAACGTGAAAAAAAGCTCTGCGCGGCGACCCTGCCGCCGCGCAGATTTTTTCGCCAAAATGCAAAAACGTTCTTGACATTCGTGTCGTTTTCTGATAAGATACACCTTGCCTGTGGGGGTATAGCTCAGCTGGGAGAGCGCTTGAATGGCATTCAAGAGGTCAGCGGTTCGATCCCGCTTATCTCCACCAAAACAATATAATCCGAACCTTTTGCCGATTGGTCATGGGTTCGGATTTGTTGTTTTTATAGAAGAAGTTGAAGACTGGTAATAAAGAAACCGGGAGGACTGTCGATCAGGGCAATCCTCCCGGTTTCTTTATGTAGGTGCACTGTCTGAAATCTCCTTCTTTGCTTTCCATTCGGCAAATGCCTTTCTGCCGTCTTCGCTTTCGTAGTACTTCTGAATTACCGGAAGCAGACTCCGTGCCAGCGATTCAAAGACGTATTCCGGAATTTCGGTTACATCCATACTGTTTTGAATATTCGCTTTTTCTGTGTTCACATAGTACCTCCTTTAACGCTTCTATAACGCGTATAAGCCCATTTTGAAGCCGCTATAAGGGAAAGATATTCCCCAGTGTTTTCGCGTCGATTGTGGGGCAAAAAATGCCTCGTTTTCGACCTTTATCCGGACGATATTGCGCCGCCCTCCTTCGGTTGAATCAGCTTCGCATTAGAGGGATAATTCAGCGTAATCAATGCGGGTTTCCCAAGTCCCTGTTTCTTTCGGCAGATCAAACCGCTGAACTCAAGCTCATGGAAAATCCGTGTTGCACATTGCCGGCTGCGGTGCAGCTTCTTCTGCGCCTGTTCCACGGTGAAGTAAATCCGGATGGTACCGTCAGTTTCGAGAAAACCGTTTACTTTTGAAATGCTTGCCCGATCCAGCATCAGGGCGTACAGCACTTTTGCATCGTTGGATAACCCGGCAAGACTGTCCTCCATCAAGAACCGTGGAAACGGTATGTAGGATGCCGACAAGCTCTCGCTTGTAAACTTCAAAAACTTCTGTGACATAATCCTCCTACATTTTCCTGCCCGTATATTAAACGAAGAAAAATTACACTGATTAAAGCGCTGACTGCTGATGATACAATAAGTCCATATTTGCAGAGTGCTATTGCGAGAAACTGGCATAGTTTAAGTGATTTGAACGAATACGCAGAACTGGTGTTGAGCGGGTGCTTCGATACAGTTCTATTTAAGGATAAACTTACTGTTACTTTTCGTGTAAAGCGAAAAGAAGAAATTAACGTTCTTGACCTCGCTAATTTTGTCCTGTACGCTGCGCGATTATTATCGGACGATAAGCCGGAAACAGTTCGGGTCAAAACCACTCTTCATTCCCCTGGTGACGTAATTCTTCAAATATGGAATTTTGCACAGGAAAATGCGTTTCCTCTTTTAATATGCTATATGGCTATTTTTGGTGGCAAAGTAGGAGATTATGAATTTCATTCTATAATCGGCGTCATCAAAGGAATTATCAATCATAAATATGACGAAGACAAGAAGAAAATCGAACTGAGAAAGCTGTCCGCAGAGGCTGATTTGGCAGAGCAACAGGCATTGAAGCAGAAACTCGAAAATATCGAAACTATGCGAAGACTTCAGCTTTCCTCTGTGGATGCTTACGCGGAGCCTCTTGCTACTGCTGCAAAAAATCTTGCAGTTCAGCCAAGTTCTGCGACTATTATAGATATAACAAAAATTCTCAAGTCTCAGCAGGAGGATCAGCAGCCACAGTAATCTATATAATAGCCGCTCAGTCAATGCTTACACAAACTCATCAAAATCCGGGTTGACATCTGCTCGGATTTTGATTATACTATACTTAACCCGAATTGGAGGTTGAATGGCATGAAGCAACTGGGTATGCGCCTTCGCGCACTGCGGGAAGGCATTGGTTTATCCCAATCAAAATTTGCCGATGTAATCGGTTCTACACAGTCCAGCATCAACCGTTATGAAAACGGTCAGGCAACGCCGACAGTTGAGCTTCTACGCAAGTATGCGGACTACTTTGACATTTCAATGGACTATATCTTTGCCCGCTGCGATGACCCGCACGGCAAGCTGTATGAGGCAAAACCTCCGGTTGACGCGAACAATCCTGAACTGAGGAAGTTCGTTGAGATGTGCTTCGATCCGGAATCACCGATGAACGAAAAACTGAAAGAAGCGATGCTGAAAATGCTGGGGGAGGCGAAGACATGAGCAATGAATTAACCCATAATCCGGGACAGTTTGACGAGGTCATCCATATCATCGATAATGCCCGCAGCCGCGCCATGAAAGCAGTCAATGCAGAGCTTATTCAGATGTATTGGAGCGTCGGTGCGTATTTGTCTGAACTTTGTTCTGCATCAAGCTTTGGCGATAAGATCATTGACGAAGTTGCCGCATACATTGCGCAAGAGAACCCCAACATCAAAGGTTTCAATCGTCGCGGTCTCTATCGTATGAAGCAATTCTACGAGACTTACAAGGACGATGAATTTGTGACACCACTGGTGACACAAATCAGCTGGACAAACCATCTGCTTATTATGTCTGGCTCCAAGACGGCAGATGAACGGCATTTTTACATGGCGCTCTGTGCGAAGGAACATTATTCCAAACGCGAGTTGGAGCGTCAGATCGGCACATCGTACTATGAGCGTTCGATGATTTCTGCCAAGAAGCCGATGCCTGAATCCGTTTCGCATGATGTGCGCGAAAGCATCCTCGATACCTATGTGCTTGAGTTTCTGGACTTGCCGGAGCAATTTTCTGAAAAGAATCTCCGTAAAGCAATCATCGAGAATTTGAAGCAGTTTATACTCGAATTTGGTCGGGACTTTACCTTTATCGGTGAGGAGTACCGCGTTCAGGTTGGTAATACAGATTTCTTCATTGACTTGCTGTTTTATAACCGTGCGCTTTCCTGCCTTGTCCCGATTGAACTGAAAATCGGAAAATTCAAGCCGGAACACATCGGGCAGATCAATTTTTATCTCGAAGCGCTTGACCGCGATGTGAAGAAGCCCAATGAAAATCCAAGTGTAGGCGTTATTCTTTGCGCCAGCAAGGATGACGCAGTTGTCGAATATGCTTTAAGCCGCAGTATGTCGCCCACACTCGTTGCAGATTATAGGCTTTGTCTTCCTGATAAGACGCTTCTGCAAAACAAGCTGCGTGAATTGACAGAGCTTGCGTTGGAAAGCGGCGAAGGCAACGAGGGTGATGAAGAATGAACGCTGTTATCTATGCCCGCTATTCCTCAGACAGCCAGCGCGAGGAATCCATTGAAGGTCAGCTCCGCGAGTGCCGGGAATATGCTGAACGCAACAATATGACCATCGTTGGAACGTATATTGATCGGGCATTATCTGCAAAGACAGCAGATCGACCGGAGTTCCAGCGCATGATCAAGGACAACGCAAAAGAGCTGTTTGAGATCGTACTTGTATGGAAGCTTGACCGTTTTTCCCGCGACCGTTACGACAGCGCACACTACAAGCACATTCTGAAAAAGAACGGTGTAAAGGTTGTTTCTGCGAAAGAGCATATCTCCGAAGGTCCGGAAGGGATTATTCTGGAAGCGATGTTGGAGGGCTATGCTGAGTTCTATTCTGCTGAACTATCAGAGAAAATCCATCGCGGACAGAAAGAGAACGCGCTGAAAGGAAAAAACAATGGCGGTGGCGTTCCTCTCGGCTATCTGTTGGACAAGAAAGCGCAGAAGCTTGTGGTTGATCCCGTGACTGCGCCATTAGTGGTGGAGATATTTGAAAAGTATGCTGACGGCAAAACGGTCCGTTCCATTGTCGAGGACTTCAATGCCCGTGGACTCAGAACGAAAAAGGGACAACCGTTCAATATCAATAGTTTCAGCTCTCTGCTGAAAAACCGCAAGTACATTGGCGAGTATCGCTATCAGGATGTTGTAATTGAGGGCGGCGTTCCCTCCATCATTCCGGAAGACCTGTTCAACCGTGTGCAGGAACGCTTGGAGAAGAACCGCCATGCTCCCGCGATGGCAAAAGCCAAAGAGGATTATCTGCTGACAACAAAGCTTTTTTGCGGTAAATGTGAGCGCATGATGGTCGGTGAAAGCGGTACGAGTCATACCGGCACCATGCACTATTATTACAAATGCGGCGGAGCAAAGCGACGGAAGGACTGCGATAAGAAAGCAGTCCGCAAGGACTGGATTGAGCGTGTCGTTGTTCGTCTGACCATGCAGCGCGTCATGGATGAGAAAAAAATCAGCAGGCTTATTGACGCAATTCTTGTTATGCAGGAGCAGGAAGACACGACAACACCTGCGCTTCGTTCACAGCTTGCAGAAACTGAGTCAGCTATTGGGAACATTCTGAAAGCAATCGAGCAGGGCATTTTTACGCCGTCCACCAAACAGCGGCTTGATGAGCAGGAAGCACGGAAGGGAGAAATTCTTGTGAATATCCAGAGCGTCGAACTGCAAAAGCCAAAGCTGACCCGTGAGCAGATGACGGCATGGTTTGAGCAGTTCCGTCATGGTGACCCAGCAAACCGTGAGTTTCAGAAACGCCTGATTGATACATTTGTGAACGCGGTGTATGTGTTCGATGATAAATTGGTCTTGACCTATAACTATCAACATGGTACGCAGACAATCTCGCTTGACGAGATCGAGTCGGCGTTGAGTTCGGATTTTGATGGGGCTACTCCACCAACAACAGACCGTAAGGCCAACGCCTTACGGTCTTGTTCTATCTACGGTTCAGATACACCTCCCCGCTTCCTACAACAATTAAATCAAGTACACAATTGGCGTCCATTTTCAATATGAAGATGGGCGCTTTTTTATTTTATCAACGACGGAGGAAAACAGATGGGGCATCACCTTCGAGGAGCCTTATATCGTGCCGGAGCGGGCAGATCGTGCGGTAGCCTATGCCAACCGTGAGGATCTGGAGCGCAACCTTCCGCAGTCAAGCAAGGCGGAGGATGCGGATGTGAGCGGAGCCTATGCCGTTTCCAGACGCGGCGGCATGGCCCATGAGCCTGCCGTAGAGAACCCCCGGCGCAGGGGCGGAAAGCAAATGAAAACCTATGGGGTATTTGAAAGGGAAGAGCAGTCTGATGATATACGAGAAATACCCGGAACTGAAGTACAAGTATAGAAATAGGGAATTCTGGTGCAGAGGATACTACGTGGATACAGTGGGAAAGAATGCAAAGAAAATAGAAGAATACATCAAGCACCAGCTGGATGAGGACAAAGCCGGAGAACAACTGACGATGGGAAATTTCTAAGCCCGTTCACGGGCTGCAAGTAGCAGAACTCTCGCGGCTGGCAGATCGTACTTGCACGACGTGACGTGCAAGCTAGTAACAGAGGGCTTTGCCCGTCTATGAAAAACCGCCGGCTAGGCCGGCGGTTTATTATTGTCAGGTGGCACGTAAAATCCAATTTCGACGGAAGAAGCTGCGCTGCGGGCATTTCGTCTTCCTCATAAAAATGAGCATGAAAAAGCGCGTCTGCCAGCCCCGAAGGGCATTCCCATGAAGGGAAAAAACAGACGCGCTCGGCGTATTCGTGTTCAGTTTCGGGAATTAAAAGGACTAAGCCGTCAGCAGCTTACCCCAGTACATAGTCAGATGTTCGGTTCCAGCAAGGTGCAAATGCAAGCCATCATGCCGCAAATTCCTTGATATTATGGATTTTTCCGGTGTTTAGTCCATAAATAACACCCTCATTTCCCGGACTGACGGGGAGATGAAGACGATGCCGTGAGAAAAAGAAACCTTCCGGCTTGAGCTGGAGGAAATCCTGAAGTTCACCGGCGGACGCCGGGTGCTGACGGTGACAGACGTCAGCAATTATACGGGCCTGAGTCGATGAGTGTGCCGCGAGCGGTACAACGTTAGTGGGAAAGAGGGCATTCTCGCCGCGTTGCTCTCCCAGAAGCTGGCCAGGTAGGTCAAGAGAAAGGAGAAACGACATGAGCAACTTTGTGCACTGCGCTCTGCCATGAGCTGATCATGAATCAGCCAATTGTGAATCATTTTTCACACTGTTTTTTGCTTAACTTTTTGAGGTCGCTTCACCCAGGTCGGGGGTGTTTTGCGCTTGTGTTTACATCTTTATGCCGCAGACCTGATACATCCGGTCGTCCGAAATGACGACGTCCACGTCAAAATACGGGGCCATGAGCGCGGCAAGCTCCGTCTCGCTGATGAGCGAGATGGAGACCGTGCTGGCCGAGCCCGCGTGGTGCCGGTCGAGCATGGCGCGGCTCATGCCGTGCGCGACGGACAGGCGGCCGCCGGGCTTGAGCAGCGTCGCCAGATGTGCGATCAGGCGCGCCGGGTCGGGGAAGTGCGGGAAGGCGTTGTAGACCATGCAGCAGTCAAACTGCTGCGGGAGCGGCACGGTCTCAATGTCGCCGCAGAGCACGGTCACGCGCGCATCCTGGAACTTTTCGGCGGCACGCCGGGCCATTTCCGGGGCGATGTCCACGCCGGTGACGCTGTGCACGTCCCGCGCCAGATAGTCCGGGAAGAGCACGCCCGTGCCGCAGGCCACATCGAGCACGTCCACGCCTGCGCGGATGCCGGCGTTGTCAAGAATAGTGCGGACGACCGGCTCATTGCAGATCATTTCCGCGTCCCAGCCGGGGGCGCAGCGGTCAAAAAACGAAATGACGTCCTTCTGATCAATCATGCTCGGGTACCTCCTTCGGATAGCGCTCAGGGATGAGACGCGCCTTCATGAGCGCGAACACGATGCTCGGGATGAACACGAGCTGGATGACGGTGCCCGGCCAGCTCTTGACGACGGAGCCTGCGACCCACGTGGCCATGGAGTAGCTGCCGCGCGCGAAGATGAGCGCATTGACCAGGCCGTTGACGACGCGGCCGGCGAAGATGGCGGCGATGAGGCTGATATAGAGGTCGGCATATACGTGCCGCGTGCGCATGCAGCGCATCATGAGGCCGGCGATCAGGCCGTAGACGGCCAGCTCGATCATCATCGACGGCAGGATGCTCACCGGGGGCATGCCGCACAGCGCGCTCGAGAGCGCGGGGCCGGCCAGACCGCACAGCAGGCCAAACTGCCAGCCGCATACGAGCCCACACAGAAAGACGGGGATGTGCATCGGGCAGAAGATCTGGCCTGCGCCCTGAATGCCGTGAAACAGCAGCGGCAGTACATAGCACAGGGCGATACACACGGCGGTGATGATGGATTTTTTGACGGTAGACATGGTTTGCATCGGGCTTTGATTCCTTTCTGATTTTGGATTTACAGGAGCATTTCCGCTGCGCACACAAGGGCGCACAGCGCAAGCGCGCCCCAGCCGCTCAGCGGCAGGGGAACAGACTTTTTCCGGGTGCGGCCGCGCGCGCCGCGGTAGCCGCGGGCCTCCATGGCCATGGCGAGCTCGTCGGCACGCTTGAAGGCGCTGAGAAAGATCGGCACGATCAGCGGCAGCATGGCCTGCGCGCGCTCGTGCAGGCGGCGGCTTTCAAAGCGCGCACCGCGCGCGATCTGCGCCTTGCGGATGGTGTCGGTCTCTTCGAGCAGCGTCGGAATGAACTGCACGGCGACGGACAGGATCATCGCAATGTCCTCGACCGGCAGCCGCACGAGCCGCAGTGGGCTGAGCAGCGTCTGGATCGCGCCGGTGATCTCGAGCGGCGTCGTCGTGCAGGTGAGCACGTTGCTCATCACGAGGATGAGCGCAAGCCGCACCGTCACCTGCGCACCCTGCACGATGCCGGGCACGGACAGCGTGATGATCCACCAGTGCCAGATGGTGTCGTCAGTGGCGAAAAACAGGGCGTTCATCGCAAAGATGAGCAGGAAAAACCAGCCCATGCGCGCCACAGACGCGAGCGCGGTGCGCAGCGGCAGGCCGCAGACGGCCACGACGGCGGCCGTGACGGCGAGCAGCAGCGCATAGCCGAGCCGGGAGTCCGTGCACACAGTGGCGGCGATGAGGATGAGAAAGCCGAAAAACTTCGCCTGCGCGTCCAGCCGGTGCAGGATCGAGGTGCCGGGGGTGAACTGCCCGGTCAGGTGTTCCCTCATGGGCGGCCACCGCCCTTCGCGCGCAGCACGGCCGCGAGCAGCGCGTCATAGCTTGCGATGTCCTGCGGAATATCCAGCTCGCCCTGCTTGAGCAGAGCGGCAGCGGTGCGGCACTGCGGCACGCCCAGTCGGTGCGCGCGCATCCAGTCGAGGTCGGCATAGATCTCCTCCGGTGTGCCGTCGCGCACGAGCTGCCCGTCCTCCAGCACGAGCAGCCGCCGGGCATACGCGCCCAGACAGTCGGCGTTGTGCGAGACCATGAGGATGGTCATGCCGCCGCGGTTGAGCTCGGTGATGAGCTGCAAAAATGCCTCGCGTCCGAGCGGGTCGAGCCCCGCGATCGGCTCGTCGAGAATGAGGTACTCCGGCTTTGTCGCCAGCACGCCCGCGATGGCCACGCGCCGCTTCTCCCCGCCGGAGAGGCCCATCGGCGGCTGGTCATGGACTTTTTCGAACGAGAAGCCCACGGTCTCGAGCGCCCAGCGCACGCGCGCCTGCTTTTCGGCGGCGCTCAGGCCGCTGTGCTTCAGGCCGAAGGCCACGTCTTTTTCCACGGTCGTCTCAAAGAGCTGACACTCCGGGTACTGGAACACGATGCCGACCTTGCGCCGCAGGATGCTGCGGTCATAGCGGCGGGCGTGGATGTCCTGCCCGTCGAGCATGACGGTGCCGGCCGTCGGCGTGAGCAGACCGGCCATGATCTGGATGAGCGTGGACTTGCCGCAGCCGGTGCGGCCGAGAATGCCGACGAAGCTGCCGTTTTCGACCGTGACGGACACATCGCGCAGCGCAGTGGTCTCAAAAGGTGTCCCCGCGCCGTAGACACACGTCAGATTCGTTACTGTGATCGGCATAGTTCCTCCGCAAGCTCCTCAAGCGTCAGCGGGCAGCGGGCGAGCACGATCCCGGCCTGCTTCAGGTCATGGTACATCTGCACCGGCATCGGCGGCGTGAGCCCTGCCGCGGCCAGCAGCTCCGGCTGCGTGAGCATCTCGCGCGCCGTGCCGTCGGCGATCATTTTGCCGTTGTGGATGAGATAGACGCGGTCGGCGCCGATGGCTTCTTCAATATAGTGCGTGATCATGACGACGGTCTTGTGCTGCTCTTTGTGCAGGCGGTGGATCGTGCGCAGCACCTCCTGCCGGCCGTCTGGGTCGAGCATGGCGGTGGCCTCGTCGAACACCAGAATGTCCGGCGACAGGGCCAGCACGCCGGCCAGCGCCACGCGCTGCTTCTGCCCGCCGGAGAGCGTGTGCGTCGCGCGGTTTTCGTAGCCTGCCATGTCCACGGCAGCGAGCGCCGCGGCCACGCGCGCGGGGATCTCGTCTTCCGGCACGCCGTAGTTTTCCAGCCCGAAGGCCACATCCTCGCCCACGATCGTGGACACGAACTGGTTGTCCGGATTCTGAAACACCATGCCGACTTTGCGCCGCAGCGCCCAGCGGTTGGCGGGGTCGGCGGCGTCCATGCCGTCGACGGTCAGCGTGCCGTGCTGCAGCGGCAGCAGGGCGTTGAAGTGCTTGACGAGCGTGGATTTGCCGCAGCCGTTGTGCCCGAGCACGGCCACAAACTCGCCGGGTGCGGCGTGCAGCTGCGCGCCGTTGAGGGAGCGGCGGCCGCCCGGCCCGTCGTAGGAAAATCGAATGTCGTGTGCATCAATCATGATCGGATCGTCCATACTCTTTATCGTGTATTTGACACAAGTATAACAAAAAACAGCCGCTGTGCAAGCCCGGTGGGGGGATATTTGCGCAAATCCGCGCTCCCGGTTGACGCGCGCGTGCTTTGGCGGTAAAATAGCAGCACGAACCAGAAAGGACGACTGCCATGTACCACGGATATTATTATGGCTTTGATACAACGTATCTGCTGCTGGTCGTGCCGGCACTGCTCATCGCGCTCATCGCGCAGATCCAGGTCAAGAGCGCATTTTCGCGCTATGCGCGCGTGCGCTGCACAAGCGGCCTGACCGGCGCGCAGGCGGCGCAGCGCATCCTGCAGGCCAACGGCATCACGGATGTGCGCATCGAGCACATTTCCGGCAAGCTGACCGACCACTTTGACCCGCAGGCGAAGGTCATCCGCCTCTCGGACGAGGTCTACGGCGTCGCGTCGATCGCGGCCGTGGGCGTCGCGGCGCACGAGGCGGGCCACGCCGTGCAGTACGCCACGGACTATGCGCCCATCCGTATCCGCACGGCCATCATTCCGGCCACGCGCATCGGCTCGAACCTGTCGTGGCCGCTGCTCATCGCGGGGCTGATCTTCAACTGGTCGGTGCTCGTCTGGTCGGGTATTCTGCTCTTCGGCCTCGTGACGGTGTTCCAGCTCGTGACGCTGCCGGTGGAGTTCAACGCCTCCCGCCGGGCGCTGGCCGCCATCGAGTCGCGTAACCTGCTCGCGGACGACGAGCTGCGCGGCGCGCGCAGCGTGCTGCGGGCGGCCGCCATGACGTATGTTGCGGCGCTGCTGGTGTCGTTTGCGCAGCTGCTGCGGCTCATCATTCTCTACGGAAATCGCCGCCGGGATTGACGCCGCCGTTGCAATCGGAGCCGAATGATCGTAAAATAGCAGGTGCAGGGGTTGCCTGCACCTGCTATTTTTCTGCATGGGAGGGGATCGCATGCACCGCATTTTTATCGTGGAGGACGACGCGGCCATCGCCGCCGCGCTGCAAAAGCACCTGACGACGTGGGGCTATGACGTGCGCTGCACGGAGGATTTCCGCAATGTGCTCGCCGAGTGTACGGCGTTTGACCCGCAGCTCGTGCTGCTCGACATCACGCTCCCGTTTTATAACGGCTACCACTGGTGCCAGGAGCTGCGGCGCGTGTCGAACGTGCCGGTCGTGTTCCTCTCCTCGGCGTCGGACAATATGAACATCGTCATGGCCATGAACATGGGCGGCGACGATTTCATCGCCAAGCCCTTTGACCTGAACGTGCTGCTGGCGAAGATCCAGGCCATTTTGCGCCGCACGTATGATTTTGCTGCGCCCGCACCCACGCTCGAGCACCGCGGCGCCGTGCTCAACACGGCCGACGCGAGCCTGACGTATCAGGGGCAGCGCATCGAGCTGACGAAAAACGACTACCGCATTCTGCAGACGCTGCTCGAGCGCAAGGGCAGCGTCGTCAGCCGCGAAACGCTCATGGAAAAGCTCTGGGAGACGGACAGCTTTGTCGATGAAAACACGCTCACGGTCAACATCGCCCGCCTGCGCCGCAAGCTCGAGGCCGCCGGTCTTCCGGATTATATCACGACGAAAAAGGGCCTCGGCTATCTCATCGAGTGAGGGGGGAGCGGCCATGTTTGGCGCTTATGTGAAGGAAAACCGCAAGGCGCTCATCGCGCTTGCGGTCTACACGGTCGTGTTCGCGCTCGTGTTCTGGCTCTACCGGGTGCCGCTGGGCGCGGCGGGGTACGCGGCGCTCGTGTGCCTGTTTGTGCTGGCGCTGTGGTTCGCGGTCGATTACCGGCGGTTTGCCGCGCGGCTGCGCCTGCTGCGGCGGCTGGAGCAGGAGATCACGCTCAGCACCGAGCAGCTGCCGGAGCCGGACGGGATGCTCGAGGCACAGTATCAGGCGCTCGTGCGCGCGCTCGATGCCGATCGCCGCGCACAGATGACCTGCAGCCAGCGCAGCTATCAGGACTTAGTTGAGTACTACACCGTCTGGGCGCACCAGATCAAGACGCCCATCGCCGCCATGCGTCTGCTGCTGCAGGACGCGGACACGGACGAGCAGCGCGCCCTGCTCGAGCAGGTGCAGAGCGTGGAGCAGTATGTGGAGATGGTGCTCGGCTACCTGCGGCTCGAGAACCCGTCGTCGGACTATGTCATCCGCAACTACGCGCTCGACGATATCGTCCGGCAGGCGGTGCGCAAGTTTGCCTCCCAGTTCATCCGGCGCAGGCTGCGCCTGGAGTACGCGCCGCTGAACGTCAGCGTCATCACGGACGAGAAGTGGCTGCTGTTCGTCATCGAGCAGGTGCTCTCCAACGCGCTCAAGTACACCCGCAGCGGGTCAGTGTCCATCACGCTCGAGGCACCGAAGACGCTCTGCATCCGCGACACGGGCATCGGCATCGCGCCGGAGGACCTGCCGCGCGTGTTTGAAAAGGGCTTCACCGGCTGCAACGGCCGCACGGACAAGCGCGCGACCGGCATCGGCCTGTACCTCTGCCGCCGCATCCTCGAAAAACTCGGCCACACGATCACCATCACGTCGGCCGTCGGCGTGGGCACGACGGTGCGCATCGGCCTGCAGCAGGACGCGCTCGAGGTCGAGTGAGCCTTACAGAATCGTAAGTTTCCGCCGGGAAAATGTAAGCCAGATGCATGGCAGCCATTTCCCCGGCGGTTTATACTGAGCCTGTCATTACACAGGAGGTAACGGTCATGTCGTTTTTGGAAGTTCGTCATGTTCAGAAGATTTATACCACCCGCTTCGGCGGCACGAAGGTGCAGGCGCTCACGGACGTGAATTTCACGGTTGAGAAGGGCGAGTACGTCGCCATCATGGGCGAGAGCGGCAGCGGCAAAACCACGCTGCTCAACATCCTCGCCGCGCTCGATAAGCCCACCGGCGGCGAGGTCGTGCTCGCCGGCCGGCCGCTGAGCGCCATCCCCGAGCGGGAGATCGCGGCCTTCCGCCGCTCGCAGCTGGGCTTCGTGTTCCAGGAGTTCAACCTGCTCGACACGTTCTCCGTGCAGGATAACATCTTCCTGCCGCTCGTGCTCGCCGGCCGGCCGTATACGGAGATGGCCGCGCGCCTCGCACCCATCGCACGGCAGCTCGGCATCGCGCAGCTGCTGCAGAAGTTCCCGTATGAGCTCTCCGGCGGCCAGAAGCAGCGCGTGGCCGTCGCCCGCGCGCTCATCACGCAGCCGAAGCTCGTGCTCGCCGACGAGCCGACCGGCGCGCTCGATTCGCGCGCGACGGACGAGCTGCTGCACCTGTTCGAGGAGATCAACCGCGGCGGCCAGACCATCCTCATGGTCACGCACTCGGTCAAGGCGGCCAGCCGCGCCTCGCGCGTGCTGTTCATCAAGGACGGCGAGGTGTTCCACGAGATCTATCGCGGCGAGAGCACGGACGAGCAGCTCTACCAGAAGGTCGCCGATACGCTCACGATGCTGGCAACGGGCGGTGAGCACCATGCGTAACCTCTACCCGCGTCTGGCGGCGACGAATCTGAAGAAAAACCGCCGGTTCTACCTACCGTATCTGCTGGCCTGCATCGTGATCGTGGCGCTGTTCTGCATCATGCTCACGCTGGCGAGCGACCCGTATCTTGCCGACATGCCCCACGGTGACAACGTCAGCCAGATGCTCGGCGTCGGCGTGTGGATCATGGTGCTGTTTTCCGCCATCATCCTCTTTTACACGAACAGCACCTTCACCAAGCAGCGCAAGCGCGAGTTTGCCATCTACAACATCCTCGGTATGGAAAAGCGCCACATTTCCTATGTGCTCTTCTGGGAGTCGCTGTATACGGCGGCCATGGCGCTGTTTTTCGGCCTTGTGGCGGCGGGCGTGTTCTCCAAGCTCCTGCAGCTCGTGCTCATGCGGCTCATCGGCGGGGAGACCACGTTCCGGCTGAACATCAGCCTGATGAGCATCGGCTACACGGCGGTGTTTTTCGGCGTGCTGTTTTTGCTGCTGCTGCTCAATACCATCCGCATCATCCATCTGTCCAACCCCGTGCAGCTGCTGCGCGGCAGCAGCGAGGGTGAGCGCGAACCGCGCAGCAAGTGGATCCTTGCCCTGCTCGGCGCGGTTTGCCTTGCCTCGGGCTATATCATGTCTCTGCGCACCGGCTCGGCCTACACCGCCATTGAGTATTTCTTCCCGGCGGTCATCCTCGTCATCATCGGCACGTATCTCGTGTTCATCGCGCTGAGCATCGTCATCCTCAAGGCGCTGCGCAAAAACCGGCGCTACTATTATAAAACCAGCCATTTTGCCACTGTCTCCGGTCTCATCTACCGCATGAGCCGCAACGCGGCCGGCCTTGCGAGCATCTGCATCCTATCGACGATGGTGCTCGTGACGGTCTCGACCACGGTGAGCCTGTACAAGGGGCTGGACGCCTACGCCGCCGTGCGCTGGCCGCAGGACGTGACGCTCACGCTCTCGGCCGGCAGCGACACGGACGCGGTCCCGGATGTCGGCCCGGTCGTGCAGGCGGTCGATGCCGCCGTGGCGGGCACGGGGCTTACACAGAGCAACGTGCACGGCTATCGCTCGATCAATCTGTCCATGATGCGCGAGGATGATGCGACGGTCGATGTCACGCACGTGACGCAGACGTCGTATCAGCTCTCCAACGCGCTCACCGTCTGGGTCACAGACGCCGACGGCTATGCCAGCCTGACGGGCGAGACCGTCACGCTCGCGCCGGACGAGGCCCTCGCCTGGACGGACGGCAAGCCCTTCGGCGACACGGTGACGATCTGCGGCCGCACGTTCCGCCTGCGGCAGCTCGACAGCTTCCCGCTCGACAGCGGCAGCTCCATCGCGGGCGTACGCACGCTCTATCTGGTCGTGCCGGATCTCGACAGCATGCTCGAGCTGCGCGCGCGGCAAAATGAGCATGCCAACGCCAACGGCGGCACGCTCAGCACGCTCAACTACACGTACCAGTTCGACCTCTCCGGCACGGACGACGAGCAGCTCGACGCCATGAACACGGTCTGGAGCGACGCGGCTTTCCAGCAGGCGGTCGAGGATGCACACATCGGCTGGTCGTCCGACGTGCGCGCGGACGGCTACCCCACGCTGCGCAGCACATACGGCAGCTTCCTGTTCCTTGGCTTCTTCCTCGGGTTTGTATTTTTGCTTGCGACAGTGCTCATCATCTACTACAAGCAGGTCTCCGAGGGGTACGATGACTGCGGGCGCTTTCGCATCATGCAGCAGGTCGGCATGACGCCCCGGGAGGTCAAGGCGACTATCCGCACGCAGGTGCTGCTCATGTTCTTCCTGCCGCTCGTTACGGCGGCGATCCACATCGCGTTTGCGTTTCCGCTCGTCAAGCAGATCGTGTTCGCCTTCGGCGTGCAGAACGTACACCTGTTTTTGCTGTGCACGCTCGGAACGTTTGCGGTCTTTGCGCTGCTGTACACGCTCGTGTACCTGCTCACGGCGCGGTCGTACTACCGCATCGTCAGCGCGACGGCGTGAAGAAGTCCCAAATAGAAAAAGTCCGCACAGGCACTGCCTGTGCGGACTTTCTTGGCAGGTACGCCTCAGCCCCAGAGGGCGGTCAGCATGGGGATGATCTGTTTCTTGCGGCTCATCACGCCGGGCAGGAACACGGCGTTGTCCTTCGGCTCCACCGAGAAGGCGGAGCGGATCGTGTCATCATTGCCGATGTAGAGCAGGCTCGTGCCCTCCATGAGCACGTCCGTGACCATGAGCGCGATCATGTCATAGTGCTGCTGCTCAAGCTTCGTGGCCATGACGGCCAGCAGCTCGTCCTTGCGCTCGAGCACCGCAGCTGAGTCGAGCGACGTGACCTGACCGACGCCGAGATAGTGATCGGCGATGTGGAACTCCTTGAAGTCGGTGAAGCACAGCTCGTCGGCCGACTTGTCGCCCGCGCTCGAGGCGGCGAAGAGCAGGTTGCCCAGCTCGTTGAGCGAGACGTTGGCGATGCGGGCCATGCGCTCGGCCATGGCGATGTCGCGCTTCGTGCACGTGGGGGACTTGAACATGACCGTGTCGGACAAAATGGCCCCGGCCAGCAGGCCCGCCATCGCGGGCGATGGCATGACGCCGTGCTCCTGATACATGTCGGTGATGATGGTCGCCGTGCTGCCGACGGGCTCGTTGCGCACGCGGATGGGCTGCGCGGTCTGAATGTCGGCCAGGCGGTGGTGGTCGATGATCTCGAGGATCTCGGCCTGCTCGAGCCCGGGCACGGCCTGCGCCATTTCATTGTGATCGACCAGCACCACGCGCTTGCGCCGAGGCCGCAGCAGGTGATAGCGTGAGAGCGTGCCGACGACCTTTTCATTCTCGTCGAGCACGGGGTAGCAGCGGTAGCGGCTCTCGAGCACGACCTCACGCACATCGTCGATGTAATCGTCGAGGTGGAAGCTGACCATGTCCTTCGTCTGGCACGGGCGGGAGATCGGGATCGCCTGATACACCAGCCGCGCGACGCGGCTGGCGTCGAGCGGGGTGGAGATGATGCAGGTCCTGCCCGCACCCTCCAGCCACGCCGGATTCACATCGGTCTGGCAGAGAATGATGCACTGCACGCCGATGTCGAGCGCGCGGCGGATCATATCCGGCTGGTTGCCGCAGAGGATGATGCTGTCGGGGTCGGAGAAGAGCAGGTTGTCGCAGCTTTGCGGCAGGGCGATCGTCACCATGCCGGACACGCTGTCGACCTGCTCGGCGCCGTCGTTGAGGATGCGCCCCTCGATTACGCTCAGGAGGTTGAACAGCGGCAGGGCGTCCACATGCCGGTCGCTGATCGTGCGCATGCTGTAGGCCGCAATGTCCCCGGCGGAGAGCAGGCCATAGAGCGTGCCGTCCTCGTTGATAATGGGCATGGCCGAGATGTTCTGGTCGCGCATGATGTGCCAGGCGCGGTCCATCGTGACGGTGGAGTTGAGCGCCGGCGGGGTGTCGTAGTCCAGATCGCGCACCTGTGTGCGCACGTTGCTCAGTGTCCGCGGCGGCTGGAAGCCGAAGCGGCCGAGCAGGCGCTGCGTCTCGTCGCTGATGTGGCCGAGATGCGCGGCCACATAGTCACGGTCGCCGAGGGCATTGCGCAACGCGGCATAGGAAATGGCGGCCACCACGGAGTCCGTGTCCGGGTTCCGGTGGCCGGTGACGTAAATTTCATTCATGAAGTGAGGCTCCTTTGGTTTCATGATTGGACAGGTAATAATATAATAGGCCGGTCTGCCTTGTCAATGATTGTTTGGAAAAGCGCAAAATCTGTCCGGTTTGTTGGCGGCGTGACGGCCGTGGTCAGACCAGATCCATTGTGCGAAGCACTGAAAAGCAGAAAATGCCGGAGCGTCTGTTGCATATTGTCAAAAAATATGCTATCTTTGGCTCATGAAGCTGCTGGTTGAACCAGATAATGTTCCGACCAGCCGCCACACCCGTAATGAAAAGTGAGAGGTGGAAGCAAATCATGAAAGACCTGAAGCATCTGATCTATTTTGAGAATCTGCTGCAGGAGGCCAACAACGAGCTGGTACAGCAGGCCAGGGCGGAGGGGGAACACGCCCTGGGCTACACCTGCTATTTCGTGCCGGAAACGCTGCTGAACCTGCCCGGCTGCTTCTCGAGCCGCCTGCGTGCGCCGAACACCGGCAGCATCGACGTGGGCACGTACTACATGTCGAGCAAGATCTGCTCGTACACCCGCAGCATCCTTGAGCGCAGCATCGAGGGCGGCTATGACTATCTCGATGCGCTGCTCTCGTCCGAAACGTGCCAGATGATGCACCGCGGCCACGAGCATTTTGAGATCCTCGGCCTTGTGAAGGAGAAAAATCCGCAGTTTTTCATGAGCATGATGGACGTGCCGTTCTCGGACGAGGACTTTGCCGTCGATCACTATGAAGAGCAGCTGCGCATCAAGGTGCTCGAGCCGCTGCACGAGACCTACGGCATCGATATCTCCGACAAGGCAATTCTCGAAGCAATCAAAGATCACAATGAAATTTCCCGCATCATCACAGAGATCGGCGACCTGCGCAAGGCTGCCAACCCCGTCATCACGGGCTATGAGTTTCATGTCATCCAGCTCGTGAGCCAGGTGTGCCCGCACAAACTGATTTTGCCGTATCTCAGGCAGACGCTCACCGAGCTCAAGCGCCGCAAGGCGGATCTGCAGCCATGGTTCCGCGTGCGCCTGGTCGTGACCGGCAGCGAGATCGACGACCCTGCGTTCACAAAGCTCATCGAGGACTGCGGCGCCATGGTCGTGGCCGACCGCTACTGCTACGGCAGCCTGCCCAGCCGCGAGCAGATCGAAATTCTGGACGGGGAGACGCCGCTGCACGCCGTCGCCCGCCACTATCTGCGCACGAGCCAGTGCCCGCGCTTCATGGAGCGCGCGCGCTCCGACGGCCGTCGTACTTACATCCGCGACCTGTGCAGAGAATACAGCGCCGATGGCGTGCTCTACGAGCAGATGAAGTTCTGTGAGTTCTGGAGCTATGAGCGCGTGCTCGGCGTGCACATCCTGCAGGAGGAGCTGGGCGTTCCGACCGTCGGCATCGAGAAGGAGTACACCCTCGCCGGCGCCGGCCAGCTGCGCACGCGCATCCAGGCCTTTGTGGAGAGCCTGGAGATCAAACACATTCAGGGAGGGAATTCGTGATGGCTGACAAGAAGGTCAAAGGCGCCGGGAACCGTTTTCTCCCCGGCAGCAACATTGCAAAGCACCGCGAATGGCGCGGTCTGAAGGATACGTGGTACGACTATACCGAGTGGGTCAAGGTGCTCGGCGTCATGGGCGGCTTCGTGGCCAAGAGCCCGGTGCGCATCGCGCGCGGCATGCTGACCTATCGCTGGATGGGCTCGTACCTCGCGGCGCTGAACATGATCGACCGCTGTGTCGAGGGCCTGCGCGGCCCGGCGCTGCGCGTGGCGCGCCTGTACCTCAACACGATCATGAAGGGCTCGACCACCTCCATCGCCGAGATGATGATGGGCGACCGCCGCTTCGGCGACAACGACTTCGGCCGCACGCAGGTCGTGCTTGAGCAGACCATGTGCCCCGAGATCCTTGCAGGCTTCAAAAACCTGCGCCCCGCGCAGCTCGAGCCGTTCCAGGGCCTGCTGCTGTGCTACATGGATCAGGGCGCGAACCCGTACTACATCGACGCCATGGAAAGCGTCGGCCTGCCGGCGGACTCCTGCCGCCTGTCGAACAACGCCGCCGGTGTCGCCATCCTCGACGAGTTCCCGAAGATCGGCGCCTGCTGCATCTCCAACAACGCCCCGTGCGACTCCTCGACCATGAACAGCCAGCTCATCGAGCGCCACCTCGACGTGGACACGCTCCCGGCCGCCATCCCCATGCGCTGGGAGGACCCGCACACGCGCAAGTATGCCCGCGCATCCCTGCGCCGCGTCATCGACTTTGTCGAGCGGCACACCGGCGAGACCTATGACTGGGACGCCTGCCGCGCCGTCATGGAAAAGCACAACGACGAGGTGCGCAACGAGCGGGAGAAGTGGAACTTCATGGCCACGCCCTACACCGCCGCCGCGCTCACCGTGCCGAACCTGTTCCATACTTACTACTACGCCTTTTCCGGCGGCCGCAATCCCGAGGTCATGAAGACCGAGAAAAAGGCCATGCGCATCCTCGAGCGGGCGTATGTGAACAAGACCAACTGCTTCCCCAAGACGCGCTACCGCGCCATCACCTGGGGCGGCCCGCCGTGCTACTGGCTGCAGTTCCCGAACTGGCTGTATAACTGTTGGGGCATCCTCGTGATCGCCGGCATGGATATGTTCTCCGGCAACGTGCTCATCGACACGACGGACGAGGACACCATGCTCGACGGCATTGCCCGCAATTACGAGACCGGCGTCATGCGCCGCCACCTGACCGGCGGCTGGCAGCACCTTGTGGAGTTCTGGGATGAGGCGGAGAAGTTCCACTGCGACATGGTCATCCTGCACGATGACATCACCTGCAAGGGCGCGCTCGGCCTTACGGGCGTCATCCTTGACCAGGCGAAGGAGAAGCAGACGAAGCTCATGATGGTCTCCAACGATATGTTCGACCACCGCACTGTCTCCCGTGCCGACATCCGCCAGCAGGTCAACGACTACATGTACTCCGTCATGCAGGCCGAGCCGCTCGATGCGTCCCTGCTGCAGTATGACGACTACGAAGGCTGGTAAACAGGAGGAAATGACGATGAAAAAACTGCTGCCAAAGCTGCTCCTCGGCGCGACCGGCGTCTGGGTGGGGAGCATGCTCATCTACTGGTTCAATCTCGATAACAAGGCGATCTATTTCCTTGTGCGCCCGCTGCTGGATAAGATCTACGACCACAGAAAGGTTGACGGGAAGGTCTGATGGGATTTCAGCAGATTCAGGCCCCAACGCTCCGGGAGCTGTTCGTCGATCAGGTCATCGGCATGATCTTTTCCGGTGAGCTCCGGGTTGGCGACCGGCTTCCGTCGGAGCGCGAGCTGTCCGAGCAGATGCACATCAGCCGCTCGATGGTGCACACCGGGCTTGAGGACCTCGAGCGCATGGGCTTCGTGCGCATGGAGCCGCGCCGCGGCAACTACATCGAGGACTACGCCCGCCACGGCAATTTTGAGACGCTCATGGCGCTCGGGAAATACGGCGGCCAGTTTGACCACGCGATCGAGAGCTCCCTCGTTGAGGCGCGCGACGCGATCGAGGGCGGCGCCATGATCCTGCTCGGCGAGCGCGGCACACCGGCCGATATCGACCAGCTGCGCGCCATCACTGACGGGCTGCGCGCATCTGTCGCCGTGGGCGAGGGCATCACCGCCTACGCGCAGTGGATGCGCAAGTTTGACACGACCATCACCGAGCTGAGCGGAAACCTTATTTTCCCGCTGCTCATGAACAGCCTCGCAGATGTGAGCGGCGTGCTCTGGGAGCGTTGCGTGACCTTCTGGGGGCCGGAGACGGTCATCGAGCAGGAAACGCGCATCACTGCCATGCTCGCCGAGGGCCGCGGCCGCGACGCCGCGCTGTATATCGAGAATATCTATCATCACTATTGTGATGCCCACCCGAACGCGTAACATCCTTCCACCCCCATGAAAATCCGCCTGACGGCAGTTGCCGTCAGGCGGATGACTTTTTCTATTGTCAGGACCGGTTCAGATTGCCGAGAAAGCCGAGAATGTTGTCGTTGATCTCGCCGGTGAGCGCCTGATTGTAGTTGCAGATGAACGTGCCGGCGATGAGGATCATCATCGCCTCGGCCTCGTGCATGCCGACTTCTTCCCCGTAGATGCGGATGAGGCACTGCTCCATGAGCGTGCGCCACGCGTGAAACTCCTCCTGCACGAGCCGGCCGATCTCAGGGTCGTAGCGTGCGAGGACGTAGGTCTGCGTTGTGGCGTTCGGGCGCTGTTCATGCGCCGGAGCGTTGGCCACGTAGTCCATGAACGCGTTCATGTACGCGAGGTTGGAGTCGTAGTCCGCGCGGTCGTGCCCGGCGAACCACTGGCTGCACTTTTCGCTCATGTATTCGCGCGTATAGCGTACATACGCGAGGATGAGGTCGTTTCGGCTCTCAAAATAGTTGAGCAGCTTGGCGTGGCTCATGCCCGCCTCGGCTGCAATGTCGCGCAGGGACACGTTCATCATGGGCTTGCGCTCGATGCAGCGCTGAAACGCCATGAGAATGTCCATGCGGATCTGGTCACGGTCGACAATGATCGGCATCTTGGTCGCCTCCGGGGTACTGGAATGCTCCGATTATACAGCGATTTTCAACATCCGTCAAATGGCGGAGAAAATCCGTGCCGCACCTTGACAAAAATGTAGCAGTGTGCTATCTTTTTTTCTGACCAGTTGGTAAATTACGAAAGGCGGCGACAGAAATGACGGACGTGATCCTGCATATTTCGGGCATGGACTGCGGCGCCTGCGCGGTGCGCATCGTGCGCGCGCTGCGCGGGCTGCCGGGGCTGCGTGAAGTATCTGTGAGCGACACGGCCGGCTGCGCGTGCCTGACTTATGACGAAACGGCCGTGGACCTCGGTGAGATCGCGCGCAGCGTTTCGCGCGCGGGCTTTGACGTGCCGGTCGAGACGGCGGAGCTGCGCTGCCCGGGCGCGGATGTCGGGGCGGAGGCGCGCCTGCGGGCGGTGTTCGGCGTGCGCAGCGTCGTGCGCATGGGGGATACCTTCACGGTGACGCTCTGGCCGGTCGGCACGGATGCCGCGGCGCTCCCGGCAGCGCTCGGTCCGGGCGCGAAGCTGACGGCGCAGCGCGGCGGTGAGGAGTCCCTGCAGGGTTGGACGCGCCAGCGGCTGGCGCGCCGGCTGGGGCTCGGCGTGCTGCTCACGGCGCTGATGTTGTGGCGGCTGCCGGCGTTTGTGCAGCTCGCGCTTGCGGCGGCGGTGCTCTTCGGCGCGGGCGCGGCGCTCTGGCGCGGCACGTGGCGCGCACTGCGTGGCGGCAGCCTCGGACCGGATGTGCCCGGCCTGCTCGCAGCGTTTGTCCTGTTTGCGTACAGCACCTATACGGCCTTCGCTGGCCTGCAGCCGTGCTTCCCCGCGCCGTGCGGCATCGTCTGCGCACTGCTGGCCGGGAAGTACGCGGCGCAGCTCACCCGCGGGACACTTCACGCGCCGGTGCAGCGGTTTCAGCACCTGCGCCCGCGCACGGCGACGGTCGTGCGGGATGGCACGGAGGTGCAGGCGGATGCCGACACACTTATGCCCCAGGACGTGGTGCGCCTCCTTCCGGGCGAGCGTGTCCCGGTCGATGGCATTGTGTGCTCCGGCGCCTGCACGGTCGATGAATCCGCCCTCACGGGTGTGTCCCGGCCGGTGGAAAAGGCGCTGGGTGACCCAGTTCTGGCCGGTACGCTCAACCGTGCGGGCAGTGCGTCGGTCACACCCACGGCGGTTGGCGACGCGACGGTATTGCAGCGGACGATCGCGGCCCTGCAGCGCGCGCAGACCGTGCGCACGCCGGAGCAGGAGCGG
The DNA here is from genome assembly GCA_963627135.1 of Bacteroidaceae bacterium. Taxonomy (GTDB): domain Bacteria; phylum Bacillota; class Clostridia; order Oscillospirales; family Oscillospiraceae; genus CAG-103. The sequence goes on along the minus strand of CAVFZY010000023.1, from coordinate 1,481 downwards.
CTCGAACGGGGGGCGTTGCGCCTTACCGCACTGCTGATTGTTCTCGCCGCCGGCGTTGGCGCTGTGTGGTTTTTCCGGCGGCAGCCGGGTGACTTGGCCCGCGCGCTGACCTGCGCGTGCGGCGTGCTGGCCGCCGCGTGTCCCGGCGCGGCCGGACAGGCTGCGGGCGTTGCCGCGCTGGCGGCCATCGGCCGCGCGGCAGAGCGGGGCGAGCTGCTCACGCGCGGTGCGGAGTCATCGGCCGCGCAGACGGCGCGCACCGTGCGCCGGTGCGGCTGGCTGCTGCTGGCATATCATGTTGTGTGTCTGCCGCTGGCTGCGTGCGGGGTGATTGGCCCGGCCGCGGCGGCGGTGCTTGCGTGCGGTGCATCCGGCGTCGTGCTGCTGTATGCGCTGCGCCGGAAAGAAACGAAGGGGGAACGGCCATGACGACCACGGTTCTGGAACTGAATGTGTCCGGCATGATCTGCCGGGCGTGCGAGGACGCCATCGCAGACGCGCTGCTGCACACGCGCGGCGTTATCTCCGCACAGGCGCACTACTGGCGCAGCCGCGTGACGATCACGTATGACCCGGACATCGTCACGGAGGACACGCTGCGGCAAGTGCTCACGCGCACCGGCTATCCGCCGAGCACGCACGGCATGGGCGGCGTGGTGGTCGACCTGATCTGCCTTGCGCTCGTGGGCGTGCTCTACTGGGGGTTGCCGAAGCTGCTCATGCTCGTGAAGGTCCCGGCGCTTGCCGAGAATGCCTCGCTCGGCCTCGTGTTTCTCGTCGGCCTGCTCACGAGCACGCACTGCATCGGTATGTGCGGCGGCATTCTGCTCGTGCAGACGACGGACGCGCGCGGCGTGACCGGCCGCACCAAGCGCGGGCTCATCGCCTCGGCCGCGTACAACGGCGGGCGCGTCGTGTCGTACACGGCGATCGGTTCCGTCTGCGGCGCGCTCGGCGCGGTCATCACCTATACGCCGAACATCAAGAGCATGGTCTTTACCGTTGCGGGCGCGCTCGTGCTGCTCATCGGCCTGCGCATGGCGGGCATCCTGCCGGGGCTGCGCGGTGCGGAGACGGAGCTGCCCGGCGCCTGCAGCCTCAATGCGCGCACGCGCCGCCGCTTTGCGGGGCAACCGTTCCTCATCGGCCTGCTTACGGGCGTTATGCCGTGCGGCGCGCTCAGCGCCATGTGGCTCTACGCCATGAGCAGCGGCAGCGCAGCGCACGGCGCGCTCGTAATGCTGGTGTTCTCGCTCGGCACGGTGCCGCTGCTGTTTGCCTTCGGCGCGCTGCAGTCGTTTCTGCCGCGCGGCTGGATGAAATATATCGTCAAGGGCAGCGCCGTGCTGGTCGTGACGTTGGGGCTGTTGATGCTCATCAAGGGCATCCGCCTGTTTGGCATGTAAACAAACCCCGCACAGGACACTGAACAGAACCAGTAAAAACGGACAATAGACAAAACACCCCCTGATGTAGGAAAA
>CAVFZY010000022.1:0-25496 GCA_963627135.1 Bacteroidaceae bacterium | reverse complement strand
ACCGCGACCGCGTCGACTACATCGACATTTCTCCGCGCATGATGGTCTCCATCGCAACGGCCATGATTCCGTTCCTGGAAAACGACGATGCAAACCGTGCCCTCATGGGCGCGAACATGCAGCGTCAGGCTGTGCCGCTGATGGTCACGGAGGCGCCGATCGTCGCCACCGGCATCGAGCACAAGCTGTGCGTGGACTCCGGCGTGGTCATCCTTGCTGAGGGCGACGGCGTTGTGCTGGCCGTCTCGGCCGACAGCGTCAAGGTGCGCTACGACAGCGGTGAGATCAAGGACTATAAGCTTATCAAGTTTGCCCGCTCCAACCAGGGCACCTGCATCAACCAGCGCCCGATCGTCGCCGTCGGCGACCGTCTGAGCAAGGGCGACGTCATTGCCGACGGTCCGGCAACCTCGCAGGGCGAGATCGCGCTTGGCAAGAACCTGCTTGTCGGCTTCATGACCTGGGAGGGCTACAACTACGAGGACGCCGTTCTCATCAACGAGCGTCTGGTCATGGAGGACGTTTACACCTCCATTCATATCGAAGAGTTCGAGTGCGATGCGCGCGACACGAAGCTCGGCCCCGAGGAGATCACCCGTGACATCCCCGGCGTCGGCGACGATGCGCTCAAGTATCTCGACGACCGCGGCATCATCTGCGTCGGCGCGGAGGTGCGCAGCGGTGATATTCTGGTCGGCAAGGTCACGCCGAAGGGCGAGACCGATCTGACCGCCGAGGAGCGCCTGCTGCGCGCCATCTTCGGTGAAAAGGCACGAGAAGTCCGCGACACCTCGCTCAAGGTCCCGCACGGCGAGGCCGGCATCATTGTTGATGTCAAGCGCTTCACCCGCGAGAACGGCGATGAGATGTCCCCCGGCGTCAACGAGGTCGTGCGCGTCTACATCGCGCAGAAGCGTAAGATCTCCGTTGGCGACAAGATGGCCGGCCGCCACGGCAACAAGGGCGTCGTGTCCCGTATCCTCCCGCGCGAGGATATGCCGTACCTGCCGGATGGCACGCCGCTCGACATCGTCCTCAACCCGCTGGGCGTGCCTTCTCGAATGAACATCGGTCAGATGCTCGAGGTGCATCTGGGCTATGCGGCCCAGGCGCTCGGCTGGAAGGTTGCAACGCCGGTCTTCAACGGTGCCAACGAGGTCACCATCCGCGAGACGCTCAACAAAGCCGGACTGCGCGAGGACGGCAAGAGCGTGCTGTACGATGGCCGCACCGGCCAGAAATTCGATAACGACGTCACGGTCGGCTGGGTCTACTTCCTTAAGCTCCACCACCTCGTCGATGATAAGATCCACGCCCGCAGTACCGGCCCCTACAGTCTCGTCACGCAGCAGCCGCTCGGCGGCAAGGCGCAGTTCGGCGGCCAGCGCTTCGGCGAAATGGAAGTCTGGGCGCTCGAGGCCTACGGCGCGGCTTACACCCTGCAGGAGATCCTGACGGTGAAGTCCGACGACGTGACCGGCCGCGTGCGCACGTATGAAGCCATCGTCAAGGGCGAGAATATCCCGCAGCCGGGCGTGCCGGAGTCGTTCAAGGTGCTCATTAAGGAGCTGCAGTCCCTGTGCTTGGATGTGCGCATTCTCGACGAGAATGGCGACGAGATCGAGCTCAAGGACGACGAGGATGATTACATCCCGGGTATGCGCGATGAGATGTCCTATAAGTCCGACGATGATGAGATCACCGGCAGCGGCTTCACGATCGAGGACGTACCGGTGGAGGAAGGCGACAGTCTCGGTGCGTTCGGCGATGCCGGCGACGACGATGACTACACGGACGATTCTGATAAGGAGGAGGAATAAAACATGAGCTACACCCCGTTTGATGCAATTCAGATCGGCATTGCCTCCCCTGAAATGATCCTTTCCTGGTCCTCCGGCGAAGTGAAAAAGCCCGAGACCATCAACTACCGCACGCTCAAGCCCGAGCGTGACGGCCTGTTCTGCGAGCGTATTTTCGGACCCACGAAGGACTGGGAGTGCCACTGCGGCAAGTATAAGAAGATCCGCTACAAGGGCAAGATCTGCGACCGCTGCGGCGTTGAAGTCACGCGCGCAAAGGTTCGCCGCGAGCGCATGGGCCATATCGAGCTGGCCGCACCCGTGAGCCACATCTGGTACTTCAAGGGCATCCCGTCGCGCATGGGCCTGATCCTCGATCTGACCCCGCGCGTGCTGGAAAAGGTGCTGTATTTCGGTGCGTACATCGTCACCGATCCCGGCATGACGCCGCTGCAGCGCTGCCAGATCCTGTCCGAAAAAGAGTACCGCGATATGCGTGAGAAGTATGAGGACGATTTTGAGGCCGGCATGGGCGCCGAGGCCATCAAGAAGCTCCTGCAGCAGATCGACTGCGCCAAGCTCTCCGAGCAGCTGCGCGCCGAGCTCGAGGAGGCCAGCGGCCAGAAGAAGGCGAAGATCGTCAAGCGCCTGGAGGTCGTCGAGGCCTTCCACCGCAGCGGCAACCGCCCGGAGTGGATGATCATTGACATCCTGCCGGTCATCCCGCCCGAGATCCGCCCCATGGTCCAGCTCGACGGCGGCCGTTTTGCCACGTCTGACCTCAACGACCTGTATCGCCGCGTTATCAACCGCAACAACCGCCTCAAGCGCCTCATGCAGCTCAATGCGCCGGACATCATCGTCCGCAATGAGAAGCGCATGCTGCAGGAAGCCGTCGACGCCCTGATCGATAACGGCCGCCGCGGCCGCGCCGTCACCGGCGCCAACTCCCGTGCGCTCAAGTCCTTGTCCGATATGCTCAAGGGCAAGCAGGGCCGCTTCCGTCAGAACCTGCTCGGCAAGCGCGTTGACTACTCCGGCCGAAGCGTTATCGTCGTCGGCCCGGACCTGAAGCTTTATCAGTGCGGCGTGCCGAAGGAAATGGCCATCGAGCTCTTCCGCCCGTTCGTCATGAAAAAGCTCGTCGAGGACGGCGTTGCCAACAATATCAAGTCTGCCAAGAAGATGGTCGACAAGCAGCGCACCGAGGTCTGGGACGCACTCGAGATCGTCATCAAGGACCACCCGGTCATGCTCAACCGCGCGCCGACGCTCCACCGTCTGGGCATCCAGGCGTTCGAGCCCGTGCTCGTCGAGGGCCGCGCGCTCAAGCTGCACCCCCTGTGCTGCACCGCGTTCAACGCCGACTTCGACGGCGACCAGATGGCCATCCACGTCCCGCTGTCCGCAGAGGCGCAGGCCGAGGCGCGCATCCTCATGCTCTCAGCAAACAACCTCCTCCGCCCACAGGACGGCCACCCCGTCACCGTGCCGACGCAGGATATGATCCTCGGCGCGTACTACCTGACCTATGTCCGCCTCGGCAAGGCCGAGAAGGGCGCCGAGCAGGTGTTCGTGACCGACGCCGGCGATACCGACCTGCCGGTCAATGAGATCGTTGACGCGGATGATTTTGTCGCCGCGCAGAAGAAGGCCGAGGCCGAGGGCAGCAAGATCCCGAGCTATAAGCCGCTCAAGGTCTACCGCGACCCGAACGAGGCCATCATGGCCTATAACTACGGCGATGTTGGCCTGCACGCGCCAATCCTGGTGCGCGTCGCGCGCAAGGTCAGCGGCGAGACGATGTACCGCACGATCGAGACGACCGTCGGCCGCATCATCTACAACGAGCCCATCCCGCAGGACCTCGGCTACGTCGACCGTACCGATCCCGAGCATATGTTCGATCTCGAGGTCAGCTTCAAGGTCGGCAAGAAGCAGCTCGGCAAGATCATCGACCGCTGCATCGAGAAGCACGGCTTCACCGTCGCGACCGAGGTGCTCGATAACGTCAAGGCCCTCGGCTACAAGTACTCCACCATCGGCGCCATCACGATCTCCATCGCGGACATGACCGTCCCGGAGGAGAAGAAGACCCTCATCTCCGCCACAGAGAAAAAGGTCATCGCGATCGAGAAGAAGTACAAGCGCGGCTTCATCACCGAGGACGAGCGCTACCGTCTGGCCGTGTCCGAGTGGGAAAAGACCACGAAGGACGTCACCTCGGCCCTGCAGAACTGCCTCGATGAGTTCAACCCCATCTATATGATGGCGGACTCCGGCGCCCGTGGCTCCATGGCGCAGATCCGTCAGCTCGCCGGCATGCGCGGCCTGATCGCGAACACCGCCGGTAAGACCATCGAGATCCCAATCAAGGCCAACTACCGCGAAGGCCTGTCCGTCCTCGAGTACTTCATCTCGTCCCGAGGCGCCCGTAAGGGCCTGGCCGATACGGCACTGCGTACCGCCGACTCCGGTTACCTGACCCGCCGTCTGGTCGACGTCTCGCAGGATGTCATCATCCGTGAGGAGGACTGCGGCACGACCGACGGCATCATGGCCCGCGCCGTGTTCGACAAGGGGCAGGAAGTCCAGAGCCTCGGCGAGAGCATCCACGGCCGCTATCCGGCCGAGCCCGTCGTGTCGCCAAAGACCGGCGAGGTGCTGTTCGATACCGATCATATGCTCATGCCCGACGATGCCAAGGTGCTCGAAGAGCACGGCATCGAGGAAGTCAGGATCCGCAGCGTCATGACCTGCGAGGCGCGCAGCGGCGTCTGCGCCAGGTGCTACGGCATCAACCTGGCCATCGGCCAGCCGGTCAATGCCGGCGAGGCGGTCGGCGTCATTGCCGCCCAGTCCATCGGCGAGCCGGGCACGCAGCTGACCATGCGTACGTTCCACACCGGCGGCGTCGCCGGTGATGACATCACGCAGGGCCTCCCGCGTGTTGAGGAGCTGTTCGAGGCGCGCAAGCCGAAGAAGATGGCCACCCTCGCCGAGATCCCCGGCATTGTCAGCGTTGAGGAGACGAAGAAGACCTCCATCTACGCCGTCACGATCACGAACCCGGTCGATGGCGAGACCGTCACCTACAACCTGCCGTACTCTGCCGGTATCCTCGTCGCCAACGGCGACACGGTCACGAAGGGCCAGCCGCTCTCGAGCGGCGCGTACAGCCCGCACGACGTGCTGCGCATCTGCGGCGTGGACGCCTGCCAGCAGTATATCATTCAGGAAGTCCAGAAGGTCTACCGTCAGCAGGGCGTTGACATCAACGATAAGCACATCGAGATCATCGTCCGCCAGATGATGCGCAAGGTCCGCGTCGATGATTCCGGCAGCACGAACCTGCTGTCCGGTGCCATTGTGGACCTGCATGAGTTCCGCGCGGCCAACCGCGCCGTCGCCGAGCGCATCGCGGCAGGGGAGACCGACCTTGTGCCCGCAACGGCCGAGCATGTCCTCATGGGCATCACGAAGGCATCGCTCGCCACGGAGAGCTTCCTGTCGGCCGCGTCCTTCCAGGAGACCACGAAGGTGCTCACCGATGCCGCCATCAAGGGCAAGATCGACCACCTCGTCGGCCTGAAGGAGAACGTCATCATCGGCAAGCTCATTCCAGCCGGCAGCGGCCTTGCCTGCTACCGCAGCTTCGAGACGAATGAGGAGCCGGCGGCCCCCGCAGAGCCGGAGGATGACGGCGTGGATCTGTCCGATCTTGCAAACATCTCCAACGCGCTCTAAACGACCAAATACCAACCGTTTCACCGGGATATGCCTGCATATCCCGGTGAAATTTTCGCTTCCGTCTTGAATAAAAATGCTTGACGAATCTTGTGCAATATGCTAAAATCCTATTTTGCGTGGGCGTGCGCCCACGGATTTGTCATGCCTGTGAAAAAAGCACAAAAATGGCCGGGATTTCCTGAAAATTTTCCGGCAGAATCACGGTTTATCCGATGCTGTTTTTTGGCATCGTATAAATAGATCAATTTCCGAGGAAAGGAGGAAAACCATGCCTACTTTTAACCAGTTGGTGAGAAAGGGCAGAGAGAAAGTCACCTATAAGTCCACGTCTCCCGCCATGCAGAAGGGCCTCAACACCCTGAAGAACCGCGAGACCAATCTGAGCGCACCTCAGAAGAGAGGCGTCTGCACTGCCGTGCGTACCTCTACCCCCAAGAAGCCGAACTCCGCGCTTCGTAAGATCGCCCGTGTGCGTCTGACCAACGGCTACGAGGTAACCGCCTACATCCCGGGCATCGGTCACAACCTGCAGGAGCATAGCGTCGTTATGATCCGCGGCGGCCGTGTCAAGGACCTTCCCGGCGTTCGTTACCACATCATCCGCGGCACGCTCGATACGCAGGGCGTTTCCGGACGTATGCAGGCCCGTTCCAAGTACGGTGCCAAGCGGCCGAAGGCAGGAAAGAAGTAAGTTCCAACAGCAAATTTTGCCCTGTTGTTAACTGATATATATGTATTCGTTAACCCCGGGGCGCAGACGGAGATGCACCGCATCTTCGAGTACCTGTGAAGTCATTTTTTAATGAAGGAGGGAAGTATAGTGCCCAGAAGAGGTAACGTTCCCAAAAGAGAAATTTTGCCGGATCCGATGTACAACAGCGTTCTGGTGACCAAGCTCATCAACAGCGTGATGCTCGACGGCAAAAAGGGTGTTGCTCAGAAGGTCGTGTACGATGCTTTTGACATCATCAAGGAAAAGACCGGCAAGGAACCGCTCGATGCGTTTACCGAAGCCATGAACAATATCATGCCGAGCCTCGAAGTCAAGGCCCGCCGCGTTGGCGGTGCGACCTACCAGGTTCCTATGGAAGTGCGTCCTGAGAGACGCCAGACGCTCGGCCTGCGCTGGCTGACCAGCTATGCCCGCAAGCGCAGCGAAAAGACCATGAAGGAGCGCCTCGCAGGCGAGATCATGGATGCCTGCAACAACACCGGCGCTGCTGTGAAGAAGCGCGAAGACACGCACAAGATGGCCGAGTCCAACAAGGCGTTCGCACACTTCCGCTGGTAATCTTCCGACTAGGAGCTATCAATTATGCCCAGACAATATTCCCTTGAAAACACAAGAAACATTGGCATCATGGCGCACATCGACGCCGGTAAGACGACCACGACGGAACGCATTCTGTTCTACACGGGCGTCAACCACAAGCTCGGTGAGACCCATGAAGGCACCGCCACCATGGACTGGATGGCGCAGGAGCAGGAGCGCGGCATCACGATCACGAGCGCTGCGACCACTTGCTTCTGGAAGGGCAACCGCATCAATATCATCGACACCCCGGGCCACGTTGACTTCACCGTTGAGGTCGAGCGCAGCCTGCGCGTGCTTGACGGCTGCGTGACGGTCCTTTGTGCCAAGGGCGGCGTGGAGCCGCAGTCCGAAACGGTCTGGAGACAGGCTGACCACTACAATGTTCCCCGCATGATTTACATCAATAAGATGGACATCATGGGCGCGAACTTCTACAACGTTGTCGACATGGTGCACGAGCGCCTGCGCTGCAACGCTGTTCCGATCCAGCTGCCGATCGGCTCCGAGGCGGACTTCCGCGGCATCATCGACCTGCTCGAGATGAAGGCGGACGTCTACTACGACGATCTTGGCAAGGATATGCGCGTCGAGGAGATCCCCGAGGACATGCGCGCCGAGGCCGAAGAGTACCGCACGCAGCTCCTTGAGGCCGTCGCTGATTTCGACGACGAGATCATGGAGATGTATCTGGAAGGTGAGGAAGTCCCCACCGAAAAGATCAAGGCGGCCATCCGCAAGGCCACGACGCAGGTCAAGTTCGTTCCGATCGTGTGCGGCACGTCCTACAAGAACAAGGGCGTGCAGAAGCTGCTGGACGCCATCGTCGATTATATGCCGTCCCCGCTGGACATCCCGCCGATCACCGGCACGGTGCCCAAGACGGATGAGGTCGAGCACCGCGCCGCGGACGATTCTGCGCCGTTCTCCGCTCTGGCTTTCAAGATCATGACCGACCCGTACGTCGGCCGTTTGGCGTTCTTCCGTGTCTATTCCGGCACGATCGAAGCCGGCAAGTCCGTCCTGAACTCCACCAAGGGCCAGCGCGAGCGTCTGGGCCGCATCCTTTTGATGCATGCCAACCACCGTGAGGATATCACGCAGGTGTATTCCGGTGACATCGCGGCGGCGGTCGGCCTCAAGAATACGACGACCGGCGACACGCTCTGCGACGAAAAGTACCCGATCGTGCTCGAGTCGATGGAGTTCCCGGAACCGGTTATCCGCGTAGCAATCGAGCCCAAGACCAAGGCTGGGCAGGAGAAGATGGATATCGCCCTCGGCAAGCTTGCCGAGGAAGACCCCACCTTCAAGGCCTACACGGACGAGGAAACGGGCCAGACCATCATCGCCGGCATGGGCGAGCTCCATCTGGAGATCATCGTCGATCGCCTTCTGCGCGAGTTCCGTGTCGAGGCGAATGTCGGCAGACCTCAGGTCTCCTACAAAGAGACCATCACCAAGGCCGCTACGGTGGACACGCGCTACGCGCGCCAGACCGGCGGCAAGGGCCAGTTTGCACACGTCAAGCTCATGGTGGAACCCAACGAACCCGGCAAGGGCTACGAGTTCATCAACCAGATCACCGGCGGTGCGATCCCGAAAGAGTTTATCCCCTGTGTGGATCAGGGCATCCAGGGCGCGATGCAGGCCGGCGTGCTTGCGGGCTATGAGGTCGTGGACGTGAAAGTCACGTTGCTCGACGGCTCGTATCACGAGGTCGACTCGTCCGAGATGGCGTTTAAGATCTGCGGCAGTATGGCGTTCAAGGAAGCCTGCCAGAAGGCGGGCCCAACGCTCCTCGAGCCCATCATGAAGGTCGTCGTTACGGCGCCGGAAAGCTATATGGGCGACGTCATGGGCGATATCAATGCCCGCCGCGGTCAGATCGCCGGCACGGACATCCGCAACGGTGCGGCGATCGTTACTGCAAGCGTGCCGCTGGCATCCATGTTCGGCTATGCGACCGACTTGCGCAGCAAAACGCAGGGCCGCGCGACCTACAGCATGGAGCCCAGCCACTTCGTAGAGCTGCCGAAGTCTCTTCAGGAGAAGATCATCCACGGCGGCAACTGACCTGCGCAACCGGCACAATGTGCCTTATAAGAGAGTAAGTCACAACATTTTTTTAGAATTAGGAGGATATTCTAATGGCAAAGCAGATGTTCAATAGAAGCAAGCCCCATGTCAATATCGGCACCATCGGCCATATCGACCACGGCAAGACCACCCTGACCGCCGCGATTACCAAGGTTCTGTCCCTGGCTGACCCGAACAGCGCCGAGTTCGCTGCCTACGATCAGATCGATAAGGCTCCGGAAGAAAAGGCTCGTGGTATCACGATCAACACCGCGCACGTTGAGTACCAGACCGACGACCGCATCGGCGCCGACGGCACTGAGATCAAGGGCCGCCACTATGCGCACGTCGACTGCCCGGGCCACGCCGACTATATCAAGAACATGATCACCGGCGCTGCTCAGATGGACGGCGGCATCCTCGTTATCGCCGCTTCCGACGGCCCGATGGCTCAGACCCGTGAGCACCTGCTGCTCGCCCGTCAGGTCAACGTTCCGTATATCCTGGTGTTCCTGAACAAGGTTGATCAGGTTGACGATCCCGAGCTGCTCGAGCTCGTCGAGATGGAAGTCCGTGAGCTGCTCGACAAGTACGACTTCCCGGGCGACGACACCCCGATCATCAAGGGCTCCGCTCTGAACGCCCTGATCTCCGAGTCCACCGATCCGAAGGCCCCCGAGTATGCCTGCATCTGGGAGCTCATGGACGCTGTTGACACCTGGATCAAGACGCCGGACCGCGCTGCTGACAAGCCGTTCCTGATGCCCATCGAGGACGTGTTCACCATCTCCGGCCGCGGCACCGTCGTTACCGGCCGTGTCGAGCGTGGCACCGTCAAGGTTGGCGATAAGGTTGAGATCGTTGGCATCAAGGATACCCAGGAGACCACCGTCACCGGCACCGAGATGTTCCACAAGACTCTTGAGTTTGCCGAGGCTGGCGACAACGTCGGCTGCCTGCTCCGCGGCATCGACAAGAAGGGTGTTGAGCGTGGCCAGGTCCTCGCTGCTCCGAAGTCCATCCACCCCCACACCAAGTTCAAGGGTCAGGTTTACGTCCTGTCCAAGGAAGAGGGCGGCCGTCACACCCCGTTCTTCAACAACTACCGTCCCCAGTTTTACTTCCGTACCACTGACGTGACCGGTGTCATCAGCCTTCCCGAGGGCGTTGAGATGTGCATGCCCGGCGATAACGTCGACATGGACGTCGAGCTGATCACCCCGATCGCGATCGAGGTCGGCCTGCGCTTCGCTATCCGTGAAGGCGGCCGTACCGTTGGTTCCGGTGTTGTCATCGCCATCAACGAGTAATTTCCGGCTTTCTGAATTCCTCTCCGGCTTCGGCCGGGGAGGAATTCTTTTGCTTCTCAATAAAATTGTTTCACGCCTGAAACTTTAATTACTTTTCTAATGTTTTTTTAATAATTGCGGCCTATATTTCATGGTGAAAAAAGGCTCCGGGCACCGCGCCGATGGGATGCGGGCGCCTGCGTCCGACATTTTGCCGGCACCTTTTCCATGTTTGTTTGCTTGGAACTTAAAGGAGGCAAAATCCCATGAAAAAAATGCGCAAGACATTGAGCCTGATACTGGCCCTCGTGCTGGCATTCAGTCTCGCTGCGGTTCCGGCTTTCGCGGCAGATACGGAAGCGGAGAGCAGCACATCCGACACGGCCTATGGCCAGCTGCACAACGGTCTGCTCAGCGAGATCCTGAGCCAGATCGGCATTGCCAACGACGATAACTTTATCCATGGTATCGTTGGCGTGAACATTAAAGATCTGGTCGATCATATCGGCAGTGACAGCAATTTCACGCATGGCATCGTCCGTGTGACGGTCGGCGATCTGTTCAAGAACATCGCCAGCAACAGCAACTATACGCACGGCATCGTGACCGTGGCCGATAACCGCATCAATATCAATTTCGGCCTTGCTTTCCAAAATGCGCAGCAGCAAGACGCGAGTGGTGAGACCGCCCGCTCGTTCCTGACCGAGCTGCTTACGGACGCCGGCATGACCCAGATCCAGAGCAGCGGCATCGTCAACGCCATCGCGGCCGGCACGCTCAGCGAGGATCAGGCGTCCGCCATGGTCGATCAGCTCGCAGCGACCGGAAAGATCAGCCTGACCGACATCACGACCCTGCTCGGCAGCCTGACGGACAGCGGCCTGCTCGATGTCAGTACGGCGGCGCAGCTGTTTCGCGACGCGGCCGTGACCGTTGCGGCGGCGCTTGGCATCCAGCCCCTGCAGGGCAATGGCAATGTATCCGCGCTCTCGCACATCCTCGACAGCATTCATATTGTCGATGGGGATAACTTCATTCATGGCATCGTGAGCGTGAACATCAATGACCTCGTCGACCATATCGTCAGCAACAGCAACTTTATCCACGGCATCGTCGGCGTCAAGACCGGCGACCTGTTTGACAACATTGCCAGCGGCTGCACCTATACGCACGGCATCGTGACCGTCAGCGGCAACGTCATCAATATCAACTTCGGCGCAGCCGTCACGGACGCCAAGGCGGACGATCTGGATGGCGAGACGGCGCGCACGATCCTGACGAACATCTGCAAGGCCGCCGGCATCCCGGACAGCCAGACGGACGTGATCGTCTCCGGTATCGCGCAGCAGAGCTTGTCCGCGGACGATGCGCAGACCTTTACCACCCAGCTTGCCAAAACCGGCGCGTTTGATCTTACCGGTATGGCTTCTGTGATCTGTGCACTCGACAGCGACCAGACCATCAGCGACGGCACGGCGGCAGAGCTCTTAGAATCTGCGGCTGAGACCCTGAGCGTGCAAAACGATGCGATTGATTCCGAGATGAGCGTCCTGCCGGACAACAATGCTGTTCTGTCACATATTCTCGACCAGCTGCGCATCGTCAACGGCGATAACTTCATCCACGGCATCGTCGGCGTGGACATCAACGACTTGGTGGATCACATCGCCAGCGACAGCAACTTCATCCACGGCATCGTGAACGTGGAGGTTGGCGATCTGTTCAAGGACATTGCCAGCAACAACAACTATATGCACGGCATTGTCACGATCGTCGGCAACACGGTCAACATCAACTTCGGCCAGATTTTCGGCGATATCACCTCCGGCGGCGCGAACAGTGAGGCCGCCCAGCAGGCGCTTGCCGAGATCCTGAAGGGCTTCGGTATGACGCAGGCCGGCGTTAACGCCATCCTGACTGGCATCGCAGGCAGCATCCTTACGAACGACCAGATCGCGCAGCTTCTGTCTCAGCTCATTTCCTCGACGAATATGAATCTGAAGAACGTCGTGACGATCATCTGCGCGCTCTACAACAGCCGCACCATCACGCTCCAGCAGGCCATGACGCTGCTGGAAAAGTACATCTCTCAGATGAGCAGTAGCAGCGATAGCGGCAATAGTGGCAACAGCGGCAGCGATAACGACGGCGGCAGCACCGGCACGCAGCCGACGCAGTCGACCGGTCTGCTGGACACCACCAACCACAACGCCTATGTTTCCGGCCGCAGCGCGACTACCTTCGCGCCGACCGGTACGCTCACGCGCGCCGAAGCAGCCCAGCTGCTCTACGAGCTCATGACCGAGCAGGCGCACAAGCAGTATGACTGCAGCGACAACGGTTTCAGCGATGTTCCGTCCGGCCAGTGGTACACGGTCGCGGTCAGCACGCTGGCCAATACCGGAGCCATCAGCGGCTATACCAATGGCACCTTCCAGCCGGGCAAGGCCATCACCCGTGCGGAATTCGTGACCATTCTCGCCGGGATCTACGGCGTGAATACGGCGAGCGGCATGCCGTTTTCCGATGTGGGCCACGGCTGGTGCTATGATGCAGTTGCCACGGCCTATGCCAACGGCTGGGTCAGCGGCTACACGGACGGCACCTTCCGTCCGGATCAGACCATTACCCGCGCCGAGGCGGTCGTCATCCTCAACAGCGTGCTTGGCCGCAGCTGCGACCTGACGTATGTGCAGGCGAATGCGCAGACAGCGCTGCACTTTACGGATATCACGCCGGGCGCCTGGTACTATGCCGACGTTATCGAGGCATCGATGGGCCACACCTATACGGAGCTGGCTGGCATCGAGCGCTGGACGGCGCTCGCCTGACCCCCAAACAGCAAACTCCCGGCACATCCGTGCCGGGAGTTTTTTTGTATATAGAGGAAACTGCGGCCTATCTCACAAATCGCATCACATCGCCCACATCGCAGTCGAGAATACGGCAAAACATATCGATCGTGTTCGTGCTGACGCTTTCGTTGCGCTTGAGCCGCGTGATCTGTGCCGGACTGATGCCGTGCTTTTTGATGAGTGCGTACTGCGTAACGCCTTTTTTCTTCATCGTCTCCCAGAGCGGTTCGTAAGAGATCATACATTCAAGCCTCACTTTCTACTTGAATGTTAATCGAAAACGGTATATAGTTATATTAACCAATATCGGTTAATATATGTCAGAAAGGGAAGATGCGTGTGAAAAAAAGGATACTGAGTTTATTGCTGGTCGTGTGCATGATACCGTCGCTGTTCATGTTCACGGCATCGGCGAGTTTCGGGGGCGAGTGGCGGCTCTGGAGTCAGGCGTGCAGCGACTATGCCAACATGAGAGCATATGGCTGCCATGTGACTGCCGAGGCAAAGCTGCTTGCGGAGGCGGGCATCGTCGATCCCGCGGCCTTTGACCCCGATGATCTGTATGACTGGCTTCTGGCAAAGAACTATATCCAGAGAGACTGCTCGGAGATCTACGGCGGGGACAACACCGGCACCGGCATGATCGCCTACGCTAAGGATGCCGGGCGGCTGGTCGAGCGCGTCGACGCCATTGACCTCTCCGGCCTGTCTGCGGCAGAGCGTGTAAATGTCGTTTGGACGTATATTTTGCACGGCTGCTCGGTCATCCTTCACTGCGCGGCGCATCAGGACTACATTTCGCGCGTGGACTCCCTCGCGTGGGGGAGACCGGTCATTTCCAGATCCGTTTCCGACTCTCCCAACTATGGGGAAAGCACGCTGATCCGCGCCTATCAGGGCTACGCGGAAACCTACAAGGAATCGGCCTTCGACCGGGCGTATATCTTCCGCGTCGGCAACCCCGACCCGGACAACGCGGCACATTCCTATGTGCTGACCGGCGCGACCGACCCGACCTGCACCGAACCCGGCAGCGAGATCTACCAGTGCTCGGTGTGCCATGCGGTGAAAACCGTTGCCGTCGGCGCGGCGCGCGGCCACAGCTGGGACGACGGAACGGTCGTGGACAGCGGCAGCAAAACCTTTACGCATAAATATACCTATGAAAGCGTTGACTATGTAAATTATTACGAGACGCGGCACAAGACCTGCACCCGCTGCCAGGCGACGACGGACTCCACCCGCTACTACGGCGCCTGCGGCGCAAATGCCGCCTGGTCGCTGGAAAACGGCGTGCTCACGATATCCGGCACCGGCGCAACGGAATCGTATTCATGTCGTTCCAACGAGATGCTGCAGATATTTCCGCCTTGGTCCGAGGAACGACAGCCTGTTGACAAGATCGTAATCGAGAATGGGATTACCTCCATCGGCACCGAGTTTTTCTGGGTGGGTAACAAAAATAATTGGGGCGGCACTGCTGATATAAAGCAGACGAAGATCGTGATTCCCGATAGCGTTACCAGCATCGGCTGGGGTGCCTTCTCCGGCTGCCAGGCTGGCGAATTCGTCATCGGCAAAAACGTCACCTCCATCGGAAAGGGAAATGCACTTGGCTATGTGACCGATAAGATCACCGTCGCGAAGGGAAACACGGCTTACCGCGCGCTCAACGGCGTTCTTTACACGCGCGACCTCAAGACGCTGATGCGTGCGCCGACGGGCAGAACGGGCGCCTGCAGGATCGCGGACACGACCGAGGTGATCTACGATTCGGCTTTTGAGAATGCGCAGTTTGACCAGATAACGATACCGGATTCGGTAAAGACAATAGGTGATGACGCATTTGTCGGTATCAAAAACCTGCAGGCAATGTATATCCCCGACAGCGTTGAAAGCATTGGCACTTGTGCTTTTGAGTACACATCTCTGCTATCCATTTCCGTGCCCGCCTGCACGATTGAGTATGGGGCATTTAACGAAAATGCAGAACTCAATATGATCATATTCCGGGATGGAGTGACAGAGCTTCCCGAGCATGGTGTTGCCTTTTGCTCCAAGCTGAAGGTCGTTCAGCTTCCGTCAACGCTCAAGCGGACGGGCAACTACACTTTTATGCTCTCACCGATGACAGATGTGTTCTTCACCGGCAGCGAGGAACAGTGGAAGAGCATCAGGTGGGGCGCGGAAGTGCTGACCGATGCAAATAACAACGACAGAAGCTGGAGCGATGTCAACATCCATTATAACGCCGAGGTGAAGCAGTCCATGGGCAGCTCCGGCGTCATTCACGGCGGCGATGGAACGAGTTTTGCCTATCCGCTCGGCAGTGCGGACATTATCGCCGATGTTGTTTCGCAGCTCAACGTCGAGGAAACCAAGCTGACGCTCAGCGACCGGATCGCGGCGGCTCTGGCCGACTGCATGACGAAGCCGCTGGACATTTCCCTGCGCGACGCGGACAACAACGAGGTCCAGCCCCAGAACGGCGGCATGGTCATGGTCAACATCCCGGTCCCGGAGGGCTTCGGCGCGGATTGCACGGTGTATCGCCTCGAGAGCGACGGCACCCTGACGAACATGTGCGCCACCGAGGAAAACGGGATGCTCCAGTTTGCGGCCGAGCACTTCTGCACCTTCATCGTTGCCGCGCCCTGCGAGCACGATTACAAGGCGGAGCAGATCGCGCCCACCTGCATCTCGCAGGGGTATACGCAGCACACCTGCCAACTGTGCGGGAAGACCTATCAGGATGCGTATGTTCCGGCAATTTCGCACAACTATGTCAACGGCGTATGCAGCATGTGCGGCGGGAAGGACAGCTCCTACGTGCAGCCGACAGACCCGAAGCCGTCCCACCCCGAGCCGACGCAGCCGGCCGGTCTGCTGGACACCACCAACCACAACGCCTATGTTTCCGGCCGCAGCGCGACCACCTTTGCACCGACCGGTACGCTCTCGCGCGCCGAGGCGGCCCAGCTGCTCTACGAGCTCATGACCGAGCAGGCGCACAAGCAGTATGACCGCAGCGACAACGATTTCAGCGATGTTCCGGCCGGCCAGTGGTACACGGCCGCGGTCAGCACGCTGGCCAACGTCGGCGCCATTACCGGCTGCGGCGACGGCACTTTCCAGCCGAGGAAGTCGATCAGCCGCGCGGAATTCGTGACCATTCTCACCGGGATCTATGGTGAGAATACAACGAAGGGCATGCCGTTTTCCGATGTGGGCCACAGCTGGTACTATGATTCGGTCGCCACGGCCTACGCCAACGGCTGGGTCAGCGGCTATTCGGACGGCACCTTCCGCCCGAACCAGACCATCACCCGCGCCGAGGCGGTCGTCATCCTCAACAGCGTGCTTGGCCGCAGCTGCGACCTGTCGTTTGTGCAGGCCAATGCGCAGGCAGCGCTGCACTTCACGGATATCACGCCGGGTGCCTGGTATTATGCCGACGTCATCGAGGCCTCGATCGCCCACACCTATACAAAGCAGGACGACGGTACAGAGCGCTGGACGGCGCTCGCCTGAACCCTCAATGAAGCAGCAAACTCCCGGCACATCCGTGCCGGGAGTTTTTTCGCCCCTTTACCGCAGACCGTGCATGAAGCCGTCCATGGCCGTCGCGTGGATGTCGCCGCCGATGACGCGGTTGCGGTAGACAAACAGCTGCGCAAGCACGGTGTCCGTCGAGCCCTCGTAGTTCGTCACGCGGTAGGTATAGGCCGTGCATGTCTCGCCGGCGTAGGTGGACAGGTCAAAGCCCTGCTGCTTTTGCAGGGCGTTGTAATCGCTGAACACGCCGCTGAACACGCGCGGGATCACGATCTCCTGCATCGTTTCGGTCGCGGGGTCCGCCTCCCAGCCGAGCGCCTGCAGATAGGCGATGCGCCCGTCGGTCGTCGTGACGTTGTAGTGCGCCGAGAGCACGCCGTCATTGCTGCGCCAGATGACGGTCAGCGCCAGCAGCACGGCCAGACCGATGAGCGCGAACACGACGGTCCGTCTTGTCCAGTGAAAGGATTTGAGCTTCATAACCACACCTCGGAACAAGCCTATTCAAATTTGCCGCCGGATATGCTATAATGAATCCAAAAGTCTGCAAAGGAGGGGGAGCGCGTGATCCGTCTGGACAAATATCTGGCCGATACCGGCGTCGCTTCCCGGCGTGTGGCCAAGGCGTATATCCGCCGCGGCGAGGTCACGGTCGACGGCGTGCCCGCACGCGCGCCGGAGCAGAAGATCGCGGAAACGGCGGTCGTCTGTCTGCGCGGACAGCCCCTGTGCTATCAGACATATCACTACTATATGCTCCACAAGCCCGCCGGTGTTCTCACCGCGACGGCCGACCGCAGCCAGCCGACAGTACTCGATCTGTTCCCGCCGGCGCTGCGACGCTTTGGGCTCGTGCCCGCCGGGCGGCTCGATAAGGACACGACCGGTCTGCTGCTCATTACGGACGACGGGGACTATGTTCACCGCGTCATCACGCCGAAAAAGCATGTGCCGAAGGTCTATTTCGCGCGCACGGACGGGCAGCCGACGGATGCGGATGCAAAGCGCTTCGCGTCGGGCGTTGTCCTCGGCGACGGGACGCAGTGCCTGCCCGCCCGGCTTGAGCTCCTGCCGGAGCAGGGGGGCTGCCGCGTCACGGTCTATGAGGGGAAATACCATATGGTCAAGCGGATGCTGGCCGGCTGTGGAACACCCGTTTTGGAGCTGCACCGCCTGTCGATCGGTGCGCTGACGCTCGATCCTACGCTGTCTCCGGGCGCTTACCGGGAACTGAGCCCGGATGAGGCGATGCTCGTTTTTTCGCTGCCAACTTCGTGATAATTTACAAAAGTTCGGGAAATTATCCGACTATCTCACGAAATTTCGAAAATTATTCACAAAAAACGACCATTTTTCTATTGAAAAATGCACATAAATCGGCTATTATGTAAAGTAGGAAATTGGTAGGTGCTGTGGGAGACTGCGGCGGCCGTTCGTAGGAGGAAAAGATATGTCGAGCAGAATTTTTCAGGGCGTGATCGTTCAGATGAAAGACGCCACCACGCGCTGCATCGGTGTCGTGGACGAGCAGGGGTTTGTCATTGCCTGCAGTGAGCTTTCGATGATCGGCTCGCGTCTGGATGACTTTCAGGCCGCAGTGGGCGAAGTGCAGGAGCAGATGTTTGCAACGGATACGCGCACGTATAAGATTTTGTCTGCCAGCACGGCGCGCTTTGAGTATGCCGTGTTCGTCGAGGGCAATGACCAGACGGCGCGCAGCATCTGCATTCTCGCGGCTGTCGGCATGACGGAGGCCAGCACGAACTTTGAGGAAAAGCACAACAAGGCTGCTTTCGTCAAAAACATCATTTCGGACAACATTCTCCCCGGCGACGTGTATGTGCGCGCCAAGGAGCTGCATTTTACCACCGACGTGCCGCGCGCCGTGCTGCTGGTTCGTCAGGTGAACGTGACGGATATTGCCGTGCTTGAGCTGATCCAGAACATGTTCCCGGAACGGCAGCATGATTTTGTGCTCAGCGTGAGCGAGTCGGACATCGTCGTCATCAAGGAAATGACGCCGGATGAGACTTCGGAGGATATCTGCGCGCTGGCCGAGAGCATTGAGCGCGCCGTGCACACGGAGCTGCACGTGCAGACGGTCATCGGCATCGGCACGACGGCCAACCACCTGCGCGAGCTGGCCGACCGCTACAAGGAGGCGCAGGTCGCCATCGAGGTCGGCAAGGTGTTTGAAAACGAGAAGCCGGTCATTCACTACGATAACCTCGGCATCGGCCGCATCATTTATCAGCTGCCGACGACGCTGTGCGAGATGTTCCTGTCCGAAGCATTCAAGAAAAACCCCATCGAGGCGCTCGATGAGGACACGCTCGACACGATCAATCGTTTCTTTGAGAATAATCTCAATGTTTCGGAGACGGCGCGCAAGCTCTACGTCCATCGAAACACTTTGGTATACCGGTTGGAGAAAGTCAAGAAGATCACGGGCCTGGATCTGCGCGAGTTTGAGGATGCGATCCTCTTCAAGGTCGCGGTTATGGTAAAGAAATACCTCGATTCTCAGAACACTGCCAAGTTCTGAGATCTTACCCAGGCGGGCGTAAGCCCAACATATTGGAGGACATCTTATGGTTCAAATGAACGATGTGAAGATGGTCTACGGAAACACGGAAGCTGCGGCACTCAATGGCATCACATTTACGATCCATGAGGGCGAGTTTGTGTTTCTGGTCGGACCGTCCGGCTCCGGCAAGACGACGATCATTAAGCTGATCACCGGCGAGCTGAGCCCCACATCCGGACAGATCACGGTCAACGGCTTTGACATGCAGGGCATCAAGCGCCGCAAGCTGCCGAAGCTGCGCCGGACACTGGGCGTCATTTTTCAGGATTTTCGCCTGATCGACAAGATGACGGTGTATGAAAACGTTGCGTTTGCCATGCGCGTGGTGGGGGCGTCCAATAGGGAGATCCGCCGCCGCGTGCCGCAGGTGCTTGAGCTGGTCGGCCTGGCCGACCGGGAAAAGCGCTTCCCGGCAGAGCTTTCCGGCGGCGAGCAGCAGCGCGTGGCCATCGCCCGCGCGCTCGTGAACAATCCGCGCATGATCATCGCGGACGAGCCGACCGGCAACCTCGATCCGGTGCGCAGCCTGGAGCTGATGCTGCTGCTGGAGAAGATCAACGAACTCGGCACCACGGTCCTCGTGGTGACGCACGAAAAGGAACTGGTCAATGCTTTTTCCAAGCGCGTCATCTCCATCGACGCCGGAAGAGTCATCAGTGACGGATTGGACGGGTACTACGGATATGAAGCTGAATAGATTCAACTACCTGATGGCGCAGGGCGTGAAAAACATCTTCACGCACGGTTTCATGTCCTTCGCGTCGATCACGATCATCATCGCGTGCCTGCTCATTATGGGCAGCTTCTCGCTGCTGACGCTCAACATTGACGCGAACATCGACCGTCTGCAAAACCAGAACGAGGTCATTGCCTACGTCGATGAGACGCTCACGGAGGATGAGGCCCGGGCCATCGAGCCCAAGGTCGCCGCAGTGGCGAATGTCGCCTCGGTCGAATTCGTCACGCGCGAGCAGGCCATGCAGACGTTCGAGGCCGAGTATGACTCCGACCTCTTTGACAACATTGACGCTTCGGTCTTCCGTCACCGCTATGTCGTGACGCTTGACGACCTGTCGCTCATGAAGGACACGCAGGCCGCGCTGAAAAACGTGGACGGCATTGCCGATGTCACGGCGCACCTGGATTACGCGGAAAACTTCATCACGTTCCGGAACATTGTGAGCGTTGTCTCCGTCGTTTTGATCGTGATCCTCATCGCGGTGTCCCTGTTTATCATGACCAATACCATCAAGCTGGCCACGTTCGGCCGGCGCGAAGAGATCGCCATCATGAAGATGGTCGGTGCGACGAATGGCTTCATCTGCCTGCCGTTTGTGGTCGAGGGCCTTGTGCTCGGGCTGGTCGGCGGTCTGGTCGCATTCCTGCTTCAGTGGGGACTCTACAGCCTGATCGTCGGTAAGATCATGTCCACCATGGCGGCCGGCATCATCACGGTGCTCGCGTTTGCATCCGTGTCGCTGCCGCTGCTGCTGGTGTTCCTCGGCGTGGGTGTGCTCGTCGGCGTGTTCGGCGGCCTCACGGCCATTCGCAACTATCTGAAAGTCTAAGGAGGAAATCGAATGAAGATGAACCGCAAAGTCGTTCGATCCGTCATTTGTGTACTGCTCGCGCTGATCTTTGTCATCTCGCTCATGACAGCGCTGATCCCGACTAACGCCAGTGCGGCGTCTCAGTCGGAGATCAACCAGCTCACACAGCAGCGCAAGGAGCTGCAGGCCAAGCAGCAGGAGCAGCAGAAGGTCATCAACAACCTGCGCTCCAAGAAAGCCAGCGTGGTGGAGCAGAAGGCCGCGCTGGATCAGGAAAACGACCTGGCTCAGCAGGAGATCGAGCTCGTCAAGGAGCAGATTACGGCCTATGACGATCAGATCGTGGAAAAGGGCGAAGAGCTTGAAATGGCAAAGCAGGAAGAAGAGGCCCAGACGGTCCGTTTCCGCAGCTGCGTGCGTCACCTTGAGGAGTACGGACAGATGTCCTATATCGCCATTCTGCTTGAGGCGACCAGCCTGTCCGACCTCCTTGCCCGCATGGACATGGTCGGCGAGGTCATTGCATATAATAAACAGGTGCAGGCAGACATGACGGCCGCCCGCGAAAAGGTGGAGACCGTCAAGGCCGAACTCGAGGATGCCAGGACAGAGCTACAGGATAAGCAGTCCGAGCTCGAGACCAAGCAGGCCGAGCTCCAGCAGAAGGTCTCCGAGGCCAACGCCCTGCTTGCGAGCCTGGAGTCGGACATCAGTTCCTACAAGAGCGTTTATGATCAGTATGAGCAGCAGGAGCAGGCTGTGCAGTCTCAGATCGATCAGCAGGTCGCAGAGCTACGCAAGCAGGAGGAACAGAAAAAGCAGGAGGACTCGAGCTATGATGGGGGGAAAGCCAACGGCGCTACCGGCACCATGATGTGGCCGTGCCCGTCCTGCCACACCATCACGTCGCAGTTCGGCTGGCGCTATCACCCGATCTATCAGACGCAGAAATACCACTCCGGTGTGGACATTGGCGCGAGCTACGGCGCAACCATCGTCGCGGCTGACGGCGGCACGGTCATCACAGCCGGGACGGTATCCGGCTATGGTAACTGTGTGGTCATCAACCACGGCAACGGCATCACCACGCTCTACGGGCACATGAGTTCCATCGCGGTGTCCGTCGGCCAGAAGGTGTCCAAGGGCCAGACGATCGGTTATGTCGGCTCGACAGGTAACTCCACCGGTCCGCATCTGCACTGGGAAGTCACGGTCAACGGCGTGCGCCAGAACCCGCTCAACTATGCGAGCTGATCGGACATATTTTGACTGAATGAAACTGCCGGGCAGCCGGAAAATGGCTGCCCGGCTCATCTGCTGCATTGGGGGCTGCCCGGTGCGGGCAGCAAATGGATCCGGAGGGATAGCATGGACGAACACAAGCCACAGGAACAGGCACCGGAAAAAGTGCCCGCCCGCAGAAAAAGCGGCAGAATGCGCGGCTGGAAGGCGAGTATCCTTGCCTGTGTGATCTGCATTCTGGTCACTGCACTGGTCACGTCGCTGATCTTTGTCGGCAAATTCGGCGGCAGCAGCAACTATAAGCTCGCGCTGAAGTTTGCACAGGTCAAACAGGTCGTGGACAAAAACTATATCGGTGACGCGGACGACACGGCCATCAGCGACGCTTCGTCGAGCGCGATCATTAGCGCCATCGGCGACAAGTGGAGCTATTACATGACGGCCGAGGAATACAAGGCCTACCAGATGTACTCCAACAACGAGTACGCCGGCATTGGTGTGACCATCCAGCTCGACGATAAGACGAAGGGCTTTCGCATCACCGCCGTGACGAGCGATTCACCCGCGGCGAAAGCCGGCCTCAAGCAGGGCGACATCATCACGGCGATCGACGGGGAGGACGTCACGGGCAAGACGCTCTCGGACGTGCAGAGCACCATCCGCGCCAAGCTCAACAAGACGCTCAAGCTCACCATTGAGGATTCCGACGGTAAGAGCCAGACCGTCACGCTCGACTGCACGGTCATTTACACCGATCCCGTGACGTATAAGCTCATGGACAACGGCGTCGGCTATATCCAGATCCGCAATTTTGAGACTGGCGGCGGCAGCCGTGCCGTGCAGGCGGTCGATAAGCTGCTCGACCTCGGTGCAAAGTCGCTCGTGTTCGACCTGCGCGATAACCCCGGTGGCCTGCTCTCGGAGCTCATTACGATCCTGGACCACCTGCTGCCGCAGGGCGACCTGTTCGTGAGCGTTGACGGCAACGGAAAAGAGGCCGTCACGCAGAGCGACAGCGTCTGTGTCAAGGTGCCGATGGCGGTCATTGTCAACGGCAACACCTACAGTGCGGCGGAGTTTTTTGCGGCCGCGCTGCAGGAGTATGACTGGGCGACCATCGTCGGCCAGAACACGACCGGCAAGGGCCGCAGCCAGACGACCATCGCGCTCCCGGACGGCAGCGCCGTGCACATCTCGAGCCGGAAGTACCTCACGCCCAACCGCGTGGACCTGTCCGAGCAGGGCGGCCTTGTGCCGGACATCGTCGTGGCCCCGGCCGAAGGTAGCGATGTCGATGCGCAGCTCGAGGCGGCCATCGCCGCGCTGCGCTGAATCAAATCGTATACACGAAAATTTCAATGATATAAGGAGACGGATTATGGCGATCGACAGCAGATATAAGATGAGTCAGGAGCGTCTGGACACGCTCAAGGAAGAACTGCATTATCTCGAGACGACCCGCGAGAAGGAAGTCGCGGAGCTCATCAAGGAGGCGCGCTCGTTCGGCGACCTGTCGGAAAACAGCGAGTACGACGAGGCCAAGACGGAGCAGGGAAAGCTCTACTCCCGCATTGCCGAGATCACGGACCTGATCGAGAATGCCGAGGTCGTGGAAAAGGCCGAAGTCGCGGCGGACGTCGTGACCATCGGCAGCCGCGTACGTGTGCTCGATGTCGATGAGGACGCGGAAGAGGAGTACACCATCGTCGGTTCGCAGGAGGCCAACCCCATGGACGGCCGCATTTCGGACGACAGCCCGTTCGGCTTTGCGCTCAAGGGCCACAAGGTCGGCGAGACCGTCACGGTCGCAGCCCCGGTCGGCGAGCTGCAGTTCAAGATTATCGCCGTCGAAAACGAAGACTGAGGAGTCCATTATGAGCGAAGAGAGAAAGAACCAGCAGGCGGCGGCAGAGCCGTCCCTGTCCGAGATCCTTCAGGTGCGCCGCGACAAGCTCAAGGCGCTGCAGGATGCCGGACGCGACCCCTTCACGCAGACGCGCTTTGTGCGCAGCGCCTATTCGACCGACATCAAGAATGATTTCAAGGCCTATGACGGCAAAACGCTGCAGGCTGCAGGCCGCATCATGTCCAAGCGCGGCATGGGCAAGGCCATCTTCTGTGACATTCAGGATGACCGCGGCCAGATCCAGCTCTACGTCCGTAAGGACGCCGTCAGCGAGCAGGAGTTTGCCGATTTCCGCAAGTATGACATCGGCGACATCATCGGCGTGACCGGCTATGCGTTCAAGACCAAGACGGGGGAGATCTCCATTCACGTGCAGCAGGTCACGCTGCTGAGTAAGTCCCTGCGTCCGCTGCCGGAGAAGTTCCACGGCATGACGAACACGGAGCTGCGCTACCGCCAGCGCTACGTGGATCTGATCATGAATCCGGAGAGCAAGCGCAATTTCCAGATCCGCAGCCGGTTCGTGGCTTACCTGCGCCGCTATCTGGACGGCCTGGGCTTCATGGAGGTCGAGACCCCCGTGCTCAGCCCCATCGCCGGCGGCGCGACGGCGCGCCCGTTCATCACGCACCACAACACGCTCGACATTGATATGTACATGCGCATTGCGACTGAGCTGCACCTCAAGCGTCTGATCGTCGGCGGTATTGAGCGCGTGTATGAGGTCGGCCGCATCTTCCGCAACGAGGGCATGGACACCAAGCACAATCCGGAATTCACGACCTGTGAGCTCTATCAGGCCTACACCAACCTTGACGGCATGATGGACATCTTCGAGGGCATCCTCTCCGGCGCAGCGATGGAGATCCTCGGCACGTACCAGCTTCAGTGGCTGGGCCACGATGTGGACCTCACGCCGAGCTGGCGCCGCGTGACCATGGCCGACGCCGTCAAGGACGTCACGGGGGCCGACTTTATGGCCATCCTCGGCGACGCGGACGCGGCGGTCGCACTCGCCAAGAGCGTGGGCGTGGACATGGAGAATGTTGCCCATACGTGGGGCAACGCGCTCTATGAGACGTTCGACCAGAAGGTCGAGTCCACGCTCATCCAGCCGACATTCATCACCATGTACCCGGTCGAGGTCAGCCCGCTGGCCAAGCGCAGCCCTGAGCAGCCCGCGCTCACCGAGCGCTATGAGATGTTCATCTGCGGCTGCGAGATGGGCAACGCCTTCTCCGAGCTCAACGACCCCATTGACCAGTACCAGCGCTTCAAGGCGCAGGCCGAAAAGCGCGCCCACGGCGATGAAGAGGCCAACATGATGGACGAGGACTTCGTCATGGCGCTCGAATATGGCATGCCGCCCACCGGCGGTCTGGGCTTCGGCATTGACCGCTGCTCCATGCTGCTGTGCGGCGCAAGCTCCATCCGCGACGTGATCCTGTTCCCGACAATGAAGCCGCTGGACTCTGATAAGAAGGTTTCCAAGGAAGTTTCGGCTCCTGTGGAGGCTACTCAGGCGGCTCCCGAAGTTGAGGAAAAAATTGATTTTTCCAATGTTCAGATCGA
>CAVFZY010000021.1:0-15567 GCA_963627135.1 Bacteroidaceae bacterium | reverse complement strand
AGTGCCGACAATACTTGTCTGGAGACGGACCGGGAAGATAGGTCAATGCCAACACAAGGGATTCGCTCAGGCGAATCCCTTGCTTATGCCTCCTTAGCTCAACGGTAGAGCATCCGGCTGTTAACCGGAGGGTTGTAGGTTCGAATCCTACAGGAGGCGCCAGAGATATTGCCGTCACCTGTGTGGCGGCATTCTTTGAATATGGGCCTTTAGCTCAGTTGGTTAGAGCAACCGGCTCATAACCGGTCGGTCCCGGGTTCAAGTCCCTGAAGGCCCACCAAATATAATATCATTGCATATAGGGGAATAGCTCAGTTGGTAGAGCGACGGTCTCCAAAACCGTAGGCCGAGGGTTCGAAGCCTTCTTCCCCTGCCAAAGCGCCGCAGATGAAATGTCTGCGGCGCTTTTTGCTGTCCCCATTCACTGGCTTTACTTTCGTTCTGATAATTCTGAAGTTGCGCCTCTTTACCATTGCGCGTTGTTTGATATATATCTGACTTGAGATAAACTGGATCAGCTGCACTGAATATTAAGCGCAGCTGATGAAGGCTGACATTCATTATGACATATTGATTGATGTCATGCCATTTGCGTCTGTTCCCAAATCACCGTAATGGTAATTCTATCTATCTGTGTCATGTTGTATTGGTCGGTGATCCGGTCAGCCAGATTTTCCATTTCCCGTGCCTCAATTAGCACTGCTGGCGTCTCTGCTGCTGACGCTGCTCCTATGGCATTGCCGCTGCATCTGGTGTTGATTCATTGGTGGTGTCTTATGTCTTTTGATTGCCGCTCTGCCGAAAAGTGTAGATGTTGCTTTGGCATTTTGTTCGTGTTCTCACCGCTTGGCTGGGGGACGGGGGCGCTTTTCCTTTAAGGCCACTTCTGCTTAAAATGTTATCTATGTGCCTGTATGACTGCGAAGTGCTGTTTGCCTACTTCTGTTGTATATATTTAGGTAACTGTATATGCCTAACGTTCACATCGACGTCGTTACGTGGTTTTTTAGTCATTTCTTTGTATATTTTTTAGATTGACCAGATAACAAAAAAGTTATAATATTGTCGCATGTAGATGCTATGCATCATTTTAAAGCTACATGTTAAGGAGGAAACGCTATGACAGATAAACCCATTGCAATTATTGGTGCCGGCAACGGCGGACAGACCACTGCGGCATGGCTTGCCAACCAGGGGTATCAGGCTAGAATTTTTGATGTCATGGATACCACTGTTGCGAAGCTCAATGAGCTTGGCGGAGTGAATATTTATGGGAATACGGATTATCCTGGATTCGGAAAGATCGAGTTTGCGACCACTGATATGGAAAAGGCAATTGAGGGTTGTGAGCTCATTCTGCTGATCCTTCCGGAGAACTACCATGATTCCATCGCAAAGAAGATGGCACCCTATCTCAAGGATGGCCAGATTGTCGTGCTAAACCCTGCTTCTGGCCTGGGTGCGATTTCTTTTAAGAAAACACTTACGGATGCCGGCTGCACGGCTGACGTGACGCTGGCTGTGACATGTACGCTCCTGTTTGCTGCACGCATCAAGGAAACTGGTGATGTACTCGTGACCGGTCAGAAGACGGAACTGAGCATTGTTGCTTTCCCGGGCAACCGGAGAAAGATCGTTGAGGATGCGATGTATCCCGTGTTCAGTCAGCACATCTTTGCCAACAACATCATCGATACGGCTATGGAGAACCTCAATCTGGCATTCCATCCGGGTCCGACGTTGCTGTATACTTCGCTCATTGAACGCGGGATTACCTTTGATTACTATAATTCGATGACTCCGAGTCAGATCAAACTCATCAAGGCCATTGATAAGGAGCGTATGGAGTTGTGCCGCATCTTCCATGTTGATACGCCGAACGCTGAGGACAGTTTCGCACGCATGTACAGCTACAAGGGTGATCTTTACGATATGCTGCGAAATGCTGACTGCTACAAGGGCATCAAGGGGCCGAAGTCGCTGAAGGTGCGCTATCTGCTCGAGGATATTCCGTACAATCTGCGCTCTCTGCAGGCGCTCGGCAAGATCGCCAAGATCCAGACACCGGTCATCGATGCTGTGTGCACACTCGGTGAGACGCTCGTCGGCGGTGAAATGGACGAGGGCTATACGCTCAAGACGCTTGGACTGAATGAGAACATGACAGTGGATGAATTTCTGAAGCTTGTCAACGGCTGATAATAAAGCAAACTTTTATTAGGAGGTAAAAGACCATGACCAATAAACCCATTGCAATTATCGGTGCCGGCAACGGCGGACAGACAACTGCTGCGTGGCTGTCCAATCAGGGCTATCAGGCCAGAATTTTTGACGTAATGGAAGATACCGTCGCAAAACTCAACGAGCTCGGTGGTGTCAACATCTATGGTCACACCGATTATCCCGGCTTTGGTAAGATCCAGTTTGCGACGACGGACATCGCCAAGGCCATTGAGGGCTGTGAAGTGATTTTTATCATTCTGCCGGAGATCTACCACGTCTCCATCGCGCAGAAGCTTGCACCGCATCTCACCGACGGTCAGATTGTTGTCATCGATCCGGTCTCCGGCTTGGGCATCCTTGCGTTCAAGAAGGCGCTGGCCGAGGCTGGCTGCAAGGCGGACATTTCGCTCGCTGCGACCAGTACGCTGCTGTTTGCCGCACGCATCCAGACCACCGGTGACGTGCTCGTGACCGGTCAGAAGACGGAGCTGAGCATTGTTGCCATCCCTAACAGCAAGCGCGAAATCATCAAGGAGGCCATTTATCCGGTCTTCAGCCAGCACCACTTCATTGATAACAGCATTCAACTCGCGCTTGACAACCTGAATCTGATTTTCCATCCGGGCCCGACGCTGCTGTACACTGCCCAGATTGAAAAGGGCGAAAAGTTCAATTATTACAACGACATGGTTCCCAGCCAGATCACCCTCATGAAGGCACTCGACAAGGAGAGAATGGCGATCTGTGAGGCATATAACGTTAAGCTTCCGGATGCCGAGGCGGCTTTTGCGCTGGAGTACAGCTACGAAGGCGACCTCTACACGATGCTTCAGAATGCTGAGTGCTACAAGGGCATCATGGGCCCCAGCAGCCTGAAGGTGCGCTATCTGCTTGAAGACGTGCCATTCAGCCTGCGCTCTGTGCAGATTCTTGGTAAGATCGCCAAAATTCCGACCCCGGTGATCGACTCTGTCTGTACGCTCGGCGAAGCGCTCGTCGGCGATGCAATGGCAGAGGGCTATACTATGGAAGCGCTCGGCCTGCGCGAGGACATCGGTTACGATGAGTTCGTTGCGCTCTGCAACGGCTGAGTTTGGCAGAAAGCATGAAAAAAAGCACGGTCGGAGGCAAAGCTCTGACCGTGCCTTTTTGTTTTCCATATCTCAGCCAGCGGAGGAAGCGTTTGTTTTTAGCCAGCGTTTTTTATAGAAGAAAAGCAGTAGGGATGCCAGAATGACCAGACCGCCACCGATAAAGGTACGCGCGGTTGGAATCTGATGGAGAATGAAAAAGCCCAACAGTGCGCTGAAAAGAATGCCCATGAGGTTGTAAATGCTCAGTTCGCCGGCGGGGGCATAATGGTAGGACAGCGTCATCAGGATCTGCCCCAATGCTGCCGTAACGCCGATCATGATCAGGTAAAACAGATCCAGACCGCTTGGCATAACAAACGTCGGGATCATGCAGATACCGGACACGATCGTGCTGAACGTGCAGAAGAACATGACCACGCTGTAAGCGTTGACACGCCCTGAAAAATAGGACAGCAGCGGATAGCACACCGCGTCGCAAAGCGACGTGCCGAAGGCAGCCAGCAGCGGCAGAAACGCAGAATCAAACCGCGGATTGGCCGCAATGTACGCGCCGGTAAAGGCAATCAGCATAGCCGGAATGTGCATTTTCGTCAGACGCTCGTGCAAAAACACGACCGAAACGATCGAGATCGTGAACATGGAGATGCGATTCATAATGCTCACATCCGCCTGAAGTGCGTTTCGGGACGCATAGAACAGCAGCATGACGGCAAGCAGGCCGAAGAAAGAACGGGCAAACATCTGCGGCCAGTATTTGCGCTCACCGTAGAGCGGCTGGTGATTTCTGATGAGGATAAAGCTTGCCACAAAGATGCCGATCAGGTTACGGAAAAATGTCTGCTCCCATACAGGGATCTCCGGCGAGTTCAAAGCGGCAAAAACCATCATGAAAGAAAAAGACAGCGTGGACAGCAGAGCGAGGATCACACCCCTTGTGCGCTGCGTTTCGCTGATTTTCAGCTGTGCCATGTTCTGAATACCTCCTTATAAAGCGTGCTAAATGTCAGTATAGCGCTGTTTTACGGCGCAGTCAACAGTGCAGGCTTGATAATTTCTTGTTGTTTAAAATGTAAAAATATAGGCGGATTAAAATGTGCAACTTCAACAAAAAACTGTATAGTTTCCGACAAGGATTCGTCTGTCGAGAATGTGAATTTTTTGTTGACACGTATAAATGCCTATGCTAAAATTTATTCATATTTTTTCACGCTAAAGTGCTACATTTTAGTGGAATTGGCACTGCGCGTGGAACATATCAGCATAAGCCCAAAATAGAGAGTCAGAATTACGCATTTCAGAAAGGAGAAACCACGTGACTTCAACCACAATCCTCATTCTGGTGGCAACACTTGCTGTCATCGCACTTTCATTGATCCCGACTTACATTATTTCCTCGCGCAAGAAGACCACTCAGGCTGACTGGGAGGTAGCGGACCGCAGTCTTCCGCTTTACGTTGTTGTTGGCACACAGTTTGCCAGCGCGATGGGCGGCGGTGTCCTCGTTGCGCATGTCGGCAATGCATATTCTCGCGGCATTGGCCACATGATCTATGGCCTGCTGGCTTCACTGCCGTTCATCATCATCATTGTCCTCGCCAAGTGGTTGCGCCGCAACAACTTTACTACGATCCCTGACGTGCTGGCGCACTTCACGAACGGCAACAAGGTCATCCGCATCGTCGCCGGTGTCATGACGGTGTTCGTCCCCTTCGGCTGGGTGACTTCGCAGATTACGGCCTTCGGCAATATCTACTCCAATCTGACCGGTATTGACTATACGCTGCTGTGCGTGCTGTTTGCTGCGTTTTCGCTGGCGTTCGTCATGCCGTCTGGTCTGAAGACCGTTGCCTGGACGGACTTCATCTTCTCCTGCTTCATGATCGCCATGTGCATTGTTTGCGTCGTATTTGTCACGATCATGGGCGGTGGCTTTTCCAATATTGTCA
Organism: Bacteroidaceae bacterium; assembly: GCA_963627135.1. GTDB lineage: Bacteria > Bacillota > Clostridia > Oscillospirales > Oscillospiraceae > CAG-103. The sequence goes on along the minus strand of CAVFZY010000021.1, from coordinate 10,304 downwards.
GCAACCTCAACACGATCGACCCGTCCATGCTCAATTTCACGAGTTCGATCACCGATAATATCGGCGTGGCAACGTGCATGCTGTGGATCTTCGCGGTCCTGCCCGGCGGCATGACCAACCAGATCTACTTCCAGCGTGTCTGCGCCATCAAGGAAGAGAAGCAGGTCAACAAGTCCCTCATCCTCTCCGCCTGCCTGTCCCTGCTGAGCTTTGTCTGGGCCATCTACATGGGCCTCTCGCTCCGCTCCCTCAACATCGCTGAGATCGCCAACGGCCCCACAGCCTGGTTCATGGGCAAGCTGCCTACCGGCATCATGGCGCTGTTTGCGGCACTCGTTTTCGCGACGCTGATGTCCACAACGTCTTCCGGCGTGCAGACCTCCGTCACGAACATCACGCGTGATATCATTTCCACCATCAACCCCAACATCCCGGATCGCAAGATGGTCTTTATCTCCCGTACACTGTCGGCTGTGCTCATGGTCATTGCATTGCTGATGTGCCTTGTCTGGACGGACACGCTTAATTGGCTGACCAACACCTATGCCTATTCTGCGGCGGCGCTGGCCTGCCCGGTGTTCCTCAGCTATGCGCTGCGCAACAAGCACTTTATCACGACTGCCGGCATTGTCTCCGGCATGGTGTTCGGCCTGATCGGCTGCGCGGTTGCGCAGATCATGAATACCACGCTGAACTTTGCGTTCATCGGCATTCTTGTTTCTGCCGTTGCTATGGTGATCGTGAGCGCCGCCACGAAGGCGAAGGGCACGATCGTTGCGGACGCCGAGTAATGCGTCTTAGACGGATCGCCTGATCCAAAACGAAGAGGCTCCCGCCGCCTGATGGTATATCAGGCAGCGGGGGCTTTGCTCTGCGCGGCAGCGAGGAACTATTATGCATCCAGCGCGTCGATGCGCTGCTGCAGATCCTGAATGAACTGCCCAATGTGCAGCCCGTCGATGAGCCGGTGATTCAACTCAATGGAGAGCCCGAGCACGTCCCGCTCGCCCACGCGATGATATTTGCCCCACGCAATGCGCGGGATGGCGTCGTCGGCGTCAAAATCACGCTCGTTGGTCAGCGCCGTGAGCGAGACCCACGGCAGGCAGCTGAAATAGATCAGCGCGTCGCTCTCGGCCGCAGCGGAGAGAAACTCCGTCTGCGCCTGGCTCTTGATGCGTGCGGCGCGGCAGAATGCATCCAGTGCGTCACCGGCCGGCATCGTCACGATGTGGAATTGTTCCGCACCGGGGTGCAGGTCGGTGAAGCTCGGTTCACGGCGTGCGAGCAGGACCGGCTGGCCGTTTCGGATGGCGTATCGGAATGCGGTCGTGTGGTTGATCGACTGCGTGCACAGCCAGACCAGGGCGTAATAAAAGGACAGGCCGTGCCGTTTTGTGTAAGTATGCAGCGCTGTGACGTCCACGGTGACGGTCACGCTGTAAAACGGATCCGACAGGCCGGAGAAGAACGTATATGCCTCGTGCCGCGGCCAGGTATCGAGTGCGATGGGCGCTGCATCCGGAGTGTTCATTGGGGGTACCTCCTCGGTTTTTTCAGCAGTATACCACGCGCTGTCGGAAAAGTGCAATTTTTTCGCGGAAAAGTGCGGTGTTTACAGTTCTTTGATATATTTCTCATGGACGTGTGATAAAATACAAGAATCAAATTCAGCAGCCTGGAAAGGTGATCGGTCATGAGACAACGGCTTGCAAAATGGATGATGGGCAGAAACGGAATGGACGCACTCAACCGCCTTCTGTCCGTGCTGACGCTGATCGTGTTGATCGTCAGCATGTTCGTGCACGGTTATGCGGCGCGCATCCTGTGGTCGCTGGCGGTCTTTGGCCTGATCGTGATTTATTTTCGTATGTTCTCGCGCAATGTCTATCGCCGGCAGCAGGAAAACGGCGCGTATCTGCGCCAGAGATATAAGGTGACGAGCGCGTGGCACGGCGCCGTGGACCGCTGGCATCAGCGGCACGAGTACCGTTTTTTCAAATGTCCGTCATGCCGGACGCGTCTGCGCGTGCCGCGCGGCAAGGGCAAGATCAATATCGTCTGCCGCAAATGCGGTACATCCTTCCAGCGGAAAACCTGAGGCACGTATGTTTGGATATGTGATTGCGAATCTGGAGGGGCTGACACAGGCGCAGAAGGATCGCTATAAGGGCTGCTACTGCGGTCTGTGCCGGGTGCTCAAGCAGAGGCACGGCTTTTCCGGCCGTCTGACGCTGACGTACGACATGACATTTCTGGTGCTGTTGCTCTCGGCGCTGTATGAAGCGGACGAGGAGCGCGGCATGGAGGTCTGCCCGGCGCACCCGCTGCGCAAGCATTTTTACTGGCAGACGCGCTATACCGAGTACGCTGCCGATATGAACGTTGTGCTGGCGTACAACAACTGCCGCGACGACTGGCAGGATGACGGCAGCGCGCTGAAATACTGGGAGGCGGAGGCACTCAGCAGCCAGTGTGCGGCCGTGCGCGCGCGATGGCTGCGGCAATGCGCCGCAATCGAGCAGTGTATGGCGGAACTTTCCGAGATCGAACAGGCCGACACCGGCGACCCGGATGCCGCGGCCAACTGCTTCGGCCGCCTGATGGGCGAGCTGTTTGTGACGGGTGAGCTCTGGGACGACCGCCTGCGCCCGTTTGGCGAGGCGCTGGGCCGGTTCATCTATCTGCTCGATGCGGTGATCGACTTGCCGGAAGATCTCCGGCACGGGCGCTATAATCCGCTGCGCACGCTGCCGCAGGATGCGGACCTGCACGCGCTGCTGACGATGCTGCTCGGTGAGTGTTCGGCGGCGTTTGAGGCGTTGCCGGTCTTGCAGGATGTGGAGCTGCTGCGCAATATTTTATACTCCGGCGTGTGGCTGCGCTATGAGGCGGCCATGAAAAAACGAAAGATCGGGAGGAGCGCCGAATGAGAGACCCATATGAAGTCCTCGGTGTTTCCAGAGACGCGAGCGAAGAGGAGATCAAGGCGGCCTATCGCCGCCTGGCCAAAAAATATCATCCGGACCTGAACCCGGACGACCCGCACGCGACGGAAAAAATGAATGAGGTCAACGCGGCCTATGACGCGATCAAAAACGGCAAGGCCAACAGCTATGGCGCGTCCGGCGGTTACGGTCAGGCGGGCGGCTATGGTGCCTATGGCGGCTGGGGCGCGCAGCGCGATCCCGGCATCCGGCCGGAATATCAGGCGGCGGTGAACTTTATCCAGACGCGGCACTTTGCCGAGGCGCTGCAGGCACTGTCCGGCATGCCGACGGCCGAACGCGACGCCAACTGGTACGCCCTGAGCGCCATGGCAAATTCCGGCGCGGGCAACCGCGTGCAGGCGCTGGCGGATGCGCGGCGCGCGGTCGAGATGGATCCGACGAATCCGGACTTCCAGCGTCTGCTGCACCAGCTCGAGAGCGGCGGTGACGCGTATGCGACCTACAGCGCCGGCTATCCGAACAGCGGCTTCGGCACCGGCAGCTGGTGCGCGGATATGTGCCTGCTGAACCTGTGCTGCAATCCGTGCTTTTCCCCCTGCTGCTGAGACAACTGCAAATGAACACCCCGGCGGGACTGCGCGTCCTGCCGGGGCGTTTTGCGCTCATGCGCCGGGGAATGTGCGCAGATACCGGTCGGTGAACGCGGTCAGCGCGGCAAAGTCCATGCACGGCCGGTAGACGGCCTCGAGCTCGTTGTGCAGGAGGTTGGCCATGCGCAGCTGCTCCACTGCGCTTGCGAGGGCGAGCTGCTGCTGCCGGGTGTCGCTGCGCATGGTGCGGCGCAGCGCGCGCTGGCGCACGGGGTCCGGCAGCACATCGAGCCGGATGTGCCGCTGGGTCAGCCCCTCCGGCACGTCGTCCGCCGTTCCGGCAAGGAAGCCTACGCCGCACGACGGTACGAGCACGGCCTGCGTGCGCGACGGGATGAGCGGGTCGGGGCAGGAGAGAACGTCCAGTCCGCACCGGACGGCGTGCGCGCGTACGATGCGCAGAAATTCTTCCGCCAGGCCGCAGCCGTCGTCGAGCAGGTACACGCGCTCGCACTGCGCGGCGATCGTCTCAGGGAAGAAAATTTTCCCCTCACACGTGATGGCGCTCAAAAACAACCGCTCACACCGGCCGTGTTCCGTGCCCTTTCTCGGCGTGCCGAATTCCCGCGCGCAGACGCTCCTTGCCCGGCGGCGTGCGGCCTCGCGGTCCTCGGGATAGACCAGCCCCGGCGTGGCGCGTGCGTCGAGTGCGGCGGCTGCTGCCAGATACTGCTGCGCGCGCAGGCGGAACATGGCACAGTCGGCGTTCAGGGCGCGGATGCGCGCCGTGTCGAGCGCCTCCGTGCGGCAGAACGTGCCGAGGTCCAGATATTCGCCGCTCGCGCCGAAGAGCGCAGGCTCGACGGTGTGCGGCGCCGTGCCGTCGAAGAAGCCGGAGCGTTTTTCCGGGAAATAGACCCCGTCGAGCGAGGCCGGATCGCCCGCGCAGTGCAGCCAGACGACGGCCAGCCCTGCGGATCGCCCGGCGTCGCCGACGCGCTTGAGAAACGTGGATTTTCCGCAGCCCGGCCCACCCTTGAGGATGCAGAAATACCGCTCCGGCGGCCTTAGAAACTGCCTGTGCAGTGCGTAGTAGCCCGCGCCGGTCAGGGCGCTGAGAAAGTAGCGTGTTTCCAGTCCGTTGTTCATGGCGAAACCTCACATTTTTCAGGTTGCTACAGCGTATGCATTTTGCGCGGCTGTTGACAATTTCGCGCCCCGGTGCTATCCTTTTCCCATCTTAACCACGGAGATTTGTCATGATCCAGACTATCTTATTTGATTTTGACGGCACGCTGTTTGACACCGGTGAGGGCATCCTGCGCAGCGTGCAGTATGCGCTCGAGAGCTTCGGCATCCACGAGACGGACACGGCGCGCCTGCGCAAATTTGTCGGCCCGCCGCTGTTTGATTCGTTCAAGGAGCTGTACGGCATGCCGCCGGAGCAGGCGCAGGCAGCGACGGAGCGCTACCGGGAGCGGTACCATCCCATCGGCGTGTACGAGTGCGAGATCTATTCCGGCATTCCGGAGCTGCTTGCGCAGCTGCGCGCGGAAGGATTTTGCGTCGCGGTCGCGACAGGGAAGCCCACGCCGCTGGCGCGCACAATCTTGCAGCGCTTTGATATGGAGCGGCTGTTTGACTGCGTGATCGGATCGGAATATGACGGTTCGCGCAGCACGAAGGCGGAGGTCGTTGCGGCGGTGCTCGCAGAGACGCACACAGCCCCGGAGGCTGCGCTCATGGTGGGTGACCGGAAGTATGATGTTACCGGCGCCGCCGCCTGCGGCGTGCCGTGCCTCGGTGTGGATTACGGTTATGCCGAGCCGGGCGAGCTGGAGGCTGCCGGTGCGGTGGCTACGGTGCAGACGGTCGCGGAGCTGTCCGAGCGCCTGCTGCACTGGAACAAGGCATAAATCCAAAACTCCCCGCGGAAACCATGCGTTCCGCAGGGAGTTTTATTGCTCATTATCAGGACACCGCTTTTCCAAGCACGCGCAATGGCAGCGCGTCCGAGATCTCCAGATCGGCATAGGCCGGGTTGAGCGAGTGCAGAAACACGCGCCCGCCGTCGCGCCGGAGCTGCTTGAGATAGGCGCTGCCGTCGTAGAGGAACACGCCGATCTCACCGGGGTCGAGCGTCGGCTGCTGGTGCACCCAGACGGTCTGCCCGCTGTGAAAGCGCGGCTCCATGCTGTCGCCCGCCACGCGCACGCCGAAGTTTGCCGTCTCTGGCACCTCGGCGCCGACCGGCTGCATCTCATAGCTCTCCCCGTCGAGAAACTGGCCCGTGCCGGCCGAGACCGCCAGCGAGTACAGCGGTAGGCTGCGCAGCACGACCGGCTCCGGCGCGGCGGCAAAGCGCTTGCTCTCGCGCAGGAGCGCGACGTATTCCAGTGCGCGGCGGCGGCCCTCCGCGTTCAGCCCGGCGAGCAGGCCGCCGGCGTCCCCGCCGGAGAACGTGCCCGCAATATCGTCCACGTCCAGCACGCGGCACAGCGTCAGAAACTGCTGCGCGTTCGGGAGCGTGGTGTCATTTTCCCATTTTGACACCGCCTGGTTCGACACGGGCACACCGGCCTCGGCCAGTGCGTTCGCCAGCGTCTGCTGGCGCATGCCGTGCGCGCGGCGCAGGGAAGCGATCGTTTCACCAAAGGTTTTGTACATATGCAGCACCTCACATACAATATATCGTATCGTACGAAAAAACGCAAGAAAAATATCCGAATCAGATAAGAAAATGCTTTAAATATCCCAAAAAGAGATTTATAATAGAGATAATCTCTTTTTGGGAGAAAGCACTATGGACCGTATGATCTTACATTCGGATATCAACGCCTGCTATGCGAGCATCGAACTGCTGCGCCATCCGGAGCTGCGCGGGCGGCCGGTGGCGGTCGGCGGGGAGCGGGAGCTGCGCCACGGCATCATCTTGGCCAAGGACCAGATGGCGCGCGCCGCCGGGGTGCGCACGGGCATGACGCTCTGGGCGGCGCGGCAGCAGTGCCCGGAGCTGACGATCCTGCCGCCGGACTTTGAACTTTACTACGATTACTCACGCCGCGTGCGCGAGATCTATGCCGGCTTCACCGACCGGTGTGAGCCGTTCGGCATGGATGAGTGCTGGCTGGACATGACCGGCTGCGTCGGCCGCGAGGACGCGCTGCGCACGGCGCAGGAGGTGCGCCGGCGCGTGCTCGACGCCACGGGTCTGACGGTGAGCGTCGGCGTGTCGTGGTGCAAGGCGATCGCGAAGCTCGGCTCGGACTACCGTAAGCCAAACGCCGTGACGGTCATCGACCGGGCGCGCTTTGCGGACATGGTCTGGCCGCTGCCGGTCAGCAGTCTGCTCTTCGCCGGGCGCAGCTCGGTGCGGCAGCTCGAGCGGCTGGGCATCCGCACGGTCGGCGCGCTCGCGGCGGCGGACGCCGACGTGCTCGAGCAGCGCCTCGGCAAGGGCGGGCGGCTGCTGCACGCCTATGCCAACGGGTATGACCCCACGCCGGTGCACCGCATCGAGGATCTGCCGCCGCCGAAGTCCATCGGCAACAGCGCCACCGCGCCGCGCGACCTCATCTGCGAGGCGGATGCGCGCGCGGCGCTCCTGTCGCTGGCGGAAAGCGTGGGGGTGCGCCTGCGGCTGGAGGGGTATCAGTGCCGCATGGTGGAGCTGAGCGTGCGCACGGCCGACCTGCACTGGTGCAGTCACCGCATGGCGCTGCGGCACCCGTCCGACCTGACGAGCGAGCTGCTCGACGCGGCGCTGGCCCTGTGCGAGCAGGCGCACCTGTGGCCCGACCCGCTGCGCAGCATCGGCATCCGCGCGCTGGATCTGCTGCCCGCGTGCGCGCCGCACCAGCTCGACCTGTTTGAGGATGCGGAGCACCGTGCGCGCCAGCGGCAGCTCGACATCACGCTCGATAACCTCCGCGCACGCTATGGCAAGACCTGCGTCCTGCGCGGCCGCGCCTGCTTTGATCCGGCGCTCGGCCTCGTTCAGCGCGAGGAGCATGCGTTTTTGCGCAAATGAAAAGCACGCACCGTCCCAATGGGACCGTGCGTGCTGATGCTTATGGGTTTAGAAGCCGAGCTTCATGCCGCCGGTGATCTTGCTGACCGTGGCGTCGGAAGCCGCCTCATACTGACGCAGCGCCTCATTGACGGCTGCCAGCACCAGATCCTCGAGCATTTCGACGTCGTCGGGATCGACTGCCTCGGGCTTGATCTCGATCTTGGTGACCTCACGGTTGCCGTTGACCGTCGCCGAGACCATGCCGCCGCCGGATTTGGCCGTGAACTCTTTCTCTTCCAGTTCTTTCTGCATCCGCAGGAAGTCCTGCTGCATTTTCTGCGCCTGCTTCATCATGTTGGCCTGATTCATGCCGCCATAACCTCCGCGAAAACCGCCTTTTGCCATGTTTGTATCCTCCTGTGAATCAAAAAATTTTTTATCGGATCGTTACGTTCGGGAAGCGCGTCAGCTCCTCGATCTGCCGCTGCTTGATCTGCGTGGCCGTGTCCATCGGCTGCATGACCACGCGGACGTTCTGCCCGGTCAGCGTCTGCACGGCCAGACGGAATTTTTCCGCGATGTCCGGTTTGTTGAACATCGGGTAGGCCGGGGCCTTGTTCAGGTGCAGCGTCAGCGTGCCGTCTGCCAGCTCGCCGGCTGCCTGCAGCGGGTCAAGCAGGAAATGATAGATGCCGACCGGCAGTTCGTGCTCCATGTATGCACACAGCGCCTGCCAATCGAACACGCCGGTGGGCGCGGGGGCTGGCTCTGGCTGCGGAGCGGGTTCGGGGGCTGGCTCCGGTTCCGGGATGGGGGGCGCAGCCGGCTCCGGTGGGGGCACCGTTTTGGGCGCCGGGTGCGGTTTTGGTTTCAGTACAGGCGGCATTTCCCAGGGCGGCCGCTCTTCCGGCGGAGCCATCGGCTCCGGGGGCGGTTCCCATGGGGGCACGTCGTCGGATACCGGCTTCGGTTCCGGCTTGGGCTGTGCTTTTTGTACAGGGATTGGTTTCGGCACGGGCTCCTGCCGCGGGTCGGGGTCAGGCCTTGCCGGAGCGGCCGCTTTCGGTGCGGGGATGTCCCCGCTGCGCACGGCCTGTTCCAGCTTGTCCACACGCGCGCACAGCGCCGGCACATCGTCGCACAGTTCCGGCCGGCAGAGCCGAATCAGGCAGAGCTCCGCCGCAATGCGCGGATTGGGCTGCGCCGCCATGGCGGTGAGCGTGTCCTGAATGCTTTGCAGGTTTGTTATCAGCTGTGCCGATGTGAAGGCACCGGAGAGCGAGCGCAGCGTTTCGCTGTCGTATCCGCCGGAGAGCAGCTCGCGGCCGCCGCGCGGCGCTACGGCCTGCATGAGCAGGTCGCGCTGGAGCATACTCAGCTCGTCGAGCAGGGCAGCGGGGTCTTTCCCGTCCTGCCAGAGGCTGCGGAATTGTTCAAGTGTTTTTGCGGTGTCGCCATCGGCGATGCTCTTTAGCAGCCGCGCCGTGCGCAGGTTGCCGGCAAGGCCCATGGCGGAGATGACCGCTTCGGTGGTGATCACATCGCTGCCGGAGCACTGGTCGAGCAGCGTTAGCGCGTCGCGCATGCCGCCGTCCGCCATGCGGGCGAGCAATGCGGCCGCGTCCGGCTGCAGGTTCAGGTGTTCCTGTTGCGCCACATAGTTCAGACGCGCGGCGATCGTATCGACCGGGATGCGCTTGAAGCTGTGCCGCTGGCAGCGGGAGAGGATCGTCGCGGGGACCTTGTGCAGCTCCGTCGTCGCGAGGATGAACATGAGGTGCGCCGGCGGCTCCTCAAGGATCTTCAGCAGTGCATTAAACGCCGAGTTGCTGAGCATGTGCACCTCGTCGATGATGTAGACGCGCTTGTTTACGTTGGCGGGGGAGAACACCGCCTCGTCGCGCAGCGCACGCACGTCTTCTACGCGGTTGTTGGACGCCGCGTCAATCTCGACCACGTCAAGGATCGACCCGTCGTCGATGCCGCGGCAGGCAGCGCACTGATTGCATGGATTGCCGTTGACCGGATGCTCGCAGTTGACCGCCTTGGCCAGGATCTTGGCACAGGTGGTCTTGCCGGTGCCGCGCGTGCCGATGAACAGGTAGGCGTGGGACAGCCGTCCGGTCTCGACCTGCTTTTTCAGCGTCTCGGTAATATGCTCCTGACCGACGACGTCGTCAAACGTCTTCGGCCGGTATTTGCGGTAGAGAGCCTGATACATATTGCGCGCGTCACCTCCGGGAACGGAAAACATGAAAAAACGTGACCATTGACAAGACTGCACACCCACCTTTGAATAGACGACATGCCCGTTACCACAGCAGCCAGCTCGGGCCCGGCGCCCCCACGGCACACGGAGTGACCTGCTTAATGCTGCTCGGTTCCCCGCCTGACATGGTTCACAGGGCTCTGTTGCGCGGGACCGAACCTTCAACGCCGCTTACTGCGGGCAGACGACACATCGGCCTATCCGGGGGCGGGAATTCATCCCTGCTATAGCGGATTGCAGGTACAGGACACCGCTGGCTCCCCGACTAGTGCAGCCTTGTCAATGGCCACGTAAATGCATTCTACTACAAAAGCGGCGATTGCGCAAGTGGGGGATGCAATTTTCTTGCGCAGGACTTTTTGCAAAAAATCGTGGGAACGGAAAATATGAGCTTTACAAATGCGGAAAATGTGTTATAGTAAACAAACCTTGTGGGGGCGTAGCTCAGCTGGGAGAGCGTTCGGTTCGCATCCGAGAGGTCA
>CAVFZY010000020.1:0-157393 GCA_963627135.1 Bacteroidaceae bacterium | reverse complement strand
CGCATGACTGGCTCAATGCTGCGGCGGTCGGCATCGTGTCCGGCTGGGCAGCAACGGGGCTTAACCAGAGCGTCAAGCAGCTTTCCGAGAAATAATAATTAAGAAACGCCTGGGAGAACCAATGTTCTCTCAGGCGTTTTTCATCAAATAAGAGTATGAAACAGAGTTTGAAATAGGACTAAATTTGTCTGTATTTCACTGCATTTTTCATTTTTAGGGCAAAAATCAGAGAACCGGAAAACGCTGATTTATCAGCATATTCCGGCTCTCTTTGGTCCGAGTGAGAAGATTCGAACTTCCGGCCTCTTGAACCCCATTCAAGCACGCTACCAACTGCGCTACACCCGGATATCATATTTGCTCAAACAATATAGCACACCGAAATGAAAAATGCAAGAGGGAAATTCGATTTCGTCCGGTAAAGTTTTCTCGCCGTCCATTTTCCGCCTGTGTTTAAAAAATGAAAAATTGTCCATGGAATGCATTTTTAATGGTAGCATTGTGCCGCCGCATAAGGATGTCACGACGGGGACTATGTAGCGCCGTGCGCGAAGCTGTTCAGCACTGTTGTGGAGACCACGCAGGCATCGACCAGCCCGGCCGCTATGTTGCGACGGTCGTGACTCTGGGCGGCAACTATCAGGCAGCGCCCATCACGCGCACTTTCCAGATCACCAAGTAATTTTCCTGGCGCAGTCTCCCAGGCAATTTCTGCCCGGGAGACATTTCTGTGCCGGGGAAAACCGGCCGAAGTGGAAAAATGAAAAACGCCAAAAATTTTTTCGAAAATTACTTGACAGCAGTCGAATCGTCTGGTATATTAAACAAGCGCTGAGGCGACGAGGCCGAGTAGTTCAGTCGGTTAGAACGCTAGCCTGTCACGCTAGAGGTCGAGGGTTCAAGTCCCTTCTCGGTCGCCACCCGCGGGGCGAAAGCTCCGCGGGCTTTGTATGCTGCTATAGCTCAGTCGGTAGAGCGCATCCTTGGTAAGGATGAGGTCCCCGGTCCGAATCCGGGTAGCAGCTCCAGCGAAAAGCCTTGATTTTCAAGGCTTTTTTCTTTTTTCTTGATTCTGTGTCCCGTTTCGGCAAATCATTTCGCTATTATTTGGCTGCCGGAGCGGGATTTTTTCGTGTGTCTCCTGCGTGCAGGCGCAAACGGAAGGAATCATTATTTTTAACATTGACTTTGCTCTGCCTAAGCGTTTATACTACCCATAGATTTTCCGTATTTATCTATGGCAGCAGGTGCATTCGATGGATCGTATTTCAAAAGATATCGGGGAAAAGCTCAAAAGCATTCGGAAAGAAATGAATATGAGCCTTGACACGGCGGCTAGACTGACAGGTGTGTCAAAGGCCATGCTCGGTCAGATAGAAAGAGGCGAGTCAACTCCGACGATCCTCACACTTTGGAAGATATCCACAGGCTTCAAGGTGTCGCTTTCACACCTGATATCAAGCACCAATGCGGAATCCACGGTCGTTAACATAGATGCTATCGAGCCGGTACAGGAAGCGGACAACGGGATGTATCTCTATAATATTTTCCCGTTTGATCCTGTTTCAGGATTTGATTACTACAGGATCGTCCTGGAGCCAAATAGCAGACATGAGTCGATACCGCATCCGAATGTTGAAAAGGAATATATCGTCGTCCTTGAGGGCACGCTTGAGATGACTGTGAATGATGAGGTATTTCACATTCGAAAGGGACAGGCTTTTTCATTCAAAGGAAATGCAAGCCACTGCTATGCAAATCCTTTTGCCGAGAAAACGGTATTTCACAATATTCTAAGGTATAAATAGCGGCATCGGCAGTGATTTCCGAAAAACAGAAAAGCATCCGTATGGGACAAAATCCACCAAGCAATGTGCGTTTTTTGACCCGTGCGGATGCTTTTTTATGCAAATGTGAGGACTGCTTTTGTGCGTCATAACGCTTGACTTTCAACTTTTGCTTGTGTAATATGTTTATAAACCATGTGAACAGTGGCGCAGACAGTGGTGCAGGACGGAGTTTTCATATATCGCAGAAGGAACTGAGAAGAAAATGGCAGTCACAGAGAGAGTTGAAAAAATTCGTGAAAACTATGTAAATACAAAGCCTCATATTTCCTGTGAGAGAGCGTGGAGCTGGACCAAATCGTTCCAGAGAACGGAGGGTCAGCCGCATATTCTTCGCACTGCGCAGGCGTTTCGCGATACATGCGACGAGATTTCCGTAAACATATGGGACGGAGAGCTGATTGTGGGGACCAGCGGGGAATATCGGAAGTGTGCCATACTTACGCCCGAGTTTGGATGGACATGGACCCAGGATGAGATCGATACTTTTTCCGAGAGAGAGCAGGATCCTTATGACGTAACGCCGGAGCAGGTAAAATTCGTCAAGGAGAATATTTTCCCGTACTGGAAAGGGAAGTCGGTGGAGGAGGCGTTTCTTTCAAGAATTCCCGAGGAAACAAAGATCATCGGTGTGGATACAGGCTTCCTTGATACAGACTCCAAGTGGCGAAACGGCGTCGGAGAGATTTCGGCTGACTATATCGATGCGCTTTTGCCAAAGGGTTTCGGCGGAATCCGGAAGGAGGCAGAGGAGCGCATGGAAGCTCTGAATGCCGCGGTCCCTGCCGACCGAAAGAAGATGGAATTCTACAGATCCATAATCCTGATATGTGACGGGATGATTAGCCTCGGTCGCAGATATGCCGAGAAGGCGCGCGCCATGGCTGCGGCAGAGACGAATGAAAAAAGAAGAGCCGAGCTTCTGGAGATAGCGGAGGTTTGTGGCGTGGTCCCTGAGCGGGCACCTGAAACATTCAGAGAGGCGATCCAGTTTGTGTGGTTCGTTCAGCTCGGCGGAATTCTTTCCGAGAACCCGCTCGCATGGAATCCAGGACGTTTTGATCAGTATATGTTTCCATACTATGAGAAGGATCTCAAAACGGGAAAGATCACGAGAGACGGGGCGCTCGAACTGATCCAGCTCCTCTGGCTGAAATACAGCGAGTGGGCATGGACGATCTCAAAGAACACGGCGAGCTTTTTTGCGGGATATACAAACTTTGAAAACCTTACGATCGGCGGTACGAAGGTGGACGGTTCGGATGCAACGAATGCCATCTCATACATGGCGATTCAGGCCACAAAGGAGATCATGACGCACCAGCCAACACTCAGCTGCCGCATCCAGCCGGATTGCCCCCCTGCGTTCATGGATGCGGTTACAGAGCTTGTCGCAACAGGGTGCGGCTTTCCCGCCATCCACAGTGACAGAACGGGCTACCAAATGCTTTCAAACCTTGGTTATGATCCGATCGATGCAAGAGACTGGAACAACTGCGGCTGCGTAGTTCCGCATTCCAGAAAGACTTTTCAATGGACATCGGCCTGCACAATCAGTTTTGCTGCAGCACTTGAATTTGCACTTAATGAAGGCAAGAGCAGGCTTACAGGCAGGCAGGTATCCCTTTCCGAGAAGGATCCGAAGACTTTCGCTTCCTACGATGAGATCCTTGAGGCGTGGAAAAAGCAGTTCAGAAACCTTGTCAGACATGGTGTTATCAGCCTTGTTACGGCTCAGGAAATTCACAAAGAGATCGGTCACCGTCCGTTCATGTCGGCCTGCAATGAGGACTGTTTACGCAATGGAGCGGATCTTGTTGACGGCGGTGCAAAGTACAACATTGGGCCTGTATTTACGGGTGTAGGACTGTCGGTAACAGCCAACTCTCTTGCCGTTATCAAGAAACTTGTATATGAGGATCAGGTCACAACGCTCTCGGAACTCATAGATGCCCTCAATGCTGACTGGACCGGCTATGAGGAGCTCAGGCAGAAGGCGCTCGCCTGTCCAAAGTACGGCAATGACGATAATTCTGTTGACTTCATCGCAAGAGACCTTGCAGACTTCTATCGTCAGGAGGTCGTGCAGTACAAAGATATCTACGGTGCACACTTTGTAACAGCGTTCATGGGCATTTCAAACTATCTTCCTACGGGCAGAGTCCTCGGGGCAACGCCGGATGGGCGTCATGCAAAGGATCCGATCAATGAGGGCGTATCACCCGTAACGGGTACCGACACATCCACCTGCCTTGCTGCTTTAAAAAGCGCGGCAAAGATGAAGCATGATATGCACAGCGGCGGAACGCTCCTGAACCTGCGGCTCAACCATGATCTTGTAGCAACCAGAAGAGGCCGCGCGAACCTCGGCGCAATGCTCCAGAGCTATTTTGCCCTGGGTGGATTCCATGTTCAGTTCAACACGATTTCAAATGATGTGCTCAGGGATGCTCAGAAGAACCCGGATCAATACAGAAGCCTGCTCGTGAGAGTTGCCGGCTACAGCGCGCAGTTCACGAATCTGTCCAGGGAAATGCAGGATTCCATCATGGCCAGAAATGCGCATGAGGAGTTTTGATCATAGAAGCTGATAGAAGTTGAAAGTGGGAAGAGGGTATCCCTCTTCCCACTTTCATAAAAAGGAATGTGCATAAGGAGATGCTGAGACAGTGAAAGGCTATGTGATGCAGCTTCAGCCGTTTTCGGTAAATGACGGAAATGGGATAAGAACAACGATTTTTTTTGCCGGGTGTCCGCTCAGGTGCAGATGGTGCTCAAATCCGGAAGGCTTTGCAGCGAAGCCGCTTGTAGGCTGGTATCAGAGAAAATGCATGGGCTGCGGGGCCTGCATGGCGGTTTGTCCGGAACATATCGGTATAAATATGAATCTTGAGCGGGACAGGTGCACTGCCTGCGGCAAATGTGTAGATGCCTGTCCCAAGGGCGCACGGACGAGAATGTTGCGTCTGTGTGATGCGGATGAAATATTATCACAGATACGCAGGCATGAGATCTTTTACAGGTACAGCGGCGGCGGTATCACTTTTTCAGGCGGAGAAGCGACGGCGCAGCCTGCGTTTCTGAATGATCTTACGGCCCAAATTTATGATATGAATATATCCATGGCTCTGGAAAGCTGCGGACACTTTGCATTTGATTCCGTGCGTGCGTCACTGGAGCGTTTTGATCTGATATTCATGGACCTCAAGATGATGGACGATGACAAGCATAAGCTTTATACAGGTGCATCCAATGCGGCGACGCTGGAAAATATCAAAAAACTTGCAGAGATTCCTGCGGACGTCGTGATCAGGATCCCGGTAATAGGCGGCGTGAACAATGATGAAGAAAATATCCGATGTTCAGCAGCATATGTCCATGCAAACCTCCCGAAGGCGAAAATGGAGCTGCTTCCTTATCACAAATTCGGCGCTGTCAAATATGAAGCGATCGGTAAGCCCTATGCACACGATGCATTTTATAGGCCCTCGGAGGAAGAGATGCAGCGCCTTTGGGAAATCGTTCGCTCTGAGGGTGTGACAACGGAGAGCTTTCTGTAAGTTTTCGCTTAGCCGCCGAAGCCGATGCACGGCGTGCGGCCCTCGCCGGTCTGAATGAAGTGCAGAATTTTCTCGATCTTCAGCGCGCGGGACAGTCCGCCGCGCAGTTGCCCATGGCTGAATGTGAGCAAAAACAGCCCGACCAGCGACGGACAGTTCGTAAACCGGATGCGCCCGCGGAAGCCAAAGCGCTTTTTCTCGAGGTGATAGCACTTGCTGAACAGGCGGTTGAGCTGCGCATAGGCAGTCTCGAACGAATCGCCCTGCAGCGACTCACGAAAGGCGAATCGGCTGTCGTAAAACACCTGCGCGTCCGCGTCCAGCCCGGCGGTCAGGTTTTCGCTGTTGAGTACCGGCGGCGTGTTATGGTGCAGCACGAAGAGCATTCGTGCGGTCTCGCCGAGCACTTCGTGCGCATCCACGGCGGTCAGGCCGTCCGGCGTCGGCCGGATGGTGACCAGCTCCTGTTCATAGCCGGATGTGCGCCCCAGTTCCTGCAGATGGCTCCAGAACGATGCCGCACCGCCGAGAATTTCAAACAGATGCAGGCAGCGGATGGCGGTCGCATTCGGATAGACGGACGTAAGCGCGGAAAACGGCTTTCCGATCAGCTGCTTTTGCATGCAGCCCTGCAGGCAGCCAAAATCGCAGCGCTTGCCCTGACTGCCGTAGCAGTGCTCGTCCAGCGTCAGATCGGTCACATTGCCGTCGGTATCGAGCGCCACGGTCACAAACAGCGGCACCTCGCGCGTGAGTCCGCCGAAGTGGTAGATGCTCTTCTGCCACGCCGCGATCAGATAGCCGCGCTGTGATGGCCGGCAGACTGTGCCGCGGTAGCGGGTGATGAGCGTTTTCTTGTCCGGATTGTGAGCTTTGAACACGAAATCGTGGTCGTAGGGAGCAGCAAAGGTATCGAGCACCGGCAGATGGTCAAGCGTCATCGCCCTGCACCTCCCCGAGGACGCGGATAACGTCGCCGACGGTCTGGATCTCGGGAAAGCGACTGTCGGGGATGACAATGCCGAATTCCTCTTCTGCTGTCACGACGATGTCCGCCAGGTCAAATGATGTCAGGCCCAGGTCGGCGATCAGCCGCGTGTCATCGTGCAGGTCCGATACCGGCACACCTGCGGTCTCTGCAAGGATCTCCAGAATTTTTTCTCTCATGATGCTGCCTCCGTAGCTGCGCGGCGCTTGATTTTCTGCGTCGCGGTTTTTTCAAATTCGTTTTCCCGGTAAATAAGGTTGCCGATCTGCTTATAGGGCGGCAGATGCCGGTTGATCTCGCTGATGGAGCGCCACAGCGCCGCCTCGTCCGGGAACACGGCAGGATCGGCATAGACCTCAGCTGTGATCTGCTGGTTTTTCTCATACACGATCGCATCGCGCACACCGCCGAGCTGATACAGCCGCGTCTCCAGCTCTTCCGGTGAGACATTTTCGCCGTTTGAAAGTACGATCAGGTTTTTCACGCGCCCCTGGAAATACAGGAATCCGCGCTTGTCCATCCGGCCGAGATCGCCGGTGTGAAACCAACCGTCCTGAAAACTCTCGGCCGTGGCGGCCTCGTCGCGGTAATAGCCGGGGGAGACGCTGCCGCCGCGCACACAGATCTCGCCGTCGATGATCGCGGTCTCGCAGCAGGGAAAGGTGCGGCCGATCGAGCCGATGCGGTTGGCGCCCGGCAGATTCGCTGCCACGATGGGGCTGCACTCCGTGATGCCATAGCCCTGCAGCACAGTGATTCCGAGGTGCCTGAAAAACCGGATGAGCTCCGGGTCGAGCGCCGCGCCGCCGCACAGAAAATAGCGCAGGTTGCGGCCCAGCACGTCATAAACATCCTGAAACAGGCTGCGGCTGATGTCGATGCCGACCGCTTGCAGCGCACCGCTGAGCTTGAGTCCTTTGCGCAGTTTTTCGAGTTTGCCCTGTTTGCGCGCCGTGTTGAGGATCTCTTTGTGCAGCGTCTGCAGCACGAGCGGCACGACGACGAGGATCGTCGGCTGATATTTCTGCAGGTTGCGCTTGACGGTGCGCAGGCTTTCGTTGATGTATAAGGCGCCGCCGCAGTGCAGCGCGCCGACGATGTTCGTCATGAGCTCGAACGTGTGGCTCGGCGGCAGGATCGACAGGCCGGCGTCATCCGGCGAGAGGGGCAGGGCGGCCATGGCGGTCGTGCAGTGCGTGCCCATGTTGCCGTGCGTCAGGATGACGCATTTGCTCTGCGCGGTCGTGCCGCTGGTAAAGTAGAGCGCTGCCGTATCGTCGCGCTTCAGCTCCGGGAAAAACAGCTCGCCGTCGGTGCCCAGCGCCTGCAGGAATGCGTGCATCTCCTGCATCTTCAGCGCAGGCAGCAGCTGCGTGAGCGCATCCGCCTGCGCCTGACAGGACGCATCGTACAGCAGCAGGGACACATCTGCCCGCGACAGGCACGAGGTCAGCTCGTCCGACGGTGTGCCGAGGTGCATCGGCACCGCCGCGCAGCCGCTGCTGACGACGGCGAAAAACGCGCTGATCCACGCGGCGCAGTTCGGGCCGAGCAGGGCAATGTGCGCGCCCTGCATGCCGTCGCGCCGGACATCACTGCCGAACCGGCCGCAGAGCCGGTAGAGGTCGCGGCCGAGCACATACGGCATGGCCGGGTCTTTGCTGAGAAAGAACTGCGTGTCCGGGAAGCGCCTGTCTGCACGCACAACGACGTCCTGCAGGCTGCGGTAGGTCACGGTTTCCGACATATGTATCACCTTTCCTATCGGAATAATATGCTTTATTGATAAAAATATATCACGCCAGAACTGGAAATACAATACACAATTGTGCCTAAAAGTGTCCGGAATCAGTCAGATCGTTCTGGAAAAACTCTGTATAGACGCGGCACAGAATGTGGAAAATGCGGCAGCCCCCGCCTGATGGCGGGGGCTGCCGCATTTTCCTTGCTCGCGTGAAACAGATATGCGAAAGCTTGCCAAAAAAGTCTGTGTCAGACTTTCTTGACAGGCTGAGCGAGTGGGCCTGTAAGCCGGGTTCTGTAATCGACAGCCATCTATCTAGACGCACCGTTGCCGGTGCGTTCCAGCCACCTCCATGGGACGGCCGGGCCGGCCGTATGTCCCTCCGCGGTGTTGCTCCGGATAGAGTTTACAGCGCCGTACTGTCTCCAGCCGGCGAGTGAGCTCTTACCTCACTTTTCCACCCTTACCCGATCGCTCGGGCGGTTTGTTTCTGTTGCACTTGTCCGAGGGTTGCCCCTGGCGGGTGTTACCCGTTATCCTTGCCCTGTGGAGCCCGGACTTTCCTCACGCACAGCCTTTCGGCTCGTGCCCGCGGCTGTCCGGCCCACTCGCCTGACTATTTTACACATCCTGCCGCACTGCGTCAAGTCCGGCGGAGATTTATTTTCTTGTAATCGGCACGAATGGGCGGTATAATCTCTTCGTATGATTTACTTTTGTAAAAGGAGTGTCTGCATGACCTTTTCGGATTATATGGACTATCTGCGCGGAAAGTGCATCGGTGTTATCGGCTTCGGTGTGAGCAATCAGCCGCTCGTGCGTGTGCTGCTGCGCAACGGCTGCGACGTGACGGTGTGCGACCGGCGCGAGCGCGCCCAGCTCGGTGCGGCCGGAGATGAGGCTGCGGCGCAGGGCGCAAAGTTTGTCCTCGGCACAGACTATCTGGAGCATCTGAACTTTGATGTCATCTTCCGCACGCCGGGCATGCTGCCCATCGTGCCGCAGCTGCGCGCGGCGGCGCAAAACGGCGCGATCCTCACCTCCGAGATGGAGGCATTCTGCAATCTCTGCCCGTGCCGCATCCTCGCCGTCACCGGCAGCGACGGCAAGACCACGACCTCGACCATCACGGCCGAGCTCCTGCGTGCGCAGGGGTATACCGTGCATCTCGGCGGCAACATCGGCACGCCGCTCTTTGACCGCATCCCGGACATCCGGCCGGAGGATTTTGCCGTGCTCGAGCTCAGCAGTTTCCAGCTGCACAGTATGCACTGCGCGCCTGATGTGGCCATCATCACGAACATTTCGCCGAACCATCTGGATGTGCATCCGGATCTCGAGGACTATGTGTCGGCCAAATGTAGTATTTACCGCGGCCAGCGGCCGGACGGCTGCCTGGTGCTCAACGCGAAGGATGCGCATACGCCGCGTTTCGCGGCCGAGGCGCCGGGGTGTGTGCGCTATTTCAGCAGCATCGGCCCGGTGGAAAACGGCGTCTACTGCTCAGGTGGCGTGATCTATTGCGCACATGACGGCAAGGCGGAGAAAATCCTTGACGCCGCCGAGATCCGCATCCCCGGCGCGCACAACGTGGAAAACTATATGGCGGCCTTTGCCGCGACCGACGGTCTGGTCGGCAACGCGGCGTGCGTTCAGGTCGCGCACACCTTCTCCGGCGTGCCGCACCGCATGGAGCGCATTCGCGAACTCAACGGCATCACGTTCATCAATGACTCCATCGCCTCGAGCCCCACGCGCACGATCGCGGGTCTGCATGCGCTGCCGAAGCCGCCGGTCATCATTCTCGGCGGGCACGACAAGCACATCCCGTTTGACACGCTCGGCGACGAGGTCTGCCGGCACGCAAAGGCGGCGGTCGTCGTCGGCGAGACGGCGCAACGCATCGCTTCCGCTATCCGCGCATCGAAATTCTATGCCCCGGGAAAGCTGCCGCTCGTCGAGGCACCGGATTTCCGCGCAGCGGTCGAGACGGCCTACGGCCTCGCGCAGCCGGGCGATATCGTGACGCTGTCGCCGGCCTGCTCGTCGTTTGATTTCTTCAAAAACTTTGAAGAGCGCGGCAATACCTTCCGCGCCATTGTGGAAACTCTGCAATGAGCGCATGAATCCCCCTGCCGTTGCATAGCATGGCAGGGGGGATCTGCTATGATTTGTGCGTCTCGCCGCTGGAGGCCGGCCGCCCGCCGGCGCCCGCTGCGGCCGAAACGGAAGCTGGCAGCGCTGCTGCTGGTGCTCATCCTGCTGGGCGGCATGGCGTGTTTTACTGTGTCGGTGCTGCACCTGATCGCGCAGCTGGCCGTCAATTCCGCCTGCGACCTCATGCAGCTGAAGATCAACGCTGCTGCCTCGGCGGCGACGGCGCAGGTCCAGGGGGACTATTATACCTACCGCACGGACGCGGACGGGACCATCACGGCCGTGAGCGTCGATACCGAGCGCGTGGGGCAGGTGTCCTCACTCGTGCTCGAGCACATGATGGACGGCGACGACGGGCAGGTCGAGCTGGACATCCCGCTCGAGACGCTCTTCGGCGTGAATTTTCTGCCCGGGCTCAAGTTGCCGCTGCCGGTGCGCATCCTCGTGCTGACGACGTCGGATGTGAGCTATCACAATGAGCTCATGTCGGCCGCGATCAACCAGAGCAAATATCAACTATATCTGAACGTGAAGATGGACCTCGACATTCTGGTGCCCTGGGAGCACCAGACCGAGACCGTGGGCACGAGCATTCTGCTGGCCGAGACGGTCATCGTCGGCAAGGTGCCCCAGACGTATGTGGAAGTGGAGTAAACAACATGGATGTACGCGAAGAGATCCTGACGCTGCGCCGTCAGCTGGAACACGCAAATTTTCTCTATTACGTGAAGGACGCGCCCGAGATCAGCGACTTTGAATATGATGCGCTCATGCGCAGGCTCGAGGAGCTTGAGGCGGCGCACTCGGAGTATGCCTCGCCTGATTCGCCGACGCAGCACGTCGGCGGCTACGCACTCAACACTTTTGCACAGGTGCGCCATCAGGTGCCGCTCGAGAGCCTGCAGGACGTGTTTTCGTTCGACGAGCTGCGCGCGTTTGGCGCGCGCATGGACGGTGCACTCACGCAGGCGCATGACTATTCGGTCGAGCCGAAGATCGACGGCCTGTCCATGTCGCTCGAGTATGAAAATGGCGTGTTTGTCCGCGGCGCCACGCGCGGCGACGGCATCACCGGCGAGGACGTGACGGAAAACCTCCGCACGCTGCGCAATCTGCCGCTCAAGCTTGACAACGCGCCCGCAAAGCTCATCGTGCGCGGCGAGGTCTATATGTCGCATGAAGTATTTGCAGCCCTCAATGCCGAGCGCGAGCTGCTCGAGCAGCCGCTGCTGGCCAATCCCCGCAACGCGGCGGCGGGCTCCGTGCGCCAGCAGGACCCGAAGGTCGCAGCGGCGCGCAAGCTGGATATCATCATCTTCAACCTCCAGTTTGACAGCGACCGCACGTTCGCCACGCACACGCAAACGCTGGACTATCTGGCATCGCTGGGCTTCCCGGTCGTGCCGTATCAGCGCTGTGAAACACTCGATGCCTGCTGCGCACGCATCGACTGGATCGGTGACAACCGTGAGACGTTCCCGTTCGACATTGACGGTGCGGTCATCAAGATCAACGACCTCGCGCAGCGGCAGTATCTCGGCAGCACGGCGAAGTTCCCGCGCTGGGCGGTGGCGTATAAGTACCCGCCGGAGAAGAAGGAGAGCCGCGTGCGCGACATCGTTGTGCAGGTCGGCCGCACGGGTGTGCTCACGCCGAAGGCGGTCATTGAGCCGGTGCGTCTGGCCGGGACGACTGTCACGAACGCCACGCTGCACAATCAGGACTTCATCGACAACCTCGACCTGCGCATCGGCGATACGGTGCTCGTGCAGAAGGCGGGGGAGATCATTCCCGAGATCCTCTCCGTCGTGCGCGGCAAGCGGCCGGAGGGTACGGTGCCGTTTCATATGCCGGACACCTGCCCGGAGTGCGGCGCGCCCGTCGAGCGCGATCCGGACGGGGCGGCCCTGCGCTGCACGGGTGCGGAGTGCCCGGCGCAGCGGCTGCGCAACATTGCGCACTTTGCCTCCCGCGAGGCAATGGATATTGACGGCCTCGGCATCTCGCTGTGCCAGTCGCTGATCGAGGCGGGGCTCGTGCACTCCCCGGCGGAGTTGTACGCGCTCGAGCCGCAGTCGGTCGCGGCGCTGGACCATATGGGAAAAAAGTCGGCCGAGAACCTCATGGCCGCCATTGAAAAGAGCAAGAATGCCGGCATGGCGCGCCTGCTGTGCGCGTTCGGTATCCGTCAGGTGGGGCAGAAGGCAGCCAAGGTGCTGGCCGTGCACTTCGGCACGCTGGGCAAGCTCATGGCGGCGACGGAGGAGGAGCTCATGGCCATCCCGGACGTCGGCCCGACGACGGCGGCGTACCTGCGCGCGTGGTTCGATAATCCGCAGTCGCAGCACCAGATCCGGCTACTGCGCGACGCGGGTGTCAGCTTCGATTCCAAGGAGCAGGTCGTAGACCGCCGTTTTGCTGGTAAGACGTTCGTGCTCACCGGCGCACTTGAGCACTTCAGCCGCGACGAGGCCAGCGCCATCATCGAGCGCTTCGGCGGCAAGACGAGTTCCTCCGTGTCGAAAAAGACATCCTATCTGCTCGCCGGGGAAAACACCGGCTCGAAGTATCAGAAGGCGCTCACGCTCGGCACGCCTATTATTACGGAAGCAGAATTTCTGGACATGATCCAGGAGTAACGAAAGAAACGGAGTGGAAATTATGCGAGATTATGCAAAAGAATTTGAAAACCGCGTCGCCTTTATTCGCGATCTGCTCAAAAGCAGCGGCGCCAAGGGCGTCATCTACGGCAACAGCGGCGGCAAGGACAGTGCGCTCGTCGGCATTCTCTGCAAGGCCGCGTGCGACAACACGGTCGGCATCATGATGCCGTGCGCCTCCAAACGCAACTTCGGCGAGGACATGACCGACGGCCTGGCCGTGGCCGAGCAGTTCAATATCGAGACGCGCACGGTCGACCTCACGGCGGAAAAGGAACTCGTCATGCAGACGGTCTCCGCCGTCACGACGCTCAACCAGATGGCGACGTCGAACATCGCCCCGCGCCTGCGCATGCTCACGCTCTACACCATCGGCGCGGCCGAGGGCCGTCTCGTCGCCGGCACCGGCAACCGCAGCGAGGCATACATGGGCTATTTCACGAAGTGGGGCGACGGTGCGTATGACTTCAACCCCATCGCCGACCTGACCGTGACGGAAATTTACGAGTTCCTGACCTGGCTGCACGCGCCGGAGAACATCATCCGTAAGGCGCCTTCCGCCGGCCTCTTCGAGGGCCAGACAGACGAGCGGGAGATGGGCGTGACCTATGTCGCCATCGACAAGTACATCCTCACTGGCGAGGCTAACGAGCACGACAAGGCCATTATCGACCGCTATCATAGTCGCAGCGAGCACAAGCGCCGCCCGGCCGCGACCTATCACGCCGAATGATGCAGTATTTCGATACCCACGCGCACTACGACAGCGGAAAGTTCAATGCCGACCGCAGCGACGTGCTGCGTGCCGTGCATGAGAGCGGTGTCGCGCTCATCGTGGACCCCGGCGATTGTGCTGCGACGTCCGAGCGCGCCGTCGCCATCGCGCAGGCGTATGATTTTGTCTATGCCGCCGTCGGCTGGCACCCGGAGGAGGCTGCCGGCTGGACGGACGACAGTCTGGATCAGATCCGCGCGCTGGCATCGCAGCCGAAGGTCTGCGCCATCGGCGAGATCGGGCTGGACTATTACTGGGACACCTCCACGAAGGCGACGCAGGAGACCATGCTGCGCGCGCAGCTGGAGCTGGCGCTGGAGCTGGACCTCCCGGTCATCATCCACGACCGGGAGGCGCACGGCGACAGTCTGCGCATCGTGTGCGACTATCCGGGCCTGCGCGGCGTGTTCCACTGCTTTTCCGGCAGCGTGGAGATGGCGCGCGAGCTGCTGCGCCGCGGCTGGTATCTCGGCTTTGACGGCCCGATCACGTATAAGAACGCTGTCAAGGCGCTGGATGTGATCGCTGCCTGCCCGGCCGACCGGATGCTGCTCGAAACGGATTCACCCTATCTGGCCCCGGTGCCGAACCGCGGCAAGCGCAACGATTCGCGCAACCTGCCGTATATCGCCGCGCGCATTGCGGAGATCAAGGGCATGACCATAGACCAAGTCGCGGAGGTGACACTGAATAATGGAAAACAACTCTTTGACATTTGAGCGCTGGTTGCTGCGCGGCGCGCCGAATGCGCGCGACCTCGGCGGCCTGCCCACAACGGACGGCCGCACGATCCGTCCGGGCCTGCTGCTGCGCAGCGGCGAGCTCGCCGGGATCACGGAGCAGGATGCGCAGACACTCGCAGAATATCCGCTGCGCACGGTCGTGGACTTCCGCACGGATCTGGAGCGGGAGCAGAAGCCGGACCGTGTCCTCCCGGGCGTGCAGTATGTCCACTGCCCGATCGTGCAGCAGGCGGCGGCCGGCCTGACGCGTGAGGAGCACGCCGACCCCTATGCGGCCGTCGTCGCGCATGCGAAAGCGATGGCCGGCCGGGAGCGCGCGTTCATGTGCGAGCTGTACCGCAGTCTCGTCACGCAGGAATTCTCCATCGCGCATTACCGGCAGTTTTTTGCGCTCCTGCTTGCGCAGACGGATGGTGCACTGCTCTATCACTGCACGGCGGGGAAAGACCGCGTTGGCGTCGGCACGATGCTGCTGCTGACGGCGCTGGGCGTGGACTGGCCGGTCATCGTGGAAAACTATCTGATCACGAATGAGCGCATGGCCGCCTCGACCGACTGCCTGCTGACGGCGGTCGCGGACTATGACCTGAGCGAGTCGGAGCGGGAGGTCATCCGCACGTTTGACCGCGCGGACGCGGCGTTCCTGACGGCAGCGCGTGATGTGATCGCGGAGCGGTACGACAGCGTGGACGCTTTCATGTCGCAGGCGCTCGGCGTCGGCGCGCCCGAGCGTGAAACCCTGCGCGCGCGTTACCTGATAACAGAGTAAAAAACGGCGTGCTGCCCGGGCGGGCGGCACGCCGTTGTGATGATGCGCTTTTGCTTACAGCCCCTGTTCCGGCATTTGATCAGACAGGTAGACCAGGATGGGATCATCCTTCGCGTGGGCATACGGCACCTTCGGCGCGCGGAAGAGGCTTGTTTCCGGCAGTGCCGTACTGAGTACGACGTGGAACGTGGTTCCGCCCCATTCGTTGCTCTCCAGGAGAATGGTGCCATTGTGCTTTTCCGCAATGCCGAGCGCGACCGTCAGGCCGAAGTTGTTGCTGCTCAGGTCGGAAAAGTCCACGCCGGTCACGCGCAGCGGGATGAAGATCGTACCGAGCTTTGCCGGCGGGATGCGTACACCGTCATCGCGAATGGTGATGTCGGCGTGGTCGCCCTCCTGCGTGACCGTAAAGCGGATGCGATCACCGTGTTTGCAGCGCTCCGTGCAGTTGGCAATGATGTTGAGCAGCATCCGCTGAATGAGCGCTGTGTCGAGCGCGCAGTTGATCGGTTCGTCCGGAATGCTGACCTCCAGCACGATGCCGTTGGCGACCGTGATCGGCTGGATGTTGTCGAGCAGTGTCCGGCATTCTTTGCCCAGGTCGCACAGCTGCGGCATGAACGCGAGTGTGCCGTCGTACAGGCCGGAGGCCGTGGAAGCATTGAGCGTGAAGCGCAGCAGCCGGTAGTAAAACTGCGTCAGTTCGGCGGCGTTGCGCCGGAAGCGCACGTCGCTGAGCTGCATGGCGTAGTCCGAGAAATACGTCGTGAGTGCGCGAAAGGCGTTGAGCGATGCCAGAAACGGTGCAAACTGCGCGCCGGCCCGCAGGGCGTTTTCATCCTGCGGTACGAGCGAAAACAGCCGGAACGCACCAAACGATGTCACGGAGATGATGACGTGGCGTTTTTCAATTGTTGCAGACGTGACGAATTCCGTGGCAGTGGCTTCCGTGATGTGCGCCGGCAGCAGCTCGGAGAGCTTATGATTTGTGCGGTTGCCGCGAAAAAGTTCTTGTGCCGCCGGGTTCATAAACGCGACGAATTGCTCCTGCGCACCGAGCACGGCGGTGTTGCTCATCGAGAACAGTGTATTGAGCGAGTCGATGATCAAAGTATTGCTCATTTTCCGATCCCCCCTAAGATGCATTAAAAAACAGTATAGCAGGAATCGTCAATAGGTACAAGTTTCAAAGCATACAAAAGCAAAAACTTGTTGTAAATGAACAGCGCCGTTTGCCGCGCAGGCAAGAATGTGGTTGCGCTTTCGGCGGAATTGTTATAGAATATAGCCGTAAGAAATTGCGCTGCGTGCTGTGCGCAGCAGATATAACAGGAGGAATAGTGCATGATTAAAATTGGCATCAATGGCTTTGGCCGCATCGGCCGTCTGGTGTTTCGCGCCGCGATCTGCGCCGACGATATCGAGGTCGTCGCCGTCAATGCGCCGGATAAAACGCCGGAGCAGCTGGCGTACACCGTGAAGTACGACTCCGTGCATGGCCGCTTTAACGGCACGGTCGATTACGAGGACGGCGAGAACCCGGCCCTGATCGTCAACGGCAAGCGTGTCGCGCTGCTCAACAACCGCGATGCAAAGCTCCTGCCCTGGGGCGAGCTGGGTGTCGAGTATGTGCTCGAGTGCACCGGCGCGTTCCTGACCAAGGAAAAGGCGCAGGATCATCTGGATGCCGGCGCACAGGTCGTTGTGCTCTCCGGTCCGTCCAAGGACGATACGCCGATGTTTGTCTGCGGTGTCAACCTCGACGCATATACCCCGGACATCAAGATCGTGTCCAACGCTTCCTGCACCACGAACTGCCTGGCGCCTCTGGCCAAGATCATCAACGATAACTTCGGCATCGTCGAGGGCCTCATGACCACCGTCCACGCCGACACGGCTACCCAGCAGGTCGTCGACGGCTTCTCCAAGAAGAACTGGCGCCTGTCCCGCGGCGTGCACGGCAACATCATCCCGACCAGCACCGGCGCTGCCAAGGCTGTCGGCAAGGTCATCCCGGCCCTGCAGGGCAAGCTGACCGGCACATCCATGCGCATCCCGAGCGCGGATGTGTCCATCGTCGACCTGACCTGCCGCCTCGAGAAGGCTGCGACGTATGATGAGATCTGCGCGGCTGTCAAGGCCGCTGCGGAAGGCCCGATGGCCGGTGTCGTCGAGTATGTCGACGATGAGGTCGTCTCCTCTGACTTTATCACTGACCCGCACACCAGCATCTTCGATGCCAAGGCCGGCCTCGCGCTCAACGATCACTTCGTCAAGCTCATGGCGTGGTACGACAACGAGTGGGGCTTCTCGAACAAGATGCTTGACCTGACGCGCCACATCGACTCTGTCCGCAAGGCCTGAACGGAAAATGAACCACAAATCAAGGGAATGCGCTGCATTCCCTTGATTTTTTCTGCCCGGTAGTGTAAAGTATACCGGCACGTGAAATTTCAGCGGGGAGGGAGTGCGCTTTGCAGGAAAGCAGCAAGCAGAACTATCTCCACGGCGCGGCCATCATGGCGGCCGGCGTTGTGGTCATCAAGATCCTCGGCGCGATCTATAAGATCCCGCTCGGCAACATCCTCGGCGACGAGGGGTATGGTTATTTTTCCGTTGCCTACAATATTTATAATGTCTTTCTCACCATGGCCACGGCGGGCATGCCGGTCGCGCTCTCGCGCATGATCAGCGAGGCGGACACGCTCGGCCGGCCCATGCAGGCGCGCAAGATCTTCCGTGTCGCGTGGCTGACGTTTGCGGTCTTCGGGCTGGTGCTCGGGCTGGTCATGTTCCTGTTCCCGACGGAACTGGCCGGCATGCTCAACAATGTCCGTGCGGCGCAGAGCATCTGGGCGCTGTCCCCGGCGCTCGTGCTGGTGTATTTGACGAGCACGTACCGCGGCTATGCGCAGGGCATGAGCAACATGAAGCCGACCACTGTCTCGCAGATCCTGGAGGTCGTGGGGAAAGTCGCCGTCGGCCTTGTGCTCGCGTGGAGCTTTACGCGCGCGGGCAAGAGTCTGCCGGTCGCATCGGCGGGTGCCATCTTTGGCGTTACGGCAGGCGGCGCGTTCGCGCTCATCTATATCGCGATCTATAAGCACCGGCATTACCCGGACAAACCGGTCGCGGACCCGGACGTTCCTGAGTCTGCCGGGCGCATACTCGGCACGCTGCTGCGCATCAGCATTCCGATCGCGCTCGGCTCCAGCGTCCTGAGCATCATTAACCTCATCGACACGAAGCTCATCATGTACCGCCTGCAGACGGCGCTCGGCTATTCCGAGACGTATGCGAACGTCCTCTACGGCGTCTACGGCAAGGTGCAGACGCTGTATAATCTCCCTGCCGCCTTCGTGACGCCGATGACGATCAGCATCGTCCCCGCCATTGCGGCCATGGTCGTGCAGAAAAAGTATGATCTGGGGCACGCCGTCGCAGAGTCCGCGCTGCGCATCTCGGCGGCGGTCGCCATGCCGATGGGCATCGGCCTTGCTGTGCTGTCGGACCCAATCGTGAATGTGCTCTACCCGCGCAGCAATGCAGCCGGCCCCACGCTGCTGCTGCTGCTTGGCATCGCGTCCGTGTTCGTGTGCATTTCGCTCATCACGACAGCGGTCCTGCAGGCGACCGGGCATGAACTTTGCCCCGTCTGGTCGATGCTGGCCGGCGGCGTGGCCAAGGTCGCGGTCAACTGGTTTTTGATCGCGATGCCGGAGGTGAACATCACCGGCGCGCCGATCGGCACGCTCGCATGCTATGTGGTCATCTGCATCGTGAACGACATCTTTCTGTGCCGCACACTGCACGAGCGGCTGCATATCGGCCGCTGCCTTGCGCGCCCGCTGCTGAGCACGTTGCTCATGGCGGCCGTTGCCTGGGGTGTGTATGCGGGCCTGTCCGCCGCCATGGGCGGGGACCTGAGCTGGAAGCGCACGGCGCTGGCCATGCTCGTGTCGATGGCCTGCGCGGTCGTGACGTATCTGGTTGCGGTGGTGAAAACGCGCGCGATCACGCTGGCTGACCTGCAGCTCATCCCGAAGGGTGAAAAGCTCGCGAAAGTTTTGCACATCAGATGACATAACACCGAAAAATCCTGAATTTTCAATGGTTTTTTGAAAAAAGGGTTGCAGAAGGAGCGAAAATGTGTTAGATTTTCTCTGCAAAGAAAGCTATGACCTGCGCGACTTTGTGGCGCTCATCACGTTCCTGCGCTCGCCGGGCGGCTGCCCGTGGGACCAGGCGCAGACGCACGAGAGCATTCGCCGCAACTTCCTGGAGGAGACGTATGAGGCCTGTGAGGCAATCGACGCCGGTGACACGGCGCACCTGAAGGAAGAGCTGGGCGATGTGCTCATGCAGGTGCTGTTCCACACGGATATTGA
The DNA here is from genome assembly GCA_963627135.1 of Bacteroidaceae bacterium. Lineage (GTDB taxonomy): Bacteria > Bacillota > Clostridia > Oscillospirales > Oscillospiraceae > CAG-103. Next base: position 137,762 of record CAVFZY010000020.1, on the reverse strand, counting down.
GCGCGAGGCCGGGCATTTCGATATTGACGATGTTGCGGATGCTGCTTGCAAGAAGCTCGTTTACCGGCACCCGCACGTGTTCCGGCGCGATGACTCGGATGCACCGGACTGGGACACGATCAAGCAGCGCGAGCGCGCACAGGCGACCACCGCCGAGGCGATGGACTGTGTGGCCCGCAGCCTGCCGGCGCTCTGGCGCTGTGAAAAGATCCAGGCCAAGGCGGCCAAGACCGGCTTTGAGTGGCCGGATACGGATGCGGCGCTCGATAAGGTCGCCGAGGAGACACAGGAGCTGCGCGAGGCCGTGGCCTCTGGCGACGCAGACGCCGTGACCGAAGAACTGGGTGACCTGCTGTTTGCCGCCGTGAAGGTGGCGCGCTTTGCGGGCGTCGATCCCGAGCAGGCGGCCCATGCCGCGTGCGAAAAATTTATCCGACGCTTTGCTGCCATGGAGGCCGCAGCGGCGGACAGCGGCGTGCCGCTCGAGCAGCGCACGCTCGCGCAGATCCAGCCGCTTTGGCAGCTGGCCAAGCAGACTGTCACCGCGGACAACAAGGGAAAGAAATCTGCACGGCAGTGAGAGGCCAGTGCGGAATTCTATATCATGGCATATGCCAACACAAACATGAAGTAGGAGGATTACCATCATGAATAAGGCAGAACTGATCGCAACAGTTGCCGAAAAGACCGGTCTGTCCAAGAAGGACAGCGAGAAGGCCGTCAACGCGACGTTTGACACCATCACCGCCAACCTCGAGGTCGGCGAAAAGGTGCAGCTTGTCGGCTTCGGCGTGTTTGACATCAAGGAGCGTGGCTCCCGTATCGGCCGCAATCCCAAGACCAAGGAAGAGATCGAGATCCCGGCGACGCGCGTGCCCGTCTTCAAGGCCGGCAAAGTGCTCAAGGACGCTGTTTCCAAATAAGCGATGCTGAACGCTCCGGGCCTGACCCGGAGCGCTTTTCACAGGAGAATGCCTATGCGTCTGGATAAATATCTGAAAGTTTCGCGGCTCATCAAGCGCCGCACCGTGGCAAACGATGCCTGCGACGGCCAGCGCATCACGGTCAACGGCCGGACGGCCAAGGCGTCGTATGACGTCAAGGTAGGCGACGTGATCGAGATTGCCTTCGGCCAGCGCACCGTGAAGGTGGAAGTGCTCGCCGTCACGGAAAACGCAAAAAAAGACGACGCTGCGGCCATGTACCGCGAGCTCGCCGAATGATGCGCACAAAAAACCGCCGCTCCGGACGTTCGGAGCGGCGGTTTTGCCGTGCGTCAGATCATATATTTTGTAATCTCGCTGCCGGTCGTCGCAGGATCCATGCTCAGAGACAGGGTGAACTGAATGTGCTCACGCTCGGAGAAATCATTCAGCCAGGTCAGGAACTCCGCGATCTGCGGCTCAGAGACCTCAGCGAGCATTTTCGTGAAGTTGTCAACGAACACATGGGTGATGTCGTAGTTGCCGGCATGCAGGCCGCTGAGGAAGCCCTTGAAGAAATCATAAGAGCCCATCGCGTATGCATAGTCGCAGGCGTAGATCAGGCGAGCCTGATAGGGAATGTCATACGTAAGTTTTTTATCCTTTTCAATGCACACGACAGAACCGGATTCCTCGCGGACGGCCGTGGCGACCATTTCCACCAAACGCTTCGTTTTGCCGGAACCTTTGAGACCCATGATCAGCTGGACCATATGTCAATCACACTCCTTTTGAAAGTCAGGGCGATACCCTATGCCTAGATTAGCACGTTTTCGCGTCGACTGCAACGATAACTTTTCTCAGTTTGCCTCCGGTTTGCCAAGCAGGGAGAACATGTTCTTCTTATATGCCTCAACGCCGGGCTGATCGAACGGATTGACGCCGGACATATAGCCCGAAATGGCACAAGCCAGCTCGAAGAAACAGACCAGCCAGGCAAACCCGGTCTCGTCGCGCTTCGGCACGCGCACCTCAAGGTTCGGCACACCACCGGAGATGTGCGCGGATTTGACGGCCTCCTGCGCCATGCGGCTGATCTCGCTGAGCTTGCGCCCGGCGAGATAGTTGAGCCGATCGGGGTCGCCCATGGCAAACGGGACGGTGAACTCATTTTGCGGCCGCTCGAACGAAACAACGGTCTCCATGAGCGTGCGCGGGCCGTCCTGAATATACTGACCCATGGAGTGCAGATCAGCGTTGTATTCGACGGAGGCGGGGAAGATGCCAATGCCATTTTTGCCCTCGCTCTCGCCGTAGAGCTGCTTCCACCACTCGGCCATGAAGCGGAACGACGGCTCGTAGCAGGCGAGGATCTCGGTCGTCTTGCCGAGCTGATACAGGTGCTGGCGCGCGGCGGCATACTGCCAGGCGGGGTTTTCTGGCGACTGTACGTTCATGGCGGAAAAGGCCTCGATGGCCTCGCCGATCACGGTCTGCACGTCGATGCCGGCGGCGGCCATCGGCAGCAGGCCGACGGCAGACAGCACGCTGTATCGGCCGCCGACGTCGTCCGGGACGACGAATGTCTCCCAGCCCTCTTCATCGGCCATGTGTTTGAGCACGCCGCGATGGGCATCCGTCGTGGCAAAGATGTGTTTTTTGGCCTTTTCCGGGCCGTACTTTGCCTCCAGCAGGCCACGGAACATCCGAAATGCGAGCGCAGGCTCGAGCGTGGTGCCGGACTTGGAGACGACGTTCAGGTCAAAGTCCAGATCGCCCAGTTCCTCGAGCAGATGCATCAGCGCGTCCGGCGACAGGGAGTTGCCGGCAAACAGAATTTTCGGGTCGCCGGGCTGCGGCCGCGGCCGCAGCAGCTCCACGGCGCCCTTCGCGCCGAGGTACGACCCGCCGATGCCCACGACGACCAGTGCCTGCGAGCGGCTGCGGATGCGGGATGCGGCGGCGAGGATCTGCTTGAGTTCGCCGTTTTGCATACGCCCCGGCAAATCGAGCCAGCCGGTAAAATCCGCACCGGCGCCCGTGTTCTCAAGCAGCGTGCGGTGCGCCTGTGCAGCGGCCGCGTAGTCCGGCCCTGCGGGGTCAAAAAATCCGGCCGCGCCGGAGAGATCCACTTTGATCATTGCGATACCTTCTCTCTTAAAGGATATCACCAGTATACACGATAATCCGGATTTCGCAACCGAAAATCTGTCGTCTCACAGCGCGCGCAGCAGCTGTAGCCAGAGATGCGCCGTCGAGATGCGCGCAGCGCCGTCCGGAACGACCAGCGGCAGGATCCGCGTGTCGCCGCTGCTGTCGGTGACGGTCACGGTGCCGACCTGCGCGCCTGGCTCTAAGGGGGCGCACAGCTCCTCGTCAAGCGCGATGTCCGTTTGCGGTGCGGCCGTGCCCTTGCGCACGACGATGGCGTCTGCGCCGGAGAGTACCGGCTGCACGCTGTCCGTTTCGGCAAAGCGCACGCGCACGGGCGGAATGACCGTGTTGGCCGCGATGGAATAGAGTGAATAGTTGGCAAAGGCGAAGTTGAGCAGCGTCGCCGCGTCGGCAAAGCGCGCCTTAGAGCTCTCAGCGTGCAGCACCACGGCGATGTATTCCACGCCGTCGCGCTCGGCGCTGGCCGACAGGCAGTGCATGGCCTGCTGAGTGTAGCCGGTTTTCAGGCCGGTCGCGCCGGGGTAGGCGTGGATGAGCTTGTTTGTGTTGGCGAGGCTGAAGCGGCCGTCGCGCACGGTGTCCATCCAGATGGTGGTGTACTCGCGGATGCGCGGATGAGCCAGCAGCGCGCGGGACATGCACGCAATGTCGCGCGATGTCGTGTAGTGGCCGGGGTCGTCGGTCAGGCCCGTGCAGTTGAGAAACTGCGTATTTTCCATGCCCAGTTCTTTTGCGCGGTCGTTCATGCGCTTAGTGAACATCTCCTCGGAACCGGAGATGTGCTCGGCCATGGCGACGGCGCAGTCGTTGGCGGAGTTGACGGCGATGCACTTGAGCATCTCGTCAACGCTCATCTGCTCGCCCTCTTTGAGCCAGATCTGGCTGCCGCCCATGGAGCTGGCGTGGGCGCTGGCGGTCACGATGTCGCTTGTGGCGAGCTGGCCGCTGTCGAGCTGTTCCATAATGAGCAGCAGCGTCATGATCTTCGTCACGCTGGCGGGGGACAGGTGCTCGTCGGCGTTTTTCTCGTATAACACCGTACCGGTCGAGCGCTCCATCAGGATTGCCGACGGTGCGGATATCTTCAGCTCTTCGTCCGTTGGCTGCTCGAGCGCCATCACGGGTGTGAGCAGCAGCAGCGCTGCCAGCAGCAGACAGGTCCATCGTTTCATATGCTCAGCCCTTTCCGTTGATTTCTCCTTATCACCCTATGCCGGGGATGCGTGGAAAAGCAGTCCGGGTTCCCACAATTTGCACAGGCTTTTGCACACCGAACCGCTCAGAGCGTGTCAAGATGCAGCGCACTGTGTCGGAAATGTGCGAAAAGCCCGGGATTACCGGCTTGACGGTGCAGGCACATGATAGTAAAATAAATCCGACTGATCACAGACACCGGTGGGCGCCGCCGGGTGCGATGGGAGAGACGGTTTATGAAGCGATTTGATCCAAAAAACAAATACCTTGGCTGGGGCATCACGGCGTTCGGCGTGATTGCGTGCTGCATTCTGTTTTACATGCTGCTGCAGCACGGAAAATCGATCGGCGATGCGATCAGCTCGCTGCTCGGCATCCTCAGCCCGATCATCTGGGGCCTGGTGATCGCCTATCTGCTCTGGCCGCTGACAAAGGTGTTCCAGCGCAAGCTCTTTGAGCCGCTGCTCAAAAAGATCCGCCCGAAAAAACCGGTGCGCACCTCGCTCGCGCGCGGCCTGTCCGTTACGCTCTCAATTCTGGTCGCGCTGCTCATCATCGCCGCCCTCGTCTGGCTCATCATTCCGCAGATCTATACGAGCGTTGAGAGTATCGTACTCAACTCGCAGGATTACTATGCTACGCTCACCGGCTGGATCAACAGGTTCTTTGAGAACTATCCCGAGGTGGAGGAGGTGCTTCTCTCGGCGACCGGCAACGTGTCGGACAGTCTGCTCGACTGGGCGAAGACAGCGTTGCTGCCGTCCATGGGCAAGGTGGTCACGAGCGTGACGACCGGTATCTATGCCGTTTTGCGCGCGATCCTCAATGTGCTCATCGGTTTTGTCGTCGCTTGCTATGTGCTGTCGAACATGGAGCCGTTTCTCGCCAAGTCGAAGAAAGTTCTCTACAGCATGTTTTCCGTCAAGGCCTCCAAGCGCATCCTCAATGCCATCCGGTTTACAGATACGGCGTTCATGGGCTTTATCAGCGGAAAGGTCATCGACTCCGCCATCATCGGCGTTATCTGCTATATCTGCTGCGCGGTCATGCGTATGCCATATGTCGTGCTTGTGAGCGTGATCGTTGGCGTGACGAACGTCATCCCCGTGTTCGGCCCGTTCATCGGTGCCGTGCCGACGGCACTGATTATTCTGCTTGTCTCGCCGATGAAGTGTCTGATTTACGTCATCTTCATCATTGTCCTGCAGCAGATCGACGGCAACATCATCGGGCCGAAGATCCTCGGCAACTCCACCGGCATCAACGGTTTCTGGATCATGTTCGCCATTCTGCTCGGCGGCGGTCTGTTTGGCTTTGTCGGTATGCTGCTGGGCGTGCCGGTGTTCGTCGTGATCTATGCCGGTCTGGAGAAGCTGGTCAATAACGGGCTGAAAAAACGCGGCCTCCAGACGGAGACCGCAGAATATATGAATCTGGATTACATCGACGATGCCACGATGCAGCCGGTGCGCCTCCCGCAGGAGGCACCGGCCGCGTCGCTCAAAGATACGAAGGATGATTCAGTGAAGTGACGGGAAGAGGGACTGCTTTGCATCCCGCAGCGCATTGCACAGTGCGTCAATATCTTCCCGCGTGGTGTAGCGCGAAAAGCTGATGCGCAGCGCGCCGTCGATCACGTTCGCCGGCAGCCCGATCGCCTCAAGTACATGGCTCCGCCCGCCCTTTTTGCAGGCGGAGCTTTTTGATGTGTAAATGCTGCGCGCCTCGAGGAAGTTCATTAGCACCTCGCTCCGGTAGCCGGGCAGTGAAATGCTGAGGATATGCGGCGAGCCGCCGCCGATGACGACGAGACCATCCACCTCGGCCGTCAGCCGGTCGATGGCGTGGGCACGCAGCTCGGCCATGGTTTTTGTGGCCGCCGCCATTTTCGCGCTGCCGATCTCGGCCGCCTTACCAAAGGCGACGATCTGCGGCGTTGGCTCCGTGCCGGCGCGCATGCCGCGCTCCTGCCCACCGCCGAGAATATAAGACGGCAGCTTCAGCCCGCTGCGGATGTAGAGTGCGCCGATGCCTTTCGGTGCATGGATCTTGTGGCCGCTGATGGTGATCATGTCCGCGCCGAGCGTTTTCGCCGAAAACGGCACCTTCAGAAAGCCCTGTACGGCGTCTGTGTGCAGCAGGGCAATGCTGTTTTCCGCCTTGAGCATCCGGGCGACGGCGGCGATGTCATTGATCGCGCCGGTCTCATTGTTGACCATCATGAGCGAGACGAGGATCGTGCTCGGCCGCAGTGCCGCGCGTACCGCCTCGAGCGGAATGGCACCGGTGCCGTCCGGCTGCAGGCGCGTGATCTCGTAGCCCTCTTTTTCCAGGAAGTCCAGTGACTTGCGCACCGCGTCGTGCTCCACGGCGGAGCTGATGATGTGCCTGCCGCGGCGGTGCATATATCGCGTGCCGGAGATGAGTGCCCAGTTGTCGCCCTCGGAGCCGCAGGACGTGAAGTATACCTCGTCCGGCTGGCAGCCGAGCGCCTTGGCGATCTGGCCGCGCGCCTTGTCCACGGCTGCCTTGGCCTCGCGGCCGAGCTTGTAGGTCGTGCTCGGGTTGCCAAAGCACTCCGTCATCATATGTACCGCCGCCTCCGCTGCCTCCGGGCAGACACGGGTCGTTGCGGCATTGTCCAGATAAACCATGATTTCTTACCTCGATTTGGAGATGTTTTTATGCACTACATTATAACCGCCCTCGGCTGCAAGGTCAACCAGTATGAAGCGCAGGCGATCGAAACGCTCCTGCACGTGCACGGCTTCACGCCCGCGGCAGACGGCGAGCCGGTCGACCTGATCGTTGTCAACACCTGCGCCGTCACGGCGGAGGGCGGACGCAAGTCGCGCCAGATGATCCGCAAGCTGCGCGAGGAGCACCCGCAGGCGCTGTGCGCCGTGTGCGGCTGCTGGTCGCAGCTCAGCCCGGAGGATGCGGCATCCATCGGTGCCGACGTTGTGCACGGCAGCGGCAGCAAGCAGGCGTTCGTGGACGACATTCTGCGCGCGCTTGACGAGCACACGCCCGTCACATGCGTGGATAATCCGTTCCAGCGTTTTGACTTTGAGCCACTGCCGGCCGGCGCTGCCTATGGCCGCACGCGCGCGATGCTGAAGATCCAGGATGGCTGCAACAATTTCTGCACCTACTGCGTCATCCCGTATACGCGCGGCCGCATCCGCAGTCTGCCGCGCGATGAAATGGCGCGTCAGGCAGTACATCTGGCCCGGGAGGGCTACCGGGAACTGGTGCTGACCGGCATCGAGATCGCGTCTTACGGCCGGGATCTGCCAGGCGAGCTGACGTTGGCTGATGCCGTTGAGACGGTCGCCGCTGCCGCGCCGCAGATGCGCCTGCGCCTCGGATCCCTGGAGCCGACGGTCATCACGGAGGACTTCTGCCGCCGCGCCGCCGCGACCGGGCAGGTCTGCCGGCATTTCCATCTCTCGCTGCAAAGCGGGTGCGACCGCACGCTCGCGCGCATGAATCGTAAATATAACACGACGGAGTTTCTTGCCTGCGCCGAGCGGCTGCGGCGGTATTTCCCGGGGTGTGCGCTCACGGCGGACATGATCACGGGCTTCCCCGGTGAGACGGAGGCGGATCATGCGGCTGCGATGGCGTTTTTGGAGCAGGTCGGCTTTGCAGCCGTGCACGTGTTTCCGTATTCCCGCCGCCCCGGCACGAAGGCGGACGCCATGCCGGAGCAGCTCAGCCATGCGGTCAAGTCGGCGCGCGCGCACGAGGCGCAGCGCGTGGCCGATGCCTGCAAGCAGCGTTATCTGGCGCAGCAGGTCGGCCGGATTTTACCCGTTTTGTTTGAGACGGAGCACGATGGAAACTGGGTCGGGCACTCGGATAACTACTGTCTGGTGCGCGCCGCTGGGGACGATCTGCGCGGCATTGTGAATAATGTCAAAATCTCTGCCGTTTCCGATCAAATGCTTGTGGGGGATTTGGTTTGACGCGCTTCGCGGAACGTGTTAGACTTTTCTCAATTCATACAGAGTGCGCTGTATGTGATGAATTTTGACCCTTGGAGGCGATTTCTGTGACCCGAAGCGAAACGTTCAATTTTTCTGCCGGACCGTCGGTCCTGCCGGAGGAAGTGCTCCGTCAGGCGCAGGCGGAACTGCTCAATTATCATGGCACGGGCATGTCCGTGATGGAGATGAGTCACCGAAGTCAGGCTTTTTCGGATATTTTCCAGGATGTGAAGGCACGTTTCCGCGCTGCACTGTCCGTGCCGGACACACATGAGATCCTGTTTTTGCAGGGCGGCGGCACGGCGCAGTTTTCCATGATCCCACTCAATCTGATGGGCGAGCAGGGGATGGCGGACTATGCCGTGACCGGGCATTTTTCCGGCAACGCGGCCAAAGAGGCCGAAAAGTACGGCAGGGTGCACATCGCGGCGGACACCTCCACCTGCGGCCATACCCGCATCCCGCAGCAGAGCGAGCTGCAGCTGGATGCGCACGTGTCCTATTTTTATTACTGCGCCAATAATACGATCTACGGCACCGAGTGGCAGTACGTGCCGGAGACTGGCCGCGTGCCGCTCGCGTGCGACATGTCGTCGGACATTCTCTCGCGCACGGTCGATGTGTCAAAATACGGCGTGATCTTTGCCGGCGCGCAGAAAAATATGGCCCCTGCGGGCCTGACGGTCGCGATCGTTGACCGTCGCCTCGCCGGGCATGAACTGTCCATCACGCCGGTCATGTACAGTTATCAACGCATGATCGACAAGGACTCCATGTACAACACCCCGCCATGCTGGTGCATTTACATCCTCGGTCTCGTGCTCGCGTGGCTCGAGCGGCAGGGCGGCGTGGAAGGCATGCAGCAGCTCAAGCATGCGCGTGCCGCAAAGGTGTACGATTTTCTGGATAACAGCGCGCTGTTTCATGCCTGTGCGCAGCCGGGCTCCCGCTCGGACATGAATGTCACGTTCCGCACCGGGGACGATGCGCTCGACAGGGAATTTATCAGCGGCGCGGCGGCGCACGGCCTGCTGAATCTCAAGGGCCACCGCATAGCCGGCGGCATGCGCGCCTCGCTCTATAACGCCATGCCGATGGCGGGCGTGGATGCGCTCGTGGATTATCTGAAACAGTTTGAGGTAGAACATCATGTATAAAATCAAAACCATGAACCATATATCCCCCTGCGGCCTGCAGAAGCTCGAAGAACGCGGCTGCGTTGTCGGGGAGAACATTCCGGATCCGGACGGCCTGATCCTGCGCTCGGCCGACCTGCACAGCTATGCCTTTGAGCCGAGCCTGGTCGCCATCGCGCGCTCCGGCGCCGGCACGAACAATATCCCGCTCGAAGACTGCTGCCACCGCGGCATCGTCGTGTTCAACTCGCCCGGTGCAAACGCCGAGGCGGTCAAAGAGCAGATCCTCTGCTCGCTCGTGCTCTCGTCGCGCGATGTGCTCGGTAGCATCGACTGGGTCAAGCGTCTCAACGGCAAGGGTAAGGATATTCCCGCCCTCGTCGAGAAGGGAAAGTCCCAGTTTGCCGGCCCGGAGCTCATGGGCAAGACGCTGTGCGTCATCGGCCTCGGCGCGATCGGCGCACTCATCGCCAATGCTGCCGTGAACCTCGGTATGAACGTCTGCGGTTACGACCCGTACCTGTCCGTAGACGCTGCGTGGCGCCTCTCGCGGGATGTCAAGCATGAGGTGAGCCTCGACGGCATCTATGCCAAGGCGGATTATATCAGCATCAATGTGCCGTACACGGAGCAGACGTTCCATATGCTCGATGCCAAGGCGTTTTCCAAGATGAAAGACGGTGTGCGCATCATCAACGAATCGCGCGCCGAGATCGTGGACGATGACGCCATGCTCGCCGCCATCGCCTCCGGCCGCGTGGGCAAATATGTCACGGACTTTCCCAATGAGAAGGTTGTCGGCGTGGACAACATCATCGCTCTGCCGCATCTGGGCGCCTGCACGCCCGAGAGTGAGGAGAAGTCCGCCGTCATGGCCGCGCGCGAGCTCTACGATTATCTCGCCAACGGCAACATCAAAAATTCCGTCAATTTCCCGGACGCGACGCTCGAGCGCATGGGCGTCAGCCGCGTGTGCATCCTGCACCAGAACGTGCCGACGATGCTCAACCAGTTCCTTGAGATCGCCTGCAGCACGGGCCTGAACGTCGAGAACATGATCAACAAGGCCTATGGTGCGTATGCCTATGCCATGATCGACCTCAACGGCCGCCTTGACGATGATCAGGTGGCAAAGATTGACCGCATCCCGGAGGTCATCCGCGTGCGCGTGGTGTAATAAAGAGAAAAACAGCCGCTCCCGGTCGGGAGCGGCTATTTTGCATATGGAATGATTTATTTCTGCTTTTTTGCCAGCGCAGCTTCGGAGAAATCGCGGATCTGCGGCACTTTGTTCAGTGCAAAGTACAGCGCCAGACCGCCCGTGATGCCGACGGCAGCCTGACCGGCGTTGCCCGCCATCTCGGCGGCGGCAGCCAGACCGTAGCCGAGGACAAAGTCCTCAAACACGAAGTAGCCCAGCACCATTACGATCTCGCCGCAGATGGCGCTCAGCAGCGCGAAGCCGAAGCTCTTTTTGCGGCAGGCGCGGAAGATCAGTGCTGCGACCACAGCGGCGCACCCTTTGACGACGAGCGTGCCGGGGGCATAGCTCATGTAGCCGGAGATCACGTCCGCCAGACCGGAGCCAAAGCCGGCAGCCACGCCGCCGTAAAGCGGACCGGCCAGCAGGGCGGCGAGCACGACCACGATGTCGCCGGCGTTGAGATAGCCGCCGGTCACGGTCGGGATCTTGATGACGAGCGTCGCCACGCAGCACAGAGCCATGAGCATGGCGGTGTAGACGAGGTTTCTGAGTTTCTGGTTCATAATATCACCTTATTTCTGTTGGTGGCACAAGGATACGATATTCGGCACAAATAAGCAAGGGTTGAGAACAACGAAAATTCCTGCTATACTGGTATGAGAAATGGGGGATTTGACCATGACCAGGAAATTATATGATCTCGACAGTCACAGGCGCGATTTTTCTGCGACTGTGCTGCGCTGCGACCCGGCCGGGGAGTACTACGCCGTCGTGCTCGATCAGACAGTGTTTTTCCCGGAGGGCGGCGGCCAGCCGGCCGACACCGGCGTGCTCGGCGGCGCGCACGTTTTGGATGTGCAGCTCCTGCCGGATGCGATCGTGCATTATGCGGATGCGCCGCTCATGCCCGGCGCGCAGGTGCGCGGCGAAATTGACTGGCCGCAGCGCTTCCGGCGCATGCAGGGCCACTCGGGCGAGCACATCATCTCCGGGCTGATCCATAGGGAATACGGTTTTGATAACGTCGGCTTCCACCTCGGAGAAGAAGTGATCACGATGGATTATAACGGCGAGCTCACGTGGCCGCAGCTCATGCACATTGAGCGGCTCGCGAACGAGGCCGTGTACCGCAACGTGCCGATCCGGACGGAGTACCCGGCGCCGGAGCAGCTGGCTCATATGGAATACCGCAGCAAGCTCGACCTGAAGGAGGACGTGCGCATCGTGACCGTCGAGGGCTACGATGTCTGCGCCTGCTGCGCGCCGCATGTGTCGCACACGGGCGAGATCGGCGCCATCAAGTTCACGTCACTCATGCGCCACCGCGGCGGCGTGCGTGTGACGATCCTGTGCGGGTCGGACGCGGAGGCGGACTATCGGGAAAAGAGCGCGCAGGTCGCGGCGCTCTCGGCGCAGCTGTCCGTGCGGCAGGCGGATGTCGTCCCGGCCGTGCAGCGGCTGCTCGACGAGATCGCGCAGCGCAAGGCTGCGGCTGCGGAGCTGGAGCGCCGCCTCAATGCGCAGAGATTGCAGCTGCTGCAGGAGACGCCCGGCAGTATTTGCGTCATCGACCGCTTTGATGATCCGGTCGCCATGCGTGAATTCGTCAATGCCGGCATGCTGCTTGCTGGCGGCGTCTGCGCCGCCTTCACCGGTAGCGACGCGGAGGGCTATCGCTATATCATCGGCAGCCGCACGGTCGATCTGCGCGCGGAGGCAAAGGCCATCAATGCTGCCATCTCTGGCCGCGGCGGCGGCAAGCCGACGATGATCCAGGGCTCGTGCACGGCCCCGGCCGCTGTGATCGAGTCGTTTTTTGCCGCCTATCCCGGGAAGTGATCGCAATAGGAAAACAGGGTCGCGGAATTTCCGCGACCCTGCTTTTTAGGTTTTGCTCAGATTACTGCATGCCGTTTTCGTAAGCGGCGATCATCTTTTTGACCATCTGGCCGCCGATGCTGCCGGCCTGACGGGACGTCAGGTCGCCGTTGTAACCCTGCTTCAGGTTCACGCCCACCTCGGACGCGGCTTCCATCTTGAAGCGGTTCATCGCCTCACGCGCATTGGGGTTGACAAGGTTGTTGCTCTTGGAAGTAGCCATTTCGTTTTCCATCTCCTTTTCTCGTTTTGGGTTTCTTGACCCGCTACTATTTTCTGCGGACAGGATGGAAGTATGCAGAGCAGAAAAATGCAATTTTTGCAAACTTTTTTGTCGACATTTGCTTTTCTTTCCGGCCGCTTCCGGCGCGCGAGAATAGGGTGTTGCGCGGCTGCGATACTGTAATGGCGACTGTACCTATGATATCTGCGGCTCATTTGAGCGCCGCGTGCAGTTTCGTTGCCGCATAGCACGTTCACAAACCGCAACTTGACACGGGCGGGATAACGGTATAAAATTTAGTATGCTATTTTGGCGTTTTGTACGTATTTGTATGGCGCCGGCATAAAATTGCGATAACGATGACTTTTCAAAATAATAAGGAGAACCGACTATGTGTGGAATCGTTGGATACGTCGGCGCGCAGCAGGCTGCGCCGATCCTTCTCGAAGGCCTCCAAAAGCTCGAATACCGCGGTTATGACTCGGCTGGCATCGCCGTGCTTGACGGCAGCACGATCGAACTGGCCAAGGCCTGCGGTGTCATTAAGAACCTTTTTGCCAAAACGCATGACGGTGAGGACCTGCACGGCTATATTGGTCTCGGCCATACGCGCTGGGCAACGCACGGCGCACCGACGGAGGCAAACGCCCACCCGCATGTGAGCAACGACGGCAAGTTCGCCATCGTGCAAAACGGCATCATCGAAAACTTCATGGAGCTGCGTGAGATGCTCAAGGCCAAGGGCTTCGTGTTCCATAGCGAGACAGATACCGAGGTCATTGTGCATCTGCTGGATATGTATTATACCGGCGATGGCAATCTCAAGGATACTGTGCTGAAAACGCTCGGCCGTCTGGAGGGCAGCTACGCGCTCGGCATCCTGTGCGCCGATTGCCCGGATCAGCTTTTCATCGCGCGCAACGGCTGCCCGCTCATCATCGGCGTCGGCGCAGGTGAGAACTTCTTTGCCTCCGATGTCACGGCGCTCGTGTCGCACACGAAGAACGTGATCTACATTGAGGACGGTGAGCTCGCCGAGGTGCGCGCCAACAGCTACACGGTCTTTGACTGCACCGGCAAGCCGATCGACAAGCCCGTTTCCCGCGTCGCGTGGGACATTGAGGCGGCCGAAAAGGGCGGCTATGAGCACTTCATGCTCAAGGAGATTATGGAGCAGCCGCGCGCCATCAAGTCCACGCTCGACCCGCGCGTGAAGGATCACCGCGTCGTGTTTGACGAACTGAAGATGACCGATGCACAGCTCATGGGCTTCAACAAAATTATGATCACGGCCTGCGGCTCGGCGTTCTATGCCGGTCAGGCGGGCAAATATGCGCTCGAAAAGCTCACGCACATCCCGGTCGACACCGACCTCGCGAGCGAGTTCCGCTACCGCGACCCGATCGTCGACGAGCACACGCTCATGATCATCATTTCGCAGTCCGGCGAGACGGCGGACACCATCGCTGCCATCCGCGAGGCGCAGAGTAAGGGTGCTTATGTGCTCTCGATCGTCAACGTCGTCGGCAGCACGATCGCCCGCATCTCGGACGATGTCATTTACACATGGGCCGGCCCGGAGATCGCCGTTGCGACCACGAAGGGCTACACCACGCAGGTGTCGGTGCTGTATCTGCTGGCGCTCTATCTGGGCGAGAAGCGCGGCTGCCTGAGCAGGGAAGAGGCTGCCAAACTCACGGACGATCTTATGATCCTGCCGCAGATGGTACAGCGTGCCATCGACCTCAATCCTCAGATCGCACAGCTGGCCGAACGGTATAAAGACAATCCGTCCCTGTTCTTCATCGGCCGTAATGTGGACTATGCCGTCTGCATGGAGGGCTCGCTGAAGCTCAAGGAGATCTCCTACCTGCACTCGGAGGCTTATGCCGCGGGTGAGCTCAAGCACGGCACCATCGCGCTCATTGAGGAGAACCGCCTCGTCATCGCTGTTGCGTGCTACGAGCCGCTGTTTGACAAGACCATGAGCAACGTCAAGGAGGTCAAGGCGCGCGGTGCGCGCGTGCTCGGCGTGGCGCTTGAGGGCAACCGGGCCATCTATTCCGAGGCGGATGATATCATCCTTGTGCCGCGGATGGATAATCTGTTCGTTGTCCCGGCCGAGATCGTGCCGCTACAGCTCTTTGCTTATTATGTCGCGAAAGCCAACGGCTGTGCGATCGATAAGCCGAAAAACCTTGCCAAATCCGTTACCGTTGAATAAGGAGAGCGTCATCCATGCCGAATCAGTCTGTCATCGTCCTCGATTTTGGAGGGCAGTATAATCAGCTCATTGCGCGCCGTGTGCGCGAGTGCAATGTGTACTGCGAAGTCAAGCCGCACACCATGTCCATCGACGAGATCCGTGCCTTCGCCCCCATCGGCATCATCTTCACCGGCGGCCCGCAGAGCGTGTATGCCGAAGGTTCACCGCAGGTGGATCCCGAGATCTTCCAGCTCGGCATCCCCATCCTCGGCATCTGCTACGGCTGCCAGCTCATGGCGCAGTATCTTGGCGGGGAAGTGATCGCCGCCGGAAAGGATACCGCGCGCGAGTACGGCAAGACGCAGACCTGGTTCGATACCGACTGCCGTCTCTTCCGCGGCCTGCCCGAGCAGAGCATCACGTGGATGAGTCACGGCGACTATATGGCCAAGGTGCCGGAGTCGTTCCGGCTCGTGGCGCACTCGGCTGCCTGCCCGACGGTCGGCATCTGCGATGAAGTGCGCGGGTTCTACGGTGTGCAGTTCCACCCGGAGGTCAACCACACCGAGTATGGTCAGGCCATGCTGCGCAACTTCCTGTATGAGGTCTGCGGCGCGACCGGCGACTGGACAATGGGCGACTTCATGCGCAAATCCATTGAGTCCATCCGCGCCAAAGTCGGTGACGGCAAGGTGTTGCTGGCCCTTTCCGGCGGCGTGGATTCCTCGGTCGCGGCCGCTCTGTTGGCGGAGGCGGTCGGCAATCAGCTTACGTGCATCTTTGTCGACCACGGCCTGCTGCGCAAGAACGAGGGCGACGAGGTCGAGGCCGCGTTCCAAAACTGGGACATCAACTTTGTGCGTGTCAACGCGGAAGAGCGCTTTCTCACGCGCCTGAAGGACGTTTCCGACCCGGAGACGAAGCGCAAGATCATCGGCGAGGAGTTCATCCGCGTCTTTGAGGAAGAGGGCAAGAAGATCGGCTCCGTGGACTATCTGGTCCAGGGTACGATCTATCCCGACGTGATCGAATCCGGCACGAACGTTGCTGCCGTCATCAAGAGCCACCACAACGTCGGCGGTCTGCCGGACTATGTGGACTTCAAGGAGATCATTGAGCCGCTGCGCCTGCTGTTTAAGGACGAGGTGCGCGCGCTCGGTCGCGAGCTTGGCCTGCCGGAGTATCTGGTCATGCGCCAGCCGTTCCCGGGCCCGGGTCTGGCCATCCGCTGCCTCGGCGCGGTGTCCAAGGATAAGCTGGACATCCTGCGTGACGCGGACTTCATCTTCCGTGATGAGATTGCCAAGGCGCACCTGGAGCAGACGATGAATCAGTACTTCGCGGTGCTGACGAACATGCGCTCCGTCGGTGTCATGGGCGACGGCCGCACGTATGACTACACGCTCGCGCTGCGCAGTGTCACGACGACGGACTTCATGACTGCCAACTGGACGCGCATTCCGTACGATGTGCTCGACCGCGTCTCTGTACGCATTGTCAACGAGGTCAAGGGGATCAACCGCATTGTTTACGATATCACGTCTAAGCCGCCCGCCACGATCGAGTGGGAATGATTGCTGAGGCCGAAAAAAGCCTGTAGACACTTATGGTTTTTCAAATAGAGCTGTCTGACTGCAACGCAGTCAGACAGCTCTTTTTATATGCGCTATCATCATGTTGCTTCATTTTCCAATCTCCTGCAGCTTTTCACTGATGCGCAGAAGCGCCTGCGCATCATCATCGCCTAAGGCTACCTGAATTTTCTCCTGCGCGCGCTCCCACAGCGGGATTGCCAACTCCAGAACATGTTCACCTTCCGGCGTCAATGTGAACACCTTTCCGCGCCCCTCGGTCGTTTCCACGTAGCCGCGCGTCTGCAGCGGTTTGATATTTCGGACCATCGTGCTTCGGTCAAGCCCGACCTGCTGCGCCCAATGCGTGATATTCGCGCTGCCGAGTCTGGACAGATTGACCAGCAGGTAATACTGCGCAACGGTCACGCCGGCCGGCTTTAAGGAAGCGTCATAGATATCGGAGAGCATACTTGCGCTCCGGCGGAGATTCGTGCAGTAGCAAATGCTTTTGTATGGCTGTGTTCCCATAGTGCCTCCTGTCAGTCGTGAAAGATCCCGCGGTCGAAAAAGATGCTCTTGCCGGAGATTGAGATCGGAATGCCGAGCTACAGGATGTTTTCGGCATACCCCATTTCAGCGGCGGCCTTGCCGATGGAAAACATGATGCGGTCATCCACGGCATCCATTGCGGCGGTTATGACTGCGGAAGAAACGGCAATGCCCAGGTCGATATAGGCGAACGCGCAGTTTCCGCCGACGTTTTTGCAGTTACCGCAGTTTCCGAAGCCGCAATAGCCGCAGTTGGGTACGCCGCGGTATGTCTGCTCCGCACCGATCAGGACGACCGCCTGTGCCCGGCGGACATTGGCGGCGTCCCGACTGACCAAGTGCTCATTTTGTCGCCCATCTCACGGGCGCCGACTTCCTCCATTTTTTTCGCAAGCTGCTCTTTCTCATCTCCTGTCAGGACGAGTGTGTGCAGCGTATCTTTTCCATGCGCTTTTGGGGTGGTCCTTGCCGCTGCGCACATCTTTTCCGCCGTGTGAAGAGCCGCCTGCTCTTCCAAATAATCGCTTTCGTACAGCATGATGATCCTCCTTTCGTGTATATGCACTGTGTATATACACGATACAACAAATACGAAAGAATGTTAATAAAAAAAGCCGCTGCCCAAATTCGGACGAAATCGAGCAGCGACTTTTTTATGATAAAACTCACAGCGCATTGCGCTGTTCAGCCGGCATGCGGTATTCCGGCTTGACGTGGTAGGCGACCTCGGCATACTGCCGCGCACGCGCGCGCAGTGAGAAATTGCCCTTCTGACTGCACCAGACATAGAGCTCATGGCAAACCAGATCCGTCGCGATGCGCGACAGCAGCTCTGGTGGTTCTTCTGTGTCGATAATGCCAGACTTGGCACAGTTATTAGCCAGCGTCGCAAACAGATCATCTAGCGCGTGGATGGCTGCGCGGATGCCCTCCGGGGACTCAAACTGCATGATGAAGAGCGTGCTGGTCAGTTCAGGTCCGAAGTCGTAAGCGATCGCAATGAACCGGTCGAACAGTTGCCATATGCGTTCAAAGTCATTGTCTGCGTGCGCAAACTTCATAAAGCTCTCATCGTCATTGTGCTGCGGCTTTTCCACCATGTATTCCAGAATACTGCGCTTGCCGTTGAAAGAAGCGTAGAACACGGAGCGGGAGATACCGCACACTTTGCAGATCTCGTTGACGGTCACGTTGTTATATCCGTCGCGCTTAAACAGGGAGATGGCCGTTTCCGCGACTTCCTCTTTGAACTTCCAGGATGAATCTTGCATATCCAACGCTCCTGACGAAAAATGTTTGCTTTTTTCAGACATTATACAACTTTTGTTTCTGCAATTCAACACATGCAAGATTTTATTCGCAATTTTTTTACAGCTTTTTTGTGACTTGTTGCAAAGAAGCCATGTAGACCTTGACATTTCAAGGTTAATAAATTAACATTACGGTGTTGGAAGCCGTTTAAGTGTCAGAACGGCTAGTTGTTATTTTGATGTAAATTATAAGAGAAGGAAGCGAGAACATGACAAAAGACGAGAAAATCGCAAAGCTCGGCAAAGAGATCACGGATCGCGCAACTGTCCTGCTCGGCAAGGACAAGATCACGCCGGATGCCCCGGAGTATCTGGGCATCAACTCTGCCCTCAAGTTTACGGCGGTGAAGTACGATGAGAAGATGGCAGACGATATCCTCGATATCGCCCTGACGATGAAAAAACGTGTACCGCTCACGATCGAGCAGCTCGCGAAGAAGAACCCGCAGTTTGACAGAGCCTATCTGGAGAAGGCACTGCAGGCGCTCAGCGAGAGCGGCCTGATTGAGTACCACTGGGAGAACCTTGACGGTAAGAATCCGAACCATGAGAAGCGCTGGGTGCTGGATATGTTCGTTCCCGGCAGCGCCGAGATCATGATGATCAATCCCGAGCAGTCGGATATGTTCCCGGAGACGGCGGACTTCTTCGAGCGCATGGCATACCTGCCGCTGGCGGGCATCACCGAGATGGTGCCTCC
Source organism: Bacteroidaceae bacterium (assembly GCA_963627135.1). Classification (GTDB taxonomy): domain Bacteria; phylum Bacillota; class Clostridia; order Oscillospirales; family Oscillospiraceae; genus CAG-103. The sequence continues at coordinate 118,698 of CAVFZY010000020.1, read as the reverse complement.
CGGAGGCGCCGGTATCGGCATGCACGTCATCCCGGTCGAAAAGGCCATCCCGGCCGAGAGCAAGTCTCTGCCGATCGAGCACCTGTCCCACTGGCTGAAGAAGTACGAGGGCCACATCGGCGTTTCCGTGTGCTCCTGCCGCAAGCAGCAGCGCATCCGCGGCGAGGGCTCCGGCGACGTGGAAGGCGAGTGGTGCATCGGCGTCGGCGACTTTGCCGACTACTGCCGTGAAACGAATCATGGCCACGACATCACCTATGAAGAGGCCATGGAGATCCTCCAGAAGGCCGAGGATCGCGGCTATGTCCACCAGATCACGAACATCGACGGCGAGAACAAGATCTTCGGCATCTGCAACTGCGCCGTCGGCGTCTGCAACGCGCTGCGCACCAGCCAGTTGTTCAACACGCCGAACCTGTCCGCCTCCGCCTACGTGGCCGAGAGCGACCCCGAGAAGTGCGTGGCCTGCGGCAAGTGCGTCGAGACCTGCCCGGCGGGCGCCGTCCGCCTCGGCCAGAAGCTCTGCACCAAGGAAGGCCCCATCCAGTATCCGCGCCACGAGCTGCCGGATGACACCAAGTGGGGCGAGGATCACTGGAACAAGAATTACCGCAACGAAAACGGCTGCATCCAGACCTGGCCGACCGGCACGGCGCCCTGCAAGGCCGCCTGCCCGGCGCACATCGCCATTCAGGGCTACATCAAGATGGCGGGCGACGGCCGCTATGCCGACGCGCTCAAGCTCATCAAGAAGGACAACCCGTTCCCGGCCGTCTGCGGCAGCATCTGCAGAAAGTACTGCGAGGATGCCTGCACCCGCGGCAGCGTCGACGAGCCGCTGGCCATCGACGAGATCAAGAAGTTCATCGCCGAGCAGGACATGAAGGCAGAGCACCGCTACGTGCCGCCCATGAACTCCTGCACGCACGAGAAGTTTGACCAGAAGGTCGCCATCATCGGCGGCGGCCCGGCCGGTATGTCCTGCGCCTATTTTCTGGCCATCGAGGGCTACAGCCCGGTCGTGTTCGAGAAGGAAGCCGTGCCCGGCGGCATGCTCGTCAACGGTATCCCGAGCTTCCGTATCGGCAAGGACGTTGTCAAGTCCGAGATCGATGTGCTGCGCGAGATGGGCGTGGAGTTTAAGTGCGGCGTCGAAGTCGGCAAGGACATCACCATCCAGCAGCTGCGTGAAGAGGGCTACCAGGCGTTCTACGTCGCGGTCGGCCTGCAGCAGGCGGCGAAGCTCAACATTGCCGGCGAGGATCTCACCGGTGTCAAGAGCGGCCTCGACTTCCTGCGCGAAGTCAATGCCGGCAAGCTCAAGAAGCTCACGGGCGACGTGGTCGTCATCGGCGGCGGCAACGCGGCCATCGACGTGGCGCGTGCGGCTCTGCGTCTGACCAAGGGCAGCGTGAACATGTACTGCCTCGAGAAGGACGAAGAGATGCCCACCGTTCCGGACGAGAAGAACGCCGGCATCGCTGACGGTGTCGTCATCAACAACTCCTGGGCGCCGAAGGCCATCCTCGGCGAGGGCGGCAAGGTCACCGGCATCGAGCTCATGCGCTGCGTGTCCGTCCGCGACGCGAGCGGCAAGTTCGCCCCGGTCTATGACGAGAACGAGACCATCACCGTCCCGTGCTCCAACGTTCTGGTTGCCATCGGCCAGCGCTCGGTCTACGGCGATGCTCTCGCCGGCACCGCGGCAGAGACGGCCGACGGCCGCCTGATCGCACACGACGCCGTGACGTTCCAGTCCAACGAGCCCGATATCTTTGTCGGCGGCGACTGCGCCACCGGCCCGAAGTACACGATCGACGCGATCGCGACCGGCCGCGAGGGTGCGGTGTCCATCCACCGCTTCGTCAATAAGGGCCAGACCCTGACGATCCACCGCAACACCCGCGAGTTCAAGGAGCTCAACAAGGACGACATCGTTCTGCCGACTGAGAAGATCAAAAAGCCCGCACGTGCCGCCGTTGCCATCGATAGCAAGAAGGTGCGCACCATGCAGGACGACCGCGTGACGTTCACCGAAGAGCAGATCCGCTCCGAGGCGTCCCGCTGCCTGAGCTGCGGCCGTAGCGTCGTCGATCCGAACAAGTGCATCGGCTGCGGTATCTGCACGACCAAGTGTGAGTTTGACGCTATCCACCTCAAGCGTGTGCGTCCGCAAAACAGCAAGATGATCCCGGCCGAGGATAAGTTTAAGGCCATCGGTCCCTACGCTGCAAAGCGGCAGGTGAAGATCATCAAGAAGTCCCTGGCGGAAAAGAAAAAGTAATCCATCATCATGCGGCGGGCACAGAACCCTTCCCGCTGTGCCCGCCCGTTCGAAAGGAGCCCCCATGCACGAGCTGAGTATCGTTACTTATGTCGTCAAGCAGGTGCAGGAGATCGCCGAGGAAAACCACCTCACCGAGATCGAGTCGGTCACGCTCGAATTCGGTGAGGTCTCCGGCATCGTACCGGAATATCTTGAGGACTGCTGGAACTGGTATACCAAGAAGGAACCGATTATTCAGGGGACGAAGTTTCTTTATGAGATCATTCCGGCCGTCACATGGTGCGATGACTGCAAGAGTACTTACCCGACCGTACAATACGGTAAGACCTGCCCGCACTGCGGCAGCGGCAACACCTGGCTGCAGCAGGGCAATGAGATCAATATCAAGCAAATTGAGGCGCGCTGATCCCAGCACGCCTCCCTGTCTATGGACAGCATTAGAAACAGAAGCGGTCGCGCAGCCGCTTTTGATAAAAAAGCAAACGAAGAGGGAGTGAACCATGAAAGATCTGAAACATCTTTTGTACTTCGAAAACCTTTTGCAGGAAGCGCACAATGACCTGATCGCACAGGCGCAGAACGAGGGGAAGATCTGCGTTGCTTATGCCTGCGAAAACACACCCGAGCCTCTGCTGAACCTGCCCGGCGCTTTTTCGACGCGCCTGCGCGCGCCGCGCACCGGTTCCATGGAAATGGCCACGTATTACATGACCAGCTTCCTGTGCGAGTACAGCCGCGCGCTGCTTGAGCGCGCCATTGAGGGCGGCTACAATTTTGCAGACTGCATGATCACGCCGGACGGCTGCTCGATGATGAACCGCGCCGTGGAGAACATGGAGCTGCTCAAGACCATGGGCAAGGACAAGCCGAAGTTCTTCTTCGAGTACATGGAGATCCCGATGAAGGCGGATGACAACGGCCTGAATCTGTACGTCCTCCAGTGCCGCAACCATATCCTCACGCCGCTGCACGATGTTTACGGCATCGACGTCTCGGACGAGGCCATCCGCAAGGCCGTTGCCGAGCACAACCGCGTGTGCGAGCTCATCCGCGCCATCGGCGAGTACCGCAAGGGCCCCAATCCGCGCATCACGGGGTACGAATTCCACGTCATCACGCTCGCGACCTATGTCGCGCCGAAGTATCTGCTCATCGACAAGCTCGCCGAGACGCTCAAGGAGCTCAAGACCCGCCGCCCGGACAAGAAGAATCCGTACCGTGCGCGTGTGGTCGTCGTTGGTTCCGAGGTCGACGACATTGACTTCATCAAGCTCGTCGAGGAGACCGGCGCCTATGTCTGCGCTGACCGCTTCTGCTACGGCTCGTTCCCGGGCCGCGACCCGATCACGCTGACGGACGACGAGGACGCGCTGACCCAGATCTGCCGCCAGTACATGAACCGCGCCCAGTGCCCGCGCTACATGAATATGCCCAAGATGATCGGCCGCCGCGAATACGTCAATCAGCTCGCCAAGGAGTACGAGGCCGACGGCATCATTTATCAGCAGATCAAGTTCTGCGACCCGTGGGCGTATGAGCGCATGCTCGGCTCACACATCCTCAATGATGACTACGGTTATCCCGTTTTGTCCGTTGACCGCCCGTATAACATCGCCTCCTCCGGCCAGATGCGCACCCGTGTGCAGGCATTCGTGGAAAGCATGGAGATCAAGAAGATTCAAGGGGGGAAACAGTGATGTCCAACAAGAGAATCGGCTGTGAGAATTTCGGTAAGTTCTATACCGAGGGCAAGGTCCGCAGCCGCCGCGAATGGCGCGGCGTGACCGACACGCTCTATGATTATTCCCGCTGGCTGCACAACTGGATCACCATGGCGAAGATGGTCTCCAAGCCGCGCAACATCAAGGCCATGTTCCGCTATCGCTGGATGGCCAACTATCTGGCTGTGCCCATGATGGTCGACCGCCACACCCAGGGCCTGCGTGATGAATACCTGCGCATCTGCCACCTGGAGCAGGACCTCATCATCGAGGACGTGGCAAAGCTGCTCGACGGCCTCTTCCGCGGCGACCGCCGCATCGGCAACGACAAGAAGTTCTCCGACAAGGTCGTGCTCGTGGACGAAAACGAGATGACGGCCGTCATGATGGGCTTCCCGACGCTCAAGGGCCTGAGCCGTGAGACGCCGTCGACCTACGTCTCCGTGCTGCTCAACCAGCATGCCGCCGAGCATTATATCGATGTCTCGCAGGAATACGGCCTCGCGGGCGACGTCTGCCCGATGCCGGAGGCAGAGGCCGGCGTGTCCATTGACGATGACGCCCCGGTGCTCGGCGCCTGCGCCGTGCAGTGCAACACGACGTGTGACGGGTCTCTGCTCGGCAACGGTGTTATCTCCAAGCGCCTTGAGCTCGAGGACGGCATCCCGGTGTTCCAGCTCGCCGCGCCCCTGCGCCACCGCGAGGACGATGTGCAGGATTACGCCGCACAGGAGATCAAAAACGCTATTGCCTTCATCGAAGAGCACACCGGCGAGCAGTGGGACTGGAAGGCGTACTTCGAGTGCGCCGAGCGCGTGAACTACGCCACCAAGTGCCGCCTCGAGTGGCTGGAGATGAACAAGACCGACTACCCGCAGGTCTTCGGCTCCAACCTCGCGCTGTATACGGAAACGAACTACATGGCCATTTGCGGCAAGGTGCCCGCGTTCCGCGAGGTGGACCGCAAGATCACCCAGCTCGCCGAGCGCGCCTACCACAAGCAGAAGAAGGCCGCCAATGAGTACCGCCACCGCGCCATCGTCTGGGGCGTGCAGTCGCACTTTTACATGGACTTCCTTGTCTGGCTGCTCAACTGCTGGGGTATCGTGCCGCTGACAGATATGCTCTCCATGGTCTCGACGCGCGAACTCGTCACGGAGGACACGCCGGCCAACCGCGAGCAGGCGTACTACGACATGGCCTGGCTGACCGAGAACATGATCATGCGCAACCGCACCCACGGCGGCTACAAGGTCCTGCTCGACGAGCTCTGGGAGTTCTGCGAGCAGTTCAACGCCGACATGGTCATCCTCTGGGAGCACATGAGCTGCAAGGCGCTCGACGGCATGCATGGCCTGTTTGAGGAGCGCGCACGTGAGCACGGTATCCACCTCATCTGGGTCACGCACGATCTGTTTGACCCGCGTGTGGTCTCGCGTCAGGGCGTGCGCCAGCAGGTCAATGATTATATGCGCACCGTCATGCAGGAAGAGCCTGTGGATCCGAGCCTGGAGATTCTGAAGGACGACAAGTCCTGGTAATCAGAGAGGAGATCGAACATGAACAATCTGAAAAGCAAGCTGCTCAAGGCCCTGCTGGGCGTGTCGCTCGGCGCGCTCGGCGCGTTCGTGGTCACGTTTGTCATCTATTTCTGGAACCTGGACATGAAGCTGACCTCCGTCATGGAGGGCATTCTGCTCAAGCACTACGACAAGATCGACCGCGACCAGCACCTGTAATTGCGAGAAAATATCCGCCAGCTCCGGCAGGCGGATATTTTTTTACCCTTTCATGCGGAATCAGTATGTGATGCATGCAAAACATTCGCTTTTTGCATTTTTGCGCGCATGCTATACTGGATCCGATTTTTTCAGAGAGAAGGCGATCCGATGATATGGGTCAGTGAAATTCAGATGACGCGCCCCGCGCACTGCGAGACGGAACTGCGCAGCAAAGTTTATGACTGCCTCGAGCAGCTGCAGATCCCGTTTCAGCGCGTTGACACGGACGAAGTCATTACAATGGAGGACTGTGCGGACATCGACCGGAAGCTGGACATGGACATGGTCAAGACCCTGTTTTTATGCGACCGGAAGCAGACGGCGTTTTACCTGTTCATTACGCGCGGCGACAAGCCGTTCCGTTCGAAAGATCTGAGCGCGGCGCTGGGCATTGCCCGGCTGTCGTTTGCCCCGGCGGAGAAAATGGAGACCATGCTGGGGACGAAGATCGGCGCCGCGACGATCTTCAGCGTTCTGCTCGACAGCGCCCGGCCTGTGCAGGTGGTCGTGGACAAAGCGGTCGCCGAGAGCGAGTGGTATGGCTGCAGCGACGGCGTGACGACCGGGTACATGAAGCTGAAGACCGCGCGTGTGCTCCGGGACGTGCTGCCATATACACACAGGACTGCGCAGATCGTGGAGGTGTGACACGGTGCAGCATACCCGGCGGCTCGGAAAGGTTGGCGTGTACTTTCCCGAAAAACTGGACATGCACGCAGGCGGATGCATCTGGCATCCGCCTGCGTTTTTGTGTTCCGGCAAAATGTTGCCGGAACCCATCTGGTTCCGGCACTTGCCTGTGCAGACAGACAAAAACGAATTCCAGTGTTGACATCATGGCACGTTCGTGCTAATGTGTTAGCAAGCTAAAGTGGCATTCTGCTAAATCATTAGATCGTGAGGTGCGCTATGAGCGATTGGCATAATGAAAGTACAGACGGCCTGTGTCAGGCACTGCTGAGTCTGCGCACGCAGGAGGAATGTTATGCATTTCTGGAGGACATCTGCACGATTAAGGAAGTCCTGAACATTGCCCAGCGCCTGACGGTGACCAAGATGCTGGCCGAGGGTGCGAGCTATGCGCAGATCAGCAAAAAAACCGGCGTGAGCACGGCGACCATCAGCCGCATCAGCAAATGCTATGAATACGGCACCGGCGGCTACCGGCTGGTGATCGGACGCTGTGATGGGGAGGGTGACCATGCTGGATGAAAATCTGCTCCGGAGCGAGGAATTAGCGGTCTTTCACCTGCGCGACCTTTATCGGAAGTACGGCTATCTGCCATACAGGATGAGCAAGTTTGAAGAGTATGAGCTCTATGTCCGCAACAAGGACTTTCTCGTCAGTGACCGCGTCATCACCTTCAACGACACGAACGGGAAGCTGCTGGCACTCAAGCCGGACGTGACGCTGTCCATCATCCGCGGCGGTGAAGATGCACCCGGCATCAAGCAGAAGGTCTACTATAATGAGAACGTCTACCGCGTTTCAGAGCGCACGCACCGCTTCAAGGAGATCATGCAGGCGGGGCTGGAGTGCATCGGCGATACGGATCTGTATGATGTCTATGAAGTCATTTCACTCGCAGTGCAGAGTCTGGCGCTGATTTCGGACGATTTCGTGCTCGAGATCTCGCATCTGGGCGTGATGTCGGCGGCGCTGACGCGCGCTTGCCCGGATGAAGGGTTCCGCGAGCGGGCGCTTGTGTGCATCGCAGAGAAAAACGCACACGACCTGCAGCGACTCTGCCGGGAATATGGTGTTGGTGCGCAGGCGGCGCAGACGCTTACGGTGTTCATCACGGCCTATGGCGCGCGGTGTCAGGTGCTCGACGCGCTGCGTGCCGTCTGCCCGGCGGACGAGATCACGGAGCTGGATATGCTCTCGACACTGCTCGATGCCGCGCCCCACAGCGAGCGCATTGTGTTTGATTTCTCCGTCGTCAACAGCATGAACTACTATAACGGCTTCGTGTTCAAAGGTTATCTCGACGGCATCTGCGACGGCGTGCTGGTCGGCGGCCAGTACGACCGCATGATGGAAAAGCTCGGCCGCCGCTCCGGCGCCATTGGTTTTGCCATGTATCTTGACCTGCTTGAGCAGCTTCGGCAGGACCGCGCGGACTATGATGTCGATGTTCTGCTGCTGTATGACGCTGCGGCCGGAAGCGCCGCCGTTACGCAGGCGGTCCGGGAACTGGTCGCCGCCGGTAAGACCGTGAGTGCCCAGAAGGCCGTGCCTGACAAGCTGCGCTGGCGCGAGACGGTCGATCTGAGAAGGGAGGGGCGCTGATGCTCAACATTGCACTTCCCAAGGGGCGGCTCGGTGAGAAGGTCTACGATATGTTTGAGGCGGCGGGCTATGCCTGCCCGGCCATCCGTGAGACGAACCGGAAGCTCATCTTTGAAAATCCGGATCTCGGCATCCGCTACTTCTGGGTCAAGCCGTCGGACGTGTCCATTTATGTCGAGCGCGGCGCGGCGGATATCGGTGTCGCAGGCAAGGACATCCTGCTGGAATACACACCGAATATTTACGAGCTGCTGGACCTGAACATCGGCAGGTGCCGCATGGCAGTGGCCGGGCCGAATGACTTTTATGACGATGGCGAGCGCACGCTACGCGTAGCGACGAAGTTTGTCAACATCGCCTCGGATTACTATTCCGGCCTCGGCCGCGACATTGATATCATCAAGCTCAACGGTTCCATTGAGCTCGCGCCGCTGCTGGGTCTGTCCGATGTAATCGTGGACATTGTGGAAACCGGCACGACGCTGCGCGAAAACCATCTGGAAGTTAAGGCAGTGATCCTGCCGATCAGCGCGCGGCTGATCGCAAACCGTGCGGCGTTCAAATTCAAAGGCCGCCAGATTGAGCAGATCGTTCAGAAAATGAAGGAGCAGATCCCATATGATTCAGATCTATAACTATGGCGAGGTCCCCAACAGCGAGATCTTCGCCCGTGAGAGCGCGACCGATAACGTCTCGGATGTCGTGGCCGATATTATTGCCGATGTGCGCGCCAACGGCGACAAGGCGCTATTTGCCTACACGAAGAAGTTTGACAAGGCCGACCTTACGTCGTTCGAGGTCACGCAGGCCGAGATCGACGAGGCGTTTGCCGCGATCGGACCGGAATTTGTGGCCATTCTCGAAGAGGCGGCGGAGAACATCCGCACCTATCACAGCCAGCAGGTGCGCCGGAACTTTGTCATCAGCGAAAAAGACGGCGTTGTCCTCGGCCAGAAGATCACGCCCATCGCCCGCGTCGGGATGTACGTTCCGGGCGGCACGGCGGCGTACCCGTCCACGGTGCTCATGAACACCGTGCCCGCGAAGATTGCCGGCTGCGCGCAGCTCATCACCGTCACGCCGCCGGGCGCGGACGGCAAGATCGACCCCGCGATTCTGGCGGCGGCAAAGGTCGCGGGCGCGGATCGCATTTTCAAAGTCGGCGGCGCGCAGGCGATCGCCGCGCTGGCCTACGGCACCGAGAGCATCCCGTGCGTGGACAAGATCGTCGGCCCTGGCAACGCCTACGTGGCCGAGGCGAAAAAACAGGTCTTCGGTAAGGTGTCCATTGATCTGGTCGCCGGACCGAGTGAGATTCTGGTTGTGGCGGACGCGACCTGCGATCCCGCCATTGTTGCGGCTGACATGCTCTCGCAGGCCGAGCACGACAAGATGGCCACAGCCATTCTCGTGACGGACAGCTTCGCCTTTGCCGAACAGGTCAGCGCCGAGCTCGAGCGTCAGCTCCCGCTGCTGCCGCGTGAGGAGATCGCGCGTGCGTCCATCGAGCGCAATGGCAAGATCATTGTGGCTGAAAACGACCTTAGGAAGGCCATTGACATCGCCAATGAGATCGCGCCTGAGCACCTGGAGCTGTGTGTGGACAATCCCTTTGATTACCTCGACAAGATCAAAAACGCGGGCTCCATCTTCCTCGGTAAGAACTGCCCCGAGGCACTCGGCGATTACTTCGCCGGTCCGAACCACACGCTGCCCACCGGCGGTGCGGCGCACTTTGCCTCGCCGCTGTCCGTGGATGATTTCGTGAAGAAGTCCCAGTTTACTTACTACTCCGCCGGCGCGCTTGAGGCCGTCGTGGACAAGATCGCCTACTTTGCTAACAAGGAGGGACTCGACGGACACGCCAGGAGCGTGCTCAGCCGTTTCGGAAAGATATGAGCCGTTATTTTACGCAGCGGTTTGCATCGCTGGTGCCGTATGTGCCCGGCGAGCAGCCGCATGACCAGCAATATGTGAAGCTCAACACGAATGAGTCGCCGTTCCCACCGTCGGCGTCCGTGGTGCGGGCGGCCGAGGCCGAGAGCCGGAAGCTGCAGCTGTATTCCGATCCCGAGTGCACCGACCTGCGCGCCAAAATGGCGGAGATGTTCGGCGTGCAGCCGCAGCAGGTACTCATGACCAACGGTTCGGATGAGCTGCTGAACCTCGCATTCATGGCCTTTGCAGATGAAGCACATCCGCTGGCCTTTGCCGACATCACTTATGGCTTTTACCCCGTGATCGCGGACCTGAACCACATCCCGTACACGGAGATCCCACTCCGGGAGGATTTTCGGCTCGACCCGGCGGATTATCTCGGCATCGGCAAGCACATCGTCATCACAAACCCCAACGCACCGACCGGCCTGAGTCTGCCGTTGTCCGACATTGAGAAGATTCTCCGCAGCAATCCGGACAACATCGTTCTTGTTGACGAGGCGTATGTTGATTTTGGCGCCGAGAGCGCCGTTCGGCTTGTGGACAGGTATGAGAATCTGCTCGTTGCCGGCACGTTTTCCAAATCCCGCTCGCTTGCGGGCGCGCGGCTTGGCTTCGGTATCGGCAATGCGCAGCTGATTGCTGATCTCAACACCATCAAGTATGCCATGAACCCTTACACCGTCAACCGCATGACGGCTGCGGCTGGTATGGCGGCGCTGGCGGATAACGAATACTACATGGCCAACTGCCGCACGATCATGGCCACCCGCGCTTGGACGACAGCGCAGCTCGAGGCGCTCGGTTTCACGGTCCTGCCGTCGCAGGCAAACTTCGTCTTTGCCAGGTCCGACCGTATCGGCGGTGCGGCGCTTTACCGGGCGCTCAAAGCGCGCGGCGTGCTCGTGCGCCACTTTGATAAATCCCGTATCTGCGATTACAGCCGCATCACGATCGGCACCATGGCGCAGATGCAGACCCTGATCGCAGCGATCCGGGACATTCTTGAGGAGGCAGCGGTATGAGGACAGCAATCATCACGCGCACCACGGCGGAAACGGACATCACACTCACGCTCGGTCTCGACGGCCGCGGCATCGCGCAGATCGACACCGGCTGCGGCTTTCTCGACCACATGCTCACGCTGTTTGCCCGCCACGGCCGCTTTGATCTGTCCGTGACGGGCAAGGGCGACACCTATGTGGATTACCACCACACGACGGAGGACGTCGGCATCTGCCTCGGCAAGGCCTTTGCGCAGGCGCTGGGCGACAAAAAGGGCATCGTGCGCTACGGCGACACGATCCTGCCCATGGATGAGGCGCTCATCCTCTCGGCGGTCGATATCTCCGGCCGGGGAGAGCTGTATTACAGCCTGAGCATCCCGACGGAAAAGGTCGGCGATTTTGACACCGAACTCTGCGAGGAGTTCTGGCGCGCATTCGCGCGCGATGCCGGCGTGACGCTGCACCTGCAGCAGCTCGCCGGGCGCAATGCGCACCACATTTTGGAGGGTGCGTTCAAGTCTGCGGCGCGCAGCCTGCGTGCAGCCGCTGCCATTGACGCGGCCTTTGCGAATGAGGTGCCGTCTACGAAAGGAATGTTGGCATGATCGCAGTTATCGATTACGGTGTCGGGAATCTGTTTTCCCTCTGCTCGTCTTTGCGCAGCATCGGCGCGCAGACCATTGTCACGGCGGATCCTGTGCAGCTGCGCGCGGCGGACAAGCTGATCCTGCCCGGTGTCGGCGCTTTCGCTGATGCGGCGCAGAAGCTGTGCGACAGCGGGCTTGACCGCGTGATCTGCGCGGAAGCGGCAGCCGGTAAGGACATTCTGGGCATCTGTCTCGGCATGCAGCTGCTGTTTGAAAAAAGCTATGAATACGGCGAGCACGCAGGCCTCGGTCTGCTGCGCGGCAGTGTTGTGCCGATGGAGGGCAGGCTCCCGCCGGAGCTGAAGATCCCGCACATTGGCTGGAATGCACTGCGATTTCAAAAGCCGAGCGCGCTGCTTCGGAATATCTCGGACGGCGATTGCGTGTACTTCGTCCACTCCTATTATGCGGCCGATTGCGCAGGGAGCGTCATCGCGACTACGGAATACGGCATCGACCTGACCGCCGCCGTGGAGCAGGGCAACGTCAAGGGCTGCCAGTTCCACCCGGAAAAGAGTGGCCGCGTGGGGCTGAACATCCTGCGCGCCTTCTGTGAGGGGGCACCGGTATGATCCTGTTTCCTGCGATCGATCTATATGAGAAAAAGGCCGTCCGGCTGCTCAAGGGCGATTACCGGCAGATGAAGGTCTACAGTGACGATCCGCTGGCCGTGGCGCAAGACTTTGTGCGTCAGGGCGCTGCGCATATCCACATGGTCGACCTAGAGGGCGCGCGCGACGGTACAACGCCGAATCTGGATGTCGTTCGTCAGGTCGCGGCGCAGACGCCGCTGTTCGTCGAGATCGGCGGCGGCATCCGCGATATGGTTACGGTGCAGCGCTATCTGGATGCGGGGGCCGGGCGCGTGATCCTCGGCACAGCCGCCGTGCAGGATGCGGCGTTTCTGGCACAGGCGGTCGCCACCTATGGCGCACATATTGCAGTCGGCGCGGACGTCCGCGACGGCCGCATTGCCATCCGCGGCTGGCTGGAGACGGCGGATGTAACGCTCGACGCGTTTTTTGCCCGCATGCAGGCGCTCGACGTGCAGACCGTCATCTGCACAGACATTTCCCGGGACGGGGCCATGCGCGGTACGAACCGGGCGCTGTACCGACAACTGTCGCAAAAGTATTTCCTGAACATCACGGCGTCCGGCGGCGTTTCCGATCTGGACGATGTGCGCGCACTTCACCAGATGGGGCTCTACGGCGCCATCATCGGCAGGGCGTATTATACCGGCGCGATCGATCTCGCGCAGGCAATCGAGGTGGCACGATGATTACCAAACGTATCATACCCTGTCTCGACGTCAAAGACGGCAGGGTCGTCAAGGGCGTCAACTTTGCGGGTCTGGCCGATGTGTCCTCGCCCGTGGAGTTGGCGCGGTATTATTCCGATCACGGCGCGGATGAGCTGGTGTTTTACGACATCACAGCGTCCGTCGAGGGCCGGCAGCTGTTCACGGACATTCTGCGCGAGGTGGCAAGCCAGATCTTTATCCCGCTCACCGTCGGCGGCGGCATCCGCACCGTCGATGATTTTGACCGCGTGCTCAAGTGCGGCGCGGACAAGGTCAGCGTCAACTCCGGCGCCATCCGCAATCCGGAGCTCATCCGGGTGGCAGCCGAGCGTTACGGCAACCAGTGCGTGGTGATCTCAGTCGATGTCAAGCGCGTGGACGGGCAGTTTCGCGTCTTTGCCAAGGGCGGCCGGGAGAACACCGGCATGGAGGCCATCGGCTGGATCCAAAAATGCGTTGCCCTCGGTGCAGGGGAGGTCGTGGTCAACTCCATCGACACCGACGGCGTCAGACAGGGCTTTGACCTGCCGCTGCTGCAGGCGGTGTGCGCGGCCGTGAACGTGCCGGTGATTGCCTCCGGCGGCGCGGGCAGCATCGCGGACTTTGTGGAGCTGTTTCAAAAAGTCCCGACGGTTGATGCCGGTCTTGCCGCGTCCATTTTCCACTTTGGCGAGGTTGCGATCCCCGAACTCAAACAGGCGCTGCGCGCCGAGAACATCATTGTGAGGTAACATGCCGTGCTAGATATCAACGAACTGAAATTTGATGACCGGGGCCTGATCCCCACCGTGGTGGTCGATGCCATCACCAAGCAGGTCCTGACCGTTGCGTACATGAATGAAGAGAGCCTGCGCATCTCCATGGCTGAGGGCCGGACATGCTTCTGGAGCCGGTCGCGGCAGGAACTCTGGCGCAAGGGCGAGACGAGCGGCAATGTGCAGCATATTGTCAGCATCACGGCCGACTGTGACGCCGATGCGCTCGTCGTTGTCGTGGAAAAGGACGGCCCCGCGTGCCATACAGGCAGTGCATCGTGCTTCTTCCGGCCGGTCTGGCACAGCGACACGCTGCAGGACTTCAGCCTGCAGGGTCTCTACGATCTGCTTGCCGACCGGAAAGCGACGCGGCCGGAGGGTTCGTATACGAGCTATCTGTTTGACAAAGGCATCGATAAGATCCTCAAGAAGGTCGGCGAGGAGAGCACGGAGGTCATCATTGCCGCCAAAGCCGACGATCGGAAGGAGACGGTCTACGAGTTGGCCGATCTGGCCTATCATGCCATGGTGCTTATGGTGGAGATGGGTATTTCCGTTGAGGACGTGCACCGCGAGCTGGCCTCCCGCCACATCATTGACCACAAGGTCAAGCAGGAGAAAATGACCTGATGCGGCCGTCGAACTACCACACGCACACCGTTTTCTGCGATGGGAAGGACACGCCGGAGGCGCTCGTGTGCGAGGCGATCCGCCTTGGCTGCCCGGAGCTCGGTTTTTCCGGGCACTCATACACCTTCTTTGATGAGAGCTACTGCATGTCCCTTGCCGGGACGAAGGCATACAAAGCCACTATCCGCGCTCTTCAGCAGACATACGCCGGCCAGCTGCGCATCCTGCTCGGCGTGGAGCAGGACTTTTACTCCGAAGCGCCAACGGATGATTATGACTACGTCATCGGCTCGGTGCACTACGTGAAAAAGAATGGCTGCTACCTGCCGGTCGATGAGAGCCGGGAACTGCAGCAGCAGGCGGTGGCGGAGCACTACAGCGGAGATTTTTACGCCTTCATCGAGGATTATTACCGCACCGTTGCGGATGTCTACGACCGTACGCACTGCAGCATCATCGGTCACTTTGACCTTATCGAGAAGTTCAACGACGACGGGGCGCTGTTTGATACGAACCACCCGCGCTGCCGTGCAGCAGCGCTCGCTGCGCTCAAGCGGCTGATGCAGACGCCTGCCGTGTTTGAGATCAACACCGGCGCGATCGCCCGCGGATATCGCACGCAGCCGTATCCGGAATCGTGGATCCTGGACGAGCTGCACGCGCGTGGGAGGCGCCTGCTCTGGTCGTCGGACTGCCACGACAAGAAGGATCTGCTCTTCGGTTTTGATGAGAGAAAGGAGCCCTATGGACGGCTATCGGATTTCTGACATCTGCACGCCGCTGCACACGCAGGGAAACCATCTCGTCATCGACCGCTGCGAGCGGTACGACATGGTCATGGCGTTTACAGGTTGCGTTTGTTCCATCCTTGAGCCATATGGTATTTGCGGCTGCCTGCCGGGCGGCCGCTTTTTGCTGCAAAATTTGAGCGTGTAAACAATTTGTGACGTCTCTTGACGATTCAAAATTTTGCCGCTATAATGCGTAGCGTGCTACACGTTTGGAGGTGTATCTCATGGAGCAATTTCAAATAGGATGTCTATTAAAAATGATCACGGATAAGATCAAAATGCGGGCGGATGCCGATCTTGCGCAGCAGGGGCTGACGCTGACGCAAAGCCGCGTGCTGGGATATCTGGCCCACAATGGCGGGCAGGCGACGCAAAAGGAGATCGAAGGGTTTTTGCAGGTATCGCACCCGACAGTAGCTGGCATCATCAGCCGCATGGAGCAAAATGGCTTTGTGCGCTGCTGGCTCGACCCGGCAGATAAACGCAGCAAGATCGTCTGCCAGACGGAGCGTGCTGCCGGGATTGCGCAGGATATGCATGCCACGATCCAGGCAACGGAGCAGCAGATGCTGCGCTCGCTGACGCCGGAACAGATTGCGGCGCTGGAATCGGCCCTGCGCACGATCTATGCTGACCTCGGCTGACCGGTCCACGATTCAGGAAGGAGGAAATCCATGCTTCATACATTGTCCCACAGCCTGCGGGAAAACAAAGGCCCCGCGCTCGTGACGGTTCTGCTCTCGGCGCTGGAGGTCGTGTTCGAGATCGTGATCCCGCTGTATATGTCCAACCTCATCGATTACGGTGTTGAGGGCGGCAGCATGGCGGCGGTCTGGAAGTTTGGCGCATTTTTGCTGCTGCTGGCGGCGTTCCAGCTCGCGACCGGCGTGCTCGCGGCGCGCATCGCGGCGCGAGCATCCGTCGGTTTCGGTGCAAACCTGCGCGAGGATATGTACGACAATGTGCAGACGTTCGCGTTTTCCAACATCGACAAGTTTTCCACCGCGTCCATCGTCACACGCCTGACGACGGACGTCACGAACGTGCAAAACGCTTTTCAGATGCTCATGCGCATGGCGATCCGCTCGCCGGTCATGTTGGTTTTTTCCATGATCGTGTCGTTCCGCATCAGCCATGAGATCTCCATGACGTTTCTCATCATCCTGCCGATCCTTGCAGTGGCGCTGTTTTTCATCATCCGCAGTGTGTTTCCGATTTTCTCGCGCGTTTTCCGCACGTATGACGAGCTCAACAACGTCGTGCAGGAAAACGTCCGCGGTATCCGTGTCGTGAAGTCCTTTAATCAGGAGCAGCACGAGATCCGTAAGTTCGGCGCCATTTCCGAGCGCATTTATAAGGACTTTTCCAAGGGCGAGCGGCTCATCACGCTCAATGCGCCGCTAATGCAGTCGTGTATCTATGCGTGCATGATCATTATCTCCTGGCTCGGCGCCAAGGCCATCATCGCCAGCGGCAACGACCCGGCGCTCGGCCTGACGACCGGTAACCTCACCGCGCTCATCACCTATGCCATGCAGATCCTCACGAGTCTGATGATGCTGTCCATGGTCTTTGCCATGCTGACGATCTCGCTCTCGTCGGCGCGCCGCATCGCCGAGGTTTTGGAAGAAAAGACTGACATTCAAAATCCGGAGCACAAAGTCATGGCCGTGCGTGATGGTGCCATTGATTTTGACCATGTGAGCTTTGTTTACGCCTCCAAGGCGGACAAAAAGGTGCTCGATGACATTGATCTGCACATCCGCTCCGGTGAAACGATCGGCGTCATCGGCGGCACGGGCGCGTCCAAATCTTCGCTCGTGCAGCTTATCCCACGTCTATACGATGTCACCGGCGGCAAGCTGATGCTCGGCGGTGTGGACGTGCGCGACTATGATCTGGAGACTCTGCGCAACGCGGTCGCCATGGTGCTGCAGAAAAACGAGCTGTTTTCCGGCACGATCAAGGAAAACCTCCGCTGGGGCAACGAGCATGCCACGGACGAGGAGCTCCGCCATGCCTGTGAGCTCGCGTGTGCGGATGAATTCATTTCCGCCATGCCGGACGGCTATGACACCTATATCGAGCAGGGCGGCACGAACGTCTCCGGCGGCCAGAAGCAGCGCCTGTGCATCGCTCGCGCGCTGCTGAAAAAGCCGAAAGTGCTCATCCTCGACGACTCGACAAGCGCCGTCGATACGCGCACGGACGCGCAGATCCAGCAGGCCTTTTCGGCCTATATCCCGGAGACGACGAAGATCATCATCGCGCAGCGCATCAGCTCCGTGCAGAACGCGGACCGCATCGTCGTGCTCGACGACGGGCATATTGCCGATGTCGGCAGCCATGAGGAGCTGCTGCGCACAAGCGAAATTTACCGCGAAGTCTATGAGTCCCAGCAGAAGGGAGGCGAGGACGATGCCAGAACGCCCGAAATTTGATTCCCAGACGCTCAAGCGCCTGCTGTCGTATATGCGCGCTTATAAGGGCACACTCGTGCTCGTGACCATCTGCATTTTGCTCAGCGCAGTCGCCGGAGCGGCCTCGTCCATGTTCCTGCAGAAGCTGATTGATGGCTATATCGTCCCCATGCTCGGCACGGCATCACCGGACTTTTCCGGCCTGATCCGCGCGCTGGTCACGATCGGCTGCGTGTACCTCATCGGCACCATGTCCACGTGGCTGTATAACCGCCGCATGGTCACGATCGCGCAGGGCACGCTCAAGCGCATCCGCGACGAGATGTTTGAGAAGATGCAGCGCCTGCCCATCCGCTATTTTGACACGCATACGCACGGCGATATCATGAGCCTGTATACGAATGATACCGACACGCTGCGGCAGATGATCGCACAGTCTATGGCCCAGCTCGTGTCGTCCGTGTTCACACTGGTGGCAGTGTTTTTCTGCATGCTGTATATCAGCGTCTGGCTGACGCTGATCGTCTGCGCGGTCATGGCGCTCATCCTTGTGTTCGTGCGCAGGCTCACCGGCCGCATCGGCGGCTACTTCATGGCGCAGCAGACGGCGTTGGCGGATCTCAACGGCTATGTCGAAGAGATGGTCAACGGCCAGAAGGTCGTCAAGGTGTTCTGCCACGAAGAGCAGAGCAAGGAGGAACTGCACCGCCGCAACCGCGTCTGGGCGGAAAACGCCGCGCGCGCCAGCGGCATGGCCAACAGCATGATGCCGATGATGAACGCCGTCGGCTACCTGCAGTATGTCATCATCGCCGTCATCGGCGGCACGATGGCCATTGCCGGCACGCCGAACCTCGGCCTGACCGGCATGAACACGCTCTCACTCGGCATGATCGCGTCGTTCCTGACGCTCTCGCGCGGGTTTACAAACCCCATCTCGCAGATCTCCAACCAATTTAACTCCATCGTTACGGCGCTGGCCGGCGCATCGCGCATCTTTGCATTCATGGACGCGCAGCCGGAAACGGATGACGGCTATGTGACGCTCGTCAATGCCAGGGAGGAAAACGGCGCGCTCGTCGAGGCCAACCACCATACCGGCCTCTGGGCGTGGAAGCACCCGCACGGCGACGGTGCGGTCACGTACACGAAGCTCGAGGGCCGCGTCGTGTTCGACCATGTGGACTTCGGCTACACACCGGACAAGGAAGTCCTGCACGACATCACGCTTTATGCCGAACCGGGCCAGAAGGTGGCCTTCGTCGGCGCGACCGGCGCCGGCAAGACAACGATCACGAACCTCATCAACCGCTTCTACGACATTGCCGACGGCAAGATCCGCTATGATGGCATCAACATCAACAAGATCTGCAAGGCCGATCTGCGCCGCAGCCTCGGCATCGTGCTCCAGGACGTGAACCTCTTTACCGGCACCGTCATGGAAAACATCCGCTACGGCAATCCGGACGCGACGGATGAGGACTGCATCGCGGCGGCGAAGCTCGCCAACGCCGATCACTTCATCCGCATGCTGCCGGACGGCTACAATACCGTGCTCAAGGGCGACGGCAGCGGCCTGAGTCAGGGCCAGCGCCAGCTGCTGAGCATCGCGCGCGCGGCCGTGTCCGATCCGCCGGTCATGATCCTCGACGAGGCGACCAGCTCCATCGACACCCGCACGGAGGCACTCGTGCAGAGCGGCATGGATAAGCTCATGGAGGGCCGCACGGTGTTCGTCATCGCGCACCGGCTCTCGACGGTCAAAAATGCCGATGTCATCATGGTGCTCGATCACGGGAGCATCATCGAGCGTGGCAGCCATGAAAAGCTCATTGCCGAAAAGGGCGTGTACTATCAGCTCTATACCGGCGCGTTCGAGCTCGAATAAATTCCTGCGCGCCCCTTGCAAGCCGGCAGGGGGCGCGGTATAATCGAGATTATGAAGCCAAAGGAGGAGTCCCATGGAGTATCGAAGATTTGGAAACACCATCATCGCCCGCATCGACCGCGGCGAGGAGATGCTCGAGCAGGTCAAGGCGATCGCGCAGGCCGAGCAGATCAAGCTCGCGAGCGTGCAGGCGCTCGGTGCGGTCGGTGAATTCACGGTCGGCGTGTTCCACACGGCCGAAAAGCAGTATCACGCCAATTCGTTTGCGGGCGATTTTGAGATTGTCTCGCTGACCGGCACCATCAATACGATGGACGGCGCGTTTTACACGCACCTGCACATGAGCGCTGGCAACGAGAAGGGTGAGGTGTTCGGCGGGCATCTGAACCGCGCCGTTATCAGCGCCACCTGTGAGATGGTCATCACGGTCATCGACGGGCGGGTGGATCGCTTCCACAGCGAGGAGATCGGCCTGAACCTGTTTCAATTCTGAAGCTTTGTGTTAAAAGTGCGTACGGTTTTGCTGCCGTGCGCACTTTTTTGCTGCCGCCGCTCCTTATTCCTATTGACAATATGGGAATAAAGGCATATAATTCACGCCGTAGAGGTAGGGATTACGTGTCAACCCCTCCAGAGCCTCTTTGAATTTGTGTATATTATGCAGCCGTGCCGCCCGGCGCGGCCTGCCATTGGGAATGGAGGACGCATATATGAACAAAAACTTGCTTGAAGTCAGCGGCCTGCGCGTGAGCGCAGGCGACAAGGAAATCCTGCACGGCATGGATCTGACCGTCGGCAAAGACGAGACGCACGTGCTCATGGGACCGAACGGCACCGGCAAGTCCACACTCGGTTACGCGATCACCGGCAATCCGGAGTATACGGTCACGGCCGGAAAGATCGTCTTTGACGGCGAGGACATTACGGAGCTGCCGGTCAATGAGCGTGCGAAAAAGGGCATTTTCCTGTCCTTCCAGAATCCGCTCGAGGTGCCCGGAGTGACGCTCAGTGCCTTTATCCGCAGCGCACTCGAGCAGAAGACCGGCAAGCGCATCCGCCTCTGGGATTTCAAGAAGAAGCTCGCCGAGACGATGGAGCTGCTGGCGATGGACGCTTCTTATGCCGAGCGCGACCTGAACGTGGGCTTTTCCGGCGGCGAGAAAAAGAAAGCCGAAATTTTGCAGATGCTCATGCTCGAGCCGAAGCTCGCCATCCTCGACGAGACCGACTCCGGCCTGGACGTCGATGCGGTGCGCACGGTCTCCAAGGGTGTGCAGCTCTACCGTGAGCGCGTGCACGGCTCGCTGCTCATCATCACGCACAGCACCCGCATTCTCGAGGCGCTGACGGTGGACGCCGCACACATCATGGAAAAGGGCGTCATCGTGAAAAACGGCGATGCATCGCTCGTCGACACCATCAACGAAAACGGCTTTGGCGGCATCCAGGCAGACTGAAAGCGAGGCGATCCGAATGAAGGGAAAAAGTCAGGTCGCGGACATTGACCGCAGCGTCTATGACATCCGCGACAAAGAGGACGATGCCTATCGCATGCAGGAGGGCCTGACGCCGGAGATCATCGACAAGCTCTCCAAGGAAAAGGACGATCCGGTCTGGATGCAGCAGTTCCGGCTGGAGTCGCTGCAGATCTATAACGAGATGCCGATCCCGGACTGGGGCCCGTCCATTGAGGGACTGGACGTGGATCACATCGCGACCTATGTCCGCCCCAAGACCGACATGAAAAACGACTGGAAGGACGTCCCGCAGGATATTAAAGATACCTTCGAGCGGCTCGGCATCCCGCAGGCGGAGCGCAAATCGCTCGCCGGTGTCGGTGCGCAGTACGATTCCGAGCTCGTGTACCACAACGTCAAGGACGAGGTGGCCGCGCAGGGCGTCGTCTATACCGATATGGAGAGCGCGCTCAAGGGCGAGTACGCCGATATGGTGCAAAAGTACTTCATGAAGCTCGTCACGCCGCGTGATCATAAGTTCGCTGCTCTGCACGGCGCGGTCTGGTCCGGCGGCTCATTCGTGTATGTGCCGAAGGGCGTGCAGGTGTCCATTCCGCTGCAGTCGTACTTCCGCCTGAACGCCAAGGGCGCAGGCCAGTTCGAGCACACGCTCATCATCGTCGACGAGGGTGCGAGCCTGCACTTCATCGAGGGCTGCTCGGCACCGAAATATAACGTCGCGAACCTCCACGCCGGCTGTGTGGAGCTGTACGTGAAGAAAAACGCCAGGCTGCGCTACTCGACCATTGAAAACTGGTCGAAGAACATGTATAACCTCAACACCAAGCGCGCGCTCGTGGAAGAGGGCGGCGTGATCGAGTGGGTGTCCGGCTCGTTCGGGTCCCATGTCGGTTGCCTGTACCCGATGAGTGTGCTCAAGGGCGACAATGCCAAAATGGAGTTCACCGGCGTCACATTTGCCGGCGCGGGGCAGAACCTCGATACCGGCGCGAAGGTCGTGCACATCGGCAAGAACACAAGCTCGTACATGAACACGCGCTCCATCAGCAAGAGCGGTGGCATCAGCACGTTCCGCAGCAGCGTCGTGGTGCAAAAGGGCGCCAAGCACGCGAAATCCTCCGTGTCCTGCCAGTCGCTGATGCTCGATTCCGAGTCCCGCTCCGATACCGTTCCGGCCATGGACATCCGCACGAAGGACGCCGCCGTCGGCCACGAGGCCAAGATCGGCAGCATCAGCAATGAAGCGGTGTTTTATCTCATGAGCCGCGGCATGAGCGAGGAGGACGCACGTGCGCTGATCGTCAGCGGCTTTGCGGACAACGTCTCCAAGGAGCTGCCGCTGGAGTATGCGGTGGAAATGAACAATCTCATTCGTCTGGAGATGAAGGGCAGCATCGGCTGACCGCATATTCCGAAAGGAGGGAATATCGTGAATACGCGTGAACAGCTGGTCGTCAACAAACTGCCGACCAGAACGTGGAACCATCTCAATGTCAACGAAGCGACCATCCCGTGGAATGTGGCCGAAACGGCCGATCTCGGGACGGATGCATATGAAATTACAACAGAAAATCAGGCGCAGCCGCTGCACATCCGCCTGACCGGTGCCGAGGGCTGCAGCCGTAAGCACATCACGGTCGATGTGGCCGCCGGCGTGCAGGCAACGGTGTATATGGTGCTGGATGCGCAGGGCAGCTTCGCCGTGGAAACGGCGCTGACGCTGCATGAGCGTGCGTCTTTGCGCCTTGTGCAGGTGCTCGGTGCACAGGATGGTGCGCTGCTCTATGCCAGAACGGATGCGGACTGCGCGCCCGACGCCGGCGTGGACATGACGCAGATCCTCATGGGCAGGGGCGACCTGTATTCGGGCAACGACACGGAGCTCGTCGGCGACGGCAGCCGTTATTCGGCACAGATCGGCTATTTTGGCCGCAGCAGCCAGACGATCGACGTCAACGTCGTCGTCAACCACTACGGCAAGAACACGGAGTGTGAGATCGACACGTCCGGCGCGCTCAAGGACGCGGCGAAGAAAACCTTCCGCGGCACGATCGACTTTAAGACCGGTTCGGCCAACTCCGTCGGCAACGAGAAGGAAACGGTACTCATGCTCGGCGACGATGTTGTCAACAAGACGGTGCCGCTTATCCTCTGTGCCGAGGAAAACGTCGTTGGCAACCACGGCGCGACCATCGGCGAGCTCGATGATGAGACGCTGTTTTACTTTGAGAGCCGCGGCATCTTCCGCGAACAGGCTGAAAACATCCTGGCCCGCGCATCCATCGAGCGCTTTGCCCGCACGGTGGACGATGAAGCGCTGCGCGCGCAGATTCTTCAGACGCTGGAGGAGGAACTGAACGATGGCGTATAACTACAAAAATGATTTTCCGATCTTTCAGCATACGGACGTCGCCTATATCGACAACGCGGCCACGGCCCAGCGCCCGCAGTGTGTGCTCGACGCGGTGGCGGATTTCTACCGCTGCCACAACGCAAACCCCCTGCGCGGCCTGTATCCGCTGAGCGTCGAGGCGACCGATATTTATGAGCAGGCGCGCGAGAACGTGCGCGATTTCATCGGCGCAAAGTCGGTGCGCGAGATCATCTTCACCCGCAACACGACCGAGAGCCTGAACTTGGTTGCTTACAGCTATGGCCTGACGCATGTGAAAGCGGGCGATGAGGTGCTCGTGTCCATCATGGAGCACCACAGTGACCTGCTGCCTTGGCAGATGGTCTGTCGCCAGACGGGTGCGGAGCTGAAGTTTATCGAGTGCGCGCCCGACGGCAGTATGGATCTTCAGCAGATCGAATCGCTTATCACCGAGCGCACGAAGATCGTCGCCATGACGCAGGTGTCGAACGTCCTCGGCCGGAAATACCCGGTGCGGGAGGTCGCTGCCATGGCGCACAAAAAGGGCGCGGTCATGGTCGTGGACGGCGCACAGAGCACGCCGCACATGCCGGTGAACGTGCAGGAGCTGGGCGCGGATTTCTTCGCCTTCTCGGGCCACAAGGTCTTTGGCCCCATGGGCATCGGCGGGCTGTACGGCAGGGAGGACCTGCTCGAGGAAATGCCGCCGTTTCTCTCCGGCGGAGAGATGATCGAATCCGTCGCGCGCACGGGCGCCGTCTATGCCGAATTGCCGCATAAATTTGAGGCCGGTACGGTCAATGCCGCCGGCGCGGCCGGTCTGGCTGCTGCCATTCAGTACGTGCAGAGTGTCGGCTTTGACACCATCCAGCAGCGCGAGCACGATCTGACGGTCAACGCTCTCGCGCGTGTGCTGTCCGTGCCGCATGTGCATGTGCTCGGCACGGACAAGCCGGAGGATCATAACGGCATCATCACATTTACGGTCGACGGCGTGCACCCGCACGACATTAGTGAGATCATGGCGTCCGACGGTGTGAACATCCGCGCCGGTCACCACTGTGCGCAGCCGCTGCTCACGCACCTCGGCCTGAACGCGACGGCCCGTGCCAGCTTTGCCTTCTACAACACCGATGAGGATGTCGACCGGTTCATCGTGAGCCTCTCGACCCTGAGGGAGCGTATGGGATATGGAAAATAGAAGTTTCTATAACGAGATCCTGACCGAGCACAACATCCATCCGGAGTTCAAGCACGACATTCCGGACGCAGACATTGAGCTCGCAGGCGTGAACCCGAGCTGCGGCGACAACATCGTCCTCAAGCTCAAGACCGACGGCGATGTCATCACTGACGGCGGCTTTGTCGGCGACGGCTGCGCCATCTCGCAGGCGTCAGCGGACATCATGCTCGGCATGATCGTGGGGCAGAAGAAGGAAAAGGCGCTGGAAATGGGCCGCACCTTCCTGCGCATGATCCACGGCGAGGCGACCGAGGAAGAGATCGAGAGTCTTGAAGAAGCCTCGGCTCTCAAGGATATCGCGCACATGCCCGCGCGTGTGAAATGTGCCATGCTCGGTTGGCGCACGCTCAGCGAGGCGCTGACCGGCAAGGTCGAAGAGTAAGCCGTTCCCACCGCCGGCTGATGCTGATGAGGCGTCTGCCGGCGGCTTTTTCCGCGCTGGAAATCCCCGGTTTGACAGCGCGCGTTTGTGGGATTATGATAAGACATCCTCTTGACGGCAGGTGCTATGTATGACTGATTTTGAAACCGCTCTTTTGCAGCACATCCGTGCGCTCGCAGCCGTGCAGCCGCGCGTACTCGTTGCCATTGACGGCCGATGCGCCGCCGGAAAGACCACGCTGGCCGCGTCCCTTCAGGCGCAGCTCGGCTGCAATGTGTTCCACATGGACGACTTTTTTCTCCGCCCGGAGCAGCGCACGCCGGAGCGCCTGCACCAGCCGGGCGGCAACGTGGACTTTGAGCGTTTTCTGACCGAGGTGCTCCGCCCACTGCACGATGGGCAGGCGGTGACGTACCGCCCTTATGACTGCCACACGCAGCAGCTGCTCGCGCAGGTGCACGCAGAGGCAAGGGCGGTCAATATCATTGAGGGCTCCTATTCCTGCCATCCGGCATCGTGGGATCTTTATGATCTGCACGTGTTTCTCTCGGTCGGTCCGGAGGAGCAGCGCCGCCGCATTGCCGCGCGCAGCGGCGAAAAGATGCTGCCGATGTTCACGAACGTCTGGATTCCGATGGAGGAGACGTATTTCACACGGTTTCAGGTCGCGGAACGCGCCGACCTTTGTCTGGAACATTGAATCGAACTGCGGATGACCGCGCGGGGCTTGTGTCCCGCGCGGTTTTATGCTACATTAGAAGACATACACAACATAAATTTTCACAGAAAGGCGGGAGCCCCATGGATGTTCTGCGTTTCAAACAGGCCAACTGCAAAAACTGCTACAAATGCGTCCGGTTTTGCCCGGTCAAGTCCATCCGCGTTTACAAGGGCCATGCACAGATCATTTCCAGCGACTGCATTCTCTGCGGCAACTGCGTGTCCGTCTGCCCGCAGCATGCCAAGGAGGACATCAGCGACGTCGCGCAGATCCAGGAGCTGATCGCATCTGGCCAGCAGGTCGTTGTGAGCGTCGATTCTTCCTACATCGCTTATTTTGACACCCCCGGTTTTCAGGGTATCGCCGAGCCGCTCAAAAAACTCGGCTTTACGGCGGCGTTCGAGACGGCTGAAGGCGCCTATCTGGTCAAGAAGCAGCTCGAGGAGCTCGCACGTCAGCCAGGCGATGCGCCGATCATTACGTCCGGCTGTTCGACGATCGTGCTCTATGTGGAAAAGCATCTGCCGGAGGCGCTGCCGTATCTGGCTCCGGTGCTCTCGCCGATGCAGGCGCATGCCGTGCTGCTGCGCAAGCGTTATCCGGGCGCGACCGTTGTCTATATCAGTCCATGTATCTCCAAGAAGGAGGAGACAACGCGCTTTGAGAGCGTCGGCGCCGATTACGACAT
Organism: Bacteroidaceae bacterium; assembly: GCA_963627135.1. Classification (GTDB taxonomy): domain Bacteria; phylum Bacillota; class Clostridia; order Oscillospirales; family Oscillospiraceae; genus CAG-103. The sequence goes on along the minus strand of CAVFZY010000020.1, from coordinate 92,351 downwards.
CACGTTCACGGAGCTCGAGGACTGGATGCATGAGGCCGGCGTTGCCGTCAATCCCAATGTGCCGGAGGATGAGCCGATGCTCTCGCGCGGTTACACGATCACAAACGGGGTCCTGCAGTCCATGTCGCTCGATTCCGGGCGCGATTATCTGTTCCTCGACGGTCTGGATGACAGCATTCAGACGCTCAAGAGCGTCGTCAACGGTGAGCTGCGCAACTGCTTTATCGAGATCGCTGCCTGCCATGGCAATTGCGTTGGCGGTCTTGCTTTCCGGCAGAAGCGCACGAACCTGCTCGAGTCGCGCCGCCGCGTGATCAAGAGTGCTGGCGGCGGAAAAAACTTCGACATTCAGGAGCCTGTGGATATGCGCCGTGTCCTCATTGACAAGAAGCACCCGATCGACTTGCCGCCGGACTCCGTCATCAACGGTATTCTGCGCAAAATGGGCAAATTCAGCCCGGCGGATGAGCTCAACTGCGGCCTGTGCGGCTACCGCACCTGCCGCGACAAGGCCGTCGCCGTCTATGAGGGCCGCGCCGAGATCAGCATGTGCATGCCGTACATGAAAGAGCGTGCCGAGACCTATTCCGAGAAGATCATCAACGTCTCACCGGAGGGCATCGTCACCGTCGGCAAGAAGCTGAAGGTCAAGCAGATCAACAAGGCGGCCTGCAAGATTTTCGGCATCAAGGATCCGGCGGACATCATCGGCTACCCGGTCTCGCGCATCATGGACGAGTACGATTTCGTGAAGATGATCACCCAAGAGGAAACGCAGGTCACGGACGAGGTTTTCCTTGCCGATTATAACGTCTATCTCGAGCGCATTTTCATCTGCGACCCGGAGCGGACGCTCTTCACCTGCATCATGCGCGATGTGACGAAAGCGCGCCAGCGCCGCAACAAGATCCAGAAGACGAAGATCCACGCAGCCGATCTGGCGGACGATATCATCGCCAACCAGCTGCGCATCGTCCACGAGATCGCGAGCCTGCTTGGCGAGACGGCGGCGGAGACCAAGGTAGCGGTCCATGACCTGAAGGAGGCCATCATGCTTGATGAGGACAGCGACGATGATGCGTAAACGAATGAATCGCTGCAGCAATACCGTGTGGGATATCAGCGTCATCAGCCGCAACAAGGACGGGGAGACCCTCTGCGGCGACCAGTGCGTTCTGGAATGGGCCGATGACGACGCGACAGTCATCCTCTCCGACGGCCTTGGCAGCGGCGTCAAGGCGAACATTCTCTCCACGCTGACCGCGACCATGCTCACGACGATGCTTAAGGGCGATGTGCCGATCGAAGAGTGCGTCACGACTGTGGCCGAGACGCTGCCCATGTGCAAGGAGCGCAGGCTCGCCTATGCGACCTTCACGATCCTGCAGACAAATGACAGCCGTGTGCGTCTGATCCAGTATGACAATCCGAGCGCCGTGTTCGTGCATGACGGTGCGATCGCGAAGTACAACTATTCTGTGAACTTCATTCAGGAAAAGGAGCTGCACGAGAGCCCTCTGCATTTCGACGTCGGCGATATGCTCGTCCTGTTCAGCGACGGAGTGTCGGAGGCCGGCCGCGGCGTGACGACGGACGCCGGCTGGGCGCAGCAGGATATTGAGGACTTTATCCTGCGCAACTACACGCCGAACGTTTCCGCTCAGCGCATGGCGGCCAGCATCCTCTCGACTGTTAAGACACTCGACCTTGACGCCATGCATGACGATACGACCGTTGTCGTCGCGCGCCTGCGCGAGCGCTGCCCGGTCAATATCATGATTGGCCCGCCCGAGAGCAAGGATGACGATTTGAGCACCATGCGCCTGTTCTTCGGCAAGGAGGGCAAGCACATCGTCTGCGGCGGCAGCACGGCCAAGGCCGTTGCGGAGTATCTGGGTGTCAAAGTGCGCACACTGTCAGGCAGCGGCACGGAGGAAGTGCCGCCGATGAGTGAAATCCACGGTGTGGACCTCACGACCGAGGGCGTCGTGACACTCAATGCGACCATGGAGCGCATCAAGGCCTATCTCGCCGACGGCATGTATACGCTGGAGCTTGCCAGAATGAAGGACGGCGCGTCCCGGCTCGCGCTCATTCTGCTCGAGGAGGCGACGGAGATCAACGTCCTCTTCGGCAATGCCATCAACCTTGCCCAGCAGGACGGTGGCTTCGGCTTTGAGCGAAAGCTGCAGCTTGTGCAGGAATTGCGCGATATGCTGACCACGGCCGGAAAAACAGTTAAAATGAGCATCTGCTGACAGGTGCCGAAACCATCACGGAGTGACCCAGACGAATGAAGATCCGAACTTTTTTTGCAGTATTGCTATGTAAACTCGTGCGCGGCCTGCTGCGGTTGCTGCGCCGCGGCGGCACGGCGTTTCCCGGCCGCGTGGCGCTGAAGGTGTATCCGCAGGTGCTCGGCGTGCTCTCGCAGGGCGTGCGCGTCATCCTCGTCACCGGCACGAACGGCAAAACGACCAGCTCCCGCATGATCGAGCAGGCGTTCGCCGATGCGGGACTTAATTACTTTGCCAACCGCTCTGGCGCGAACCTCATCTCCGGCATCACGGCGGAGTTCGCCATGCACAGCACCCTGACCGGACGGCCCAAGTGCCAGTTTGCCGTCATCGAGTGCGACGAGGCGGCGTCCAAAACGGTGCTCAAGTATCTCAAGCCGGAGGTCATCGTGGCCACAAACGTGTTCCGCGATCAGCTCGACCGCTACGGTGAGATCACGCACACGCTCAACAACATCCTCGAGGGGATCCGCCACACGCCGGAGAGCACGCTGTGCATCAATGCCGACTGTTCGCTCATCGCGTCCATCCCGGCGCAGGTGCCGAACCCGGTCGTGCGCTTTGGCGTGAACGTGCCGCTCGGCGGCGACGACCTGACGGAGATCTCCGATGCGCCGCACTGCATCCACTGCAAGACGGAGTATGTCTATGCCTACCGCACGTACGGCCATCTTGGCGCGTTCTGCTGCCCGAAGTGCGGCTACCACCGCGAGGACCCGCAGGTCGCCGTCACGGAGGTGCAGAATCTCGGCGTGGATACCAGCGACGTCACCATGGCCATCGGCGGGCGGGAGTACGCCGTGCACATCAACCTGCCGGCGGCGTATAACGTCTACAATGCCGTCGGGTCAGCGGCGGCGCTGTACGCATTCGGCTTCACGCCGGAGGCGATCGTGTACGCGCTCGGCGCGTTCGGCTGCGGCTTTGGCCGCATGGAGAAGTTCGACCTGCGCGGCACGCCCGGGCGCATGATGCTCGTGAAAAACCCCGCCGGTTGCAACCAGACCATGCGCTACCTTGCCGCGCTGAACGAGGAAGCGACATTTGTTGTCTGTCTCAACGACCGGGACGCCGACGGTACGGACATCTCGTGGATCTGGGACGCGGACTTTGAGCGGCTCGCCGCCATGGGCGAGCACCTGTGGCAAGTGCTCGTGTCCGGCACGCGCGCCGACGAGCTGCGTCTGCGCCTGAAATATGCGGGCGTGGATGAGGCAAAAATTCAGGTGTTTTATGACTATGACCCGCTGATCGACGCCATGTGCGCGTCGGAATACCCGGTGTTCATCATGCCGACGTATACGTCCATGCTGGATCTGCGCGGCCGGCTGCAAAAGCAGCTCGGCGGAAAGGAGTTCTGGGAATGAGCGAGAAGACCCTGCGCATCTGCCACCTGTACCCGGATCTTCTGAACCTCTACGGCGACCGGGGCAACATTCTCTGCATGCGCCGTCGTCTGGAGTGGCGCGGCATCGGCGCCGAGGTGACGGAGGTCACGGTCGGCGAGCAGGCGGATTTTACGCAGTTTGACCTGTTTTTCATCGGCGGCGGTCAGGACTTTGAGCAGGAGGTGCTCCTGTCCGACCTGAAAGCCGGGAAGGGCGACGAGATCAAGGCCGCTATCGCCGACGGTAAGACGTTTCTGACCATCTGCGGCGGCTACCAGATGCTCGGCAGCTACTACCGCACGTGGGAAGGCAAGCAGTGCGATTTCATCGGCGCGATCGATTATTACACCGTTGGTTCGAAAGAGCGTATGATCGGCAACTTCCTCTTTGAATGCCTGCCGGAGTCCGGCGGCAGCACGGTCGTCGGTTTTGAAAACCACAGCGGCAAGACCTACCTCGGCAGCGGCGTGTCGCCGCTTGGCAAGGTGCTCGTCGGCGGCGGCAATAACGGGGAGGACGGCTTTGAGGGCGTGCGCTATCACAACGTGTTCGGCACGTACAGCCACGGCCCGGTCCTGCCGAAAAACCCGGCATTTTGCGACCATCTGCTCACGACAGCGCTGCACCAGCGTTATCCGGAGCTGGAGCTCACGCCGCTGGACGATGCGGCCGAGCTCGCCGCGCACAACACCATGCGCGACCGGCTGCTGAAAAAATAATTGCATGGAAAATGGGCGCATCCGTCTGGATGCGCCCACCGTGCGTTTCCGGTTAAAAATCCTCGGGTATCGGAATGTCCGCACGCGGCACCTTATCCCAGGAAAAGTTCGCCGTCAGCTCCGCCGCCGTCACCGGTGCGTCCGTCGGCCGCAGGCCGGCGAGCTTTGCGAGCTTGCCGGTCAGCTGCTCCGGCGTGTATTTCTGCCGCAGGGCCTCCATGTTCAGATCGCCCTCCCGCTTGGAGAGCTTGCGCCCGCCCGGCGCGACGAGCAGCGGTGCGTGCGCGTACTCCGGCGCGCGGCCGCCGAGCGTTTCGATCAGCCAGATCTGCCGCGGCGTGGAGTCGAGCAGATCGCGCGCGCGCACGACGCGCGTGATGCCCATCTCCAGATCGTCCACACTCACGGCAAGCTGGTATGCGAATACACCGTCCGAGCGCCGAATGAGAAAATCATCGCGCCCGCGCCGCAGCTCCGTTTCTTGCGGGCCGTAGTGTCCGTCGATGAAAGAAATGTCCGCATCCGCCACTTCCAGCTTTTTTGCCGCGTGCCGGCCCATGCGCAGGCGCACCTGCACTTCCTGCGCCGACAGTGTCCGGCAGGGGCAGCCGGCCTCCCGTGGCTCACCGGGGTGCGGCGCGCTGGCGGCCAGCCGCTCGGCGCGGCTGCAGTAGCAGTCGTATACCATCCCTCGCTCCATCAGTGTGTCCAACGCGGCGGTGTAGCGTTCCGTGCGCGTGCCCTGACGGTAGTCCCGCGCATCGGGGCGCCAGCCCTCGTCCCAGTCGAGCCCGAGCCAGAGAAGGTCCTCGGCCATCAGTTCGGCGTAGTGCTCCCAGCTCCGCTCCGGGTCGAGATCCTCGAGGCGGAACACCATCGTCCCGCCGAGCGCGCGCACATCCAGCCACGCCAGCAGAAATGTCAGCATATTTCCCAAATGCAGCCGCCCGCTCGGGCTGGGCGCAAAGCGGCCGCGGATCGTGTTATCCGGCATCGGTCATCCCTCCGGTTTCGTTCTGAGAGCATTATAGCATAACCGCACCGGTTCGCAACGCTTTTGCGGTCAAATCCCTTGAAACTACGCGGAAAATCGGATATAATAAAGTGTTATTATCAGCGGAGGAATGTCTTATGGCGAAATCATCCATCGAAAAAACGAATGTCATGCGCCTGCTCGACCAGAAGAAGGTGCCCTACACGCCGCACACATATCCGCACGGCGACGATGCGGTGGACGGCGTGACCGTCGCACAGATGACAGGCATGGACCCGGCGAAGGTGTTCAAGACGCTGGTCGCCCGTGGTGCGAGCAAGACGCCGTACGTGTTCGTCATCCCGGTCGCGTGCGAGCTTGACCTCAAGAAGGCGGCAAAGGCCGTGGGGGAGAAGTCCATTGCCATGCTGCACGTCTCCGAACTCACGCCCCTGACGGGCTACGTGCGCGGCGGCTGCTCGCCGGTCGGCATGAAAAAGCAGTTTCGCACGGTCTTTGCCGCGCAGGCGCTCGCGCAGGAGACCATCCTCGTCAGCGCCGGCAAGATCGGCTGCCAAGTCGAGACCGCGCCGGAGACGCTCATCGCGCTCGTGCGCGCGTCCACAGCGGACCTGACCATCGAACCATAAGCAATCACGGAGGCACCCATGCGGGATCATATCGTTATCAAAGGCGCGCGGGAGAACAATCTCAAGAACATTGATGTGGAAATTCCGCGTGATGCGCTGGTCGTCATGACCGGCCTTTCCGGCTCCGGCAAGTCGAGTCTGGCGTTTGACACCATCTTTGCCGAGGGGCAGCGACGTTATATGGAGAGTTTGTCGTCCTATGCGCGCCAGTTTCTCGGCCAGATGGACAAGCCGGATGTCGATTCCATTGAGGGGATGAGCCCGGCCATTTCCATCGACCAGAAGACCACCAGCAAGAATCCACGCTCGACCGTCGGCACGGTCACGGAGATCTACGACTATCTGCGTCTGCTCTGGGCGCGCGTCGGTGTGCCGCACTGCCCGAAGTGCGGCAAGGAGATCCGCCGCCAGACGGTGGATCAGATCGTCGATCAGATCGCAGCGCTGCCGCAGGCGACGCGTGTGCAAATTTTAGCGCCGGTCGTCCGCGCCAGAAAGGGCGAGCACCAGAAGGTGTTCGACGACGCCCGCCGCGGCGGCTACGTCCGTGTGAGGGTCGACGGCAGCATCTACGACCTGACGGAGGTCATCCCGCTCGATAAAAACCGCAAGCACAGTATCGAGATCGTGGTCGACCGCGTCGTCATCCGCCCGGACCAGAACCGCCGCCTGACGGACGCTGTAGAGATCGCGTCCGCGCTCTCTGGCGGCCTCGTGCTGGCGGACATCCCGGAGGAAAAGCGCGAGATCCTCTTTTCGCAGAACTATGCCTGCGATGACTGCGGCATCTCGATCGAAGAGCTCACGCCGCGCATGTTCTCGTTCAACAGCCCCTACGGTGCCTGCCCGACCTGCGGCGGCCTCGGCACGCGGCTGCGCATCGACCCGGCGCTCATCATCCCGGATCCGGCGAAGTCGCTCCTGGAGGGCGGCGTTGCGGCCAGCGGGTGGAACAGTGTCAAGGGCGAGAGCATCAGCCGGATGTACTACGAGGCGCTGGCGAAAAAATATCACTTTGACCTCACCACGCCGATCGGCGACCTGTCGGAGAACGTGCGCGAGATCCTGCTTTACGGCACGGGTGATGAGGAGCTCACACTGCATTATGATACGAATCGTGGCGCCGGTGTGCTGCGCCGCCCGTTTGAGGGCATTGTCTGCAACCTCGAGCGCCGCTATCAGGAGACGCAGAGCGAGGCCATGCGCGCGTCCATCGAGTCCTGCATGGCGGAGACCGCCTGCCCGGACTGCCATGGTGCGCGACTGCGGCCGGAGGTGCTGGCCGTCACGGTTGGCGGGCTGAACATCTCGGAATTCACCGCGCTGCCGATCACGGAGGAACTGGCGTTTCTGGAGGGGCTCACCCTGAGCGAGAAGGACGCCCAAATTGCCGACAGCATCCTGCGCGAGGTGCGCTCGCGGCTGCATTTTCTGCAGAGCGTCGGCCTGCAATACCTGACGCTTGCGCGCTCAGCGGCCACGCTGTCCGGCGGCGAGAGCCAGCGTATCCGGCTCGCGACGCAGATCGGCTCGTCGCTCATGGGCGTGCTGTATATTCTCGACGAGCCGTCCATCGGCCTGCACCAGCGCGACAATGAAAAGCTGCTGGCCACGCTGCGTGAGCTGCGTGACCTCGGCAACACGCTCATCGTCGTCGAGCATGACGAGGACACCATGCGCGCGGCGGACTATCTCATCGACATCGGCCCCGGCGCAGGCGTCCACGGCGGTGAAGTGGTCTGCGCCGGTACGCCGGAGGAGATCGCGCGCTGCGAGCGCTCCATCACCGGGCAGTATCTGTCCGGGAAAAAGAAAATTCCCGTGCCCGCTCAGCGCCGCACCGGCAACGGTCATACACTCATGATCCGCGGCGCGGCCGAGCATAATCTCAAGCACGTGGATGTCCAGATCCCGCTGGGGGTCATGACGTGCGTGACCGGTGTGTCCGGTAGCGGCAAGTCCTCGCTCGTCAACGAGGTGCTGTATAAAACGCTCGTCGGCAAACTCAACCATGCGAAGGTGCGTCCTGGGAAATGTGACGGGATCGACGGCGTGGAGTATCTGGACAAGATCATCAACATCGACCAGAGCCCCATCGGCCGCACGCCGCGCTCCAACCCGGCGACGTATACCGGCCTGTTTGACGATATCCGCGCGCTCTTTGCCTCCACACAGGATGCGAAGCTGCGCGGCTACGGCGCGGGGCGCTTCTCGTTCAACATCCGCGGCGGCCGCTGCGAGGCCTGCTCCGGCGACGGCCTGCTGAAGATCGAGATGAACTTCCTGCCGGATGTCTACGTGCCCTGCGAGGTCTGCAAGGGCAAGCGCTACAACCGCGAGACGCTTGAGGTGCATTACAAGGGCAAGAACATTGCCGAAGTGCTCGACATGACCGTTGAGGAAGCGCTCGCGTTTTTCCAGAACCAGCCGAAGATCCGCGACCGGCTGCAGACACTCATGGATGTCGGCCTCGGCTATGTCAAGCTTGGCCAGCCGTCTACGACGCTCTCCGGCGGCGAGGCGCAGCGCATTAAGCTCGCGACCGAGCTCTCCAAGCGCAGCACCGGCCGGACGATCTACGTCCTCGACGAGCCGACGACCGGTCTGCACGTGGCGGACGTCGCGCGCCTGGTCGATATTCTCAACCGCCTGACCGATGCCGGTAACACGGTGCTGGTCATCGAGCACAATCTACACGTCATCAAAGTGGCTGATCACATCATCGACCTCGGACCGGAGGGCGGCGACGCGGGCGGAAACATCGTCTTTACCGGCACGCCGGAGGATTGCGCGCGCTGCGACGAGAGCTACACCGGCCAATTTTTGAAAAAAGAACTCGAAAGTTAACGGCCAAGCCCCTTTTCTCATAGGCTGAAAGGAGAGGGGGCGGTGAATATGGTCATTCAGATCACCTTATGCGTCCTGCTGATCCTGGGCTTTGCCTGGCTGCTGTGGATGCTCAGCGGCGCGCTGCTCACGCCGGTGCGCTCCGGCAGGTACACGCGCATCACGCTCGTCGTGCAGGTGCACGGGGACGCACCGGAGCTGGAAAATCTCCTGCGCGGCGCTCAGTGGCTGCGGGGCAGCGGCACCGTCGCGGCGGACATTCTGCTCGTGGACTGCGGCCTGACGGAGGAAGCGGCCGCACTGGCTGAGCGCCTTGCGCACCGGTGCGGAGATCTGAAGCTGTGCAAAACGGAGGAGTTTTGCCAATGGATGCAAACACCAATCCAATAGAATTATGCGGCACCGTCGCGGCGGTCATCTATCAGAACGAGGAAAACGGCTACACCGTCCTCAAGCTGGATGTGGACGACGGCAGCCAGACGATGGTCGTTGGCTGCATTCCGTATGCCGTGCCGGGCGAGTCCATGATCGTCACCGGCAACTGGATGACGCACCCGGCGCACGGCCAGCAGTTCAAGGCCGAGTTTGCCGAGCGTACCATGCCGGAGACGGCGGACGCGATCTATGCCTATCTCGCCGGGCGCGCCGTGCGCGGCATTGGCCCGGCGACGGCGTCGCTGCTCGTGTCGCGCTTTGGTGCCGATACACTGAATGTGCTGGAGTACGAGCCGGAAAAGCTCACGGCCATCAAGGGCATCAGCCTTTCCAAGGCAAAGGCCATGTCGGCCAATTTCCGGCGGCAGGCAGGTATGCGCCGCTTGATCGAGTTTCTGGCCTCTGCCAACATCCGCCCGGTCATTGCCCTGCGGATGTACCAGTATTACGGCGACGAGGCCCTGCAGCTCGTGCAGGACAACCCTTACATACTCGTTTCGGACGCCATCGGCGCCACGTTTCAGGAGGCGGATGCGCTGGCGCTCGGCCACGGGTTTGACGACCAGAGTGCGGAGCGTGTCGCTGCGGCGACGCTGTATGAACTTGCCTATAACGCCGTGCGTGGCCACTGCTTCATCTCGTACCGCAACCTGCTGGCGGCGACGTCGCAGCTCAGCAGTGTGCCGGACGAGCTCGTCGCCGAGAGTGTGGACACGCTCGTGGGCAGCGGCGAACTGGTGCGCGAGCGCGTCGCCGGGTGTGACGGGTGCTATCTCGCGCGCCTGCATGAGGCGGAGACCTACACGGCCGAGCGGCTGCTCGCCATGGCACGGAATGAATACCGCCGCATGCCGGATACGGACAAGATCGCGGCGCAGATCGAAGCGCAGCTCGGCCTGACCTTTGCCGAGCAGCAAAAGGAGACGCTTCGGCTCGCCTGCCGGCACCAGGTCATCGCGATCACCGGCGGTCCCGGCACCGGCAAGACGACGTCTATCCGCGCGATCCTCGCGCTGTTTGACGTGCTCAGGCTCGATACCCAGCTCGCGGCGCCGACGGGGCGCGCCGCCAAGCGCATGAGCGAGTTGACCGGCCGGAGCGCGCAGACGATTCATCGTCTGCTCGAGGCCGGCATGAGCGACGATCATCAGGACATCGCCTTTCGGCGCGACGAGGACGACCCGCTTGAGTGCGACGCCGTCATCCTCGACGAGTGCTCCATGGTGGACATCTCGCTCATGTGCGCGCTGTTGCGCGCCATGCGGCCGGAGTGCCGGCTCATCCTTGTGGGCGATGCCGACCAGCTGCCGTCCGTCGGCCCGGGCAACGTGTTTTCGGATATCATCCGCAGCGGCGTCATTCCGACTGTACGCATGACGGAGATTTTTCGCCAGGCCGCTGGGAGCAGCATCGTCGCTTATGCGCACGCGATCAACCGTGGCGAACACCCGAAGCTTGCGCAAAACAGCGGGGACTTTTTCTTCCTCCGGCGCACCGATCCGCAGAAAGCGGCCGATACGGTCGTGGAGTTGTGCAAAACGCGCCTGCCGAACAATATGAAGATCCCGCCGTCGGACATTCAGGTGCTCACGCCAACGCGCAAGTATGACACCGGCATGGCGGCGTTGAACGTGCGCCTACAGGCAGCGCTCAACCCACCGGCTGATGGGAAGAAGGAGCGCCGCTTTGGTGAGATCGTCTTCCGCGAGGGCGACCGCGTGATGCAGATCCGCAATGATTACGACATCGTACTCAAAAATCCGGACGGTACGACGGCCGGGACCGGCGTCTATAACGGCGACGTCGGCCAGATCACGGCCATCGACCCGCAGACGGAGACGCTCGCCGTCTGTTATGACGGAAAGACGGCGACCTACGGCTTTGAGATGCTCAACGAGCTCGAGCACGCCTGGGTCATGACGGTGCATAAATCGCAGGGCAGCGAGTACCGCGCCGTCGTGCTCTGCATCGGCAGGGCCGGGCCCATGCTGCTCACGCGCAGCGTGCTCTATACGGCCATCACGCGCGCTAAGTCTCTGCTCATCGTCGTCGGCGACGAGGGCGTGGCCTATCATATGATCGACAATCAGGCGCAGACCCGGCGCTACAGCGGTCTGCGCGCCCGGCTCTGCGGAGAGTGCGGTGAGACATGAAGGTGATTTCGTTCCTGCTTGACCTGCTCTATCCGCCGCGGTGCGCGTTCTGCCACGATTTTCTTGAGACCAGCCGCGAGGGCGTCTGCGCACACTGCAAGACCGGTCTGCCGTTTGCACAAAACGGCGGGCGGCAGCACTTTTCATTCATCCCGGCGTGCGTCTCACCGCTCAATTACGAGGGCAATGTGCGTGAATCGCTGCTGCGTTATAAATTCGGCGGCGCGACCGGGTACGCCAAGGTCTATGGCCGGCTCGTTGCCGAGACGGTGCGCGCGGAGCTTCCGGGAGCGTTTGACCTCATCACATGGGTGCCGCTGAGCCGCAAGCGCCTGCGTCAGCGTGGCTATGATCAGGCGCGCTTGCTGGCAAAAGCAACGGCAAAGGCGCTCGGCATGCCGCTGACGCCGACGCTCTATAAGCAGCGCAACACGCAGCCGCAGTCCGGCACCGGCGATGCGGCCAAGCGCCGCGCGAACATTACCGGGGCCTACCGTATGAAAAAGGGCGCGGATGTGACGGGAAAGCGTGTCCTGCTTATTGATGATATCGTCACGACCGGCTCCACACTCTCGGAGTGCGCGCGTGTGCTCGGCAAAGCGGGCGCGGAGCAGGTCGTCTGCGCTACGGTCGCGCGCGCGGCTGACTAAAACGGCCGCGAGACGGCTACGATTGACTATAACATCCGCTGTGCGGATGATACAGGAGTTTTGCTTTATGATGATTTTTGAACGTGACATTGCCATTGACCTCGGCACGACCAACATCCGCGTGTTTGTGCGCGGCAAGGGCATCATGCTGCGCGAGCCGTCTATCGTGGCGGTCGATAAGTACACCGGCCGGATGCTTAAGGTCGGTCAGGATGCGCAGAAAATGCTCGGCCGCACTCCGGCAAACATTGTGGCCATCCATCCGATCAGCGCGGGCGTCATCTCGGACTATGACATGACGGCGCTCATGCTCAAGGAGCTGCTCTCACGCGTGACGTCGTTCAGCCTCTTCAAGCCGCGCGTGCTCGTCACGGTGCCGAGCAGCGTGACCGGTGTGGAGGAGCGCAACGTTATTGACGCCGTCATTGAGGCTGGTGCACGCAAGGTGTACCTCGTGGAGTCTGCCGTGGCCACGGCGGCCGGCGCGGGGGCGGACATCTCCAAGCCGGACGGCCATCTGGTCATCGACATCGGCGGCGGCACGACGGAGGTCGCGGTCGTTTCCCTCGGCGGCGTGGTCGAGAGCGAATCCATCAAGACCGCCGGTGACGCTTTTGATGAGGCAATCGTGCGCTACGTGCGCCGCAAGCACAACATCCTCATCGGCAAGCGCACGGCCGAAGAGCTCAAGATCGGCATTGCGTGCCTTGTGCCGCGCACGGAGGTGGGCATTCAGGAGGTCAAGGGCCGCTGCCTGACGACCGGCCTGCCGAAATCCGTGAAGATCAGCTCCGTCGAGCTCGTGGAGGCCATCGCCGAGCCCGCGCGCGACATTCTCGAAACCATCCACATGGTGCTCGAGCGCACGCCGCCGGAGCTTGTAGCGGATCTGGCGCAAAACGGCATCATCATGGCCGGCGGCGGCAGTCTGATCTACGGCTTTGATCAGCTCGTGGAAAAGGACACCGGCATCCGCACGACGGTCGTGGACGACGCGCTCTCGTGCGCAGCGTTCGGCAGCGGCAAGATGCTCATGAATCTCAACGACATGCAAGACGGCATGGTCAATCTCGCGCGCAAGCGCCAGATGAAGGCATAAAACAAAGGCCGGGTATCCCCGGCTTTTTTCTGCTATGTATTATCACACTTTGAATGAGGAGCTGCGCCGCCGCTTCGGTTGCAAGGTCTATAAGCTCGCGCTCGACGGCGGCTTTACCTGTCCGAACCGGGACGGGGCCATCGATACACGCGGCTGCATTTTCTGCGCCGGGGACGGTTCCGGCGCCTTTGCCGCTGACCGTGCGCTGGATATCCCGCAGCAGATCGAGGCGGCCAAGGCGCGCGTGGCCGGTAAAAACGGCGGCGGCAAATACATTGCCTATTTTCAGAACTTCACGAATACCTATGGCAGTCTTGCGCGCATGGAGCGCCTGTTTACACAGGCGCTTGTACCGAAGGATGTTGCGGCGCTGTCGGTCGCCACGCGGCCGGACTGCCTGCCGGATGCCGTGATCGCGCTGCTGCAGCAGCTGAATGCCGAAAAACCCGTCTGGGTCGAGCTTGGCCTGCAGACCATCCATCCGCAGAGCGCGGCCTACATCCGCCGCGGCTACGACCTGCCGGTGTTTGACGATGCGGTCCGCTGCCTTCGTGAGGCCGGTCTGGAGGTCATTGTGCACCAGATCCTCGGTCTTCCGGGGGAGACGGATGCGCAGATGGTGCAGACAGCGCGCTACATCGGTCAGAGCGGGGCGCAGGGCATCAAGCTGCACCTGCTGCATGTGCTGCGGGGCACGGATCTGGCGGCGGACTATGCTGTCGGAAAGTTTGAGGTGCTCACGCTGGAGCACGATATCGACCTGCTCGAGCAGTGTCTGCGCGTCCTCCCGCCGGAGATGGTCATCCACCGTCTGACCGGCGACGGTGCCAAGCGCGACCTCATCGCGCCGCTCTGGAGCGCGGACAAAAAGCGCGTGCTCAACGCGATCCACGCCGCTTTCGCGCGCGACGATCTGGTGCAGGGCTCGGAACTGTAAATTCGGTATCAAAAACGCGCGCAGAGGCATTCTGCGCGCGTTTTATCAACAAATGTTGTTAAATCTTACTGTTGAGCCAATCGAGGATGTCCGCATAGACCTCGTCCTTGTTGAGCTCGTTGAGCATCTCGTGGCGGCCGTCCTTGTAGAGCTTGAGCTTCACGTCCTTGCAGCCGACCTTCAGGAAGCGGTTGTAGACCTTCTTGACGCCCTCGCCGTAGTTGCCGACCGGGTCGCCGTCACCGGCCATGAAGTAGACTGGGGTGGCCTTATTCATCTTGTTGAGATTTTCCGTTTTCCAGATATACTGCAGGCCGCCCATCATATCATGGAACATGCCGGCAGTTGCCATCGCGCCGCAGAGCGGGTCGGCGATGTACTGATCCACGATCGCCTCGTCACGCGTCAGCCAGTCGAGGTCCGTGCGCACATGGTCGTACTTCTTGTTGTAGCTGCCGAAGGCAAGTTTGTTGAGTCTGGGGCTGTGATACATCGGGCCATTGTCGATCATCTCGAGTTTGGCCATGAGCTTGCCGGCGGCGACGACGGCGGCCGGGTTCTGGCCGGTACCGCTGATGATGACACCCTTGAGTCCCTCCGGGTGGTCAATGATGTAGGTACGGGTCAGGAAGCTGCCCATGCTGTGGCCGAACAGGAAGTAGGGGACATCGGGGTACTTGGCGGCGGTCAGCTTGTGGAGCTGATCCATGTCGCCCACAACGTCGTTCCAGCCGTCCTTTTCCGCAAAGAAGCATAGCTCCGGCTCTTTTTCAGCGGTCTTACCATGGCCGAGGTGGTCGTTTGCGACAACGACAAAGCCGTTGTTGGCAAGAAACTCCATGAACGGTGCGTAGCGGTAGACATGCTCGGCGACGCCGTGTGCGATCTGCAAAACGGCGCGGACTTCGCCGTCGGGGGTGCATTCTCTTGCAAATACCTTGTGTTTCCCATCAGTGGACAAAAACCTAAAATCATGAAAAGATGGCATAGCAATACTCCTCCAGTTGTGATATACTAAAAGCTACCTGAATTGTATTCCAATTGACGGATTCCGTCAAGTCTATGGAGGTTAATGTTAATTATGAACGGCTACATCATTGCACTTGACCAGGGTACAACCAGTTCCCGCTCGATTATCTTCGACAGCAAGGGCAACATCGTGTCTCTGGCACAGTATCCCTTCACGCAGCTCTACCCGAAGCCGGGCTGGGTGGAGCATGACCCGATGGTTATCCTTGAGAGTCAGCTGCTTGCCATGAGCGAGGCGTTTGAAAAGAGCGGCCTGTCGCCGACGGACATCGCCGGCATCGGCATCACGAACCAGCGCGAGACGACGATCGTCTGGGACAAGAACACCGGCAAGCCCGTCTATAACGCGATCGTCTGGCAGTGCCGCCGCACGGCGCCCATCTGCGACCGGCTCACGGCCGACGGCCTCGGCCCGTATGTGAAGGAAAAGACCGGCCTGCTCATCGATGCCTATTTCTCCGGCACGAAGATCAAGTGGATCCTCGATAACGTTCCCGGTGCGCGCGAGCGCGCCGAGCGCGGCGAACTGCTGTTTGGCAACGTGGACTCGTGGCTCATCTGGAATCTGACCGGCGGCCGCGCCCATGTGTCGGACTATTCCAACTGCTCGCGCACGATGCTGTTTGACATTGATAATCTCTGCTGGGACGAGGAGCTTTGCGCGCGCCTCGGCATCCCGATGAGCATGCTGCCGATACCGGTGCCGTCGTCCATGGTATATGGCCAGGTGACGGCGAACCTGCCGGGGCTCGAGTCGCTCGAGGGTATCCCGGTCTGCGGCAGCGCCGGCGACCAGGCGGCCGCCCTGCTGGGCCAGGCGTGCATCGTGCCGGGCCAGGCGAAAAATACATATGGCACCGGCTGCTTCACACTCATGAACACCGGCAGCAGATCCGTGCGCAGCGTCAGCGGTCTGGTCACGAGCGTTGCGTGGTCGGTCAACGGCAAGACGACATATGCGCTCGAGGGCAGCGTGTTCAATGCCGGCAGCTCCATCCAGTGGCTGCGCGACGAACTCGGCCTGATCGGTACGGCGCATGAGTGCGACATTCTGGCTGAGAGCGTGCCGGATAACGGTGGCGTGTACCTCGTGTCTGCGTTCACCGGTCTCGGCGCGCCGCGCTGGGATATGTACGCCCGCGGCGCGATCGTCGGCCTGACGCGTGGCAGCAACAAGGCGCACATTGCCCGCGCCACGCTCGAGGGCATTGCTTATCAGGTCAAGGACCTGCTCGATGCCATGCAGGTCGATGCGGAGAGCCCGATTTCTGTCCTGCGGGTGGATGGCGGTGCGTCCGTCAGTTCATTTTTGATGCAGTTCCAGGCGGATGTGCTGCGTGTGCCGATCGACCGGCCGAAGCTGGTCGAGACGACAGCGTTTGGCGCGGCGTTTCTCGCCGGCCTTGCCTCCGGCGTATGGGAGCGTGTGGATGATATTGCACTCCTGCGTCAGTCTGACCGTATTTTCAAACCCGAAATGGATGCCGAGCAGGCTAAACAGTATCACGATAACTGGCTGCGTGCCGTCGGCAGAGCAGAGAAATGGAGCATGGAATGAATCAGAATCTGTTTTTTACACCAACGGATATTCTATTGCCGGCGCATGCGGATATGCGGCGCTGGAGCGTCATCGCCTGTGACCAGTTCACGGCGGATGCCAGTTATTGGCAGACGGTGCAGGACACCGTCGGTGACGCGCCATCCACACTGCGGCTGATGCTGCCGGAGTTTTACCTTGGTAAGTGCGATGAGGCTGCGGCGACGCGCGAGATCCAGCGGACCATGCACCGCTACCTTGACAGTGGCGTGTTCCGTACCGTACCGCACAGTCTCGTGCTCGTGCAGCGCATACTGCCGGGCGGCGCCGTGCGCTGCGGCGTTGTCGGCGTGCTCGATCTGGAGGCATATGATTACGCGCCGGATTCCGTCACGCCCGTCCGCAGCACGGAAGGAACGATCGCCTCGCGCCTGCCCGCGCGCGTGCGCATCCGCGCGGCGGCTGCGCTGGAAATGCCGCATATCATGGTGTTTTACAGCGATCCTGGTGATGCGATTTTCCGGGGCGCACAGGCGGCTGCCGGCGAAACGCTGTATGATTTTGACCTCATGTCCGGCGGCGGCCACGTTCGCGGCCTGCGCGTTGCGGGCGCGGCTGCGGATGATCTTGCCGCGCACCTGTGCGCGACCGGTGTCGGCACGGATAGCGCGCACCCCATGCGCTTTGCCATTGCCGACGGCAACCACAGTCTGGCAGCGGCCCGCCTGTGTTGGCTTGAGAAGAAAAAGTTACTCACGCCCGAGCAGGCGGCGGTTGACCCCGCACGCTATGCGCTCGTCGAGCTTGTGAATCTGCATAGCCCGGCCGTGACGATTGAGCCCATCCACCGTGTGCTTTTCGGGACCGATGCGTCCAAATGGATGCAGGCAGCGGAGGCGGCGCTGGGATCTGGTGACGGCAGCGGCTACGCGATCTCCCTGATCGCCGGGAATCAGCGCCGGGATATCCTCGCCAAGGGCGCGTCGCTCGGTGAAGCCATCGCCGCGATGGACACGTTCTGCGCGGCCTATCTTGCGGAAAACGGCGGCACGGTCGATTACATCCACGGCGACGATGAGGCGCTCGACCTTGCGGCCGGCGGCGGCTGCTGCGGCATCCTCATGCCGCGCATGGACAAGACGGAGCTCTTTACGTCTGTACTGCACTCCGGCCCGTTCCCGAAAAAGAGCTTTTCCATCGGCCTCGGCGCGGACAAGCGCTATTACCTTGAGTGCCGCAAACTGTGACAAGTGCATACACTTCTTGAGAGGCAGCCGGCCGGCTGCCTCTCTTTTTGTTCTGCCGCGCGCGGTGCGTGCATAGGATGAGGCAGAACAAAAGAGGAGGGACCACCATGATCTTCACAAATCAGGCGCTGGCACTGTTCCCGCCGGCGCTGGGACAGGCCATTGCCCACACACAGCGTGACCGGCAGGAACTCGTAGAAGAGATCTGCTGCCGTATCGGCCAGGTGCCCGTGCTGCTGACGCAGGCGCATGCGTATCCGGCGGAATGCCGCGCCATCCTGGCAGGCGATCTGGACTATCTGCTCGAGCGCGCGACGGGGGCGTCCGTCTATGCGGCCGGAGAGCAGATCCGGCAGGGGTACTTACAGACGGCCGGCGGCTGCCGGGTCGGGCTTTGCGGCTGCGCTTACGGGCAGACTGCCGGGCAGATCGACGGCATTCGGCAGCTGAGCTCTGTGTCCGTGCGGATTCCGCACGCGGTGCCCGGCTGCGCCGATGCGCTTTTGCCGCAGCTGCTCAAGGACGGGTTTTGCAGCACGCTCATTCTCTCGCCGCCCGGCAACGGGAAGACGACACTGCTGCGCGAGTGCGTGCGCCGCTTGTCCGATCTGGGCACGCGCATCTCGCTCATGGACGAGCGCGGCGAGATCGCGGCCGTGCAGAATCGCGCGCCGCAGTTTGACGTCGGGGCGAATACGGACGTGATGACCGGCGGGCAGAAGGCAGCATGCTGCATGATGCTCCTGCGCGCCATGCGGCCGGACGTGCTGGCGTTTGACGAGATCAGCGCGCCGGAGGACATTGAGGCCATCCGCATCGCCGCCGGCTGCGGCGTCGCGCTGCTGGCAACGGCGCACGCGCAAAGCGTCGCGGCGCTGCGGCACCGGGCGCTGTACCGTGCACTGCTGGACGAGCATATTTTCCGCCGCGCCGTGTGCATCACGCGCAGCGTCGGCGAGCGTGTCTATACCGTTGAGGACCTGACATGACGTGGCTGCACTGGCTGGGGGCGGCGCTGCTGTTTCTGGGCAGCACAGCCGCCGGGTTCGCACTGCGGCAGGAGCTGCGGCTGCGGCTGCGCCTGCTCACGGCGGTGATCGACAGTCTGAACCTGCTGCGCAGCGACATTGTCGGCCGTCTGCTGCCGCTGCCGGAGGCGCTGCGCCATCTGGCGGTGAGCGCGCCGGAGCCGCTGAGCGCACAGTATGCCGCGCTCGCAGACAGCATCACGGACGGGGACCGGCCGTTTTCCGAGAGCTGGGCGGCTGCGTTTCAGGCGCTGGACATGTTTGCGCCCGATGTGCATGCGGCGCTGCTGACGCTGGGCGAACAGCTCGGAAAGTATGACGCGCGGCTCCAGCGCTGTGCGCTGGATGCCTGCATAGAGACGCTGCAGACTGCCGCCGCGCGGATGCAGGCCGACATGGTGCAGCGCGGCAAACTGTTTTGCGGTCTCGGCGCGACGCTTGGCCTGCTCGCCGCCGTGGCTCTGTTTTGATTCCACTGGAGGCGCTTATGGACGTTGACCTTGTCTTTAAGATCGCGGCGATCGGTATTCTGGTCGCCGTACTCAATATTCTGCTCTCGCGCGCCGGGCGCGACGAGCAGGCACTCATGACGACCATTGCCGGTCTTGTTGTGGTGCTGGTGCTGGTGATCCAGAAGATCAGCGAGCTGTTCGACCTGATCAAGAGCCTGTTTTCCTTGTGATGGAGCCGGTCTTTCAGGCGATTATCCTTGTGGTCATTGCCGCCGCTGCCGCCGCCACGGTCTACAAAACCGTGCCGGGCATGTCGTTCCTGCTGAGCGGGGCTGCGGCGCTGCTGGCGCTGTTTTTGTGCATCGGTCTGCTGGAGCCGTTGGCGGCATTTTTCCGCGATGCGATCGCGGTCAGCGACCTGTCCGGCGTCTACACCGGCCCACTGCTCAAGTGCATGACCATCAGCATCCTGACGATGATCGGGGAGAGTCTCTGCAAAGACGCCGGACAGGCTGCCGGCGCCTGCGCGGTGCAGCTCTTGGGTGTGGCGGCCGCGCTCTATGCTGCGCTGCCGCTGATGCACACGTTTTTGAACATGATCGGAGAATGCTTATGAAAAAGCGGCTGCTTATGCTTCTGGCTGTGCTGCTGGTGTTGGCGGCGTGCACGCCGGGGGCACATGCCTACGATGTTGCGGCCGAGCAGGCTTCGGATTTCGGCACGGCGTCGCTGGAATCCGCGCTCCCGGAGCAGGCTTACGATGCCTTTGGCGCGCTGTCCGTTGCAGACGCCGCGCAGCCGCAGTCCCTGCTCACAAAACTGTGGGCCTATGTCCTGCGCGAGGGCGGGGGAGCCGTCGCGTCGGCGGCGCGCAATGCGGCGCTGCTGCTGGCGGTCGTGTTTTTGTCGGCGTTGTGTGCATCTCTCTCGGCGAATGGGGCCTGCGTCAAAGTCACGCAGATGGCTGGCACGGTGGCGGTCGCTGCGCTGAGCGTTACCCACATGACCTCGTGCATCACCGCGGGCAGAGCGGCGCTTGCCACGCTGCGCGATTTCTCAAAGATCCTGCTGCCGAGCATGTGCGCCGCTGCGGCGGCAAGCGGCGCGGCAACTTCGGCCGCCGCAAAATACGCGGCGACGTCTCTGTTTCTGGATGTGCTCCTATCCGCAGAGACGGCAGTGCTCCTGCCGTTGCTGTATCTGTACGCGGGTACGGTCACCTGCGGCACGACGCTCGAAAATGACGTGCTCGCGTCCCTCAGCGGCCTGCTGCGTAAGGCGTTCCGGCTGCTGCTCATCAGCTTTGCGAGTGTGTTCACGCTCTACCTGTCGCTGACGGGTGTCCTCACCGGCTCGGCAGATGCAGCCGCGGCCAAGGCGGTCAAGACGGCCATCTCCGCCGCGCTCCCGGTCGTCGGCAGCATCGTGGCCGATGCGGCGTCCACGGTCACTTCCAGCGCAGAGATCCTGCGCAGCGGCATCGGCATCGTCGGCGTTGTCAGCGTCGCCGCCGTGTGCGTCACGCCGTATCTGCAGCTTACCGTGCACTATGTCCTGTATAAGCTCGCGGCCGGTATCGCCGAGTCCTTTGCGGACAAGCGCGTCGGGCGGCTGATCGACGGTTTTGCGGACGTGTACGGCTTTCTGTTGGGGATGGTCGGCGTGGCGTCGCTCATTTTGTTTCTCTCAATCGTGTCGAGTATGAAGGCGGTGACGGGATGATGGAGTCTCTGCGTGCCTGGCTGCTCAGTCTGGCGGGCGTGGCCCTGCTGACGGCACTGGCGTCGCTGTTTCCGACGTCGGAGAGCCTGCGGCGCGTCACGAAGCTGGTCGGCGGCGTTGCCCTGACGTGCCTTCTGTTCTCGCCGCTGGTAACGTTCGATTATGACGCTTATGCCGCTGCACTGCAGGACTATCACGTCTCAGTGTCGACAGACGGCGCGGTGTCCGACAGCAGCGAGCGCTTGCAGCGCACGGTCATAGAATCGGAAATGCGCACATATATATTGGACAAAGCCGCGCAGTGCGGCGCGGCGCTCGACGATGCGCAGGTCACACTGCAGTGGAGCACTGACGGTTACTGGTATCCGCAGTCCGTCCGCCTGATCACATCCGGGCCGGCGGCAGAAAACAGCCGCCTGGCGCAGATCATTGAGGCAGACCTCGGGATCCCGCGCGCGCGGCAGGAATGGAGCAGCACATCATGAACACACGAAAACTCAGCGCTTTTGCAGCCAAGTACAAATACGTTCTCATCATTCTGCTCGCGGGGCTGATCCTGCTCCTGCTGCCGACCGGCAGCAAGGCAAAGGCCAAGACGGTGCAGGCATCGGCCGTTTCCGAACAGACCCAGACGCAGACCATTCAGGCGGAGGAGCAGCGCCTCACACAGTTGCTGCAGCAGATCAACGGCACCGGACAAGTGCAGGTGCTGCTGTCCTACCGCTGCTCGGCCGAGCGGGAGCTGGCAACGGACGACGCTGGAGAGCCGACCATCATCTCCGCCGGCGGCGGAGCACAGGAGGCAGTGGAGCTCAAGACGGTCAGTCCGCAGTATCTCGGCGCGGTCGTCGTCTGCGACGGGGCGGACTCGCCGCAGGTGCAGCTTGCCGTCACGCAGGCAGTGGCGCAGTTTACCGGCCTGAGCACGGATCACATCTCCGTGCTCAGAAAGCAGCCGGATTCGCAATCTAAATAACGGGAGGACGACTATGAAAAAAACCAAACGAAACATTGCGATCATTGTGGTGCTGCTGTTTGTCTGCGCCGCGATCTACTTTAACTGGTCTTATAACACCCAGTGGGGGAAAGCGGACGCAGAAATGGCCGCTGCCGAGGATGCCGCCACGGCGGCGGTCAAGGCGGAGGAGGACGCGGCTGCAGTGTCGGCGTCGGCCTCCGATGATTACTTTGCCAAGGCGCGCCTGACGCGTCAGCAGTCGCGCGACGAGGCGTTGTCGCTACTCAAATCGGCCTCGACAGCCGAGGGCGCTTCGCAGGCAACGATCGACAGCGCCATGAACGCCATTTCCGCCATGGCGAGCGATTCCATGACCGAGACGCAGATCGAAAATCTCCTGCTGGCCAAGGATTTTTCCGAGTGCGTGGTCTATATTACCGATGAGGGCATCACGGTCGCCGTGCCTGCGCCGGCCGATGGGCTGAGCACGGCGCAGGTCGCCACGATCACGGACACCATCGTCAAAGAGACGGACTATACCGCGCCGCAGATCAAGGTCATCGAGGTCAAGGCCGATGCGCAGGACGCGCAGTAAGATAGCAGAAAATATATAAGACATGGGCCAGCTTCGCGTAAGCGGGCCCATGTCTTGTGCACAAATACGGTAGCTTATTCAGATCGACGCCCGAAAATTCGTCATATTGCCTCATATTGATTTGTTAAAATTTCTTGACCAAATATATTTGCGAATATATACTTGCTACAGAGAAAGCACATCTCACGCAAAGGTGTGCATCCGTAAAGAGATCGATTTGATAGAAAGAAGATGACGTATGAAAAAGCGTGTACTCAGTCTTGTTCTAGCCATGATCGTGATCGTCGGCCTGCTGCCGACGGCGGCCTTCGCCGCGACCAACGGCAAAACGGCCGACGATGCGATCAACTGGGTCAAGAGCGTAGAAGGACAAACCGTCGGCAGCGGCGAGTGCGTGGCGCTGATTGTTGCCTACTACTCGTACCTCGGCCAGACCTCTCCGGGCGGCAATGGCGCGGATTATTCGTGGAAGGAGCCGCTCCCCGCCGGCTGGCAAAGACTACAAAACGTACAGCCGCAGAAGGGCGACATTCTGGTCTACAGCGGCAACGATGCAAACCAGTATGGTCATGTCGCGATCTATGAATCGGATTACAGCACATGGCATCAGAACTATGCCTATCAGCGCAAAGTCGTCCACGTTACAAACGTCAGATATAATGGCTTTGACAATCCGTATTGGGGCGTTATCCGTCCGGACTTCTCCAGCGCTGTGTATAAGCCGGAATTTGTCGACATCGGCACGAGTATCTACCGTTACATCATCCGTGCGGACAAATGGATGCCCACCGGAACGTGCTATGACCAAAACGCAAAGCAAGATGTGAAAATCGTTAACTCCGGCTCATCTGACCCGAATGTGATCTGGATGTTTACCCGCATGGGCAGCGATAATAGCTATGTAATTCAGAATATGTACAACAATTACTACCTCTGCTACGAGGGCAATTGCGCGTCTCAGGCAAAAGTCACGACAAGCAACAAGCTGACCTCGAGCTGCTATTGGTATGTCGCTTACTACAACGGCCTCTGCAAGCTGGTGGCGAAGGACTCAGTCGCGTCCGGCAATTATCTGGTGGTAGACTGCACGGGCGGCTATGCGACTCCCGGCACCCAACTCCAGCTGTATGCGAACTGGGGCCTTGACAACAGCAACGGCAACGCACAGTTGTTTAACATCTATACTATAGAAAATTATCAGTCACCATCCGCGCCTCCCAAGGTCGAGATCACGGTGCCGTCTGTGGTCACTGTGGGCGAGGAATTTACGATCAGCTGGACGGAGAGCCCACTTCAGGGCAAATATGATCAGAGAGAATATGAGGTGCATATCCGCAAAGACGGCTCCGGATATAAAACCATTTACACGACCGATACAAGCGTAACGGTATCGATCGATAAGCCCGGTGACTGCTCGGTGACAGTGTGGGCAAACAACAAAAAATACCAAAACCTTTCGTCAAATAGCTCGGCATATTTCCGCTGCAACCGGGCGACCGCGCACGAACACAGCTACGATGCTGTTGTGACCGCGCCGACCTGCACCGAAAAGGGTTACACGACGCATACCTGCACCTGCGGTGACAGCTATGTGGACACTTACGTCAATGCGCTGGGCCACAGCTGGAATAGCGGCGTGGTGACAAAGCCTGCCACGGCGACGGAGGCTGGCATCAAGACCTACACCTGCGCCCGTTGCAGCGCGACGAAAACGGAGACCATTCCGGCAGGCGGCTGCCCGAGCGCCGGCTTCACAGATGTTCAGGGTGAGGGCCACTGGGCACACGCGGGCATTGACTACTGCGTTGCCAACGGGCTCATGTCCGGTGTCGGGAACAATCTGTTTGCCCCGTCCATGACCACGACGCGTGCCCAGATCGTCCAGATCCTCTATAATCTCGAGGGTGAACCGGAGGTTTCCGGCACGACGCCGTTTACCGATCTGACGCAGAACTGGTACAAGGACGCCGTCCTCTGGGCATACCAGACCGGTGTCGTCTCCGGCACGTCTGCCACAACGTTTGCGCCCGACCTGCCGGTAACGCGTGAGCAGATTGCCGTCATCCTCATGGGCTATGCGGAAAAGGTTCTCGGCGTGACGCGTACTTGGACGCCTGCCGACCTGAGCGTCTACCCGGACGCGGGCAGCGTGTCCGGCTGGGCGAAGGACGCGCTGGCAGATGCCGTGGCGCTTGGCCTGATCTCCGGTGCGAGCAACGGTGGCCAGACCTATCTTGAACCGCAGGGCAGCGCGACCCGTGAACAGGTCGCGACGATCCTGATGGCGTTTTGCAAGAATGTAAAGAAGTAAACAGTTAAAAATACATCCTCCTCCGATTCCGGCAGAATCAGAGGAGGATATTGATTTTTAAAGAAAGAACTGCCCATTTCTCGATCGGAAATGGGCAGCTACGATTCTTCGGCTTCGTCCGGAATATAGGCCAGCACATCCTCCACACGGCAGGAGAGGATGCGGCAAAGGTCATTGAGCGTTGCGGTAGTAATATTGCGGTTGTGCTTGAGAGAGTCCAGCGTGCCGCGGCTGAACGCGTAGTTTTTGATCAGCGCGTAGGTCGTGATATGCCGCCGCTTCATCGTCTCCCATAACGGGGCGTAGGTAATCATGCCCATGCCTCCTCACTGTCCAATATCATGTACTTTCATTATATTGTCCAAATGTTAACTTGACCATTCCCGAAGTCTGGGGTATAGACAAAACGGAGCACGTACTTTGGCTTTTACCGAAGGTGATTACGAGATCGTCCCCCTGCCTTTTTAATCTAATAATCGGAATTCGTGATCGGGACGTGCCGTATCTGAGCTATTGGGCGCAGGTGTTCCGTTATCTTGGGCGAAAACGTCCCGCGGGCACGGACAAGTAAGCCGCAGTTTTTTGAAAATTTTCTGTTTTTTGAGATCGAGAGTCCTGCTTATGGGACTCTCATCCTGCTATAATAGAGAAAAACAGGAAAGCTGGCGATGATATGACGCGGAAGGAACGAATTCTGGATGCCAAACGCTGCCTTGATGCGCTTGCCCTCGGGCTGGATCCGGAGACGGGCGCGGAGCTGTCGGGCGACAGTGTGCTCAATCGGATGGAGATGTCGCGTTGTTTTTTCTTTGTATCCGGTCTGCTGCAGGAAATGCACGATCACGGCGGCCGGGGATTGGAATTGCCGTTTGCTCTGCCTGTCGAGCGACGCGCAGAGTTTCCGTTTACGGAGCAGCCGATGACCGTCAGCGAGATCTGCCGCGCGCTCAACGAAATGGTCGACCCGTTTGTTTATAAGCGCCTGCGCACAACGACGATCACGAACTGGCTTCTGCAGCGTGGCTTTCTGGAGATAAACGCGAGGGGAGACGGGACGCCGTTTCGCGGCCCGACGGCGCTGGGGTGCACCATCGGCCTGTCGGTCGAGGAACGAAACGGCAAGCGCGGCCCCTATCGGGTCACGCTGTATCATTCGGATGCGCAGCATTTCATTTTGGATAATCTGGATGATATTTTGCTGTCTATGTCCGCCGCTGCGAAGTAAATAGAGCAAATTATTTCGGAAACCGCGCGCTTTGTGCGTGCATGCTTTTTTGCACTGGATTTTTATGATAAAATACAATAGAATCCATGTGTGGGAATGGAGAAAAGGGAGAACTATGCCAAAATCACCGAATCAGAAACTGAAGTTGCTGTACCTGATGGAGATCCTGCTGCAGCAGACGGACGAGCGTCATCCGATGACCGTGCCGGATATGATAGCGCAGCTGGCGCGGCGCGGTATATCTGCTGAGCGCAAGAGCATTTACGGCGATCTGGAGGCACTGCGCACATTCGGCCTGGATATCGTACAAACCAAGTCCAAGACGACCGGATATTATGTCGGCTCGCGTGCGTTTGAAACGCCGGAGCTCAAACTGCTCGTGGACAGCGTCCAGTCGTCCAAGTTTATCACGCACAAAAAGACGCTGGCCCTCATCAAAAAGATCGAAAGTCTTGCCAGCATCTATGATGCGCAACTTCTGCAGCGGCAGGTCTATGTTCATGGCCGCGTCAAGAGCATGAATGAGAGCGTGTATTATAATGTGGACGAGATCTCCGACGCGATTTCCCGGGACCGGCAGATCCGCTTCCACTACTTTGAATACACCATCTCCAAGCAGCGGCGTTACCGGAAAGAGGGCGCATTTTACGTCGTCAGCCCGCTGGCCCTGATGTGGGACAATGAGAATTACTACCTGCTGGCGTGGGATGCCGAGGCGGAGCTGCGCAAGCATTACCGCGTGGACAAGATGACAGACATCTCCGCGCTGGAGGCGCCCCGCGAGGGCACGGCAGACCTCTCGCAGCTGGACCTGTCGGCATATTCCAAAAAAGTGTTCAGCATGTTCAGCGGGGAAGAGCAGACGGTGCGGCTGCGCTTTGCCAATCATCTGGTCGGCGCGGTGCTCGACCGCTTCGGCAAGGACGTGATCGTGGTCGCTGACGGGCCAGAGCATTTCACGGTTGCGCTCAACGTGGTCACGAGCCCGAAGTTCTACGCCTGGCTGTTCGGTTTCGGCACCGAGGTGGAGATCCTCTCGCCGCCGTCCGCCCGGCTGGAGATGCAGAACATGCTTGCCACCGCTGCGGATATTTATGCGTATGCGCCGCCACGCAGACAATGACTTGACAAATTACGGACAATCGTGTATAAATAATAACGTGCCATTTGGGGGGCTGGGTCATTCCCGGCTGAGACGAGTGAATCGAAGCTCGATACCCACAGACCTGATCCGGATAATGCCGGCGTAGGAAACGAAATTCATATTCTATCGTTTTCTATGGACTGCATTGTTTCGGCAATGCAGTTTTTTCTTTGAGGAGGAAACAACATGACCCAAAGCAAATCCCATCTGCGCCTGCGCGCGCTGTGCGAGGGCGCAATCTTCATCGCCCTTGCCCAGGTCCTGAGCTATCTCAAGCTCTTTGAACTCCCGCAGGGCGGCTCCATCACGATCGAGATGCTGCCGATCTTCCTGTACTGCGCCCGCTGGGGCTTCGGCCCCGGAATGCTCGCAAGCTTTGCCTACAGCATCCTGCAGGCGGTGCTCAGCAGTACGTATGCATGGACGTGGCAGTCGCTCATCGGCGACTATCTGCTCGCATTTACGGTGCTCGGCTTTGCTGGTGCATGCTCGAAGCTGAAGGGCGGCTTCTTCATCGGCACGGTCGTCGGCAGTGTGGCACGCTTCCTCGTGCACTATGTCGTCGGTGCAACGGTCTGGGCCGAGTATATGCCCGAGACCTTCTTTGGCCTGACGATGACGACGCCGTGGTTCTACTCGGCACTGTATAACGGCAGCTTCATGCTCGTCGACATGGTGCTTGTGCTCGTGATCGGCGCGCTGCTGTGGAAGCCGCTGAAAAAGCACATCACCGGCGAGGACCTGCGCGGTGCTGTGAGCGCAAAAAATGAAGGTTGACAGGGAGAAATTCCATAGTGTATAATATATATCCGGCGTCAGTCGTCTGGCGCCGGATACTTTTTGCCAACTACGGCGGCGCGAGCCGCTGTTGAGTATGATTGAAAGGAGAAAATACCATGTTCCGTACCTATCAGCCCAAGAAGCTTCAGCGCAAGAAAGAGCACGGCTTCCGCAAGAGAATGGCGACCGCCAACGGCCGCAAGGTGCTGTCCCGCCGCAGAGCGAAGGGCAGAAAGCATCTCAGCTACTGAGTTGCTGCGCGTGAGCAGGCAGACTCCTTAATGATGTTTTTCAGGGCGGGATCTTTCCGCCCTAAAGGCATTTTTGGAGGGTCTGCACAGCAGAGAGGATCGGGGGAGACCTTTGGAATTTACCAGCACGATCAAACAAAACTATGAATTCCGGCGTCTGTACTCGAAGGGCAAAAGCTGCGCCAATGCGTATCTGGTGGTCTACTGCCGGAAAAACCGCGCCGGCCGCAGCCGCATCGGCTACACCGTGTCCAACAAGGTCGGCCATGCCGTCGTGCGCAACCGCATCCGCCGTCGTCTGCGGGAGATTTATCGCCTGCATGAGCGGCAGATCGCGCGCGGGTATGATCTGGTCGTCGTGTCGCGCGTGCGCGCGTGCACGGCGGATTATCATCAGCTGGAGGCAGCGTTTTTATCGGCGTGCGCCCAACTCGGTCTGCTGACGGAAGGGGATGACGGCGTATGAAGCGGCTGCTCATCGCGCTGGTGAAGTTTTACCGCAGGTATATCTCGCCGCTCAAACCGCCCTGCTGCCGGTTCATTCCGACTTGCTCAGAATATGCGCTCGAGGCTCTGCAGAAATACGGAGCGCTCAAGGGCTCGTGGCTGGCCATCAAGCGCATATGTCGGTGCCACCCGTTCCATACGGGCGAGCATGAATTTTATGACCCGGTGCCATGACCGGGAAATCCTAAGAATTTTAGAATTGGAGTCGTCTTATGTCCTGGATTACTGCACCCTTTGCCTGGCTGCTCAAAGCACTCTATGAGCTGACCGGCAGCTACGGCTGGGCGGTCATCCTCTTCGGTGTCGTCGTGAACCTGATTTTGCTTCCGTTCATGGCCAAGAGCAAGAAGAGCATGATGCGTACCAGCCGCCTTCAGCCGCGGATCGCGGAGCTTCAGCGCCGGCACGAGGGAAACCAGCAAAAGCTCAATGAAGAGATGGCCAAGCTCTACCGGGAAGAGAAGATCAACCCGATGTCCGGCTGCCTCTGGAGCCTGATCCCGTTCCCGATCCTGATCGCGCTCTACAGCGTCATCCGTCAGCCGCTGACGAAGATGATGGGCCTGAGCGCGGACGCTGTCACGCAGCTGACCGACTGGGTCACGACCAACGCGGGCTATGTCGCACAGACGAAGTCCGCCTATCAGGAGATCCAGATCGCCGACCTGATCCATCAGAACTGGGACGCCGTGACCAGCGCGTTCGGTGATTTCTCGGGCAAGCTGCTGGATATCGACTATTCGTTCATCGGCCTGAACATGGGCCAGCAGCCGTCGTTCAAGATCTGGACGTTTGACTGGAGCAACAAAGCCGTCTGGCTTCCGGCTCTGGGCCTGTTCCTGATCCCGATCGTCTCGGCGGTACTGTCGTGGCTGTCCATGAAGATCAGCACGTCGATGACGCCGCAGCCCGCTGCCAACCAGCAGCAGGCTGCTACGACCAACAAGACCATGATGATTATGATGCCGCTCGTGTCGCTGTGGATCTGCTATACGATGCCGGCCGCTCTGGGCATTTACTGGATCGTCAACAGCATCCTTGGCATCCTGCGTGATGTCAGCCTGACGAAGGTTTTCAACAAGCAGCTCGACAAGCTCGATGCTGAGCGCATCGCGCGCGAAAAAGAGCGTGATGCCGAACTCGAGCGCAAGCGTCTCGAGACCGAGCGCCTGAAGGCTGCCGGTGAGACCGTCGTCAACCCAAATACCAGCAAGAAGAAGATTCAGGCCAGCCAGAAGCAGAAGGATGACGAGCGCAAGGCTGCGGTCGTTCGTGAAGAGCGCGCCGCCCGCCGCGAGCGCCTCGGCATCGAGCAGGCGGCTGCGCCGGAGTCCCAGGTCGGCAACCGCCGCTATGCGCGCGGCCGTGCCTATGCGCGGGACCATTATGAAACAGAGACGACCGCCGCTCCCGAGGCAGAGCAGGCGTCGGCTGCCGAAGTCCCGGAAGGAAAACAGGAGAGTACTGAATGATGTTAAAAACACTGGAAAAGTCCGGCAAGACGGAAGAGGCGGCGATCGCCGCCGCGCTCGAGGAGCTTGGCCTTGACCGGGATGATGTTTCCGTTGAGATCGTCGAGCGCGCCAAGTCCGGCTTCCTCGGTATCGGTGCCAGTCCCGCGGTCGTCCGCGTGCAGTACGAGGCGCCGGATGAGGCGCCTGAGGAAGCCGCCGAAGCTCCGGCCCCGGCCGCTGCGCAGGAGCAGCCTGTGTCTGCGCCCGCTGCGGCGGTGGACGAGCCGGAGAGCTATGCGCGCATCCGCGCGTTCGTCAGCGGCCTGCTCGAGCACATGGGCATCCAGGCGGAGATCGAGATCACCGCGCGTGAAAACGGCGGCGTGAACGTGAACCTGTCCGGCAGCAACATGGGCGCAGTCATCGGCCGCCGCGGCGAGACGCTCGACGCGATCCAGCACCTAACCAATTACGCCGTCAACCGCGGCAGTGATAAGCATATGCACATCAGCGTCGATGCCGAGAGCTACCGCGCCAAGCGCGAGGAGTCGCTCGTGCGTCTGGCGGAGAAGATGGCCGCCAAGGCCATCAAGTACAAGCGCAGCATGGCGCTTGAGCCGATGAATTCCTACGAGCGCCATGTCATCCACACGGCGCTGCAGGATTACGAAGGCGTGACGACGAGTTCGACCGGTACCGAGCCGAACCGCCGCGTTGTGGTCTCCTACGAGAAGCCGCAGCGTACCAGCAACAAACCGGTCAGCCGCGAGTGGAGCTGACGAGAGATTTAGGAGGAAACGGTATTATGTTCGAACAAGTGAGACAACTGCTCGCCCATCAGTTTGAAGTAGACGAAAACACCATCACCATGGACACCAACATCGCGGACGATCTCGGCGCGGATTCGCTCGACGTCGTGGAGCTGGTCATGTCGATCGAGGATGCGTTCGGCATCACGATTGAGGACGAGAAGGCAGCCGAGCTGACTACCGTCCGTCAGGTCGTGGATTACCTCGAAAAGAACGCTTGAAATCTTGTGTGAAAAAGCAGGCAGCTGGTGCTGCCTGCTTTTTTATTTCTTGAAATGCAATATGTAGAGCGTGTATTTGCGCGCTCTTGTAGGTTTGTCAAACATGTGTTGTAGTCCTACAATATAGAGCGTGTATTCGCTCACTCTGCACTTGTTTTTTCGGCGGGGACTTGATATAATGCAAGATTGTAGGAATGGGAGGTGCGCGCGTGAACACCCTGCAATCGATCTGGAACGGACTCGACTGGTCCTATCTGCTGAATATCGTGCTGTCGGTCGTTCCGTCGCTGCTGTGCATCACGTTCCATGAGGTGTCGCACGGCTGGGTTGCCTATCGTCTCGGTGATACGACAGCGAAGGACGCCGGCCGGCTCACGCTCAACCCTCTGAAACACATCGATCCGATGGGCCTGCTGATGATGGTCGTGTTCAAGTTCGGCTGGGCAAAGCCCGTGCCGGTGAACATGATGCGCTTTCGCAACCCCAAGCGCGGCATGGCGCTCACGGCACTGGCGGGGCCGGTGTCAAATGTGCTGCTCGCGCTTGTGTTTCTGTTTTTGTATGGTCTGCTGTACCGGGCGCTGTATTCAGTGCAGTTTTTACTGGACATGATCTGGCTGACGGCGTATATCAGTCTGGCGCTGGCTATTTTCAATATCATCCCGGTCTCGCCGCTTGACGGGTCCAAGGTGCTCTTTGCGCTGCTGCCCGACGCGGCGTATGCCAAGCTTATGCGCTATGAGCGCTACGGGATGATTCTGCTGCTCGTGCTGGTCGCGACCGGCGTGCTCGGCAAGCCGCTCACCACGGTGACGGAGGCCGCGTTTGACAAACTCTTTGTATTTGCGGAGTGGGGCTATGAACTTATCGGCATCTTCGACTAAGCCGACCGATCCTACCTATTTTCTCGAGGGCATTATCCACGACAAGAGCGAGATGGCGGATTTTGAGGGGCCGTTGAGCCTGATCCTGCTGCTCTTGTCCAAGAACAAGATCGAGATCCGGGACATCAAGATCTCGGAGATCCTCGATCAGTATCTGGAATACCTCAACGCCATGGAAAAGCTCGACCTCGAGATCGCGAGCGAGTTCGTGCAGATGGCGTCCTACCTGCTCTATATCAAGACGCGCATGCTCCTCACGGAGGAGAAGGAGGTCACGGAGCTCGAGCAGCTCATCGCATCGCTCGAACAGCTCAAGTGCAAGGACACCTATGCGGCCGTCAAGTCCGTCACGCCGATGCTCGACGCTGCGGCCCAGACCGGCCTGCACTACCTGTCGCGCCCGCCGGAGCCGCTGCCGAAGTCGGCGGGGGGATACCGCTACCGCATCGAGCAGGCCGACCTTCTGCGCGCACTGCTGTCCGTGTTCACGCGCGGCGGCGCGGCGGCAACGGATGCGCTGCAGATGGCGGCGCCGAAGCGCATCGTCTACAGCGTGCGCGACAAATGCCGCACGCTCATTGACGAGCTGCGCGAGCGGGGGAGCATATCTCTGAACACGCTCTATAGCCAGTGCGCCAGCCGCAGCGAGATCGTGGCGACGTTTTTGTCCGTGCTGGAGCTGTGCAGCCTCGGACATCTGATGCTTTCCGAGCAAAACGGCGAATATGTGGCAAGCTTCACCGGCGGCGCTACGGACGATATTCTGGAATCCATTGTTGAGTGAGAAATTTTTATGGAACACGAGGAATTACTTTCGGTCATTGAGGCCATTTTATTTGCAGCGGGAGATCCTGTGCCGGCGTCGCGCATCGCGCTCGTCACCGGCGAGGAGATGCAGACGATCGTCTCGGCTGCCAAAGAGCTTGCTGCGGCATATGAGGAAAACCGCTGCGGCATACGCCTGGTGCAGATGAATGATCTGCTGCAGCTGTGCTCGGCACCGGAGTACGCGAATCATATCCGACGCGCGCTCGAGCAGCGCAAGCCGCCCAAGCTCTCGCAGCCGGCGCTGGAGGTGCTGGCAATCGTTGCGTATTTCCAGCCCGTCACGCGCGCCTACATCGATCAGGTGCGCGGCGTGGACAGCGCCTACACGGTCACGACGCTCCTTGAGCGCGGGCTCATCGAGGCCTGCGGCAGGCTTGACGCGCCCGGCCGCCCGTCGCTGTACCGCACGAGTGCGCTGTTTTTGCGCACCATGGGCATACAGTCGCTTGATGAATTGCCTGTGCTGCCGGATCTGTCGTCCGACGAGGGCGCGGAAAAGCTCGAGCAGGCCATCTCGGAGCTGCGCGGCCGCGGCGAGCAGATGCAGCTGACGGACACGGAGGAAAAACCGACAGGAGAGTGATGCCGATTGACGGCTCTGTGGATCATACTTGCGGTCGCGCTGGTGCTGGTGGTGCTGAATCTGCTGCCAGTCGGCGTGGATGCGGCCTACGTGGACGATGTATTTTCGCTCGCGGCGCGCATCGGCCCGTTCCGGCTCCGGCTCCTGCCGAAACCGCCGGATGCAAAGCCAAAGGAGAAAAAGCCCCCAAAACCGAAAAAGGAAAAGCCGAAAAAGAAATCCGCCCCGCCGGATATCCGGACGATCCTTACCCTCGCAAAGCTTGGCCTGCAGGCGCTTGACCGTTTCCGGCAGCTGCTGCGCGTGCAGCTGCTGCGGCTGGTGTTCGTGTCCGGCGCGCCGAACCCATATGATACGGCGCTGGTGTTTGGCTATGTCAATGCCGCGCTCGGCGCGCTCACACCGCTGGCGGAGCGGGCCCTGCGCATTGACGAGCGGGACATTCAGACCGGCGTGGATTTTCAGGCCGAGCAGCCGCAGATCGATGCGCGTATCATCTGCACGATCCGCATCGGGCAGATCGTCATCATCGCGCTGGCATTCGGCGTTGGATTCTTAAAGCAAAAAATGCACTCGAAACAGGCCCGGGCCGCGCGCACAAAGACCGCGCCGACCACGCAGGAAAGGAAGGTCAGCAATGGATAATGAAATCAGTGCAGTCATGACTGCGACCATGAGCAAGATCAAGGAAATGGTGGACACGAACACCGTCGTCGGCGAACCGATCACGACGCCGGATGACATTACGCTCATCCCGCTGTCCCGCGTCAGCTTCGCCTTTGCCAGCGGCGGGTCGGAGTTCCCGATGAAGGAGAACAAAAACGGCGTCGGCTGCGGCAGCGGCGCAGGCGTCAAGGTCGAGCCGATGGGCTTTCTGATCGTCAAGGACGGCAATGTGCGCATGCTCAACGTCATGCCGCCGGCATCGAACACGTTCGACCGCCTGATCGACATGACCCCGCAGGTGATCGACCGCATCGACCAGTTCATCGACCAGCGCAAGGCCGACAAAGCATAAACTGCGCCGAAAGCGCCCATAATAAGCACCGCCCGAAACTTGGAAAGGGTGGTGCTTGTTTTGAAACAGACATTTTTTGGCCTTGCCTGCGTGCTGGCTATTTCTTTGCTTTTCACGCCGTGCGCACATGCCACCGGGACGGACAATGCGGCCAAGGCCGCCATTGTCATGCATCCCGAGACCGGCACCGTGCTCTATGAAAAGAATGCGGACGAGCGGCTCGGCATTGCCAGCACGACGAAGATCATGACTGCGCTCGTCGTGCTCGAGCACTGCGCGCTGGATGAGCCGGTCGAGATCCTGCCGGAATACACGGCAGTCGAGGGCTCGTCAATGTATCTGCGCGCCGGGGAAACGTACACGGTCGAGGAGCTGCTCTACGGTCTGATGCTCGCGTCCGGCAATGACGCCGCCATCGCGCTCGCGTGCCACACGACGGGCTCCGTAGAGGCGTTCGCGGATAGGATGAACGATAAGGCACGCGTGCTCGGCATGACCAACAGCGCTTTTCAAAACCCCAACGGTCTCGACGCCGAAGGGCATTATTCCACGGCGCGCGACATGGCAACGCTCGCTTGCGCCGCCATGGAAAATGAGACATTCCGCACGATCGTTTCCACAAAGAGTGCGGTCATAGACGGCCAGACGCTCGTGAATCACAACCGCCTGCTGCGCAGTTATGACGGCGCGGTCGGTGTCAAGACCGGGTATACCAAGGCTGCTGGTCGGACGCTCGTGTCCTGCGCGCAGCGCGGCACGACGCAGTTCGTGTGCGTGACGCTCTCGGACCCGGACGACTGGAATGACCACACGCACCTGCTCGACTGGGCGTTTGAAAACTACGAGTACCGCTGCGTCGCCGGTGACACGCCGGTGTATGCCGTGCCGGTGCTTTCCGCCACGGTGGAGCTCTGCGCGGCGGTGCCGGAGGAACCTGCCTACCTGCTCGTGCACCCGGATGACCCGGTGGCGCTGAAGGCAGAGCTGCCGCGCTTCGTGTTCGCGCCGGTGGAGCAGGGCGCGCAGGCGGGCACACTGACGGCGACCGGGCCGGACGGGCAAAGCGTCTCCGTGGCGCTCTGCTATGCCGAACCCGCAGCGCTCGACCCGGACGTGAAGATCTCGCCGCTCGCGCGGATCGGCCGGCTGTGGACGCACGCCTGCCGGTACTTTTCCTCCTACTATCCTGTATCCTGAGGTGATGACCATGCAGCAGCGGCTGCAAAAGTGCATTTCCGAGGCGGGCGTTGCCTCCCGCCGTGCGGCGGAGACGATGATCTCCGCCGGCCGCGTGACCGTGAACGGACAGATCGCGCAGCTCGGCGCGCAGGCAGACCCGGAGACCGACGTCATCTGCATCGACGGCCGTCCGCTGCCGGCTCGGGCCCCGAAGCGGTACATAATGCTGAACAAACCGCGCGGCTATGTCACGACGATGCACGACGAGCGCGGGCGCAAAACAGTGGCGGATCTCGTGGCATCATTGGGGGAGCGGCTGTACCCGGTCGGGCGGCTGGATCTCGATTCCGAGGGCCTGCTCATCCTGACGAACGACGGCGAGATCGCAAACTGCCTCATGCACCCCTCACACGAGATTCCAAAGACGTATGAGGTGGATGTAGCGGGCGGCGACCTTGCAGCCGCGGCGGAGACCATGCACGCCGTCACGGAGCTGGAGGGCTATCGCGTCCGCCCGGCGGAGGTGACGGTGCTCGCGCCCGGCCGCCTGTCCGTCACGATCCACGAGGGACGCAACCGCCAGGTGCGCCGTCTGTGCGCGCTCGCGGGGCTGCGCGTCCGGCGGCTTGTGCGCGTGGCGGAGGGGGAACTGCGTCTCGGCACGCTCGCGCCGCGCCAGTGGCGGCCGCTGACGGATGCGGAGGTCGCTTACCTGAAATCGCACCTTTGAGGCGCAAAATTTTATGCAAGTTTTCTGCTGGAAAATTGCAAAATCGACTTGCAAAGTGGCTGAAATTTGCTTAAAATAAAAAAATGTGCCGCAGCTTGGCGGCAAAAAATGCGTATTTACAAGGTGAACATATGAAAATGGATATTTTGTCTGTTTTGGAGCATAAATTTCCTTCGTTTTCCAAGGGTCAGCGGACCATCGCGCAGTTTATTCTGAAAAACTATGACAAGGCGGCATTTATGACGGCTGCGCGTCTCGGCGAAGTGACCGGCGTGAGCGAGTCGACCGTCGTGCGTTTCGCGGCCGATCTCGGCTACCGCGGCTACCCCGGCATGAAAAAAGCGCTGCAGGAGATCGTGCGCAACCGCCTGACCTCGGTCGAACGTATCGAGGCGGCCGAGAGCACCATGGATGGGCACGACGTGCTCAAGGCAGTGCTGCGCGCGGACATCAGCAATCTGCAGGCCACGCTCGACGAGGTCGATCAGGATAACTTTGACCAGGCGGTCGATATGATCCTCTCGGCAAAGCACATCTACATCATCGGCATGCGCACGTCCACGACGCTGGCGGATTTTCTCGGCATCTATCTCAAGCTGCTGCTGGATGATGTCACGGTCGTCAAGGAGATCGCCGCGCGCGAGGTGTACGAGCAGATGCTGCGCATCGGCGAGGGCGACCTTATCATTGGCATCAGCTACCCGCGCTATTCCAAGCGCACGATCAGCGCCATGAAGTTCGCGCGCGATCACGGTGCGCGCTGCCTCGGCATGACGGACAGCAAGGTTTCGCCGCTCAACGAGATCTCCGACGTGTGCCTGTATGCCAAGAGTGAGATGGTGTCCTTTCTCGACTCGCTCGTAGCGCCCATGAGCCTGATCAATGCGCTCATTATGGCCGTCGGTGCGCGTGACCGGGAGCGCACGTTTGAGACGTTCCGTGAGCTGGAGACCGTCTGGAAAGAATACGAGGTGTACGGAACCGTTGAAAGCTGATGTAGTTGTGGTCGGCGGCGGCGCGGCCGGGTCCATGTGCGCACTCATAGCGGCGCAGCGAGGGCTCCATGTCGTGCTGCTCGAGCCGAACAAGATGCTCGGCAAGAAGCTGCGCATCACCGGCAAGGGCCGCTGCAACGTGACGAATCACTGCGATGTCAAGACCATTCTCGCTAACATTCCGGGTGACGGGCGCTTTCTCTACAGCGCACTCAACCGTCTGGGCCCGCAGGACACGATGGCGCTGTTTGAATCGCTCGGCGTGCCGCTCAAGACCGAGCGCGGCAACCGCGTGTTCCCGGTCTCCGACCGGTCGCACGACATTGCTAACGCCCTTGAGCGCGCCTATGCGCACGCGGGCGGGCGGGTCGTGCACGCCGCGGCGACAGACATCCTAACGCAGGACGGCGCTGTCTCCGCCGTCGTGACCACGGAGGGCACCGTCGACTGTGATGCTGCCGTCATCTGCACGGGCGGTCTGTCCTATCCGCTCACCGGCTCGACCGGTGACGGGTATTGCCTCGCGCGGCGGCTGGGCCACACCGTCACGCCCACGCGCGCCTCGCTCGTGCCGCTGGAATCCGATGATCCCTGGTGCGCCGAGATGCAGGGCTTTTCCCTGCGCAACGTGACGCTCACGGTCTGCGATGAGCAGAATAAGGTCATCTACTCCGACCTGGGCGAGATGCTCTTCACGCACTTTGGCGTGTCGGGTCCGCTGGTGCTGTCGGCGAGCGCGCATATGCGCGACTTTTCGCAGCACAAATACCGCCTGTGCATCGACCTGAAGCCGGCGCTGGACGAAAAGAAGCTCGATGCGCGCATCCTGCGCGATTTTCAGAAATATGCCAATCGCGATTTTAAGAACGCGCTCTATGACCTCGCGGGCCATGCCATGATCCCGGTGCTCGTGCGCCTGTCCGGCATCCCGGAGGATACGAAGGTCAACGCCATTACACGTGAGCAGCGGCACCGGATCTTGGAACTGTTCAAGCATTTTCCGGTGTCGGTCACCGGCACGCGGCCCATTGATGAGGCCATCATTACCTCCGGCGGCGTGTCGCTCAAGGAGGTCAACCCGCGCACCATGGGCTCTAAGCTCGTGCCCGGGCTGTACTTTGCCGGCGAGGTGCTCGATCTGGATGCCTATACCGGCGGCTTCAACCTGCAGATTGCCTGGAGCACCGGCTATGTGGCTGGCAGTGCGGTCTGCACATAACGCACGAAAGGAAACAAACGTTTTGGGTACACACATCACTGTTGCCATCGACGGCCCGTCCGGCGCCGGCAAGAGCACAATCGCCCGCGCGGCCGCGCGCCGCTTCGGCCTCATCTATATGGACACCGGCGCAATCTACCGCACGGTCGGCCTTGCCGGCGAGCGGGCCGGCATCGACTGCTCGGACACCGCTGCCGTGCAGGCGCTGCTGCCGGGGCTGAAGATCGAACTGGTCTATGATGCAGCAGGGGAGCAGCGGATGCTCCTCAACGGCGAGGACGTCTCGGAGGCTATCCGCCTGCCGGAGGTGTCGATCCTCGCCTCGCGTGTGTCGGCGCTGGCGGTCGTGCGCGCGTTTTTGCTGGATATGCAGCGCAGCCTTGCCCGCACGCACAGCGTCGTCATGGACGGGCGCGACATCGGCACAGTCGTGCTGCCGGATGCCGGACTGAAGATCTTCCTGTCTGCCTCGGCGGAGTGCCGCGCGCAGCGCCGCTACCGCCAGCTGCAGGAAAAGGGCATTCAGGAGTCCTATGCCGACGTGCTGCGCGAGCTTGAGCAGCGCGATTATGACGATACGCACCGCACGGTCGCACCGCTCAAAGCAGCGCCGGACGCCGTGTACATCGACACGAGCGACCTGACGCTCGATGAGAGCATCGACGCCGTGTGTGCGGCCATCCGCGCACGCTTCGGACTGGAGGCGCAGACGTGAAGGAACTCATCGTTGCCAAGTCGGCCGGCTTCTGCTTTGGGGTCAGCCGGTCGGTGAAGATGGCTGAGGAAATGCTCGCCGCCGAGCAAAATTGCTACAGCCTCGGCGAGCTCATCCATAACGACGATGTGGTGCACCACCTGCAGTCCGAGGGCCTCACGGTCGTAGATGGGCCGGAGCAGATCCCGCAGAGCGCGTCCGTCATCATTCGCTCCCACGGTGTCAGCCGCGCGGAGTTTGAGGCGGTGCAGCGCACGGGCGCGACAGTGTATGACGCGACGTGTCCGAAGGTTAAGCGCATCCATGAAATCGTCTCCGAGGCTTCCGCCGAGGGGCGGCAGCCGGTCATCATCGGTGCAGCCAACCACCCAGAGGTGCGCGCCATTTGCGGCTGGTGTGAGGCCCCGGTCGTGGTCAATGACGCCGCGGAGCTCGCCGCGCGCATGGCCGACGGTACCATCGACTGTGCAAAACCGCTGACTGTTGTCATTCAGACGACCCAAACGCAAGAGAAACTGCTGGAATGTCAGAAAATCATAAAAAAACAGTGTACAAACGCAAAATTGTTTGATACAATATGTGGTGCTACGTTTACACGTCAGACAGAGGCCGCGCAGATGGCCCGCACGTGCGACGCAATGGTCGTCGTCGGCGGTAGCCACAGCGCCAACAGCCGCCATCTCTACGAGATCTGCCGCAGTGCGTGCGCAAACGTGCAATTTATTGAAAACGCAGCGCAGCTTGATACAAGCGCGTTCGTACATGCGGATACGGTTGGCCTGACAGCCGGGGCCTCCGTGCCTGCATGGATCATTAAGGAGGTAAAACAAAAGATGAGCGACGAGATCCTGACTCAAGAAAATCCTATGGAGACTGAAAATTTTGATGAAATGCTGGAGGCATCTCTCAAGCCTATATATAATGGGGAAAAGGTAACCGGTACGGTCGTGGCCATTTCTGGCACCGAGATCAGTGTCGATATCGGCACCAAGTATTCCGGCTTCATCCCGACCAGCGAGTTCACCGATGACGGCATCAAGGTCGAAGACGTCCTGCACGTCGGCGACACCATTGAGGCGAGCGTTGTCCGCGTCAACGACGTCGAGGGCACTGCGATGCTCTCCAAGAAGCGTCTCGACGCCGTGAAGAACTGGGCCACCATCGAAGAGGCACAGGAGAGCGGCGAGATTGTCGAGGGCAAAGTCACCGAGGACAACAAGGGCGGCATCGTTGTGTCCGTCAAGGGCATCCGCGTGTTCGTGCCTGCTTCCCAGTCCGGCCTGCCGAAGGACGCTGCCATGTCCGAGCTCGTCGGCCAGACCGTGCGCCTGAAGATCACCGAGGTCAACCGCGGCCGCAAGCGCGTCGTCGGTTCCATCCGCGCCGTCGCCCAGAAGGAGCGCCGCGAGCGCGCCGAGAAGATCTGGAGCGAGATCGAGGTCGGCAAGCACTATCACGGTGTTGTCAAGTCCCTGACGTCCTACGGTGCGTTCGTTGACATCGGCGGCATTGACGGCATGGTCCACGTCTCCGAGCTGAGCTGGAGCCGCATCAAGCAGCCGTCCGACGTGCTGTCCGTCGGCGACGAGGTCGATGTCTACGTCATCAGCTTTGATCCGGAGAACCACAAGATCTCCCTCGGCTACAAAGATCCCAACGGCAACCCTTGGACCAAGTTCATGTCCACCTTCCAGGTCGGCGATGTGGCGAAGGTCACCATCGTCAAGCTCATGCCCTTCGGCGCGTTCGCCGAGGTGCTGCCCGGTGTGGACGGCCTGATCCACATCTCCCAGATCGCCAACCGCCGCATCGGCAAGCCCGATGAGGTGCTGACCGTCGGCGACATTGTCGATGCAAAGATCACCGCGATCGACGAGGAGAAGCACAAGATCTCCCTGTCCATCCGTGCGCTGACCGCTCCCGAGCCGGCCCCGGTGCGTGAGCGTCCGGCGAAGAAGCCGCAGGCTCCGGAAGCCGACGCGCTCGTGTATGAAGTGTCCGCCACCGGCGAGGCCACCGGCAACATTCCCGAGATCGACGACGAGATCGACGAGTAATTCCAGTCTTAAAACATCCCTGCACGAACTGTGCAGGGATGTTTTTTGCTGCCCGCACCTTGCGTCAGGCCGGATTTCTGATTATAATCATGAATAGAATTTTGGATCATCGTTGTTTTAGATTAGAAAGGAGCGATCCCATGGCACTTTACGGAAAGATCAAAGCGAAGCTCGTCGGCAAACCGTTTTGCACGATGGTCGTTCTGGCGGCCGGTTCTTCCAAGCGGATGGGCCGCGATAAGCTGATGATGGAGGTTGGCGGCGTGCCGGTGCTCGTGCGCTCGCTGCAGGCGATGCAAAACTGCGCTGCCGTGGACGAACTCATCGTCGTCACGCGTACGTCCCGCCTGGAGGAGATCGCGGCGCTGCGCGACCGGTACAGCCTGACGAAGATGACCAAGGTCGTTGTCGGCGGCATGACGCGCGCCGAGTCCTCGCTTGCCGGCG
Organism: Bacteroidaceae bacterium; assembly: GCA_963627135.1. GTDB lineage: Bacteria > Bacillota > Clostridia > Oscillospirales > Oscillospiraceae > CAG-103. Next base: position 50,278 of record CAVFZY010000020.1, on the reverse strand, counting down.
TGCTGGCAGCCAGCGGCAAGGCGACGCTCATCGGCATCCATGATGCCGCGCGCCCGCTCGTAACGGATGCCATCATCACCGAGACGATCCAGGCGGCGAAAAAAAGCCGCGCGGCCGCACCCGGCATTCTGGTGCGTGATACGGTCAAGACCACGGCCGGCGGCGTCATTACCGGCACGCCCGAGCGCGCGATGCTCACCGCCATTCAGACGCCGCAGGTGTTTCAGGCGGATCTCATCAAGGCCGCGCTCACGAACGCCATGCGCAAGCATCTGGCCATCACGGATGACTGCTCGGCCGTGGAGCAGCTGCGTGTTAAGCCGGTCGTGACGCAGGGCTCGGACGAGAATCTCAAGATCACGACGCCGATCGATATCGTACTCGCGGAGTCCATCCTGTGGAGGCGCAGCCGGGCATGATACGCATTGGTCACGGTTATGATGTGCATCGGCTCGTTCCCGGGCGCAAGCTCATCCTCGGCGGCGTGGACATTCCGCATGAGACCGGCCTGCTCGGCCACTCGGACGCCGACGTGCTCACGCACGCCGTTATGGATGCGCTGCTGGGTGCGGCGGCTCTGGGCGACATCGGCCACCTTTTCCCGGACAATGACCCGGCTTATGCCGGTGCGGACAGTCTGGCGCTGCTGCGCGCCGTAACGGCGCGCCTGCACGCGGCCGGATATACGGTCGGCAATTTGGACTGTACGGTGCTTGCCCAGGCACCGAAGCTCGCGCCGCACATCGCGCAGATGCGCCGGAATCTGGCGCAGTGCATGGGTGTGGATATTGACCGCGTCAGTGTCAAGGCGACAACCGAGGAGGGCCTCGGCTTCACCGGCGCGCGCGCGGGCATCGCCGCACACGCGGTCGTCCTGATCGAACGGGTTTCGTAAACGCCCGCACCGCTCCCGCATAGAATGAGGCATAACGATGTGGGAGGGAGCTCATGATGCAGCGCTACTGTCTGATCATGTGCAGGTCGCTGACCTATGCACAGCGGTCATCGCAGGTGCTCGAGCGCGCGGGCATTACCGCCACTGTGCTCAAAGCGCCGCAAAGCATCTCAAAGACCGGATGTACTTATTGCGTCAAACTTTATGAATCCCGTCTGGTTCGTGCGCTGGCGCTCCTGGACCGCGCAGCGATCCAGCGGGGGAAGGTGTATCGCCTGCTGGAAGATGGCACTTACCAGGAGGTGACAGTATGATCTATCTGGACTCGGCGGCTACGAGCCTGCTCAAGCCGCCGTCGGTGGTGCGCGCCACGGCCACGGCCATGCGCACGATGGCGAGCCCCGGCCGCGGCGGCCACAGCGCTGCCATGCGCGCGGCCGACACGGTGTTTGCCTGCAGAGAAGCGGCAGCGGAACTGTTTCGCGTTCCGGAGCCGGAGCGCGTCGTGTTCACCATGAATGCGACGCACGCGCTCAATATCGCGATCCATTCGCTCGTATTGCCCGGTGATCCGGTTGTGATCTCGGGCTATGAGCACAATTCCGTCACGCGCCCGCTCCATGCGCTGTGTGCGCAGGTGCGCGTGGCGGAGAGCCCGCTCTTCGATCCCGAGGCGGCGGTCAGCGCCTTCCAGCGCGCACTGCCGGGTGCGAAGGCGGCCGTGTATACGATGGTGTCGAACGTGTTCGGCTATCTGCTGCCCGTGCGGGAGATTGCGGAACTTTGCGCTGCTGCGGGCGTCCCGTTGATCGTGGATGCCTCGCAGGCGGCCGGCTGTATCGCGTTCGACGCGGCGGCGCTCGGTGCGGCGTTTGTGGCCATGCCGGGGCATAAGGGCCTGCTCGGTCCGCAGGGCACGGGCATCCTGCTGTGCTTTGTGCAGCCGAAGCCGCTGCTGTGCGGTGGCACCGGCTCGCAGAGCGTGCTGCAGGATATGCCCGAAGAATTGCCTGACCGGCTCGAGGCCGGGACGCACAATGTCCCCGGCATTGCGGGGCTGCTCGCCGGGATCCGATATTTGTCGGCGCAGGGCGTCGAAAATATCGAGCGGCGGGAGCGTCGGCTCGCGCAGCGCCTGACGGCGCAGCTGCGCACGGAGCCGCGGCTGGAGATCTTTGCATCGCCGGACCCTGCGTGCCAGACGGCGGTGCTGTCCGTCCGCTGCTGGGATATGGACAGCGAACTGCTGGCGCAGAAGCTTGTACAGTACGGCATTGCCGTGCGTGCGGGGCTGCACTGCGCGCCGGTCGCGCACCGCACGGCCGGAACACTGGAGACCGGCACGGTGCGCCTGAGCCTGTCGCCCTTTAACACGGACGCGGAGATCGCGCGCACGGCGCATGTGTTTCATGAGATCCTGCGCGCGGATTGATGCAGATTATGTATTGAAATCTGCGGGGTTGTAGGGTATAATATTATAATTCATAAGATTGGCGTTTTGCGCCTGCAAAACGGAAACCAACAGCCGAGGAAACGCTTATGGCACAACTTGCAGCCTTCTGGGCAAAGCTGACGATGCTGGTATCCACGATCCGGTTTTCGGATATCGTGGATATCCTGATCGTCGCTTATCTGATTTACAATGTTATCATGCTCATCCGCAAGACGAATTCGTATCGTCTGGCGCAGGGCGTTCTGCTGATCCTGGTCGCTCTGTGGCTGTCGGGTGTGCTGAAGCTGACGATGTTCAACCGCATCCTGCAAAAGACGGTCGAGCTTGGCCTGATCGCGCTCGTCATCATCTTTCAGCCGGAGCTGCGCCGCCTGCTCGAGCGCATGGGCAGCAAGGCGCTCCCGAGTTTCGGGTCAAAACCGCTTGAGACGCTGGGCATGGACAACGTCATTTCGCAGACCATTGCTGCCTGTACGCAGCTGTCGGCGACCAAGACCGGCGCGCTCATCGTTTTTGAGCGCAGTGTGACGCTCGATGAGCAGATGCGCAGCGGCACCACGATCAATTCGGACGTGACGGCGGAACTGCTCAAGAACATTTTCTATCCCAAGGCCCCGCTGCATGACGGCGCGGTCGTGATCCGGGACGGCCGCATCGCGGCGGCTGGCTGCGTCCTGCCGCTAACGAGCAACACGAACCTTAGCCCGGATCTCGGGACGCGTCACCGTGCGGGCATCGGTATGAGCGAGCATTCGGATGCCGTGATCGTGATCGTGTCCGAGGAGACCGGCGGTATTTCCATTGCCGTGGATGGCATGCTCAAGCGCCGCCTCTCTCCGGAGACGTTTGAGGCGATCCTCCGCAGCGAACTGCTGCCGGCGGAAGCGCAGCAGCGCAGACGATGGGACACCTTTGTCGATTTCGTGAAGAAACTTAATCCGCTTCGTCGGGAGAAACAACATGACAAAAAAGACGACGATCAACAAAATAGTCAGCAGTAAGGCCTTCTGGATCATCATTTCGCTGCTGGCATCGTTCCTGCTGTGGACGTATATCATGTCTACGGAGGAGACGACGATCGAGATGACGTTTTCCAATGTCAAGGTCGTGTATCAGGGCGCGGATGATCTGCGCGCCGCGCGCGGCCTGATCGTGACGGATGCTGACGCGGAAACGGTCTCCGTGCGCCTCAAGGGGACGCGGCGCGTGCTCGGCAACCTCAGTTCTGCGGACCTGTCGGCGGTCATTGATGTGTCCGGCATCTCGCAGGCGCGTGAGATGCAGGTGAGCTATTCGCTGCAGTACCCGACCAATGTCGATAAGAGCAGCATCACCGTCCTGAGCAAATCGCCGGAGACCATCAGTTTCTCCGTCGTGCAGGAGGCCAACAAGACGCTTGAGGTCAAGGGCGTGTTCACCGGCAGCGTCAAAGACGGCTACACGGCGGAACCGATCCAGGTGGAGCCGTCGTCCATCACGCTTTACGGTCCACAGGAGGAGCTCGATGCGGTGGACAGCATCTGCGTCTATGTCACGCGCACGGACTTGGACAAGTCCATTGAGCCGACCAACTGCCCGTATGTCCTGCTGGATAAGGACGGCAATAAGCTCAAGCCAAAAGAGATCTCCGGCAACTATGACACGGTCAGCGTGTCGATGCCGGTGCTGATGAACAAGGATCTGCCGCTGACGGTCTCGCTGGTCAGCGGCGCCGGGGCGACGGAGGACAACTGCGTTGTCGAGATCGAGCCGAAGAGCATCCAGGTCGCGGGTGACACGACGGTGCTGCAAAAGCTCAACCAGATCGTCGTCGCAACGGTCGATCTGTCGAGCTTTGCGACATCGTATGAGGCGACGGTCACGATCCCCCTGGGGAATGACCTGCGCAATCTCAGCGGTGTCACGGAGGCGACGGTAAGCATCTCCGTCCGCGGGCTGGAGACGGAAAAGATCACGGCGACGAATATCACAACGACCGGCACAAACCGGAACGTGGAGATCACGACGACATCGCTGGATGTGACCGTGCGCGCGCCGGCGGATACGATCTCGCAGATCACGGCGGACAATGTGCGCGTGGTCGTCGATCTGACAAACTATAAGGCCACGAGCGGTACGGTCTCCGTGCCGGCCAAGGTCTATGTGGACGGCTTCTCCAACGCCGGTGCGATTGGGGAGTACGTCGTGAATGTGCATTTTACGGGAGGGTGATACCATGACGCAGGATGCTGTGGTGACCAAGCTGGTCAGCCGCCATGTGGCGGAGGTGGAAGTGGAGCGCGGCACGGCCTGCGGCGGCACGTGTGAGTCGTGCGAGGCGTGCGTGTTCCAGAACCGCATCCGTGCCGAGGCGGTCAATAAGATCTCGGCGCTGCCGGGTCAGAAGGTCGTCATCGAGAGCAAGACGTCGGATGTGCTCGGCGCAGCGGTGCTGCTGTATCTGGTGCCGTTTGTGCTGCTGTTTCTGGGGTATGCCATCGGCAGCGCGCTCGGCTGGGGCGAGGGCGGCTGTGTCTTGATCGGCTTTGGTTTCTTTGCGCTCGGCGTGGCGTTCAATGTCGTCTATCAGCGCAGGAAGAAAGCCAGCCCCATTACTTTTGAGATTATTCAGATCCGGGAATCATGAGATAAGAAAGGTAAGAACCAATGATAAGAAGTATGACCGGCTACGGCGGCGCAAAGGGCGTCGTCGAGGGCCTGGACGTCATGGTGGAGCTCAAGAGCGTCAATAACCGCTATCTGGACATTGCTGTGCGCATGCCGCGCAACTTCCTCTTCGCGGAGGACGCGGTCAAGTCCACCATCCAGCAGCACGTCAGCCGCGGCAAGCTGGATGTGTTTGTCACGATCGATTCCTCACAGGCGGAAGATACCGTCCTGCACGTGAACGAGCCGCTGCTGCGCGCCTATATCGACACGCTCAACACGCTCGCCGTGCGCTACGACCTGAAAAACGACATGTCGCTCATGTCGCTCATGCACTTTCCGGACATTCTGTCCGTGGAAAAGGCGGAGGCGAATCAGGACAAGATCCGCGCCGGCCTGGTCATGCTGACGCAGCAGGCGCTCTCTGACTATGACCAGATGCGCGAGCGCGAGGGCGCGAAGCTCCGCACCGATGTGGAGGAGAAGCTCGCGCACGTCGAGTCGCTGGTGACGCGCGTGGAGACGGCCGCCCCCGAGACGGCCGCGGCCTATGAGGCGCGCCTGCGCCAGAAGCTTGAGGCAGTACTCGCCGCGGCCGATATTGACGAGTCGCGCATCATTGCCGAGGCTGCGATCTATGCCGACCACGTTGCCGTCGATGAGGAGACGGTGCGTCTGCGCAGTCACATTGCGCAGCTGCGCCAGATGCTGGAGTCTGGATCCCCGGTCGGCCGCAAGGCGGACTTCCTCATTCAGGAGTTCAACCGCGAGGCAAACACCATCGGCTCCAAGTGCCAGAATGCGGACATCGCAAAGGTGGTCGTGGACCTCAAGTCCGAGATCGAGAAGATCCGTGAGCAGATTCAGAACATCGAGTAAGGAGCAGCGAGCTTGAAACTCATCAACATCGGATACGGAAACTATGTTTCCGCGGAGCGGCTGCTGGCTGTCGTCAGTCCAGATTCCGCCCCCATCAAGCGCATCGTGCAGGATAGCCGCGAGATCGGCATGCTTATCGATGCGACCTATGGCCGAAAGACGCAGGCCGTCCTCATCATGGACACCGGCCATGCAGTGCTCTCGGCGCTGCCGCCGGATGCGGTGCAGGCCCGTGTAGAGGTCACAGATCTGGAAACCGGAGGAGACGCGACATGAACCACCAGACAGGGAAACTGATCCTGATCTCCGGGCCATCCGGCACCGGAAAGAGCACGGTCATCGCCCGGCTGATGTGCCTGCGGGATGACGTGTGTTTTTCCGTTTCGGCCACGACGCGCGACCCGCGCCCCGGCGAGGTGGACGGAAAGGATTATTTTTTCGTCACGCGCGCCGCGTTTGATGTTATGGTCGCGGCGGACGAGCTGCTGGAGCACGCCGAATATGTCGGCAACTGCTACGGCACGCCAAAGAGCTATGTTGAGCGGCGCTGCGCCGAGGGCATGCATGTCCTGCTGGACATTGACGTGCAGGGCGTGCACCAGATCTCCGAAAACCGGCCGGACGCGATCCGCGTGTTCATGATGCCGCCTTCTCTGGCGGAGCTGGAGCGCCGTCTGCGCGGCCGGCACACGGACGATGAGCAGAAGATCTGCGAGCGTCTGGCGCAGGCGCGCCGCGAATGTGCGCTGGCGTATACATATGATTACATCGTCATCAATGACGATCCCGATGTTGCGGCCAAAGAGCTCGACGCCATCATCACGGCAGAGTGCTGCCGCTATCCCGATCGGAAAAATTATTTTACAGAGGTGCTTGAAAAATGATGCTCTATCCCCCCATGAGCGAGCTGGCTGCCAAGGCAGGCAGCCGCTATCTGCTGGTGAACCTGGTCGCACGCCGTGCGCGCAATATTGCCGCTGCCGCACAGGCTGCTGGAGAGCCGCTGGATACCAAACCGGTTTCCATGGCGATCGACGAGGTGTATGACGGCCGCCTTCAGGTCGTGCACAAGGAATAATCGCTTTCAGGCGGGCAGTACCCGCCTGATTTTTTCGGAGAGGGGGCGCGCAGATGCTACAGATCCCGGTCGCAAAAGTCGCCGTTCTGGCTGCAACATTTGCGTTTGACCGACCGTATACGTATAAGATCCCGCAGCCGCTGGCGGACACGCTCCGCCCCGGCTGCCGCGTCATGGTGCCGTTTTCGCGCGGGAACCGCCCGTGCGAGGGCATGGTGCTTGCGCTGGGCGAGGCGGAGGATGACCCAAAGCTCAAGCCCATCACGCGCCAGCTTGACCCCGAACCGATCCTCTCGCCGGAGCTGATCCGCCTGGCCGTCTGGATGCATGACCGCTTTTTCTGCACGATCTATGATGCGCTGCACGCGATCCTGCCCGCCGGCGTCTGGTACCGGGTCAGCACGGTCTACTGTGTGGTGCCGGAGCTGGATACGGCCGCGGCGCTGGCCCGGTGCGGCCGGTCGAAGCAGCGGTGTCTGGCGTTGGAGACGGTACTGGAGCATGGCGGCCGCTGCCCGCTGGATGCGCTGCAGACGGCGTTTGGCGGCAAAGACCCGACAGCCGCCCTGCACTGGCTTGTGCAGCAGAAATTCCTGACCGTAGAGGGAACGCAGACGCGTGTCATGCGCGACAAGCAGCTGGAGTATGCCAGCCTGGCTGTCCCGCTGGAAGAGGCGCAGGAGGAGATCCGCCGCCGCAGGCGCGCACCGCACCAGGTCGCCATTCTCGAACTGCTGTGCACGATCGGTCGTGCGTCGGCCAATGAAGTGTGCCAGTTCACCGGCGCACCGAGAAGCACCATGAAAACGCTCGTGCAGCAGGGAATCGTGCGCATCGACACTGAGCCCTATTTTCGCCGCCCGGTGCACTATACCGGGCAGCCGCAGCCGATCCCGGCGCTGACGCCGGTGCAGGAGCAGGTGTTTTCCGGTCTGCAGGCGCTGCTGTGCGCACCGGACGCGCAGGCGGCGCTGCTCTTCGGTGTGACCGGCAGCGGCAAGACGCTAGTCTACCTGCACCTGATCGCGCAGGCACTTGCGGCGGGGAAGGGTGCGATCTTGCTTGTGCCGGAGATCTCGCTGACGCCGCAGATGATCGAGGCATTTTCCGCCTATTTCGGCGACACGGTCGCCGTTCTGCATAGCGGCCTGCCGCTCTCGGAGCGCTATGACGAATGGAAACGCATCCGCGCGGGCCTCGCGCGCGTCGTCGTCGGCACGCGCAGCGCGGTCTTTGCCCCCGTGCAGGATCTCGGTCTGCTCATTATCGACGAGGAGCAGGAGGACACCTATAAGTCCGAGAGCACGCCGCGCTACCATGCGCGCGATGTGGCAAAGTTCCGCTGCGCCCAGCACCGCGCGCTGCTGCTGCTCGGTTCGGCGACGCCGGACGTCGTCAGCCGCTATTACGCCGAGACCGGGCGCTATCATTTCTTCACGCTGCCGGACCGGTTCAACGCCCGCAAGCTGCCGGACGTCATCATCGCCGACATGAAGCAGGAACTGCGCAACGGTAATGCCGGCTCCATCAGCTCCGTGCTCTATGGCGAGCTGGAGGAGAATCTTCGCCGCGGCGAGCAGAGTATCCTGTTTCTCAACCGGCGCGGCGCGAGCAAGATCGTCACCTGCGCTGAGTGCGGCGCAACCTATTCGTGCCCGAACTGCAGCGTCAGCCTGACGTATCACCAGGGTAACCAAATGCTCATCTGCCACCACTGCGGTTACCGGCTGCGGGTCGACCCGCAGTGCCCGGTCTGCGGCGGGGAACTGCGCTTTCTCGGTGACGGGACGGAGCGCATTGAGGCAGACCTGCACGCGCTGTTTCCCAGCGTGGAGACGCTGCGCATGGATGCCGACGCCATCGCCATGGCCGGCACGCACGAGGCGCTGCTGCAGCGCTTTGCGCGCGAGCGCATCCCCATCATGATCGGCACGCAGATGATCACGAAGGGGCTGAATTTTGAAAATGTCACGCTTGTCGGTGTGCTCAACGCCGACCAGAGCCTGTACGTTGGGGATTACCGCGCCAATGAGCGCACATTTTCGCTCATCACACAGGTCATCGGCCGCAGCGGCCGCGGCGACGCGCCCGGCCGGGCCGTCATTCAGACGTTCACGCCCGCGAACGAAACCATCCAACAGGCGGCGCGGCAGGATTACGACGCGTTTTACCGCTCGGAGATCCGGCTCCGGCGGCTCAACGGCACGCCGCCGTTCAGCGAGGTGCTGGCCGTCACGGTCTCCGGTGCACAGGAAAATGCGGTCGTGCGCTGCTGTGCCTATATCCGAGATTACTTCCGCCAGACGATCGGAGAGCGCGCGGAGGTGCTCGGCCCGGCACCGCTTCCGGTCGTGCGCATGAACAACCGCTATCGCTACCGTGTCACGCTTTACTGCAATCAGAGCAAGGCGGTGCGCCGCGCGGCAGCGAACATCGTCATGTACTGCAACACAGAAAAATCATTCCGCGATGTCACCGTTTTTGCTGATGACAATCCGCTGGATTAGAGGAGAGATACGCTATGGCAACAAGAATAATTCTCAAAAACGGTGACCCGCAGCTGCGCAAGCACTGCCATGAGGTCAAGGATTTTAACCCCCGGCTGCACCTACTGCTCGACGATATGCGCCAGACGCTGGCGGAGTCCAACGGCGTCGGCCTTGCCGCGCCGCAGGTTGGTGTGCTGCGCCGTGCCGTCATCGTGCTCGAGACGAACGTCCCGGACGATGAAGAAGAGTATATGATCGAGCTCATCAACCCCGTGATTGTGGAGACGGACGGGGAGCAGACCGGCGCTGAGGGCTGCCTGAGCATCCCAAACGAGTTCGGCATCGTCCAGCGCCCGGACTACGTGAAGGTCCGCGCGCAGGACCGTCACGGCGAATGGTTCGAGATCCAGGGCCGCGGCCTGACGGCGCGTGCTTTCTGCCACGAGATCGACCATCTCGACGGTGTTCTGTTCATTGACAAGGCCATCCGGATGCTCTCTCCCGAGGAACTCGAGCAGCAGATGAAGGGGTGAGGTGCATGCGTATCGTGTTTATGGGCACGCCGGACTTTGCGGCCGTGTCCCTGCAGCGCCTGCTCGATGAGCAGTTTGACGTGGTCGGCGTGTTCACGCAGCCGGACAAGCCGAAAAACCGTGGCATGAAGTTCCAGCCGAGCCCGGTTAAGGAGATCGCGCTTGCGGCGGGACTCCCGGTGTTTCAGCCGGCAAAGATGCGCGACGGCACGGCGCTGGCCGCTCTCCAAAGCCTGCAGCCGGACATTCTCGTCGTCGTGGCCTATGGCCGCATTTTGCCGGATGATCTGCTCGCAGTGGCGCCCTATGGGGCAATCAACGTCCACGGCTCACTGCTGCCGAAGTACCGCGGCGCCGCACCCATCCAGTGGGCGGTGCTCAACGGCGATGCCGTGACCGGTGTTTCGACCATGTACCTCGACCGCGATATGGATACCGGCGACGTGATCTACACGACGCAGACGCCGGTCGGCGAGTTTGAGACGGCCGGGGAACTCTTTGACCGTCTGGCCGTCATGGGGGCAGACCTTCTCGTGCGCACACTGCGCGACATCGAGGCGGGCACCGCGCCGCACACGCCGCAGGATCACGCGCAGGCGACGTATACCCGCCCGCTCACGCGCGACGATTCCCCCATCGACTGGAACCAGAGTCCGCGCGCGATCATCAAGCACATCTGCGGTCTGGAGCCGTGGCCCGTCGCAATGGCGGAGCTCGGCGGGCAGACGTTCAAAATTCATGCGGCGGATTACTCCGAGCGCACGACGCACAAAGCCCCCGGAACCATTGTAGCCGCCGGAAAGGACGGCGTCACGGTCGCCTGTGCCAGCGGGCAGACGGTGCGCATCACGCAGCTGCAGGCGCCGGGGAAAAAGCGCATGTCGGCAGCCGACTACTTGCTCGGGCATACGCTGCCCGTTGAGGACTGACCATGGCCGTGACTGCCCGGGAAGCTGCCTGGATCGCACTGCAGCGCTGGCGCAAAAACGGGGCATGGTCGGACGCGGCGCTCAATGCGGTCCTGCAAAATGCGCATCTGGAGCCGCGCGACGCCGCGCTCGCAGCGCGCATTTGTTACGGCACGCTGCAAAATCTGACCCTGTTGGACCATTACCTTTCCGCCTGCTGCACGACACCGCTGCAAAAGCTCGAACCGAAGGTGCACGACCTGCTGCGGCTGTCGGCCTATCAGATCGTGCTGCTGGATAAAGTCCCACCGCGTGCCGCCGTGAACGAGGCGGTCGCGCTCTGCCGCAAGGGCGGCTGCGCGCGCGCATCGGGCCTAGTCAACGCGGTGCTGCGCCGCGTGGCGGAGCACCGGGACGCGCTGTCGGAGATCCCGGGGGCGGGCACGGCGGATTATCTTGCCGTGCGCTACAGCCACCCGCGGTGGCTGGCGCAGCTGTATATCGATGCGCACGGCTATGCATTTGCCGAGCGGGCGCTGGCGGCGAACAATGCCGACGCACCGGCCTGCCTGCAGGTGAACACGCTGAAAACGATGGCCGATGCCCTTGCTGCGTCCCTGCACGCGGATGGCATTGAGACGGAGCCGCACCCGTGGCTCCCGGACGCACTGCTGTGCCGCGGCGGCAATCTGGCGGCCGCGCGCGCCTTTGCCGACGGCTGGTTTTATGTGCAGGACGCGGCCGCGCACTGCGCGGCGCTTGTCTCCGGTGCGCAGCCGGGCATGCGCGTGCTCGATGCCTGCGCCGCTCCCGGCGGCAAAAGCTTCGCCGCCGCCGTGCAGATGCATGATCAGGGATGTATGATTTCCTGCGATATTCACGAAAATAAATGGAGGCGCATCCGCGCCGGTGCTGAGCGGCTGGGGCTGACGTGCATTTCGACGCACACGATGGACGCTCGCCGCCCGGACGCGGATCTGATCGGTGCGATGGACGTGGTGCTGGCCGATGTGCCGTGCTCCGGTCTGGGCGTCATTCGCAAGAAGCCGGAGATCCGCTTCAAGGATCCGGCAGAGCTCGAGCGTCTGCCGGCCATCCAGCGGGACATTCTTGCCGGCCTTGCGCCGTGCGTGAAGCCCGGCGGCGTGCTGGTGTATTCTACGTGCACGGTGCTCGCGCGGGAGAATGAGGGCGTGGTGTGTGATTTTCTGGGCACGCACCCGGAGTTTTCACCGGAGGCGTTTTCGCTGCCGCTCCCGGGCGCAGACCTACCCGACGGTATGTTCACCTTCTGGCCGCAGGAACACGGCACGGATGGATTTTTTGTTTGCAAGCTGAGGAGACACGAATGAGAGACATCAAAGCCATGCTCCCCGAGGAGATCGCGGCGGCCCTCGCCGAAATGGGGCAGCCGAAATATCGCGCGAAGCAGGCCTTTTCCTGGCTTGCGCGCGGCGTGACATCGTTTGACGAGATGACGAACCTGTCCAAGAATCTGCGCGCCGCGCTCTCTGAGCAATTTTATATCTCGAAGCTCAAGATGCTGCGCAAGCAGGTGTCTGCGATTGACGGGACGATCAAATACCTCTGGCAGCTCGGCGACGGCAACGCCGTGGAGACCGTCGTCATGCACTATAAGCACGGCAACACGGTCTGCATCTCCTCGCAGGTCGGCTGCCGGCAGGGGTGCGCGTTCTGCGCGTCCACGATTGGCGGCCTGATCCGCAACCTCGAGCCGTCGGAAATGCTCGATGAGGTGCTCTATTCCGAGCGGGAGTCTGGCAGCAAGATCTCGAACATCGTTCTCATGGGCATCGGTGAGCCGCTCGATAATTTTGACAATGTCATGCGCTTTCTCGAGCTGGTCAATCACCCGGACGGGGAAAACATCGGCATGCGGCATATTTCGCTGTCCACGTGCGGCCTCATCGAGCGCTTTGACGATCTGGCGGCGCGCGACCTGCAGCTGACGCTGTCGGTCTCCCTGCATGCGCCGGATGATGCCACCCGCTCGAAGATCATGCCTGCCAACCACGGCCGCGGCGTGGCGGCGCTCATCGACGCCTGCGCCCGGTATTATAAAACGACCGGTCGGCGCATTTCCTTTGAATATGCCATGATCGACGGCGTGAACGACACGCCGGAGCACGCAAGACTGCTGGCCAAAGAAGCGCGGCGCGTCTGTGCGCACGTGAACCTCATTCCGCTCAACCACGTGGAAGAGCGCGCGTTCCAGCCGTCTACGCCGGAGCATCTCAAGGCATTCATCCGCATTCTGGAGCAGGCGGGCGTGAACGTGACCGTGCGCCGCAAGCTCGGCAGCGATGTGGAAGCCTCGTGCGGCCAGCTGCGCAAAAAGGTCGCCGACCACCGCGCCTGAAGGGGGAGAGTCCATGCACTGCTTTGCACAGTCGGACAAGGGAACCGTCCGCAAGGAAAATCAGGATCGCGCTGCCTGCGCGCACATCCGGCGCAGGGGCTGCACCGTCGCCGTCGTCTGCGACGGAATGGGCGGCGCCGCCGGGGGAAAACTTGCGAGCGATCTGGCAGCGTCCACGTTTCTGGCGGATTTTCGCCGCGAAATGCAATCGGGCAGCGCGGTCGAACCCGCCATGCGCCACGCCTGCGATGCTGCCAACCACGCCGTTTATGACCGCGCGTACGCAGAGCCTGATCTGCGCGGCATGGGCACGACGATCGTCGCCGCCTGTGTGCGGCACGGCCGGCTGACGGTGCTGCATGTCGGCGACAGCCGCGCGTATCTGGCCGGCCTGCGCCGGATGCAGCAGCTGACGACGGACCACTCGCTCGTCCAGGAGCTGGTCGCAAGCGGCCAGGTGCTGCCGGAGCAGGCGCACCAGCATCCGCGCCGCAACGTGATCACGCGCGCTGTCGGCGTCAGCCCGAAGGTGGAGCCGGACTGCCGCACGCTGCCGTTTCCGCTGGGGACACGGCTGCTGCTGTGCACGGATGGTCTGTCCAACACGCTGTCGGAGGGCCAGATGCATGATTTTTGCCGCAGCTCGCGGGATGCAAAGCAGATCTGTAGCCGCCTGATCGCGGCGGCGCTGGCACGCGGCGCGCGCGACAATGTGACCGCGCTCGTTCTTTTCCGCTGAAGCGCAACAGGGGGATCACTATGGAACAATCAATGAATCGCTATATCGGCCAGATGCTCGATGACCGCTACGAGATCTTGGAGATCATCGGCAGCGGCGGCATGTCGGTCGTTTACAAGGCCATGTGTCACAAGCTGCACCGCTATGTCGCCGTTAAGATCCTGCGCGATGAGATGGCGGCGGACGCCGAGCTGAAAAACCGCTTCCAGGCGGAGGCACACGCAGTCGCCATGCTCTCGCAGCCGAATATCGTCTCGGTCTATGATGTCGGCCACAGCGGCGAGACGGAGTATATCGTCATGGAGCTCATCGAGGGCGAGACACTCAAGCAACGCATGGCAGAGCACGGCGTATTCAGCGCCACAGAGGCGCTGCACTATGCCACGCAGATCTGCAAGGCACTGCAGCATGCGCACGCCCACGGCATTGTCCACCGGGACATCAAGCCGCAGAACATCATGATCACGAACGACGACATGGTCAAGGTCGCTGATTTCGGCATCGCCGCGCTCGAGAATATCCACGAGGAGCGCAGCGGCCAGGCCATCGGCTCCGTGCACTATATCGCGCCCGAGCAGGCCAAGGGCCTCAATGCCGACGCGCGCAGCGACCTGTATTCCCTCGGTGTCGTGCTCTATGAGATGCTCACAGGCCACCTGCCGTATGACGCGGACACCCCGGAGGAGATCGCGCTCATGCACATCGCCGGCAGCGCCAAGCCGCCGCGCGAGTGGAACAGCGACATTCCCGAGGAGTTGGAGCGCATCACGCTCCGCGCCATGGAGCCGGACCTGCGCAAGCGCTATCAGTCGGCGGGGGAGATGCTCAAAGCGCTCAATGCCTGCAAAAAGCACCTCAACCAGCAGCGCCCACTTTCCGAGCGGCGCCGGGAGAGCGCGGAGAAAAAGGACTCCTTTTTCGGCGTGGGTCAGGACCTGACGGAAGAGGCGTATCAGCGTCGGCGCAAGCGGGCCAAGCGCGTGAGCTATTTCACGGGCATTTTCTCGGTCGGCGTCTTTGCCATTTTGCTTTTCGTGTTTTTGTGGAATTTCTGGCTTGAGGATCTGTTCCGCACGGCAGAGCGCGTGGATGTCCCGGACTTTACCGGCAAGTCCTACGAGGCGGTCGTCAACGATAAGCAGTATGCCGACTACCACTTCACGGTCGTGTACACGGTCGATCCCGATGTGCCGGACGGCGTTATTATCGAGCAGGACCCGGCGGCGGGTAAGAGCCGCATGCGCGTCTCGGACGGCATCGACGTGCAGCTCACCGTCAGCACCGGCGTCGTCATGACCGACGTGCCGTATGTCATCAATGAAGACTACGAGGAGGCGACGGCCGTGCTCGAAAAGTCCGGATTTGCGGTCACGACGGAGTTTCAGGCCTCGAAGGACGTGACGGCGAAGTATGTCATCAGCTGCGAGCCCGCGCCCGGCGAAAAGGCGGCCGCCGGTTCCAGCGTGAAGCTGATCGTCAGCGGCGGCCCAGAGCTGCGCCCGGTCACGGTGCCCGACCTGTCGGAGCTGACGGAGTCGGCCGCCATCGCGCGCATCGAGAGCAGCGGCCTGTGCTACGGCGGCACGTATAAAGAGGCCAACGATGCCAAGCAGGGCACGGTCTTCAAGCAGAGCGCACCGGCCAACACACAGCTCACGGAGTACAGTAAGGTCTATATCTGGGTCTCCGACGGGCCGGCAAAACCGTAAAGAGATAAAGGAGCAACTACGCTTATGGTGCAGGGTGTCATCGTCAAGGCGCTCAGCGGCTTTTACTATGTGGCCGCCGGCGATCAGATCGTGGAATGTAAGGCCCGCGGCCGCTTCCGGTACGACGGATGCAGTCCGCTGGTCGGCGACCGCGTGGAGGTCAGCTTCGACGCACACGGCAAGGGCCGCATCGACACCGTTCTGCCGCGGCGCAATGCGTTCATCCGCCCGGCGGTGGCAAACATTGACCAGCTCATCATGATCGCGGCAAATGTCAGCCCGGTCACGGATCCGTTTCTGATCGACCGCGTGGTCGCCATTGCGGAAAATGCCGACTGTGAGCCGGTCGTTTGCCTCAATAAGTGCGACCTTGACCCGGCGGATCATCTCTATGAAATTTACCGCTCCATCGGCTTTCGCGTCCTGCGCACGAGCGCGGCGACCGGACGCGGCATGGAGGAGCTGCGCGATGCGCTGCGCGGAAAAACCAGCGCCTTCACCGGTAACTCCGGCGTCGGCAAGTCAAGCCTGCTCAATGCGCTCAATGCGTCGTTCGGCATTGCAACCGGCGCCGTCAGCGAGCGGCTCGGCCGCGGCAAGCACACGACGCGCCATGTCGAGCTCTATGCGCTCGGGGCGGATACGTTCGTCGCCGATACGCCAGGCTTTGCCTCGTTTGAGGTGGACATGGTCGATCCCATTTCGTGCGAAAATCTGCAGTATGCGTTCCGGGAGTTCCGGCCATACATCGGCCAGTGCCGCTTTCGCGACTGCGCGCACCTGAAAGAGCCCGGCTGCGCCGTTCTCGCCGCCGTGGAAGCGGGGAAAATCGCGCCGGAGCGCCATGAGAGTTATGCGCGCCTGTACGCACTCTCGGCTCAGGTCTGCGACTGGGAAAAGAAAAAATGACGCACCAAAGCACCGCCATCCGCATACACTGTAGGGAGAACCTGCAAGCGGAGGGCGGTGCTTTATGTTTCGACGGCGGGGGATTTGCTTCTGGATCGGCATCGCGTGCGTGGTCGCCGGTGTGTTCATCATTCTGGCGCTGGTGCTGCCAGCCGGCTTCTGGTGGTTTGCGCTCGGCGGCGCGCTCATTGCGGCAGGCGTGTGGCTGCTGCGCTGTTGATGGCGGCATAACCGGCGCGTGCCCGGCATAAAGATGTACAAAAACAACAAGGAGCACATCTTTATGGAACTACAACTGGGCAAGCAGAAACGCATGATGTACGCGCGGGTGTTTGACCGCACGGAGGAGGAAACCTGCAGCGCGGACGCCGTTGTGCCCGATGCGCTGGGGGATATCGGCGCGATCGTGGTCACGGAGGGTACGTTCTGCCTCTGGAATCTGGACTTTTCGGACAAGAGCGCGCAGATCGAGGGCAGCATCGCGGCCGATGTGGTCTATGCGGAGGAGGACGGCGCGCTGCGCAGCTTCCCAGTGGAGCTGCCGGTGAAGGTGCGCATCAGCGGCGAGACGCTCTCGCCGGATGTGCGGCCGTGGCTGCGCTGTACGCTCACTGCGCTGGATGCGCGCACGGTCAATTCGCGCAAGGTGCGCGTGACGGCGCGGCTGAGCCTGTGTCTGCGCGCCTACCGGGAGACGGAGCTCGCGCTTACGGACCGTATCGAGGGTGACGGCGGCGCGGTGTTCACGCGCACGGAAACGCTACGTGTGCAGGTGCCGGTGTCCGTGGAGGAGAAGACGTTCGTCGTCTCGGAGACGCACCGCTTCACGGCCGGGCAGCCGGAGGCCGACCGCCTGCTCTGCCATACGGAAACCGTGCTGCTCGATGATGTTAGTGCTGTCGGCAGCTGCGTGATCCTGCAGGGACGCGTGTGTGCGGTGGTCGCCTATCTCCAGCAGGGGCAGATGTGCCCAACGGTCGAGACCTTCGAGACGCAGTTTTCGCAAATGCTCGACTGCCCGGCGGACGCATCGCCGTGCCTGATGCACACGACTGTCAATCTCACAGCGGCCTACCTGAATGTGAGTGCTGCGGCCGACGGAGCGGCACTGGAGGCGGAGTATCATCTCGTCGCGCAGACGGTGTGCCTTGCGGATACGGAGGCTGACTGCGTGACGGATGCCTACTGCAACACGGCCGAGCTTGCACTTGAGCGCGAGACGGTTCCGGCCGGCACCGTGCAGACGGGAGAGCCGCTGCGCCTGACGGCGGAGGGCACGCTCGCGTGCGAGGCGGATGCACTGACTGTCGTGTCCCGGCGGGCCGTTGTCTGCGGCCTGACAGAGGATGGCTGCGACGTGCTTGTCCGGCTGCTCGTGACGGATGCCGAGCAGCGCGTATCTTGCATGGAGAAGCGCCTGCATCTGCCGCTCGAGCCGACGGACAGCGCGCGGCTGGAACTGCTGAGCGTGCAGCCGGAGGAGCCGGCGGTGACAGTCACGGCGGATGGGTTTCTGATCCGTGTGACGGTGACGGTGCGGACAGCTGCACTTCAGGAGTCCGGCTTCCGGCAGGTCACCGGAGCGACGGCGCAGGAGCGTGCCTGCCCGTATGTTTCCGTACCGTCGCTGACAATCGTGCGCTGGGGCGGGGAGGACCTGTGGATGCTTGCCAAGGGCTACTGCTCGAGCGAGCAGCTCATCCGCGAGACGAACGGTCTCACGGACGACACCGCCATGGCCGAACCGCCGCAATATCTCCTCATTCCCAAGACGCAGGCGTAGTTTTCGCGCAAATATGCGGATTTTTCTTGCCACGCGGCCCGGAGTGTGCTAAAATATTCAAAGCATTTTAGCAAGAGGAGTTGTGACTATGTCCGGACATTCCAAGTGGCATAATATACAGAAAACCAAAGGCGCGCAGGACGCCAAGCGTGCGCAGGCGTTCACGAAGATCGCCCGCGAGATGATCGTGGCCGTCAAAGAAGGCGGCAGCGGCGACCCCAATAACAATTCCCGCCTCGCAGCTGTCATTGCCAAGGCAAAAGCCGCCAACATGCCGAATGACAACATCAAGCGCACGATCGACAAAGCGCTCGGCTCCGGCAACACGGATAACTACGAGTCCATCACTTACGAAGGCTACGGCCCGTCCGGTGTTGCCATCATCGTTGAGACAATGACCGATAACCGCAACCGCACCGCCTCTGAGGTGCGCCACTACTTTGATAAGTACGGCGGAAACATGGGCGCGACCGGTTGCGTGTCGTGGTCGTTTGATAAGAAGGGCGTCATCGTCATCAATGACGAGGATCAGGAGCTCGAGGAAGACAAGGTCATGGAGGATGCGCTTGAAGCCGGTGCGGCCGACTTTGCTCCCGACGAGGGCGTTTACACAGTCTATACCGAGCCCGACGATGTCGCGGCGGTGGCTGAGGCACTTACGAACACGGGCTATGAGCTGCTGAGCGCACAGGTCGAGATGGTGCCGCAGAACACCATCAAGCTCACCGACGAGGGTGATATCAAAAACCTCCAGAAGATGCTCGACATGTTCGAGGACAACGAGGATGTCCAGAACGTGTGGCACAACTGGGAAGAGTGATTTTCATACACGCAAAACGACCGCAGCCGATTCGGCTGCGGTCGTTTTCTTGTCGAAATGATGAATTTTTTGTGAATTTTTCGATTATAACCTGCAAAATTTTCGCTAAACAGGGACGAATGGAGCGGTATATCCGCTCAGAGATATGAACAGAGGAAAAACAGATGAAATACTGCAGTCAATGCGGCAAAGAGCTGGTAGACGAGGCGGTCATGTGCCCGAATTTCGGCCGTGCGGTGCAGGCACCGGTGAACCAGCAGGAGGATAAACCGTCGACCGGGCTGAACATTCTGGCGTTTTTGTTCCCGCTGGTCGGCCTGATCCTGTACCTGTGCTTCCAGAAGACGACGCCGGTGCGCGCCAAAGCGATCAGCAAATGGGCGTTGATCGGCTTTATCGTCGCAATTGCGCTCTCGGCGATCGGTCAAGCACTATAAACATGTGTGTGCGGGTGAAATGCAATCGCTGCATTTCACCCGCATTTTACATGTATGCGGTTTTGAACTTCACACAAAAATGCTATCATGACCTCCAAATCATTTTTGGAGGCGATCATGTGAAGCATCCAAAGCTCTGGGACGGCATTTCGTCCATTCTGGTTCTGTTCGGGCTTGGCCTGTACGGCAGCAGCTGTTACTATGGTGCCTGGGCGTTGGTATATGCGGCACTGGGTTGTGTCGTGCTGGGCGCGATCATCGCAGTGTGCACGCAGCGCTGCCCGTTTTGCCGCCGCTATCTCGGCATGATGTTTTTCTCCGGCAAAAAGACGTACTGCCCGCATTGCGGCAGTGACGTGCACGCAGACAGAAATGTTTGACAGTGCCGTCATTTTCCGCTATGCTGGATGCACCATGCATGTGAAAGCGGGGATACCATGAAACTTGGCCTGTGTCAGATGCCGGTCACGGCGTCCAAAACGGAAAATCATGCGGCGATGCGCCGCTATGTGCGCGATGCAGCCGCGGCCGGCTGCGATCTGGTTGTGCTGCCGGAGATGTGGTGCTGTCCGTACAGTAACGCGGCGTTTGCGGAATATGCCGAGCCGCAGGGCGGCGAGACGTGGCGCCTGCTGCGCGACACGGCGCAGGAATATGGCGTCTGGCTCGTCGCTGGCTCCGTGCCGGAGCGCGACGGGGACGCGGTCTACAACACCTGCTACGTGTTTGACCCGCAGGGGACACAGCGGGCGAAGCACCGCAAGGTGCATCTGTTTGACATCGACGTGGCGGGCGGCCAGCGCTTTTTCGAGTCCGACACGCTCTCGCCCGGGCAGCGGTATACACTTGTGGACACGCCGTTCGGAAAACTCGGCGTGGCAATCTGCTTTGACGTGCGCTTTGCCGAGCTCTTTCGCATTCTGGCGCTCGAGGGCGCGCGGCTGATCGTTGTGCCGGCGGCGTTTAATATGACGACCGGACCGGCGCATTGGGAGCTGCTGTTTCGCGCGCGGGCGCTGGATAACCAGTGCTTTGTCGCGGGCTGCGCTCCGGCGCGGGATGAGACGGCGGGCTATGTTTCCTATGCGCACTCGCTCGTGTGCAATCCGTGGGGGCGCGTGCAGACGCAGGCGGAGGCGGAACCAGAGCTGCTGATCTGCGACATTGATCTTTCGGAAACGGATGCCATCCGCGCGCAGATCCCAGTTTTGCGTGCACGGCGCACGGATCTGTATCA
Source organism: Bacteroidaceae bacterium (assembly GCA_963627135.1). Classification (GTDB taxonomy): domain Bacteria; phylum Bacillota; class Clostridia; order Oscillospirales; family Oscillospiraceae; genus CAG-103. Next base: position 29,383 of record CAVFZY010000020.1, on the reverse strand, counting down.
ACTGAAATATGAAAAAGACTCGTGAAATCACGAGTCTTTTTTTGCAATATCCGTGACGGTCAGCGTTTGGTCACTGACGGTGAATTTCACCTCATAGCCGCCGAATTCCAGCCCGTAGACGCGGCTGGCGTCCGCCTGATACCGTGGGCGCGGATCCTGCGCGAGCACACCGATGAGCGCGTCGCGCTTTTTGCTCGGGAAGCGGGACAGCGGCTCCGGCGGAATCTCCACTGTCAGCGCCCGCATCTCCACCTGCCCGGTGAAGCCCTCTGTCGCTTCCGGGTGGCAGTCGGCGTAGGGGATGTAGGGCTTGATGTCGTAGATCGGCGTGCCGTCCATCAGGTCTGCTCCGGCGACGTGGAGCACCGGCCCGTGCGCGTCGGAAAAATCGATGCCCTCCAGACGCACACATGATAAACCGATCGGGTTCGGCCGGAACGGCGAGCGCGTGGCGAACACGCCGATGCGCACATTACCGCCTAGGCGCGGCGGGCGCACGGTCGGCGACCAGTCGGCGCGCACATTCTCGGAAAACTCCCAGATGAGCCAGATGTGCGAGAACGCCTCCAGCCCACGCACGGCGTCGCGGCTGCGAAACTCCGGCTCGAAAACGATCTCGGCCTGCAGGCTGCCGACCACGCCGCTCTGGCGCGGGATGCCGAACTTCGTGGTAAAGTCGCTGTGGATGTGGGCGATGGGCTTCATGCGTCCGCCTCCTCCGCCGTCTGGCACACATGGCGCACGCAGCACCGGTCACACATCGGCTTGCGCGCCGTGCATACGGCGCGGCCGTGCAGCACGAGCCGGTGGCAGAAGTCGGATGATTCCTCCGGCGGCAAGATCTTGCGCAGCGCGGTCTCGATCTTGACGGGGTCTTTCAGCCCGTCCACGAGGCCCATGCGGTTCGAGAGCCGGATGCAGTGCGTGTCCACGACCACGGCGGGCTTGTGGTAAACATCGCCGAGAATGAGATTGGCCGTTTTGCGCCCGACGCCGGGCAGGGAAGTGAGGGCCTCCAGCGTGTCCGGTACATGGCCGCCGTATTCCGCGACGAGCCTGCGCGCGCACAGGACGATGTCCCGCGCCTTCGCCCGGTAAAAGCCGCAGGAATGGACATAGGGCTCTACGTCCTCCGGCTCGGCGGCAGCAAACGCCTCAAGCGTCGGGAAGCGGGCGTACAGCGCCGGTGTGACCTGATTGACGCGCTCGTCGGTGCATTGCGCGGCCAGCCGCACGGCAAACAGCAGTTCATAGTCTTTTTCATATTGCAGGGAGCAGTCCGCGGGGTAGGCCTGTGCCAGACAGCGGAGGATCTCCCGTACTTGTTCCGGTGTGCGCATATTGTTCACCTCTCCGGCAGTGTAGCACATTTTGCGACGTCTGCCAAGTGCGGCGAGTTGCCAAGACGCGCAAAATGCGGTATAATATCGCCATTGCATCACAGGAGGCGCACTATGTACAGACCATTGGCGGATGAGATCCGGCCGACAACGCTTGACGATGTCGTCGGGCAAAAGCATATTCTGGGTCCGAATGGGATGCTCCGCCGCATCGTGGAGTCCGGCGAGATCCCCAATATGGTGTTTTATGGTCCGTCCGGCACCGGCAAGACCACGGTCGCGAGCATCATCGCGGCCAGTACGAACCGTGCTCTGCGCCGCCTGAACGCGACGACCGCGAGCATTTCAGATATCCGCAATATCATCGCGGAGCTCGACACCATGCTCACGCCCGGCGGCGTTCTGCTGTATCTCGATGAGATTCAGTATTTCAATAAAAAGCAGCAGCAGTCGCTGCTGGAGTTTATGGAGGACGGCCGTATCACGGTCATCGCCTCCACGACGGAAAACCCGTACTTTTATGTCTATAACGCGGTGCTCAGCCGCAGCACGGTATTTGAGTTCAAGCAGGTGCCGGCCGCCGAGGTGGAAAAGGCCGTACTGCGTGCGGTGTCCATTCTCAGCGCGCGGGAAAACGTCACGGCGGACCTAGAGCCCGGCACGGCGGGATATATCGCGTCCGTCTGCGGCGGCGATGTGCGCAAGGCGCTCAATGCGGTTGAGTTGCTCTTTTCGGCGGCGCCGAGAGAGGGCAATACCATCCGCCTCCTGCGCGCCGATGCCGAGAACATCACGCAGCGCAGCGCCATGCACTATGACCGCGCGGGCGACGATCACTATGACGTCGTGTCCGCGCTTATGAAGTCGCTGCGCGGCTCGGATCCGGACGCGGCGCTGCACTATCTGGCGCGCCTGCTCGAGGCCGGCGACCTGATCGGCGCCTGCCGGCGCATCCTGTGCTCGGCGAGCGAGGACATTGGCCTTGCCTATCCGCAGGCGGCCATGATCGTCAAGTCCTGCGTGGACAGCGCACTGCAGCTCGGCCTGCCGGAGGCGCGGCTGCCGCTGGCGGAGGCGGTGCTGCTGCTGGCCACGGCGCCGAAGTCCAATTCCGTTGTCATGGCCATCGATGCCGCCATTGCGGACGTCCGGGCAGGGAAGGCGGGGCCCATCCCGCGCGAGCTGCAGAACGTCCACGCCGACGGGACGGGCTTCGAGCGCGAGCAGGGCTACAAGTATCCGCACAACTACCCGGGTCATTGGGTGCAGCAGCAGTACCTGCCTGATGAGCTGAAGGGGAAACACTATTACGAATCCGGCGACAACAAGACCGAACAGGCTGCGCGCGCCTACTGGCGGCGCATCAAGGGGGAGTGAGCGATGGACATTCAGGTCGGCGATATTCTGACGATGAAAAAACAGCACCCCTGCGGCGAGAAACGCTGGGAGGTGCTGCGCATCGGCGCGGACTTCAAGCTCCGCTGTCTCGGCTGCGGGCGCGAGGTCATGGGCCCGCGCGCGAAGTTCGAGAAAATGATCCGGCAGATCGACCGGAAAGAGGCATAAAAACCGGAGGACATGTCCTCCGGTTTTTCTTTATCTGTGGATGCCCTGAAAAAACAGCGCCACGGTGCCGGGGCCGACGTGCGAGCCGGTGACGGGCTCATAGCACACGGTCAGGCACTCGCCCGTGAAGCCGCGATGGCGCAGTGCGTCGAGCAGGAACTGCGCACCGGCTTCATCGTCCGCGTGCGCGATGCCGATCTCCTCGGTCTTGTCGGCGGCAAGCTTCTCATAGAAGTCCGCCAGCGCGGTGAGAGACTGCTTGCGGCCGCGCGTTTTGCCGCACTGGACGATCTTGCCCTCATCATCGCCGCGCAGCAGCGGCTTGATCTTGAGCACGGTACCGACGATGGCGGCAGCCTTGCTCACGCGGCCGCCGCGCTCCAGATAGGCGAGATCGTCGACCGTGAAGTACTGGCACATGGTGCGGCGGCGCTGGGAGATCTGCTCGACGATCAGCGAGAAGGGCGCGCCGTTTTCGAGCATCCGCGCGGCCTCAAGCACCAGCAGCCCCTCGCCGAGCGAGGCGGCATAGGTGTCGATGGCGGCAATCTTCCGCTCTGGGAATTCTTCCTGCAGCTCCTGCACGGCCATGGCGGCAGCGTGCGCCGTGCCGCTGATTCCGCCGGACATACCGATATAGATGACGTCGTTTCCTGCGGCCAGTGCCTCGTGCAGCGGCTCGAGAAAAGCGGCGAGATTGATCATGGCCGTGGACACGGGCGCGCCGCTGCGCATGGCATCATAGTAGGCCTTGCCGTCAAAGTCGACTGTGGGGTCCTGCTCTGCCTGCACGCCGTCGATGGAATAGTGCAGCGGGATGACACGCAGGGAATATTTCTGAATGTAAGCAGCCGGCAGGTTTGCCGACGTATCCGTGAAGATCTGAATCATGAGAGTGCTCCTTTGCTTGCTCAAAGTGCTGCACGGTGTGCGCCCTTTATCCGTACACCCGCTGGCGCACAAATACAAGCTACTGTCCTTTTTCTCTGTCTACGTTCCAATTTTACGGTCTCTACCGAAAAAAAAGTGGCTCTATAGTCGTGTAGAGTCACTCTACTACCATGAAACGGCGGTTTTCTGTGCACATTTCCCATGAAAAGGGAATCGCGAACGAAAAAATCCCACGGCTCTGAACAGAACCGCGGGATGTATGGTAGAAGTGAAACTTACTTGATGAGCTTTGCGACTTCCTCGGCGAGGTCGTCCTGACGCTTCTCAATGCCTTCGCCCTTCTCGAAGCGGGTGTAGCCCACGAGCTTGATGGAGGCACCGACCTGCTTTGCGACGGCGGCGATGTGCTCCTCGACGGAGACCTTGTCGTCCTTGACGAACGGCTGCTGCAGCAGGCAGATCTCCTTGAAATACTTGCCGATGCCGCCCATGACGATCTTCTCGATGATGGCGTCGGGCTTCTTGGCGTTCTTCGGATCTTCCTTGGCCTGCGCCAGACGGATCTCCTTTTCCTTCTCGATGAACTCTTCGGAGACGTCGCTCTTATCCTTGTAGGTCGGGTTCAGAGCGGCAATCTGCATGGCGATGTCCTTGCCCAGCTCGATGACAGCAGCGTCGGTAGACTCGGTCTCGAGGTTGACGAGCACGGCGATACGGCCGCCCATGTGGACATAGGGGACGTTCAGGCCGGTGTCGTAGCGCGCGAAGCGGCGGACCTTGATGTTCTCGCCGATGACGAGGACCTTATCGTTCTGCTCCTCCAGCACGGTCTTGCCATTGCCGTAAGCGCAGGCGTACAGCGCGTCGAGATCGGTCGGATTCTCCTTGGCGACGACAGCAGCGACGCCCTTGACGTAGTCCACGAACAGATCGTTCTTAGCCACGAAGTCGGACTCTGCATTGACCTCGATGATCACGCCGATGCCATCGACGACGGCGGCGTAAGCCATGCCCTCGGCGGCGATGCGGCCGGCCTTTTTCTGAGCGGCGGCGAGACCCTTCTCACGGAGCCATTCCACAGCCTTATCAACATCGCCGTCAGCAGCGGTGAGGGCCTTTTTGCAGTCCATCATGCCAACGCCGGTCATTTCACGCAGATTTTTCACATCAGCAGCAGAAAATGCCATAATTCTTTCTCCTTTATTGTTTTATCAGAAGGGCGGGTACACGGCCCGCCCTTGCAGCTTCCAATTACTCTTCGACCTTCTGGGCCTCTTCCTCGGAAGCGGCTTCTTCAGCGTCGGCGCCCTGACGGCCCTCCTGCACGGCATTGGCCATGGTGGAAGCGATCAGGCGGATGGCACGGATCGCGTCGTCGTTCGCGGGGATGACATAGTCGATCTCGTCCGGGTCGCAGTTGGTGTCGACGATGGCGACGATCGGGATGTGCAGCTTGCGGGCCTCAGCGATGGCATTGTGCTCCTTGCGGGGGTCAACGACGAACAGCGCACCGGGGAGCTTCTTCATTTCCTTGACGCCGCCGAGGTACTTCTCGAGCTTCTCCATCTCGCCGAGCAGCTTCATGACTTCCTTCTTCGGGAGCATGTCGAAGGTGCCGTCTTCCTGCATCTTCTTGAGCTGCGCCAGACGGTCGATGCGGGTGCGCATGGTCTTGAAGTTAGTGAGCATGCCGCCGAGCCAGCGGGCATTGACATAGTACATGCCGACGCGGGAAGCCTCTTCCTTCACGGCGTCCGCAGCCTGCTTCTTGGTGCCGACGAAGAGGATGGTCTGGCCATTCTCCGCGAGGGTGCGCACGAAGTTATAAGCCTCCTCGAGCTTTTTGACGGTCTTCTGCAGGTCAATGATGTAGATGCCATTGCGCTCGCAGTAGATGTACTCCGCCATTTTCGGGTTCCATCTGCGGGTCTGGTGACCGAAGTGGACACCGGCCTCGAGAAGCTGTTTCATAGATACGACTGCCATAGTTTTTTGTTTCCTCCTTTAATTAGTTGCTACCTCCGGGGGCGTCACCTGTGCCCGACCAGGCCGAAGCCACATGGTCGCACATCGACCCCCGTGCGTAATGCTCTGGTATTATACCAGAGAAATCCGGGCAATGCAAGAGGAATTGCCCGGATTTTTGGTGTTTTTTCAGGCCGTCAGAGATAATTCTGCCGCTTTTCCCGCCGGCGGCGCGGTTGCTGCGCCGCAACCTCGGCGAGAATGATATCCTCACCCAATCTGGAAATGGATTCCCACGGCAGGATGTAGTCGTCATCACCGCTGAGCAGACCTCCGAGTTTCTTCTGCCCCGGCACGATCAGGGACACGATCTTGCCCTCTTCCAGGTCGATCTCCGCGTCGCAGACATAGCCGAGCCGCTGCCCGGTGGTCAGGTCGATGACTTCTTTATATCGCAGATCGGATAAACAGCATTTCATGGTAACCCCTCCGCAGCGTTTTGGTACCAGTCTATGGCACCGGGCGGCCGCTTATGAGGGGAAGATGCTCTTGCGGATCTTGCCGAGCGCGTTTTTCTCCAGCCGGGACACCTGCGCCTGACTGATGCCGATCTCACCGGCGACCTCCATCTGCGTCTTGCCGGCGTAAAAGCGCAGGGAGAGGATCTTTTTCTCGCGCTCGTTGAGTTCGGAGATGGCGTTTGAGAGCGCCAGATGCTCCAGCCACTGCTCGTCCGTGTTTTTCGTGTCGCCGACCTGATCCATCACGCAGATGCTCTCGCCGTTGTCGGTGTAGATCGGCTCGAAGAGCGAGATCGGGTCGCTGATCGCATCCAGCGCGAACACGACGTCCCGGCGCGGGATGTCCAGTTCTTTTGCGATCTCGTCGAGCGTCGGTTCGCGGCCGGAGGCGGCAGTCAGGCGCTCTTTTGCCTGCAGGACTTTGTAAGCGGTGTCGCGTGTGGAGCGGCTGACGCGGATGGGGCTGTTGTCGCGCAGGTAGCGTCGGATTTCCCCGGAAATCATGGGCACGCCGTAGGTGGAAAAACGCACGTCATGGTTTTCGGCATCAAAATTATCGATGGCCTTGATCAGGCCGATGCAGCCGACCTGAAACAGGTCGTCCACGTTCTCGCCGCGGCCGATGAATTTTTGGATTACGGACAGCACCAGCCGGAGGTTGCCGGCAATGAGCTGCTCGCGCGCGTCGGTGTCGCCGTGCTTTGCTCGGATGAGCAGTGCCCGGCAGGCGTCGCTGCTCAGGACCTTCAGGTCAGCCGTGTTGACACCGCAGATCTCGACTTTTCCAAGCATAAAAAATTCCTCCCATCCGGTACACCGTAGTGTTTCCGGGTGGAAGGAATTTGATACATCGGCAGATTACTGCTCGATTACTTGGTTCTCTTTCTTCTTTGCGAGGGCCTTCTGCAGCCAATCCTTTCCGTCGACATAGCGAGAGACGATAAAGGACACCACATAGTCGCCGGCGGAGTTGACCATGGTCGCCGGAGGATCGACGAGGTTGCCGATCGCCAGCGCGATCGGATAGGCAACGGCCAGCTGGTCGGGGAAGAAGATGGTGCAGACCACCAACTCGCCGGTGCCGCCGCCGCCTGGGATACCGCTCATGGCCACGGAGGAGAACACCGCCACGACGATGGCCAGAATGGCCTTTTCCGTCGTGAAGTCCAGTCCGAACACGCCGAACAGGAACGCGACCTTGATGATGGCGGACATGGACGAGCCGTCCATGTGCATGGTGGCACCCATGGGCAGCACGATGTCCGTGACGTCCTTGCTGATGCCGGTCTCCTCCGCGACTTCCATGTTTGTCGGGATGGTCGCAACGGAGGAGCAGGTACCGAAGGACATTGCTGCCGGGCGGAACAGCTTGGAGAACATGATCTTCGCGCCGCCCTTACCGCCGCCGAACTGGGCGTAGATGGGGAAGAAGACGAACATGTACGCGAAGCTCATGGCATAGTAGATGATGAGGGTGCGGCTGTAGTCTGCGACCAACTCCGGGCCGTAGGTGGCGACCAGATCAGCAAAGAAGCCGAAGAAGCCGATGGGGGCGTAGTAGGTGATGAGCTTCACGGTCTTCATGATGCAGCCGGTGATATCCTCGAGCAGCTGCGCGGTCTTTGTCTCCGGGCCGCCATTCATCTGGACGCCAAAGCCGAACAGCACCGCCGCGACGATCAGCGGCAGGATGGCCTTACGGCTCAGCAGCTCCATAAAGTCAGGCTTGGTAAAGAAGTTGACGATCATGTCGCCGAAACCCAGCGTATCGCCGATCTCGCCTTCCGTGATGGTATAGTGCCCATCTACGAGCGGGAAGATCCGGCAGACGATGTACATAAGGATACCGGCGATGGCGGCGGTGACCAGGAACGTTGCGATGGTCACACCCATGATCTTGCCGGCGCGTTTTACGCTCTTCATATTGGCGATGGCGGAGGCGATGGAGCAGAACACCATCGGCACGACCACGCAGAACATCATATTGATGAACAGCGTGCCCAGGAATTTGATCTTGCCGCCGAAGGTCGGGGCGAACGCGCCCACCAGACAGCCGGCCACAATGCCGGAGATCATGAAGATCAGGAATCCGTAAGTCTTGAGGAAAGACTTGGAACCGTTTGCCTTGGACATAAATGCAACACTCCCAGTGTGTAGTTTGCGCCGTAGCAGCGCTTTGGTGACAGTATATACAATTTTTTGTTGCAATAATTGTACAAAAATGCTATTATACATTGCAAAAGATGCTTTTTTCGGAGGCGAGCCATGCAGCAGACCGATTATGAGCGCAGGGGATACCTGCATGAAGATTTCCGCCTGTTCCATCTGAGCAGTGCACTGGCGGAGGACACGGCTTTCCACTATCACGAATTTCATAAGCTGGTGTTCTTCCTGACCGGACGCGGGAACTACATCGTCGAGGGGCGTACGCATGTGCTGCGGCCGTATGACGTGGTGCTTGTGCGGCAGGGTGCGATCCACAAGGCGCAGATCGACCCGAGTCAGCGCTACGAACGCGTGATCCTCTACATAGCACCGGAGTTTCTCCGCACACAGTCCACGGCCGACTCGAGGCTGGATGCCTGTTTCCGCCTGCCGGCCGATGGGCAGAGCTTTGTCCTGCGGCCGGAGGCCGGGCAGCGCGCGGCGCTTCTGCGCACGCTCGATGCGCTCGAGGCGGAGGAACAAAGCACGGCCTACGGGCATGACTTGCTCGCGCGGTCGCAGATGCTGCAGTTGCTGGTCATGCTCGGCCGCGGGCTGAACGATGACGAGGTGAACTACGCCCCGTCTGAGCACTGCAACGAGAAAACGGCGGCCATTCTCGAATATCTCAACATACACCTGACCGAGGATGTCAGCATTGACGCGCTGGCGGACACGTTTTACCTCAGCAAATACTATATGATGCGCATGTTTCGCGCTGAGACCGGCTTCACAATCCACGGCTACCTCACGGACAAACGCCTGCGTGTTGCACGCGATCTCATTGCGCAGGGCATGCGCACGACGGACGCCTGCTTTCAGTGCGGCTATCATGACTATTCCGCCTTTTCGCGGGCGTACAAAAAACGGTTTCAGGTCAGCCCGCGCGCTGATCTGACGAAAGGAGTGCGGTGAACCATGCAGCTGCACCCACAATATTATTACCAGCAGCTCCCGCCGCAGGAGCGCGCGGCCTATCATGGCATGCTGTCCTGCCTGCAGGTGCTTGCGCCGTTTGCGCGCATCCCACGCCTGCCGATGGAAACGCTCAGCACGCTCTTTTTTCAGCTCCGGCTGGATCATCCGGAGATTTTCTACGCTGTCGGCTTTTCGTGCCGAGCGATGCCGGAGGCGGCGTTTGTGGAGTTCTGGCCGGAGTATCGGTTTGAGAAAAAGCGCATCCGGGAACACCAGCAGGCAATCGAGGCGCGTGTGACGCGCCTGCTGCGGCCGCTGCGCAGTCTGCCTCCGTTAGAGCAGGAGCACGCAATCCATGATTTCATTGTGCAAAGCGTCCGCTATGACAAGCTCGAAAAGCCGTATTCGCACGAGATCATCGGCCCGCTGACTAATGGCGTCGGCGTGTGCGAGGGCATGGCCAAGACGGTCAAGCTGCTGTGCGACGGGCTCGGTCTGCCGTGCATGATCGCCGTCAGCGATCGGGACCGCGCCAATGGCGAGCGCTATCTGCACGCCTGGAATATTGTTCAGCTCGGTGGGCAGTGCTATCATCTGGACGCCACATTTGATAATTCCCTTAGTAAGTACGGCCCACGCTATGACTATTTCAATCTCGATGACACAAAGATCTTCCGTGACCACAGGCCGCTGCTGTATCCAGCTCCGGCCTGTACGGACGGCGGGCAGTTTTACTATAAGCTGCAGCACCTGTCCTGGACGAAGCCGGAGGAGGTCGTGCGCTGGGTCGATCAGGCGCTGCGCAAGAAGCAGCCGGGGCTGGTGTTCCACTGGCGCGGCGGATATCTGACGCGCGAGGTGACGGCGGAGCTGTGCACGCAGATCGACGCAGCGGCGCAGGCGCGCGGCCGCGCGGCCGCCGTCTCGGTCAACTGGCCGCAGGCGGTGCTGCAGGTGCGCTTCGTCGATGCGGCCCAGCCGGTGGAAACGGAGACGCTCGAGGACATCTGAGACCTCTCCGCTCCGTGCAAAATGACGGAGCAGGAGACAGATCCTGCCGAGTCTATGCATAGAACGGCGAAAATGCCTCTGCCTTCTTGACACGTCCCCGAGCGGCCCCTACAATGAGTGCAATTCTAGGTTTTACAGGGAGGAATTCCAATGAAAAAGCCGTTTGTAACAGCGCAGCAGCTCGAGGACATCGCCGCGCGCTATCCCACACCGTTTCACCTCTATGATGAGCAGGGCATCCGCGAGAATGCCCGCCGCCTGAAAGCCGCTTTTTCGTGGAATCCCGGTTACCGGGAGTATTTCGCCGTGAAGGCCACGCCCACGCCTGCCATTCTGAAAATCCTGCAGGAGGAGGGCTGCGGCTGCGACTGTTCGTCGCTCACGGAGCTGATGATGGCCGAGCGCATCGGCAGCGTCGGCGAGCACATCATGTTCTCGTCCAACGAGACCCCGGCCGAGGACTACCGTCTGGCGGCAAAGCTCGGCGCGACCATCAATCTGGACGACATTACGCACGTGGACTTTCTGGAAAAGACGATTGGCTATATTCCGAAGAAGATTGGCTGCCGCTTCAATCCGGGCGGTACGTTCTCGCTTGGCGAGTCGCGCGAGGGCTTTCAGGTCATGGATAACCCCGGCGACGCCAAGTATGGTATGACGCGCGAGCAGATCACCGAGGCGTTCCGTATGCTCAAGGCCAAGGGCGCGGAGGAGTTCGGCATCCATGCATTTCTGGCATCCAACACGCTCTCCAATGCCTACTATCCTGCACTGGCGCGCACACTCTTCCGGCTCGCGGTCGAGCTGCAGCAGGAGACTGGCTGCCATATCACCTACATCAACCTCTCCGGCGGTGTGGGCATCCCGTACCGGCCGGAGGAGCCGGAAAACGACATTGCCGCCATCGGCGAGGGCGTGCGCAAGGTGTATGAGGAGATCCTCGTTCCGGCCGGCATGGGCGATGTGGCATTATGTACGGAACTCGGCCGCTTCATGCTCGCGCCGTATGGCCATCTCGTGACGCGCGCGATTCATGAAAAGCATATCTACAAGGAATATATCGGCACGGACGCCTGCGCATGCGACCTGATGCGCCCGGCCATGTACGGGTCTTACCACCACATCACGGTCATGGGCAAGGAGGGCGCGCCCTGCGACCATACGTATGACATCGTCGGCGGCCTGTGTGAGAACAACGACAAGTTTGCCGTTGACCGTCTGCTGCCGCGCATCGATATCGGCGATCTGCTGGTTATCCACGACGCCGGCGCCCACGGCCTCGCCATGGGCTATAACTACAACGGCAAGCTCCGCTGCGCGGAGGTGCTGCTGCAGCCGGACGGCTCCACGCGCCTGATCCGCCGCGCCGAAACGCCGGAGGATTATTTCGCCACCATGATCTGGGACGATTGAAGGAAAGAAAAAATCCGGGGACGGCCGTCCCCGGATTTTTTCTGCCTGCTGTGGTTACATCACACGCACACAGTCGCGCGTGATCTCGCCGAGCGTGTGCACGCCGCACATGGCCATCGTGTCGCGCAGCTCGCTGCCGATCTTTTCGATGTACGTGGCCACACCCTGTGCGCCGTCACCGTAGACCATCGGCACGAACGGGCGGCCGATGAGCACAGCGTCCGCACCGAGCGCCAGCGCCTTGAACACGTCCGTGCCGGTGCGGATGCCGCCGTCGACGAAGATCTTCATGCTGCCGCCCACGGCGTCGGCGATTTCCGGCAGGACTTCGGCGCTGGCCGGCGTCTGGCCGAGCACGCGGCCGCCGTGGTTGGACACGATGATCGCCGCAGCGCCCGCCTCGGCGGCCTTCTGCGCGCCGCGCACGGTCATGACGCCCTTGACGATGAACGGCATGCCGGCGTATCGGATGATCTCCGCCAGTTCCTGCACGGACTTGCTGCCAGCCGGCGGCGTCATATTCTTCAGGAAGGGGAGGCCCGCGCCGTCAATGTCCATGGCGACGGCTTTGCAGCCGCTGGTTCTGGCCAGATCGAGCTTTTCAAAGACCAGCTCCTGATTCCACGGCTTGATCGTCGGCACGCCGACGCCGCCGGCGGCGCGGATGGCTTCCATCGCGCCCTGGAACACGGCAGCGTCCACGCCGTCGCCGGTGAAGGCGGCGATGCCGCTGTCGGCGCAGGCGTTGACGAGGATGCTGTTATACTCACGGTCGGTGTACTTTTCACCGTAGTGCAGCTTCATTGCGCCGAGCGGGGCCGCGAAAAACGGATAGCGGTACATGGTGCCGAACAGCTCCACGGCCGTATCGACCGGTTCGTTCGGGCAGATGGTGTCCATGTTGACGCAGATCTTCTGCCAGGCGTCGAAGTTGCGGATAAAGCCGCTGCCAGGCGCTTTCGCGCCGGGGCCGGGGACCTGGTTGCCGCAGGCTTTGCCGTTGCAGACCGGGCAGGCCTTGCAGTACGGACCGATACAGGTGCGTGCGCTGTCAAGAATCTCTTTGTACTCCATGAGGGTACCTCCGTATATCTTTTTCTGTATTGATAGAGTCGTGGTTCAAACGCCGGTGCCGTCAAACGCCGGGATCATGTCGCCGGTCGCGGCATCAAGATCCTGATAAAAGCCGTCGGCGATCGGGCTCTCGATCATGTATTGATACATTTCGTCGTTCAATTCCGGGGAAATGGGGTGCTGCAGCTCCGGCCACTGTGCCAGATTGCCGACGGGCGTGTACTGGCTCATGAGGCTGAAGAGTACCTGCCCGGGTGCAAATGTTTCCCCGACCCAGTCGATGACGCGGCGGGTGTTTTCCCCCTGTTGCGGCAGGATGAGGTGCCGGATGAGTACGCCGCGCTGCAGCATGCCGTCCTCGTCGAGCCGGAACGGTCCGGTCTGGCGGTACATCTCCAGAATGGCAGCGCGCGCGACCTGCGGATAGTCCGCCGCTGCGGAGTAGCGCGCGGCCGGTTCCGACAGGGCATATTTCAGATCCGGCAGATATACCTGCACGAGCCCGTCGAGCATGCGCAACGTTTCGATGCATTCATAGGCCGAACTGTTCCACACGACTGGGATGCCGAGCGCCAGCCCGGAGAGCGCTTCGGCGATCTGCCGTGTATAGTGGCTGGGCGTGACGAGGTTGATGTTATGCACGCCTTCATCACGCAGGCGCAAAAAAATGTCGCGAAGCTGCGCGACCGTAATTTCTTTTCCGTGCTCTCCGCGGCTGATGGTGCGGTTCTGGCAGAATACGCACCGCAGGTTGCAGCCCGAGAAGAACACCGCGCCACTGCCGCGTGTGCCGGAAATGCACGGTTCCTCGCCGAAGTGCGGCGCGGCGCGCGCCACGACCGGTGCGTCCGGCACTGCGCAAAAGCCGAATTGCCCGCCTGCGCGGTCGACGCCGCAGCCGCGCGGACAGATGGAGCAAAGTTGTGTCATAATGCCTCCCGCGCATAGGATCTTGCGCGAAATCGATGGATTCTGTGGATATTATAAAGTTTTTTCATCCATTTCGCAACCATCTTGGGCATGTTTCATGAAAAGTTCAGAAATCCAGTGCGTTCCTGTGGTAGCTTTATTTAAAAGGGAGATTGCAAAAAAAGCGGCTTCGGGATAAAATAATAGGCGACAAAATAGAAAAAATATGTAAGAGGAACGCACTATGGTAGACATCGTTTTGGTGGAGCCGGAGATCCCGAACAACACCGGCGCCATCGCCCGCACCTGTGCCTGCACGGGCTCGCGGCTGCATCTGGTCAAACCGCTCGGGTTTGACATTTCCGACCGCGCGGTCAAGCGCGCCGGACTTGACTACTGGCACTTGGTCGATATCTCGGTCTATGAGAACATCGATGAGTATTTTGCCAAAAACGGCAATGAGAACCTCTGGCTGCTCACGACGAAGGCGTGCGTGAGCTATGTGGACGCCGATCTCTCGACGCCGAACGTGACGCTCATGTTCGGCAAGGAGACAAAGGGGCTGCCGGAGTGGCTGCGCGAGCGCTATGCCGATCATTGCCTGCGCATCCCCATGTGCGCGGAGGCGCGCAGCCTGAATCTGTCCAACTCTGCGGCGATTTTGTGCTATGAAGCGCTGCGCCAGCAGAACATGCTCGGGCAGATCGATCTGAATGTCTGAATACCACATCACACGCCTGTGTGAAATCACAAAACAGGAGGAAGCAAGATGAACTACAACAAAATGACCGTCAGGGACGTCCCGCTTTCCGGAAAAAAAGTGCTCCTGCGCTGCGACTTCAATGTCCCGCAGGACAAAACGACCGGCGAGATCACGAGCGATAAGCGCATCGTGGCTGCGCTGCCGACCATCCGCTATCTGCTCGACAACGGCGCCGCCGTGATTGCCTGCTCACACCTCGGCAAGCCGAAGGGCACGTGGAAAGAGAGCCTCACGCTCGCCCCGGTGGCCAAGCGTCTGTCGGAGCTGCTGGGCATGGAAGTCATCTTCGCCAAGGATATCGTCGGTGAGGACGCCCAGGCCAAGGCGGCTGCGCTGCAGCCGGGCCAGCTCCTGTTGCTGGAGAACATGCGCTTTGATCCCCGCGAGGAGAAAAACGATCCCGAATTTGCCAAGGAGCTTGCCTCCATGGCGGAGATCTATGTCTCCGATGCGTTCGGCACGGTGCACCGTGCGCACGCTTCCACCGCCGGTGTCGCGGCGTATCTGCCCGCTTATGCCGGACTGCTGATCGAGAAAGAGCTGTCCGTCATGGGCAAGGCGCTCGAGGATCCGAAGCGCCCGTTCGTGGCCATTCTCGGCGGCGCGAAGGTGTCCGATAAGATCGGCGTCATCAACAATCTGCTCGAAAAGGCCGACACGATCATCATCGGCGGTGGTATGGCCTATACGTTCGTCAAGGCGCAGGGCGGCGAGATCGGCACGTCTCTGCTCGAGGCTGACAAGATGGACTATGCGCTTGAGATGATCCAGAAGGCGAAAGACCGCGGCGTGAAGCTGCTGCTCCCGGTGGACACCATGGCCGGTGACCGGTTCGCTGCCGACTGTGCGCGCAAGGTCGTGCCGACCAATGCCATTCCGGCCGACTGGATGGGCCTTGACATTGGCCCGGAAACCATTCAATTGTTCACGGAGGCTGTCAAGGACGCCGATACCGTCGTCTGGAACGGCCCGATGGGCGTGTTTGAGTTCCCGGCCTTTGCCACGGGCACAGAAGCCATCGCGGCAGCGCTGGCAGAGTCCGGCGCGGTCACGATCGTCGGCGGCGGCGACTCGGCCGCCGCGGTCGAAAAGCTCGGCTTCGCCGATAAGATGACGCATATCTCCACCGGCGGCGGCGCCTCGCTGGAGTTTCTGGAAGGTAAGGAGCTGCCGGGTGTTGCGTGTCTGCTGGATAAGTAAGTCGCAGAAAGGAATCATTGAATATGAATTTGAAAGAGAGAAAAGCAATCATCGCCGGCAATTGGAAACTCAATAAGCGCGTGGCCGAGATCCCGGCCTTCGCGCAGGAGCTGCAGGCGAATCTTCCTGCCGAGCGCTGCTGCGACGTGGTTATCTGCGTGCCGTATCCGCTCATTGCCGCGCTGGAGACGGCGGGGCAGGGCTGCCGCCTCGGCATTGGTGCACAGGACGTGTCGGAGCACCAGCACGGTGCGTTCACCGGCGAGGTGTCCGCCGAGCAGCTCAGCGACCTCGGCGCCCAGTACTGCATCGTCGGCCACAGTGAGCGCCGCAGCTACCACGGCGAGACGGACCTGCAGGTCAATGCCAAGACGAAGATCCTGCTCGATAACAGCATCACGCCGATCATCTGCGTCGGCGAGAGCCTTGCGCAGCGCGAGCATGACCTGACCGAGACGTATGTGGCCTATCAGGTCGCGGCGGCTTTCTCCGGCCTCACGGCCGAGCAGGCCATGCACTGTGTCATCGCCTATGAGCCACTGTGGGCCATCGGCACCGGCAACACCGCCACGAGCGCGCAGGCGCAGGAGGTCTGCGCTGCCATCCGCGCTACGCTCGGCAAGCTCTATGATCTTGAGACGGCCCAGACAATCAGCATCCTTTACGGCGGCTCCATGAACGCGGGCAATGCAGCCGAGCTGCTGGCCCAGCCGGATATCGACGGCGGCCTGATCGGCGGCGCGTCGCTCAAGCCGGTCGATTTCTCGAAGATCGTCGCCGCGACTGCGCAGGGAGCCTGCGAATGAGCAACGAGAAAGTCGCACTGATCATCCTTGACGGCTATGGCATCGGCGAGCCGAACAACGGCAACGCCATTTACATGGCTCAGACCCCGGTCATGGACAGCCTGCTGCAGCGTTGGCCGCACACGAAGCTGTCCGCCTCCGGGCTGGATGTCGGCCTGCCGGACGGCCAGATGGGCAACAGCGAGGTCGGCCACACGAACATCGGCTCCGGCCGCGTCGTGTTTCAGGACCTGCCGCGCATCACAAAGGCCGTTGAGAACGGGACGTTTTTTGAAAATCCTGTCTATGCAGCCGCCCTTGACAATGCGGCAAACGGTAAGGCCCTGCATATCCTCGGTCTGCTGTCCGACGGCGGCGTGCACAGCCACATCCGGCACATCCTTGCCATGGTAAAAATGGCGCATGACCGCGGCATCGGGCGTGTATACCTGCACTGCTTCCTCGACGGGCGCGACGTCGCGCCCACGAGCGGCGAGGGCTATGTCCGGCAACTGCGCGACTACTGTGCCGAACTCGGTACCGGCAAGATCGCGACGCTGCAGGGTCGCTTCTACGGTATGGACCGCGACAAGCGCTGGGACCGCATCGAGGCCAGCTACAACGCCATGATCTGCGGCGAGGGCATACAGGATCCAGACCCTGTCCACGCGATGGAGGCCAGCTACGCCGCCGGCGTGACGGATGAATTCGTTAAGCCCGTTGTCTGCGTTCCGAATGGGCGCATTCAGTCCGGTGACAGCGTTGTCTTCATGAATTTCCGCCCCGATCGTGCGCGGGAAATGACCTATGCGCTCACGCAGCCGGATTTTGATGGCTTCGCGCGCAAGGCCGTTGCGGAAAACCTGCACTATGTCTGCACGACGCGTTACGATGAGAAGCTCACCGATCTCCCGGTCGCGTTTCCGCCCGAGGAGCTACACGATACGCTCGGCGAGATCGTCAGCGCCCACGGTCTGCGCCAGCTGCGCATCGCGGAAACGGAGAAATACGCACACGTCACGTTCTTCTTCAACGGCGGTGCGGAGACACAGTATCCCGGTGAGGACCGCGTGCTCATCCCGTCACCGCGCGAGTATCCGACCTATGACCTCATCCCCGAGATGAGCGCCGTCCAGGTCAAGGACGAGCTTGTTAAGCGCATCCGCACCGGTACATATGACATGATCGTCTGCAACTTTGCCAACTGCGACATGGTCGGCCACACGGGCGCGATGTCGGCTGCCATTCAGGCGGTCGAGTGCGTGGACCGCTGCCTCGGCGAGGCCGTTGCGGCGGCGCAGGAGATGGGCTACACGCTGCTCGTCACCGCCGACCACGGCAACGCCGACCGCATGGTCGAGCCGGACGGTTCGCCGAACACGGCACACACGACGAATCTCGTGCCGCTGGTGCTCGTCGGCAGAGATCTGCCGCTGCGCCCGTGCGGACGTCTTTCCGATATCGCACCCACCATGCTCGAACTCATGCACATCGAGCCCAAACCCACAATGACAGGCGAGAGCCTTATCGAAAAATCATAAAGGAGTATGAACATGAAGGATTATTTTGAAATTGTGGACGTTAGCGCCAGAGAAATTCTCGACTCCCGCGGCAACCCGACTGTGGAAGTGGAAGTCACGCTCGACGACGGCACCGTCGGTCGTGCGGCCGTTCCGTCCGGCGCTTCCACCGGCATTTATGAGGCCTGCGAGCTACGCGACGGTGACAAGAGCCGTTACCTCGGCAAGGGCGTGCTCAAGGCCGTGGAGAACGTGAACGTCGAGGTTGCAGAGGCGCTGCAGGGCATGAACGTCCTCGACCAGACCTCGATCGACAAGCTCCTCATCGAGCTTGACGGCACGCCGAACAAGACCCGCCTCGGCGCCAACGCCATCCTCGGTGTGTCCCTCGCGTGCGCGAAGGCCGGCGCGCTGGCGACCGGCCAGAGCCTGTATAACTACATCGGCGGCTGCAATGCCAAGACCCTCCCGGTGCCGATGATGAACGTGCTCAACGGCGGCGCGCACGCCACAGGCAGTAACGTGGATATTCAGGAGTTCATGATCATGCCCGTCGGTGCCAAGAGCTTCTCCGAGGCGCTGCGTATGTGCTCGGAAGTGTTCCACGTGCTCAAGAAGGTCGTCCCGGCCTCCGGTGTGGGCGACGAGGGCGGCTATGCGCCGAACCTTGACAGCGACGAGGACGCGCTCAAGGCGCTCGTCAAGGCCATCGAACTGGCCGGCTACAAGCCGTATGACGATTTCATGATCGCCATCGACAGCGCCTGCTCCGAGTGGTTCAACGCCGAGGACGGCTGCTATCATCTGCCGAAGCGCGGCATCATCATGACTCGCGAACAGATGGTCGATATGTATGCCGATTTTGTGGAGAAGTACCCGATCATCTCCCTGGAGGACGGCATGGCCGAGGACGACTGGGAAGGCTGGAAGATGCTCATGGACCGCCTCGGCAAGAAGATCCAGCTCGTCGGAGACGATCTGTTTGTCACGAACGTTCAGCGCATCAAGAAGGGTATCGAGCTCGGCGCTGCCAATGCCGTGCTTATCAAGCTCAACCAGATCGGCACCCTGACCGAGACGCTCGACGCCATCCAGATGGCGCACCGCGCCGGCTGGACGGCCGTCGTTTCGCA
Organism: Bacteroidaceae bacterium; assembly: GCA_963627135.1. Lineage (GTDB taxonomy): Bacteria > Bacillota > Clostridia > Oscillospirales > Oscillospiraceae > CAG-103. Next base: position 10,169 of record CAVFZY010000020.1, on the reverse strand, counting down.
CCGCTCCGGCGAGACGGAGGACACCACGATCGCAGACATCTCCGTCGCCGTCAACGCCGGCCAGATCAAGACCGGCGCGCCGAGCCGCACCGACCGCGTCGCGAAGTACAACCAGCTCCTGCGCATCGAGGACGAGCTGTTTGACGTAGCGCAGTATCCTGGTAAGGATGCATTCTTCAGCATCAAAAAGTAATTTTCCAAAACCGGTATAAAAGGTGTTTGCGTGGGTGACAATACCCATGCAAACACCTTTTTTCTTGGAGGGAAACACGATGGAACCGAACAAGGACAAGAAACCGGAAAAGAAATCCGTACGCTTCATCGAAGGCAAGGGCTTTTACATAGCCCTCGTCCTGTGCGCAGCGGTGATCGGCGTTTCCGCCTGGTCACTGCTGTCGGGTACGAAGACTATGGATGACGGACGCGATCAGAACGCGGTGCTGGAAGTGACGCCCGCGCTGACGATTCCCGTGCCGGCGACGCCGGTGCCCACGCCGGAGATAACACCGGAGCCGAAAATTCCGGCCGAGGACGCCGCCGAGACGGCGGCGCAGGACAAGTATGTCTGGCCGGTGGACGGCGCCGTGCTGCGGCCGTACGCCATGACGGCGCTGGCCTATGACGAGACCATGTCGGACTGGCGCACGCATGACGGTATTGACATTGAGGCCAAATACGGCACGGTCGTCTCGGCCATGGCGTCCGGCACGGTCACGAAGGTGTATTATGACGATCTGTATGGCACGACCGTCGTGACCGAGCGGGAGGACGGCCTGCGGTGCACGTACGCCAATCTTGAGTCGATTCCGACGGTGAACGTCGGCGATCAGGTTTCCGTTGGGGACACCATCGGCTCGGTCGGCGATTCCGCCGGCTGCGAGTCGGCACAGGAGAGCCACCTGCATCTGTCGGTTGCGGCCTCCGGCCAGAGCGTGTCGCCGCTGGATTATCTGCCGCAAAAAAATTAAAAATTCGCCGCAAAACTTATTGACAAAGGGAGCATTGTTTGGTACAATGCTCCTTGCGTTTGGCAGTTGTCGAGACGCGAACAATATGGCGGCATAGCTCAGTTGGCCAGAGCATTCGGTTCATACCCGAAGTGTCCCCGGTTCGAATCCAGGTGCCGCTACCAAAGGGGATGCTGTACCTGCAGCATCCCATCTTAGGCCCGTTGGTCAAGTGGTTAAGACACCGCCCTTTCACGGCGGTAACATGGGTTCGAGTCCCGTACGGGTCACCATTTGGAGGCTTAGCTCAGCTGGTTAGAGCGCATGCTTCACACGCATGAGGTCGATGGTTCGAGCCCATTAGTCTCCACCAGCAAAATCCTGTGTTCTTTGAACACAGGATTTTCTTATTTCAGGAGGTGCTTATGAAACTGATCGCTCTGGATCTGGACGGGACCCTGCTCAATTCGGACCAGGTCGTCTCGCTGCGGAATTTTGCCGCGCTTTCGCTTGCGGCCGAGCAGGGGAACGTGATCGTCCCCGCGACCGGACGCGCCCTCCGGGCAATCCCGGAGCAGGTGATGGCGTTTCCGTTCCTGCACTATGCCATTACCATCAACGGTGCAAAGGTTTCGGACACACGCACAGGGGAGGTGCTCCTGCGCGCGGAGATCGCGCTCGATACCTGCCTGCGTCTGCTCGATTTTGCCGCGCGCTATGATGCGATGTATGACTGCTACTGGAACGACACCGGCTGGGTGGATCGGTCGTTTCTGGAGCGGGTGCGCTATTATAATGCCGATGAGGAAGTTGTCACGCTCCTGCGGCGGACCCGCGCCCCGGTGGATGATTTGAAGGCCTTTCTGCGAAAAAATGGTCAACCGGTCCAGAAGGTGCAACTCTGCTTTCGTGACATGGCCGAGCGGGAGACCGCCCGGGCAGAGATCGCGGCGGCGTTCCCGGAGATCCTGGTCACGTCATCCTTCCGCAACAATCTGGAGCTCAATGCGGCTGATGCGGATAAGGGCAGGGCGCTGCTCGCGCTCGCGCAGCATTTGGGCATCCCGGCTGCGGATACCATCGCCTTCGGCGATAGCTCCAACGATCTGCGTATGCTGCGCGCTGCCGGCACGAGCATTGCAATGGGCAATGCCGCACCCGAGGTGCGCGCGGTCTGTGACTTTGTGACCGAAACCAATGATCGCGACGGTGTGGCGGCGTTTCTACACGTGCACATTCTGCATTGAAGCTAAAAAGACCGTGTTCCGGAGAACACGGTCTTTTTGTATCTGGAGATTACTTCTTGAGGTTGGCCTTGATGACCTCACCCAGAATGGTCATGCCCTTTTCGATCTTCTCTTCTGGCATGCAGGAGTAGTTCAGGCGGATGCAGTTGTTGTGGCCGGCGTCCGGGAAGAAGCCGTCGCCCGGGACATACGCAACGTTGCGCGCCAGGCACTGCTTTGCCATCTCGTTGGTGTTGATGTACTCCGGCAGCTCGACCCAGGTGAACAGGCCGCCATTCGGGTGCGTGAACTTCGCCTCGGGCGGGAACTCGCGCTCCATGGTCGCCATCATGACGTCGCGGCGCTTTTTGTAGCACGCACGGATGGTTGCAACATGCTCGTCGAGGTCGAACATGTCGATGAACTTGGAGACCACCAACTGCGCCTCGGTGGAAGCCTGCAGAGATGCGGCCTGCGCGAGGAAGTTGTACTTCTGGAGGATCTCGCCGTCGGCGCAGACCCAGCCCAGACGGTAGCCGGGCGCCAGGATCTTGGAGAAGGTGCCGAGGAAGACAACGAGACCCTTGGTGTCCATGCTCTTAAGCGCGGGCAGGTACTCGCCTTCAAAGCGGAGCTCGCCGTAGGGGTTATCCTCAACGACGGGAATCTCATACTTATTGATGATGTCCATGAACTGCTTGCGGCGCTCGAGCGGCCAGGTGCGGCCGGACGGGTTCTGGAAGTCGGGGATGACGTAGATCATCTTGACATTTTCCGTCGTGGCGAGCACTTTCTCAAGCTCTTCCATGATCATGCCGTCGCCGTCGGTGGGGATGGCGACAAAGTTCGGCTCACAGGCCTTGAAAGCGTTCAGAGCGCCGAGGTAGGACGGGCTCTCGATGATGACCACATCGCCCTTGTCGCAGAAGACACGTGCCGAATAATCCAGACCCTGCTGAGAACCGGAGGTCACGAGGATGTTGTCAGCGCTGGTCTTGATATTGAGCTTCGCTTCCATGCGATCTGCGATCTGCTGACGGAAGTGCTCGAAGCCGTTGGTGCTGGAATACTGGAGCGCGACCTTGCCCTGCTCGTCAAGGACAGCGTCGGTCGCAGCCTTGATCTTGTCAACGGGGAAGAGCTCCGGAGCAGGCATGCCGCCGGCGAACGAGAGCACTTCCGGTTTGTTGGCCAGAGCAAGGAGCTCGCGGATCGCGGAACCCTTCAGTTGGCTCATTCTGCTAGAAAATTGTACCATTTCTAAATTTCCTCCTTATTTTGCAGGTAATGATGAACAAAATCATCGATTACGTCTTAACTTATTTAAGCACATTTTCATAGTAAAGTAAACTGTTTCCACGAATTCCGACGAAAATTTTCGTTTTCATAATTTTTGATGGTATTTTTATTTCTTGACATAGTAAAGGGAATTCGATATGATAATATGGTAAAGGGGTGTTCAGCATGATCGGAACCACGCTCAAAAAATTGTTGGATGAACGCGAGATCAAGGTCAATGAGTTTGCGCGGCAGATCCAAGTGCCCGCGCAGACGCTCTACAGCATCATCCGGCGCGACAATATGAAGATCGATTTTGAACTGCTGCTGCGTATCTGTGACGCGCTGCATGTCCCGCTGGAGACATTTTGCGGCACCGGAAGTACCGATCAGCCGACGCCTGAGGAGTGGGAGACGCTCTGGAAGCTGCGCCGTCTGGATGACCACGGCCGCTTTGTGACCATGCAACTGCTGGATGCCGAGTGCGCGCGCCTGAAGGCCGCCGAGCAGCAGCCAGAGCAGAATAAGATCATCCCGCTGTACATGACGCCGGCTGCGGCCGGCTATGCCTCGCCGGCCTTTGGGGACGACTATGAGGATTATGCCGTCGCGGCAGATTCGGATGCGGATTTCGCGGTGCGCATCGCCGGTGACAGCATGGAGCCATATATTCACGACGATTCGATCGTGCTCGTTAAGCGCGGCACCACGATCTGCGACGGGGACATCGGTCTGTTTTTCGTGGACGGCGACATGAAATGCAAGCAGTATTGCCAGGACTACCTCGGCAATGTCTATCTGTTTTCCCTCAACCGCGCGCGCAAGGATGCGGATGTGACGATCAGCGCCTCGTCCGGCATCACCATTTGCTGTTTTGGCAAGGTGCTGCTCAAAGGAAAGATCCCGCTGCCGCAGGACTGAAGAAAGCAACGGCCATCCGCCGATCGGCGGATGGCCGTTTTTGGTATTTGTATGTATCAGCGGTACATGAACGAGTAGTCCACATTCAGGTCACTGCCAGTCCAGGAGCCGTCGAGCTTGCTGAGCACACGCGCGTAGCCCTCTTCCTCCTCTTTGTACGGGCGTGGGCGGTAGTCGTTCTTGCTGTCTGTGCTCGACAGGCGGCAGGGGATGAGGTTATAACCGTCGACGGTCCAGCTGTCGCCGTCTTTTTTCACGGTCACCTGCGCGATGGCCGTGTCCACGTCGCGCGGCGCGGTGTTGCCGCCGAAGCTGAAGTTGCCAAGGCTGTAGAAGATATAGCCGCCGTTGTAAGTCTCCATCTTCTGCAGGACATGCGGGTGCGTGCCGCAAACGATGTGCGCACCTGCATCAATGGCTGCGTGGGCGAAGGATTCCTGATTTGCAGTCACCTTATAGCTGCCCTCTGTGCCCCAGTGCGGTGCAAAGATCAGGATATCTGCCCCGGCATCCTTGAGCTTCTGGATTCCGGCGGTGATGTTGCTCTTGCTCAGGCCGGCCCACCCCGGGCAGTAGATGCCGATCTTCAGTCCGTGCTCGGTCGTGATCACCTTGGATTCTCCGGCGGGCGCCCACGGAACACCGGTGGCGTCAAGCGCAGCCTCCGTGTCCGTGACGCCTTTCGCGCCGAAGTCGTCCGTGTGGTTGTTGCCGAGCGTGACGCACTCAACACTGCCCTGCACGAGAATGTCCGCATAGGACGACGGGCCGCGGAAATAGAACAGGGAAGAGGACTTGAGCGATTCGTCCGAGAATGTGCATTCGAGGTTCGCAAGGGTGAATTCGTCCTGACTGAGATACTCCACGACGCCGGAAAACGGCCAGGACGTTCCGTTTTTATCGATATAGCTGTCAAAGTCCCGCCCGGTCTGGATCGAGGCGAGCGTGCAGTCGCCGACCATGGAGATGACAAATGAGTCCGGTTCCTTTGGTTTATCGGCGTTTTGTACCGGCTGCGGCGTGCCGGCGGCACTTCCGCGATCTGGCAGCGTGATCGGGTCCTTTTCCAGGACACCGCAGGTCATGACCGTGACCCAGGCACCGAGCCCAATGGCGATCACGAGCATGATGATCAGGAAAATACCGAATTTAGAGAGCTTCATGGCATCACCTTTTCAAAACAGACTAATGACAATATTATAAACGACCGATTGGAAAATGTAAATATCGCATTTCGCTCTTGTCCGCGCGGCGCGTTCGGGGTACAATAAGTCGATACCATTTGGAGTGTAGATGCTATGGAACGAAACTATCCGAAAATTCTCATCACTGACAAGGCGGCGCGCAGCCTGCGCAGCGGTCATCCGTGGGTTTATGCTGATGAAGTGCTGCAGGGGGACGCTGCCTGCGTCAATGGGCAGATCGTGGATGTGATCACGCACAATGGCCATTGGCTCGGCGCCGGGTTTTATAACAGCGCATCCAAGATCCGCGTGCGCGTGCTCTCGCGCAATGCGAATGACCTCTTTGACGAGGCATTTTGGGCGCGGCGCATCCAGTATGCCTTGGATTACCGTCGTACGGTCATGGGGCAGGATTTCGATAACTGCCGTCTGATCTTCGGCGAAGCGGACGGTTTTCCAGGCTTGACAGTCGATCGTTTTGGACCGTTCCTAGTCGCACAGGTGCTCTCGCTAGGCATGGAGCTGCGAAAGATGCAGCTGTTTGCGCTCCTGCTGCAAGCGCTGCGTGCGAGCGGCGAACAGATTGACGCGATCTACGAGCGCAATGACGTCAAGCTCCGGCAGAAAGAAGGCCTGGAGCAGGGGACCGGTTTTGTGCCGCTCGACAGTCTGCAGACGGATTTGGATGGACATGTGACGATCCGGGAAAACGGGATCCTATACGACGTGGATTATATCCACGGACAGAAAACCGGCTTCTTCCTCGACCAGAAGTATAACCGCCGCGCGGCGGCCCGGCTCGCGCCGGGCAAGCATGTGCTCGACTGCTTTACGCACACCGGCGCCTTCGGGCTCAACTGCGCAGCGGCGGGTGCGGCATCCGTCGTATCGGTGGATGTATCGGAAGATGCGCTCGCGACCGCGCGGCACAATGCAGAGCTCAATGGTTTGCAGGATCGTGTGGAGTATCTCTGTGTCGATGTATTTGATCTGCTCACCAAGCTGGCCGGGCAAAAGCGTGGGGCATATGATTATATCATCCTCGACCCGCCGGCCTTCACCAAGAGCAGCGCGACTGTGGCCAATGCCGTCCGCGGCTACAAGGAGATCAATCTCAAAGCCATGCGCATCCTGCCGCGCGGCGGCTATCTGGCGACGTGCTCATGCTCACACTTCATGACGGACGACCGTTTCCGTGCTATGCTGGCGGACGCCGCTAAGGACGCACAGGTCTCCCTGCGGCAGATCGAGGCGCGGCGGCAGGGTCCGGATCATCCGATCCTCTGGAACGTGCCGGAGACCGATTATCTGAAATTCTATCTGTTCCAGATCGTTTGACACGAACGCAAAAAGCCCGTTGGCATCTGCCAACGGGCTTTTGATTGTTTGTTTACAGCACGTTCATGAGGTTGAACGCAATGATCAGGCCTGCGAACACGATGGAGACCGTGGAGCAGAGCTTGATGAGGATGTTCAGGGACGGGCCGGAAGTATCCTTGAACGGGTCGCCGACGGTATCGCCAACAACAGCCGCCTTGTGCTGGGGGCTGCCCTTGCCGCCGTGGTTGCCGCGCTCGATATACTTCTTCGCATTGTCCCAGGCACCGCCCGCATTGGACATGAACACGGCCATCGCAAAGCCGGTGACGGACACGCCGCCGAGCAGACCGACAACACCGGTGGGTCCGAGAATGAAACCAGTCAGCAGCGGGACGATGACAGCCAGCAGCGCCGGGGCGACCATCTCATGCAGGGCGCCCTTGGTGCACAGGCTGACGCAGGCCGCGTAATCCGGGTCTGCCTTGTAGTCCATGATGCCGACGATCTCGCGGAACTGACGGCGCACTTCCACGACAATGGACTGTGCAGCGGTCTGCACAGCGCTCATGGTCAGTGCGGAGAACACGAAGGTGAGCATCGCGCCGATGAACAGGCCGACCAGAACGGACGGGCTCGTCAGCGTGAAGTTGAGGGTCTCGGGCGTGCGGGTCTGCACAATGTTGACGTAGGACACGAGCAGTGCCAGAGCCGTCAGGGAAGCAGAGCCGATTGCGAAGCCCTTGCCGGTGGCAGCGGTGGTGTTGCCAAGGGAATCGAGAGCGTCGGTGCGGTCGCGGACTTCTTCCGGCAGGCCGGACATCTCGGCAATGCCGCCAGCGTTGTCGGCCACGGGGCCGTAAGCGTCGGTCGCAAGGGTGATGCCGAGGGTGGAGAGCATGCCGACAGCGGCAATGCCGATGCCGTACAGGCCCTGGTTGAATTCAGCAGTGAACGCACCGCTGGCGTCGATGATCGTGGTGGTACCGCCTGCGCAGAAATAGCTGAGCAGGATAGCGACGGAGACGATCAGGATGGAAGCCATGGTGGACTTCAGGCCCAGAGAGATACCGCCGATGATGATCGTGGCGGAGCCGGTCTCGGAAGCAGCGGCCAGCTGCTGCGTTGGCTTGTAGTTGTCAGAGGTGTAATACTCGGTGAAGTAGCCGATGGCGCAGCCGCCGACAAGGCCGCAGAGAATGGCAACGTAAACGCCCCAGCAGTGCTGCTCGGGTCCGAGGATGAGGTAGGACAGGGGCAGGGCGAGCACAGCGGAGAGGGCAGCTGCCGTGTAGGTGCCGGTACGCAGGCTCTTGAGCAGGGACATCTGGGTGGCGTCTTCCTTCGTCTTGATGAGGAAGGAGCCAATCAGCGAGCAGATGATGCCGCAGACAGCCAGTGCGACGGGCAGCAGCATGCCGCTCCAGCCATAGTTGGCGGCGGCGCTTAGCGCGAAGGTGGCAAGGATGGAGCCGACATAGGACTCATACAGATCAGCGCCCATACCGGCAACGTCGCCGACGTTATCGCCAACGTTGTCCGCAATGGTCGCGGGGTTACGCGGGTCATCTTCCGGAATACCGGCTTCAACTTTACCGACGAGGTCGGCGCCGACGTCAGCAGCCTTGGTGTAGATACCGCCGCCGACACGGGCAAACAGCGCCATGAAAGAAGCACCCATGCCGTTCATGACCATGATATTGGCAAGCGTCGTGGAATCCATTTTGCCAATGTAACGCAGGCCGAAGAACCAGAGCGTGATGTCCAGAATGCCGAGGCCGACGACCGTGAAGCCCATGACTGTGCCGGAAGAGAAGGCAACGTTCAGGCCATGGTTCAGGCTCTCGTGCGCGGCGTTGGCCGTGCGGGCATTGGCGGCAGTGGCGATCTTCATGCCAATCAGGCCGGCGAGCATCGACCAGATACCACCGGTCAGGAAGGCAAACGGCGTCACTCTGGAGAGCATCTCGCCCTTGGAAGCAAAGGCGATGACCAGCAGGATGACAAATACGACTGCAAACACTTTTGCAACAGTGGAATACTGCTGCTTCAGATAGGCGTTGGCACCGGCGCGGATCGAAGAAGCGATCTTGACCATCTTCTCGTCACCCTCAGAGCATTTCATGACTTTGCACTTCTGCAGGTAGGCGAAAATCAGGGCGAGCGCGGCTCCGACGAAGCCGATCCAGAATAGGTTATCCATGGTTTTTCTCACTCCTAATATTTTGGGCTTTGGCCGGCACTCTCTCTTCCATACGCCGGTCATCTGTCTTAATGACGTACATATATTAAACTAATCTGATCATAAAAGCAAATACTTCTTGCAAAAACGATGAATTTTTTTATAAAATTTTCGTAAGAATCGTGCACTTTGTATTTCTGCCAGTCATGACCACCTGTAAAACGGGTGGCATGCACTAGCCCTATAAGGGCATGCTGTTGGCGGCGCCTTAAGGCGCCGCCGAAACGGTCTGCCGACCGCAAAGCCATTACGAGCGGCCCCACCAAGTGGGGCTGTTCTTATTTGCTCTTATTAACTGGCTCACCCGTAAACGGGTCATAGTATTCCTTAATCGTCATCTGATCCGTTATTTTGTCCTCTGCCAGTTGATTTCGTATATATTCTGCAATCGCCTTCTTGTTTCTTCCTACGGTATCCACATAATAGCCTTTGCACCAGAACTGCCGATTTCCGTACTTGTACTTCAGATTCGCATGCCGGTCAAATATCATCAGCGAGCTTTTTCCTTTGAGATATCCCATGAATTGTGATACACTATATTTGGGCGGTATACTCACCAGCATATGTATGTGATCCGGACACGCCTCTGCTTCTATTATTTCTACCCCTTTGTACTCGCACAGCTTCCTTAATATATTTCCTATATCTCCTTTTATCTGCCCATATATTATCTGTCTGCGGTATTTTGGGGCAAACACTATGTGGTATTTGCAGTTCCACCTTGTATGCGTCAGGCTGTCCGTTTCTTCTTTTTTCTTTAACTTGATATTCCTCCTCTGTTCTTTGGGCTCTTGGTCGGCAAACCTGCTCCCATTTTACTTTGGAGGTTTATCTTTTCCTACTCATAGGTATAACCTTTTTTGAACCACGGGCACTGCCCGTGGTTTTCGTGGAGACAAAAAAGAAGAGGGAGAACCGGGGGGTTCTCCCTCTTTTGCGGTGATTTGAGAAGTGGCTTACTTCTTGGCGAGACCCTTCTGGCGAGCGTACTCGGCAGCACCCAGAGCGCCCATCAGCTGCGGGTCGGTCTTCAGCTCAACGACTTTGAACTTCA
>CAVFZY010000019.1:0-118940 GCA_963627135.1 Bacteroidaceae bacterium | reverse complement strand
CTGCAACGATCTATTCTTTTACCGCCGAGCCTGAAGTAATTGAGCTGTAAGGATAAGGCGTTTGGAACCGGAACCGTGGTCATCGTACAGAAAGGTATGATTGTGATTTCCTTTGGCAGCGAAGAAAAGAAATTCCAATTCCCCGGTGCGTTCCAGCAATGTTTCTTGCGGAAAGCCTAGGACAACGAAAGAAGCCCTTTGGGACAAAGGGCGCACTTCTATACTCTCCTGACGGGAGTATGTGCGTCCTGCGGAGCAGACAGCCCGGACATTCTACTGTCCGGGCTGTTTTGCGTCACTTCGTTCCGTACAAGGAGCTGCGCACCTTGCGACGCTTATGCGTCTATCCCAGCGCACTTTGCAGCGGAAACAGCCTGCTGACGCACATCACGCCTCATGTGTTCCGGCATACCTTCTGCACGAATATGGCGAACGCTGGTATGGATATCAAGACCTTGCAGTATGTCATGGGGCATTCCGATGTGGGCGTCACGCTGAATGTTTACACCCATGCGAGCTATGACCGCGCCGCCGAGCAGATGACAAAGATCATTGATTTCAAAGGGTTTTCCGCACCGGCGCCGCAAAGAAAATCAGGTTGAAGCAATCACAGCTACTACACCAATTACTACACCATTTGCCCGAAAATCTGCGTAGAGTTACGGAAATATGCGTAGATTTCTGGCATGACAGCAAAAATGAAAGAAGCGCCAAAAACCTTGAAATATCAAGGCTTGGAGGCTTTTGAAGGGATATAACAGCAATGACAAAAATCTTATTCATCTGCCATGGCAACATCTGCCGCAGCCCCATGGCGGAGTATCTGCTCAAGGAAATGGTGCGTCAGCAGGGACTCACGGCGCAGTTTCAGATCGCCTCGGCGGCGACGAGCCGCGAGGAGATCGGCAACGACGTCTATCCGCCAGCGCGCGCAGAGCTGCGCGCTCACGGCATCCCGGCCGGCCACCGCGCCGCCGTGCAGGTTACGCCGCGCGACTACGATGCCTATGACTGGCTGCTGACAATGGACGAGAACAACGCGCGCAACCTCCGCCGCATTCTCCCGCACGACCCGGACGGCAAGATCCGCCCACTGCTGTCGTTTGCGGGCCTGCAGCGCGGCATCGCCGATCCGTGGTATACGGACGATTTCGGCACGACGTATGACGATCTCGTGCTCGGCTGCACGGCGTTTTTGGACGCGCTGCGCCGCTGCGGTGATATTGGCGACATTTAAAAAGGGATGACCGCCCCGGCTGGGGCGGTCATTTTCTCATTGGATGCCTTCACGCCGACCAATGCCGGTGGTCAAACAGCGCGATCGTGACAGCGACGGCGGCGGCGAAAAACACCAGCGCCGGCCATGGCAGCCCCAGCACCCGCGGCAGCGGGGCGAGGCACGTGATGGCCGCGCAAAACAGCAGCGAGCAGTCGATGAGCGCGAGGATGAGCCGGCCCAGCAGCTTCGAGTGCGCGGCGCGCGCCGCGTCTGACCACGACTTTTTCACGTTGACGGTCAGCTGTCCGGCGTTGGCCTTGCTCAAAAATGCCGACAGCTGCGTCGGCAGCACCGTGAGCTTTTCGCCCGAGCGGGCGAACTGCTGCGCGAGCGTTTTGACCTTCTTTTCAATGTGCTCGCGGCTTAGGGCGGTGTTCTTAACGTACTCCGCCACGATCTCGATGACGTTCGCGTCCGGTGACACGCTCGTGAGCATGCCCTGAATGACGAGCAGGCTGCGCCCGAGCATCGTCAGCGAGCCGGGCACGGACACGCCGTATTCATTCAGAATCTGCACGAACTCGTCCACGAGCGCGCCCATGTCCATATCGGCCATCGGCATGGACTCGTACTTGTGCAGGAAGATGCCGATGCGCTCCGTGAGCGCCTGCTGGTCGGGCGCGCGGTCGTACTGGCCGAGCGCGAGCAGCGTCTGCGTCAGAGCGGGCACATCCTGGTCGTAGATCGTGCGGATGATGCCCATGTACAGCTCCGCCTCGCGCGGGCTGATGCGGCCCATCATGCCGAGGTCGAGCCAGATGATCTTCCCGCCCTGCACGCGGATGTTGCCGGGGTGGGGGTCTGCGTGGAAGAAGCGGTAGACCGTGATCTGGCGGATGTAGTTGTGCACGAGCTTGACGGCGATCTCGTTGAGATCATAGCCGTCGGCGCGCAGGCCGTCGGCGTCGTCGATCTGGTGGCCGGCGATGTACTCCATGACGAGCACGTTTTTCGTGCACCACTTCGGGAATGTGGCCGGGCAGTCAGCGTAGGCCACGCCGTCGTTGAGGCGCTTGAACTCGGCGATGTTGTTTGCCTCGATCGTAAAGTCGAGCTCCTCCTGCACGGTGTGCCACATCTCGTCGAGCACGGCGTGAAAATCCAGCGCGCTCGCGAGCGGCGTGTATTTGAGCAGCGCGGCGGCGCGCTTGAGCAGGCGCACGTCGCGGCTCATGGTGTCGTACAGGTCCGGGCGCTGCACCTTCACGACCACGCGCTGGCCGTCCGTGAGCGTCGCGGCATGCACCTGCGCGATGGAGGCCGAGCCGAGCGGCCGGATGCCGATGTCCGAAAAGACCTCCTGCCACGGGCGGGCGTAGGCCTGCGTGAGGATGCCCTCTACCTCGGTCAGCGGCATGGGCGTCACGTCTGTGCGCAGCGTCTCGAGCGCGGCACAGTATTCTTTGGGCAGAATGTCCGAACGCATGGACAAAATTTGTCCGAATTTGACAAACGTCGGCCCAAGGTCCACGAAAATATCGCGGACCTTCTCCGGCGTCAGCCCCTGGACGAGGTGGTGCTTTTGCAGAATGGCGACGATCTCGGCAAACCGCTTTGCCTCGTCGATCTGCGCGGCAGCGGGGCCGGCCATCAGCCCTCTTCCTTCATGGCCAGCAGTTTTTGCAGCAGGGCCTCGCGCTCGTCGGCGCTCATGGCCTCGACGTCCACGGCGGGCTTTTCGGCCTCGTCCTTCGCCACGGCCTGCTTGCAGGTGCGCTTGAGCTCCTCGTTGAGCACGCGACCCTTCTCCACGGTCACTTCGCCGCGGGCGACGCACTCGTCGATGAGCTTGCCGAGCTTCTCACAGCCGAGGTCGGCCGCGCCGACGGAGGCGACGATCATTTTGCGCAGATAGCTTTCGATAGAATCCATAACAATACACTCCTTATCCTGTGTTGGTTGATCGATTTATGACAGCATGCCCGGTCACGGGCAGAGCTTGCGAGGGTCAGTCGGCCGCGGCGGCTGCATCGAGCAGCGCCATGACCCGGCGGTAGAACAGGCGCGTGCGCACGACGCCGTTGTTCATCACGCCGCCGATCGCGGCCAGATGGTCGAGATTCTCGACCGGCAGCACCTGCCACATGCCTCGCGCCGGCGTCTGGCCGGGCACAAAGTCCGTATGCGGCGCGCCGCCGGGGTACCGGGCGGAGATCGTGTTGACCAGCCCGTCGTTCGGCAGCCAGTCGCGCGGCATGCCCGCGCCGTCGCGCCCCATCGCGGTCGAAAACGGCCAGAGCAGCGGCGTCATGGCCGTGTCGGGCTTCTGGTCGCGCGTGAGCAGGCGCGGCAGCGTCCGGCAGCAGGGGATGGAAAAATACCACGTGTCCGGCAGCGTCTTGATGCGCGCATTGAGCGCGCGCGCGCCCGCGGGGCGCAGGTCGTCAAAGGCGTTGTCGCCCGCCGGCAGCGGGTTTTGCGCCAGCATGCGCAGTGCCGCCGTCGTGAGCGGCTCGTCCGGGTCGCGCCGGATGCCGAACTGGTCGAGCCGGAAGTCATACACGCCCTTGAATGCCGAGATGCCGAGCGCGCGGGCCGCGCCCAGAAACAGCGTCGAGAGTGCGTTTGCCGTGTCCGGCTGCACGTCGAGAAACGTGGACCCGTTGTGCGGCGCGGCGATGGCGACCAGCGCGTGCACCCAGCCCGCCTTGCCGCCGGTAAACAGCGGCGAGGGCGTCTCGCCCGTAGCCGTGGCCGCCTGCACTTCCTCCGGGCAGCCGTCTGCGAGCAGTTGCATCAGCAGCCGCGCCGTCGCGCCGCCGAAGCTGTGGCCCACGAGGTCGATGGGCCTGTCTGCGCTCCAATCGGGCACGAGCGGGGCCGGATACACCGCGCCGAAGCGCGCGTGGCCGAAGCGTTGCGCGTGCGCGATGCCATAGTCGGCGGTGCCTCCGGTGAGCTCGGCGTAGAGCTCACACGCGCGGTCCCACGCGCTTGAGATGATGCCCACCGAGGCGGCGCGGCAGTCATACCCGCAGGCGTTGAGATAGCTCAGCACGTCGCCCGCCGCGAGCCCCCAGTAGGGCACGGCGCGGTAGAGCGCGTCGCGCGCGCCCCAGCCGAGCAGACCGTGCACGAACACGGCCGGGTACGGTGTGCGGCTGCCGGATGCTGCATCCGGCAGCAGGCACGCGCCCACTTCCAGCGTCTGCTGTAGCAGCTGCTGCGGTGTTTTCATGGAGCGCCTCCTTCTAAAGCAAATATACTGTTGCTAATATAACACACCCGGCCGGGAGCGTCAATGCTGCGGCACGGCGGCGTAAAATGACGGAAATGCACAGACACGCCCCGAAAGAATTGTGCGAAACGCTAAAAGTGAAAAAATTTTGAAAACGGGGTTGACTTTATCTGCTAAAAGCGCTAAAGTAGGCACATCTTCAGTACAGGAGGCCGCAAACATGCGTCTGGTCCGATTTGCAAGCGCATATTCCTACTATTACTTTCGCAAGAGTAATAGTCGTTTGTGCTGCAAAAATACCAGAACCATCTGAGACTTCCCGATCCGGTTTTGACAAGGCTGCACAGACGACTGTGTGGCTTTTTTCTTTGCCGGAACTTACAATTTAGGAGGAGAAAACGCATGAACATCAAGAAAATCACCGCGCTGCTCTGCGCTGTGGTCATGGTCCTCTCTCTGGCTGCCTGCGGCAGCGACAGTGGCGACAAGGCCAGCGACAGCAAGCACTACACCATCGGCATCTGCCAGCTCGTGCAGCACGAGGCGCTCGATGCGGCCACCAAGGGCTTCCGCGACGCCATCACTGACGCCCTCGGCGCCGACAACGTCACCTTTGACGAGCAGAACGCCGCCGGTGACAGCGCCACCTGCGCCACCATCTGCAACGGCTTCGTGTCCAGCGGCGTGGACCTGATCCTCGCCAACGCGACCGGCGCCCTGCAGGCTGCGGCCGCCGCCACGAAGGACATCCCGATCCTCGGCACGGCTGTTACGGAGTATGGCGTTGCGCTCGGCATTGATAACTTCAGCGGCACCGTCGGCGGCAACATCTCCGGCACGTCCGACCTGGCCCCGCTCGACCAGCAGGCGGCCATGATCACGGAGCTGTTCCCGGACGCCAAGAACGTCGGCATCCTCTACTGCTCCGGCGAGCCGAACTCCGTCTACCAGGCGAACGTCGTCAAGGCTGCGCTTGAGAAGGCCGGCTGCACCGTCACCATTTACACCTTCGCGGATACGAACGACGTTGTCTCTGTCACCGGCACCGCGTGCGATGCCAGCGATGTCCTCTACATCCCGACCGACAACACCGCCGCTTCCTGCACCGAGGCCATCAAGGGCGCTGCCACGAAGCCCATTGTCGCCGGTGAGGAAGGTATCTGCAAGGGCTGCGGCGTCGCGACCCTGTCCATCAGCTACTACGAGCTCGGCCGCACCACCGGCGAGATGGCCGTGAAGATCCTCAAGGGCGAGGCCGATATCTCCACCATGGCGATCGAGTACTACCCGAACCCGGTCAAGAAGTACAACCCGGACATGGCCAGCCTCTATAATGTCGCCATCCCCAGCGATTACGAGGCCATCGGCTGATCATTCGAACCATTCCCGGCTCCCTGCCGCAGAAACTGCGGCAGGGATACTCCACAATATGAGGTAATCTTATGAATTCACTGGTTCTTGCGTCCCTGAGCCTGCCGAATCTGGTCTCGCGTCTGCCCGGCGGCGTTGCCCAGGGCATCATCTGGGGCATCATGGCCCTGGGCGTGTACATCACGTTCCGCCTGCTCGATGTCGCCGACCTGACGGTCGACGGGTCGTTTACCACCGGCGGCGCCGTGACGGTCATGCTCATCATTGCCGGCTGGCCGGCGTGGGCGGCGCTGCTCGCGGCCGTGGTCGCAGGCCTGCTCGCGGGTCTTGTGACCGGTTTGCTGCATACAAAGCTCGGCATCCCGGCCATCCTCGCCGGCATTCTGACACAGTTCGCGCTCTACTCGATCAACCTGCGCATCATGGGCATGAAGGCCAACACCCCGGTCAACCCGGATAAGTACAGCCTGTTTCTGACGCTGCGCAGCGTGCCCGGCGCGATCTGGAAGGGCCTGCTGCTCGCGGCCGTGCTCATCGCGCTCCTCTACTGGTACTTCGGCACCGAGCAGGGCAGCGCCATCCGCGCCACGGGCTCCAACCCGTCGATGAGCCGCGCGCAGGGCATCAACATCAATGCCATGAAGGTGCTCGGCCTGTCGCTCTCCAACGGCATGGTCGCGCTCTCCGGCGGCTTGATGGCGCAGTACCAGGGCTTTGCCGACATCAACATGGGCCGCGGCGCCATCGTCATCGGCCTCGCCGCTGTCATCATCGGCGAGGTGCTGTGCGACGCGTTCTTCCGCAAGGGCTGCAACTTCTCCGTGCGCCTGAGCTTTGTCATCCTCGGCGGCATCGTGTATTACCTCGTCATGGTGCTCATCCTCTGGCTCAAGCTCGACCCGAACGATCTCAAGCTCTTCACCGCCGTGATCGTGGCCGCGTTCCTGGCCGTGCCGTATCTCAAGGGTCAGGCCAAGAGCTCGTTCCACCGCCTGAAGAAGGGGGGCAAGTGATATGCTGACATTAGACCATATCTCCAAGACCTTCAACCCCGGCACCATCAATGAAAAGCGGGCGCTCGACGGATTGTCCCTGCACCTGAAGCCGGGCGATTTCGTGACCGTCATCGGCGGCAACGGCGCCGGAAAATCCACCATGCTCAACGCCGTCGCGGGCGTCTGGCCGGTGGACTCCGGCCGAATCATCCTCGACGGCGTGGACGTGACCGCCATGCCGGAGTACCGCCGCGCGCAGTACATCGGCCGCGTGTTCCAGGACCCCATGATGGGCACGGCCGCGAACATGCAGATCGAGGAGAACCTCGCCCTCGCCGCACGCCGCGGCAAGCGGCGCACCCTGCGCTGGGGCGTCACGAAGGCGGAGCGCGAGGAATATCATGAGAAGCTCAAGAGCTTCGGTCTCGGCCTTGAGGATCGCATGACGGCGAAGGTCGGCCTGCTCTCCGGCGGCCAGCGCCAGGCGCTGACGCTGCTCATGGCCTCCCTGCAGAAGCCAAAGCTGCTCCTGCTCGACGAGCACACTGCGGCGCTCGACCCTGCGACGGCGGCCAAGGTGCTCGAACTCTCGGACCGTATCGTGCGCGAAAACCAGCTCACCGCCATGATGATCACCCACAACATGAAAGATGCCATCGTGCATGGCAACCGCCTGATCATGATGAACGAGGGCCGCATCATCCTCGATATTGCCGGTGAGGAGAAAAAGAAGCTCACAAAGCAGGACCTGCTCGAAAAGTTCGCGGAGGTGGCGGGCACGCAGGTCGAGTCCGACGAAGTGCTCCTGAGCTGACACGCAGACATCCCGACCGATCGGATATTGAGAAAAGAGAAGCATCTCCGGCGTCTGAACGCACAGGCGCCGGAGATCTTTCTTTTTCTGACGCTTCCTGCCGTTTCCTGCGGCGCGTTTCCGCCCGCACGGCAATACCCACGAAAACCACCAAATTCCGGACAAAAAGTTTGTGCAGTTTTTTTGTCGGAAAATGCACACAAATGCCGAAATTTATGCTACCCTTTTCATGCGAATTTTTTGTTTTTTGCGGGTTTGTCAATGGTTCAGGAGGATAGGGTTCGTGGTTTTCAGCAGCCTGTCGTTTTTGTTTTGCTTCTTTCCGGCGTTTCTGCTGGTGTATTATCTGACACCGTCGCGCCCGGTCGGCGCGCGCAATGCCGTGCTGCTGGCGGGGAGCTGTGTGTTTTATATCATCGGTCTGGACGGTCAGTGGGCGTATTTGGCGCTGCTGGCCGCATCTGTGCTGGTCAACTACGGGCTGGGGCTTGCCATCATGTACGATCAGCCGCGCGCAAAGCTGTGGCTCATCATCGGACTGTGCTACAATTTCCTGTGGCTGTTCCTATTTAAATATCTCAACTTCCTGCTCACTGGCGTCAACAGTGTGCTCGGCTGGGTGTCCGGCGGCAAGGCGACCGTGCCGCTGCTGGGCTGGGCGCTGCCAGTCGGTATCAGCTTTTATACGTTTTCGGCCGGCGGCTATCTCGTCGATGTCTACCGCGGCACCGTCGCGCCGGAGCGCTCGCTGCTCACCTTCGGCACGTACCTGACCATGTTCCCGAAGCTCGTTTCCGGCCCGATCGCGAGTTATGCGCAGCTGCAGCCGGAGTTTGGTACACGCTATGTATCCCTGCGGCAGGCGGTCGATGGGCTGAAGCTGTTCGTGTTCGGCATGGCGCTCAAGATCCTGCTCGCCAACCAGCTTGGCGGCCTTTGGAGCGATGTGACCACGATCGGCTTTGAGAGCCTCTCAACGCCGCTGGCGTGGATGGCCGCGTTTGCGTATTCGTTCCAGCTCTATTTTGACTTCTGGGGCTACTCGCTCATGGCTATCGGCATCGGCCGGATGCTCGGCTTCCACCTGCCGGAGAACTTCCGCTGTCCGTACCTCTCGCTGAGCATGACGGAGTTCTGGCGCCGGTGGCATATCACGCTCGGCACATGGTTTCGCAGCTATCTGTATTTCCCGCTCGGCGGCAGCCACTGCAGCCGCAGGCGCATGGTCTTCAATCTGCTGGTCGTCTGGCTCGCGACCGGGCTCTGGCACGGCGCGCACCTGAACTTCCTGCTCTGGGGTCTGGGCCTGTTCATGATTCTGGTCGTGGAAAAGCTCTGGCTCAAGAAATACCTCGATCGCTGGCCGGTGCTCGGGCACCTGTACATGCTCGTGCTCATCCCGCTGTCGTGGGCGGTGTTCTCCGTGTCGGACCTCGGGCAGCTCGGTGCGTATTTCGGCCGTCTGCTGCCGCTGTTTTCGCGCACAGCGGCGGCCTACCCGCTTGATTTTCTCAAGTATGGCAAGACCTACGGGGTGTTCCTTGTGCTTGGTTTGCTGTGCTCGACGTCGCTGCCGATGTACCTGTACCGCCGGCTCAAGGGCACGTGGGTCGGGGCGGCCGTTCTGGCCGTACTGTTCTGGCTGTGCCTGTTCTGCCTGAGCAAGGGCATGAACGACCCCTTTATGTACTTCCGATTCTAAGGAGCGCTGACATATGAAACGCATCAAACCGCAACATTTCCTCATCCTGCTGCTGGTGGCCGCCATCGCAGCGGCACCGTTTCTTATCCGCGGCCTGATCGAGCAGAGCAACACCGGCAAGCAGTCGGCCGCAGTCGTCACGGCTGCGCCGGAGGAGACTGCCGAACCGACGCCAACACCGACGCCGGAGTCGACGCCGCTGCAGTTTACGACTGTGGACGCATCGTATTTTGACGACGCGCTCTTCATCGGTGACTCGCGCACCGTCGGCATCGCCGAATACGGCAGCCTGAAAAATGCGACGTATTTCGCCGACGTCGGCCTGAATGTCTACGTTGCGCAGACGAAGTCCATCACCGTGAAGAATGTCGGCACCGTCACGCTGCCGCAGCTGCTGAGCCAGAAGACGTTCGGCAAGGTCTACATCATGCTCGGCATCAACGAGCTCGGTAACGACCTGGACGACATCACGGCGAAGTTCTCCTCGCTCGTCGACACCGTGCGTGCCGCGCAGCCGGACGCCATCATTTTCGTTGAGGCGAACCTGCACGTCGGCCCCTCGCGCTCAAGCACGGATGCGACGTTCAACAACCCCCGCATCAATCAGCTCAATGAAAAGCTCGCCGCACTCGCCGACGGCAAGACCATCTTCTACATCGACATCAACGAGCTCTTTGATGACGAAAACGGCAACCTGCGCGCCGACGCCAGCGGCGACAGCACCCATGTCTACGCCAAGTATGACCTCGACTGGTGCGACTGGCTGTGCACAAAGGCGATTGTCCGCTGAGCAAAAAATACACGATAAAGGCCAGCCGGAAACCGCTTCCGGCTGGCCTTTGTCGTGATAGCTCTCGATACATCACTTATGTTTTCCGTTTTTTCTCCCTCGACGCGGTGGCGCACATCAGCGCTTGAGGATGTACCACACAAACGCGCCGCAGGCAATGACCATACCGCCGCCAACTGCTGCAAAGATCATGTGACTGCCTCCTTTCCCCCAATGTCCTGCCCGTGCTCCGGGCGGGATCTGTGAAGATACTTCATTATAAGGAATTTATGCGCTAAGTTCCCGGAAAACAGCGGCCAAAACGCCGGGTGCCCGTTAAGAAGGCGGAAAAGAATGTGCCTCTGCCGCAAAGACCGTCGCGTTTGGGCAGACAATGTGCTATGCTGACAATGGAGCCGAGACGGCTGTCCGGAAAGAGGGGAGCTTATGCAGAAAGTGTGGAAGCGTATGCCGCAGCGGCTGCGCGATGCGGTCGTGTTCATCTTCATCATGGGCTGTGCCGTTGTCGTGTGCGAGCTGCTGTCTGCCTGCTATGACGATAATAACCCGTTTGCCACATCTGTGTTCATTCTGGCGGTGGTGCTCGTCTCGCGCTTTACCACAGGGTATTGGCCTGGCATTCTGGCGTCGGCCGTCGGTGTGGTGAGCGTGAACTATCTGTTTACCTACCCGTTTCACGAATTCAATATGACGATCGACGGCTACCCGCTGACGTTTGCGGTCATGCTGGTCGTGAGCGTTCTCGTGAGCACGCTCACGACGCAGATCAAGCGGCAGGAACAGCTGCGCTACGAGGCGGAACGGGACCGCATGCGCGCCAATCTCCTGCGCAGTGTGTCGCACGATATCCGTACGCCGCTGACGGCCATCATGGGCCTGAGCGCGACCGTGGAGGAAAACGAGGCGCTCACGGACGAGGGGTGCGGTATGGTTGAGGAGATCCACCAGAATGCGCAGTGGCTGCTGCACCTGTCGGAGAACATCCTGTCCGTTACGCGCTTTTGCGATGAAGGCGTCGTGATCGAGAAATCGGACGAGGTCGTCGAGGAGATCGTCGGTAGTGCGATCCGGCGTTTTCGCAAGAACTGCGGCACGGACATTCCCATTGACGTGACCAAGCCGGAGGAGATCCTGCTCGTGCCGATGGACGCCACGCTCATCGAGCAGGTGCTGCTCAACCTCTTGGAGAATGTCGCCAAGCACAGCCCGTCGGCGACGGAGATCTTCATCGAGATCCGTGCCGAGGGCCGCCGTGTCTGGCTGACCGTGGCCGATAACGGGGACGGTATCCCGCCGCAGCTGCTCGGTGTGCTCTTTGACGGCTATCTGCCGCTCGGCGCGGTGGAGGCGTCCGACCGCAGCCGCCATATGGGCATCGGCCTGAGCGTCTGCCGCGCGATCGTGCGCGCGCACGGCGGCGAGATTTATGCAAGAAACAAGATCGACGGCGGCGCAGAGTTCCGCTTCTGGCTGCCGGCGGAGGAGGAATCGAACACATGATCCGTGATAAAATCATCATTGTCGAGGATGATCCCGGCATCAGCAAATACCTGCAGGCGGCGCTGCGCTCGCACGGGTATGATATCCTGTTGGCGCCTGACGGCAAGGCTGCGCTGGAGATGATCGCTTCGCACTGCCCGGATGT
Organism: Bacteroidaceae bacterium; assembly: GCA_963627135.1. Lineage (GTDB taxonomy): Bacteria > Bacillota > Clostridia > Oscillospirales > Oscillospiraceae > CAG-103. The sequence continues at coordinate 107,166 of CAVFZY010000019.1, read as the reverse complement.
GCTGCTGTTGGATCTCGGCCTGCCGGACATGGACGGCAGTGAGATCATCCGCTCCGTCCGCTCTTGGAGCCGGATGCCGATCATCATCATCTCGGCCCGCAGCGCGGAGATCGACAAGGCGGCCGCGCTCGACATGGGCGCAGACGATTACCTGACCAAACCCTTCGGCACGGTGGAGCTGCTCGCGCGCATCCGCACGGCGCTGCGCCATACACGCACCGACGGCACGAGCGACGGTCTGGCCATGACGGGCGAGTACCGCGTCGGCGACCTGTGCATCGACTACAACAAGCACCGCGTCTTTCTCGCCGGTGAGGACACGCATCTGACACCGAACGAGTACAAGATCGTGGCGTTGCTCGGCCGGCACGCCGGGCAGGTGCTCACCTATAAGTCCATGATGAAGGAGCTCTGGGGCCCCGGCGTCGGCGGCGACAACAAGCTCCTGCGTGTGCACATGGCGAACATCCGCCGCAAGATCGAGCCGAACCCGGTCGAGCCGCAGTACATCTTCACGGAGGTCGGTGTCGGCTACCGCATGGCCGACACGCACTGAGCCCATATCGACATCTATAATAAAAAATCGCCCGGAGCAGCTGTGAAGTGGCCCCAAAAAGTTAGAAAAAAAGCAGCGCAAAAACTGTTCAAACTACCGAAAGGGCTTGTTGCCTGTGCATTGCAGGCGGCAGGCCCTTTCGCTTTGCCTGCATAAAAAATCCTCGCCCGCAGGTGTGCGGACGAGGAAAATGTTTGCTGTTTCAGAATCATTTGCCCAGCTCGGCGAGCATTTTGCTGCGGATGTCTTCGGTGAGGGCGTTCGTCTTGGTGGCCTTGACGGTCTCGGCCGGGATGACCTCACGGATGCGCAGATACACGTGCGTGCGCCGCCAGGGGACGTTGTGCGCGATGCGCTCCGTGCCCTCAATCGTCGCGACGACGATGGGTACATTGGCCTTCTGCGCGATCTTGAGCGAGCCGGCGTGCCAGGGCAGCAGTTCGCCGTTTTTGCTGCGCGTGCCCTCGGGATAGATGGCAAAGGAGCACTCGTGCGCGCGGATGAGGTCGGCCGCGGCGTTGATCGTGGTCAGGGCGTTGCGCGCGTTCTCGCGGTCGATCGGCAGAAAGCAGCACCGGCGCACAAACGGGCCGATGACGAACTTGCGCATATTCGACGGCTTGGACACGAACGCAAGCCGCCAGCGCCGCAGCACCCACCACTGCACCATGGGGTCAAAGTTCGAGCGGTGGTTGCTCACGACCAGATATTCCGTGTCCGTCGGCACCTTCTCGAGCCCCACCACGTGGATCTTCACGCGGCAGAGCGCGAGGATCCACCCGTCGAGCGCCATGGTCAGCGCGTGATAAAACGGGCTGATGTGTTCATACATTTTATTCGGCCCGGCAAACCACGTGCAGATGAACATCAGCAGCACGTACATGAGGTTTGCTGCCGCGAAGCAGCCGATCAGGATCGGCAGCAGCCACCAGTAGCTCAGCGCAGGGGACAAAAAATAAATCCACGCGGTGCTGAGCACGGCGGGAATCCACAGCAGGTAATAAAGCATGAACGGACACCTTCAAGCATATTAAGTAATAAAAAAATGTCAATAGTCATTGACGATAGACTTCCGAATACATTATAATTGCGTCGGAATACCGTGTCAATGAACGAGATGTAAACTTGCACGGCTCCCGAAAACATTCTGATTGGAGATAGGATGGGATAAGATGATCGTATTAAAATGGGCGTTCCCGGTGTTTTTGGTGGTGCTGGCCATCGTGCACCTCATCAGCTGCTGGCGCGGCGATGACGACCTGCGCAAGCCCACGAAGGTCGCATTCACGCCGGTCGTGGCGCTGACGTACCTCGCCTTTGCCCGCATGCCGTCGCTTTGGGTGGTCGCCGGCCTGCTGTTTGGCTGCCTGGGTGATCTGTTTCTGCTCTGGCCGCTTAAGAAAAAGTTCTTTGCCATCGGCACGTCGTCGTTCTTCCTGGGCCATGTGTGCTACCTGATCTTTATCTACACACACTATGTCATCACGGTCCACTGGATCTGGATCCTGGTCGTTGCACTCATTTACGCGGCCGGCGCGGCGTTTGTCTACGCCAACAGCCGCCGGGACATTCCGCGCGCGCTGCGTCCGCTGGCGCTGGCGTATATGCTCATGCTCTGTGTGCTGAGCGTGAGCCTTGTCCTGCCGCTGCTGACGGCGTTCTGGTGGGGCAAGCTGGTGGCGTTTTTCGGCGCGACGTTCTTCCTCGCGTCCGACGGTGTGCTGTGCGATATGCTCTTCGTCAAGAAGGCAGAGTCTACGCAGCAGAACTTTATCGTCATGCTCACGTACATCCTCGCGCAGACGCTGCTGGCCGTCGGCTTTGCGGCCTGCCCATGATCGGCTGAGAAGCCGGATATTTCAAGGACGGCGGGACGCTCCAATACCGGAGTGTCCCGCTTTTTGTACAGTGGTGGAAAAATCTTAAAAAATTTTCCGTTTTCTCTTTACACCGGGCAAAAAGTGCACTACAATGCGTGCATCTACAGGAGGCCCCGGAGGGGGAAAGAGAACATGACGAAAGAGAAGGAAACGGAAAACCGGTCGGAACGGGAACAGTTTCTTGACCGGATACTCAAGGAGATCCTCAGCGGACAGCGCAAGCCGGGTGACCGGCTGCCGACGGAGAGCGAGCTGGCCGAGCAGTACGGCCTGCGCAAGACGAACGTGCATCTTGGCCTGCAGGAGCTGGAGCGGCTGGGCTTTCTGCGCATCGTGCCCCGGCACGCGACCTACGTCGCGCCCTACTGGGAGCAGGCGAACCTGGAGACGCTTGCCGCCATCGTGACGCACGGCGGCAAGCCGCAGCCGGAACTGGTGGATGCATTTCTGGAACTGCGTGAAATGGTCGCACTCGGCTGGTTCCGCTGGACGGGCCGCCATCCCCAGGCGGAGCAGATGCGGCGCCTGTACGGTCTGCTCGAACGGATGGAGGCTATCGCCTACGCGCCGAACGGTGAGGAGAACAAGCCGGAATTCCTGGATCTGGTCAATCAGTTCCTGCTATGTATGTTTGCCGAGTCGGACAATATGATCTTTCGCGTCTTGCTGCGCTCGTCGCGCGCGCTTGCGCACGTGACGTATTACATGGTGGCGTACACGCTGGACATGCGCGAGCTGTGCACGACGTACCGCACGGTGCTTGACGGCCTGACAAGCGGGCACGCCTCGGAGGCGACCGACTACTGGTGCGCCTGGAGCGACAAGGTCACGGTGCAGTACCGTGAGGCCCTGGAGCAGCTTGAGAGTGAATGACCAATGCCATACCCCGGCGGGGAGAATGACCCCGCCGGGGTATGGCATTATTTATGAACTTTTCGCGCCGTGGTTGCGCCCGCTGCGCACACGTGTTAAAATCAGGGAAAGAAAACCGGAAGGGAGCGAGCTCATGAAGCTGACATTTATCCGCGCCAATCACGAGGTGACCGGCAGCTGCACCCTGCTCGAGATCGGCGGGCACTACGGCCTGATCGACTGCGGCATGGAGCAGGGGCGGGATCTGTTTGAGAACATTGCCATCCCCGTCCCGGCGGCGCAGATCGAGTTCGTGCTCGTCACGCACGCGCACATGGACCACACCGGCCACCTGCCGCTGCTGTATAAGCAGGGGTTTCGCGGCACGGTCTACGCCACGGAGGCGACGTGCGACCTGTGCGGTATTCTGCTGCGCGACGCGGCACACATCCAGATGTCCGAGGCCGAGTGGAAGGGGCGCAAGGCCGCCCGCGCCGGCCAGCCGGCGCCCGAGCCGCTGTATACGCTCGAGGACGTGGAGGGCGTGCTGCGCCTGTTGCGCCCGTGCGGCTACGGCAAGCGCATTCAGGTCGGTGAGAACATCATCATCCGCTTCACGGATGTCGGCCATCTGCTCGGCAGCGCGTGCATCGAGGCGTGGCTCACCGAGGGCGGCACGGAAAAGAAGATCGTCTTTTCCGGCGACATCGGCAACACCGACCAGCCCATCATCCGCGACCCGCAGCCCGTCTCGGGTGCGGACTACGTGCTCATCGAGTCGACCTACGGCGACCGTAGCCACGGCCCGCGCGTGGATTATCTGGCCGCGCTCGCGGACTGCATCCAGCGCACGCTCGACCGCGGCGGCAACGTGGTCATTCCGTCGTTCGCCGTCGGCCGCACGCAGGAGCTGCTGTATTTCATCCGCCAGGTCAAGGACGCCGGCATGGTGCACGGCCACCCGCACTTCCCCGTGTATGTCGACAGTCCGCTCGCCAACGAGGCCACGCGCGTTTTCCTGCAGACGGACACGAGTTTTCTCGACGACGAGGCCTGCGCGCTCATCCGCAGCGGCGTCAATCCGCTGTATTTCGACGACCTGCACACCGCCGTCACGAAAGAGGACTCCGTCGCGCTCAACAATGACAAAACACCGAAGGTCATCCTCTCCTCGAGCGGCATGTGCGACGCCGGCCGCATCCGGCACCATTTGAAATATAACCTCTGGCGGCCGGAGTGCACAGTGCTGTTTGTTGGGTATCAAGCGGTCGGTACGCTCGGCCGCAAGCTGCACGACGGCGCCGAGTGCGTGAAGCTCTTCGGCGACGAGATCGCCGTGCACGCCGAGATCACCGTCCTGCCCGGCGTGAGCGGCCACGCGGATAAGCAGGGGCTGCTGGGCTGGATCAACGCCATGGAGCAAAAGCCCGCGCACGTGTTTGTCAACCACGGTGACGACGATGCCTGCACGGCGTTCGCCGCCTGCCTGCGCGGCGAGTACGGCTATAACGCGGATGCGCCCTACAGCGGCAGCGAATTCGACCTCGCCGCGGGCGCGTATGCCTATGTGGCCCCGCCGCGGCCCATCCGCCGCGACGAGGCGCGCCAGGCTGCCGCCGGAAAGCGCCGCGAGAGCCCGGCCTACGCGCGGCTCACGCGCGCGCTCGGCGAGCTCACGGCCCTTGTGCGCCGCTGCGCCGGCTGTCCGAACAGGGGGCTGAGCGCCTTCGCCGAGGAGCTTGAGCGGCTCACCGCCCGCTGGCGCGACCACCTCGCCCCGTGAGCACACAATGCATAGATATATAGCGACCGCCCCGGCCGGGGCTGAACTGCACCCCATTTGTTAGATATGTGGTATCATGTCTAACAAATGGGGTGTTTAACGATAGCAACGGGCGTATCCAGGCAAAGCGAAAGGGCCTGCCGCCTGCAATTCACAGGCAGCAAGCCCTTTCGGTAGCTTGAACAATTTTTGCGCTGCTTTTTTGTCTAATTTTTTTGGGCCACTTCAATAGCCGCGGTGGCTCCGTTATACGGCAGTTTTGAGAGAAAAAACTGGAATTTCCGTGAGCGGCACGGACTGCATAGACTACCGGAATTTGCAGAAAATAGGGTTGCCGAAATGCAAAACAGAGCAAAGGAGTTTTCAGAATATGAAGGCAACCGGAATCGTACGCCGGATCGACGACCTCGGCCGCGTGGTCATCCCCAAGGAGATCCGCCGCACCATGCGCATCCGCGAGGGCGACCCGCTGGAGATCTACACCGACACCGACGGGCAGGTCATTTTCAAAAAGTATTCCCCGATGGGCGAACTGTCCGAGTTCGCCGCGCAGATCTGCGACGCGCTGCACAAGACCACCGGCGGCATCGCCGCCGTGTGCGACCGCGACGCCGTGATCGCCGTGGCCGGCGGCGGCAAGCGCGAGCTGCTCGACCGGCGCATCAGCCGCGAGCTCGAAGAGCTCATGAGCACGCGCGGCCAGTACGCCGCCGACAGCTGTACACTGCCGGTCGTCGACACCGACGAGCGCTATGCCGTCTCCGTCGCCGCGCCCATCCTTTCCGAGGGCGATGTGCTCGGCTGCGTGCTGTTCGTGGCCACGCACGGCGACGGCCCCGCCGGCGAGACGGAGCGCAAGCTCGCACAGGCCGTGTCGGGCTTCCTCGGCAAGCAGATGGAGAGCTGAGGGCACCGCGGGCCCCAAAAGCGTCAGGGCGTATGTATGTCCTGACGCTTTTTCCATAATCCATCATAAGAAAGGCCTCCGGGCGCCCCCGGAGGCCTTTCGCTGCAGATGCAGCCGTTATGGATACGTGCCCCGTACGCTGCAGACACGCGCCATGATCACTGTGGCGGGATGAGATTTGCCATGCGGCGGAGAACAAAAAGGGTAGATAAATCCGTAAAGAGAGATCAGATAAAAGAGAAAAGAATTGATAAAAAGAGATGGGTCAGATTGCAAAAATGTGCGTACGCAGACATCCCGACTTCACAAATGATACTTGCAGTTTATCTTAGCAACGCCGGAAAGTCAAGAGAAATCCACCTGATTTTTCAAAAATCAGGCATTGTCAGGGAATTCACGTGTCTGGCAATTTTCTGGCAAAGGAAAAACCGTTGAACTCCGCCGGAATGTGATGTAAAATAAAAATAAATATACGCAAGCAAAAGGGGGTACGGTGCATGACCGTATTGGTGACCGGCGGCATGGGCTATATCGGCAGCCACACGTGTGTGGAGCTGCTCGAGCAGGGCATGGATGTCGTCGTTGCGGACAATCTTGTCAACAGCAGCGCGGAGGCTGGCAGACGGGTCGAACAGATTACTGGCCGGCCGCTGAAATTTTATCAGATGGACGTGCGCGACCGCGCCGCACTCGACCGCATTTTTACCGAGCAGAAGATCGACTGCGTCATTCATTTTGCGGGCCTCAAAGCCGTGGGGGAGTCGGTGCATATGCCGCTGGAGTATTACGACAACAACCTCGGCTCGACGATCACGCTCTGTGAGGCGATGCGTGACCATGGCGTCCGGCGGATCATCTTCTCTTCGTCGGCAACGGTGTATTCCGGCGACAACGAGATGCCGCTCTACGAGACGTCCCGCACCGGCAGCTGCACGAATCCCTACGGCTGGACGAAGTACGTCTGTGAGCAGATCCTGCGCGACTATGCCGTGGCTGACCCGAGCTGGTCGGTCGTGCTGCTGCGCTACTTCAACCCCATCGGCGCGCACTCGAGCGGCCTCATCGGCGAGGATCCGCGCGGCGTGCCGAACAACCTCATGCCCTACATTTCGCAGACGGCCATCGGCCGCCGGGAGTGCCTGAATGTCTTTGGCGACGACTATGACACGCCGGACGGCACCGGTGTGCGCGACTATATCCACGTCATGGATCTCGCGCGCGGCCACGTCGCGGCGATCGCCTACATGGCGGAGCATACGGGCGAGAGCATCTTCAACCTCGGCACCGGCAAGGGCTGCAGCGTGCTCGAGATGGTGCACGCCTTCGAGACGGCCAACCATGTGCACGTCCCGTACCGGATCGCGCCGCGTCGCGCGGGCGACCTGCCGACCGTGTACGCCTGCCCGGACAAGAGCGCACGCATCCTCGGTTGGCGCGCCGAGTATTCGCTCGAGGACATGTGCCGCGACAGCTGGCACTGGCAGACGCAAAATCCCAACGGCTATGAAACTGCCTGACGGACTGACCGTTCCGGGCCGGAGCTTCCGGCCCGGACAACGCCGCGCCGCCTGCGGGCGGCGCTTTTTTGCGGCCGCAGTGTGTGCTTTTTGCACAAGCAGAACAAAAAATGTTGTTGACACAAGGCACAAGATGTTGTACTATAAACTCGCTTGAACACAAAATAAAGCGGTTTTGTGCACAACATGTTGTGCTTGTTTGTTCAAAGGGGGAACAGAAAAAATGAAGATCATCAAACGAAACGGCGCCGAGGCGACGTTTGACATCTCGAAGATCATCATGGCCGTCACGAAGGCTAACGCTGCCGTCGAAGAGGGCGACCGTATGACGCCGCGGCAGATCCAGCGCATTGCCGAGAGCGTGGAGCTCGCGTGCCAGGAGCTGGGCCGTAGCGCCGCCGTGGAAGAAATTCAGGACATGGTCGAAAAGCAGATCATGGCCCACGGCGCGTTCGAGGTCGCCAAGGCCTACATTACGTACCGCTACACCCGCAGTCTGGTGCGCCGTGCCAACACGACCGACGACCGCATCCTGAGCCTGATCGAGTGCAACAACGAGGAGGCCAAGCAGGAAAACTCCAACAAGAACCCGATCGTCAACAGCACGCAGCGCGACTACATGGCCGGCGAGGTCAGCCGCGACATCACGAACCGTCTCCTGCTGCCGAAGGACATCGTCGAGGCGCACGAGGAGGGCATCATCCACTTCCACGATGCGGACTATTACGCGCAGCATATGCACAACTGCGACCTCGTGAACCTCGAGGACATGCTCCAGAACGGCACCGTCATCACCGGCACGCTCATCGAGCGGCCGCACAGCTTCTCGACCGCGTGCAACATCGCGACCCAGATCATCGCGCAGGTCGCCTCCAACCAGTACGGCGGGCAGTCGATCTCGCTGACGCACCTGGCCCCGTTCGTGCAGGTCAGCCGTGAGCGCATCCGCCGCGAGGTCGAGGCCGAGATGCAGGCAATCGATGCGCACCCGGGTGCGGAAAAGCTGGCAGAGCTGGTCGAAAACCGCGTGCGTGAGGAGATCCGCCGCGGCGTGCAGACGATCCAGTATCAGGTCGTCACGCTGCTGACCACGAACGGGCAGGCCCCGTTCGTGACGGTGTTCATGTACCTCGGCGAGGCGAAAAACGAGCAGGAGCGCCACGACCTCGCCATGATCATCGAGGAGACGCTGCGCCAGCGCTATCAGGGCGTGAAAAACGAGAAGGGCGTCTGGGTCACGCCGGCGTTCCCGAAGCTCATTTACGTGCTCGAGGAGGACAACATCCACGAGGATTCCCCCTACTGGTACCTCACGGAACTGGCCGCCCGCTGCACCGCCAAGCGCATGGTGCCGGACTACATCTCCGAGAAGAAGATGCTCGAGCTGAAAGTCGACAAAAACGGCGAAGGCCACTGCTACACCTGCATGGGCTGCCGCAGCTTCCTGACGCCGTATGTGGACGAAAACGGTAAGCCGAAGTACTACGGCCGCTTCAATCAGGGCGTCGTGACGATCAATCTGCCGGATGTGGCGCTGTCCTCCGGCGGCAACATGGAGAAATTCTGGAAGATCTTTGACGAGCGGCTGGAGCTGTGCCACCGTGCGCTCATGTGCCGCCACGAGCGGCTCAAGGGCACGCTCTCGGATGCCGCACCCATCCTGTGGCAGTACGGCGCGCTGGCCCGCCTGAAGAAGGGCGAGCCGATCGACAAGCTCCTCTACGGCGGCTATTCGACTATCTCCCTCGGCTACGCGGGATTGTACGAGTGCGTCAAGTACATGACCGGCAAGTCCCACACCGACCCCTCGGCCACACCGTTCGCGCTTGAGATCATGCAGCACATGAACGACGCCTGCAAGACGTGGAAGCAGATGCACAACATTGACTTCAGTCTCTATGGCACGCCGCTGGAGTCCACGACGTACAAGTTCGCCAAGTGCCTGCAAAAGCGCTTCGGCATCATCCCCGGCGTCACGGACAAGGGCTACATCACCAACAGCTACCACATCCATGTGACTGAAAACATCGACGCGTTCAGCAAGCTGGCCTTCGAGTCGAAGTTCCAGGCGCTGTCGCCCGGCGGCGCGATCAGCTACGTCGAGGTGCCGAACATGCAGAATAACATTCCGGCCGTGCTTGAGGTCATGAAGTTTATCTATGACAACATCATGTACGCCGAGCTCAACACCAAGAGCGACTATTGCCAGGTCTGCGGCTACGACGGCGAGATCGAGATCGTCGAGCACGACGGCAAGCTCGTCTGGCGCTGCCCGAACTGCGGCAACACGGATCAGGACAAGATGAACGTGGCCCGCCGTACCTGCGGCTACATCGGTACCCAGTTCTGGAACCAGGGCCGCACGCAGGAAATCAAGGAGCGCGTGCTGCACCTGTAACGCGCGAAATCAAAAATCCGGCGGGCGTGTCCATGTGGCGCGCCCGCTGCTTGTGAGGAAACTGCTATGTATTATGGGGAGATCAAAAGCTGCGACATTGCCAACGGCGTCGGCGTGCGTGTGACGCTGTTCGTCTCCGGCTGCACGAACCACTGCTACAACTGCTTTCAGCCGCAGACGTGGGACTTTCACTATGGCAAGCCGTTTGACGCGGCGGCCGAGCAGGTGATTTTTTCCGAGCTGGAAAAGCCCTTCATCCGCGGCCTGACGCTGCTCGGCGGCGACCCGTTCGAGCCGGAAAACCAGTGCGCGCTCGTGCCGTTTCTGCGCCGGGTGCGCGCACAGTTCCCAGACAAGGACATCTGGGCGTATTCGGGCTTCACGCTCGACAGGGAGCTCACGGTTGACGGTGCGCACCCGCGCTGCGAGGTCACGGACGAGATGCTGTCACTCATCGACATCCTCGTCGACGGACGCTATGTGGATGCACAGCGCAACATCAGCCTGCGTTTTCGCGGCTCGGAAAACCAGCGCATTATTGACATGAACCGGACCCGCGCGGCGGGCCATATCGTACTCTGGGAGGGCATGAACGGATGGAAGTAAAGATTCAGAAGCTGCGCCCCGGCGCTGTGACGCCCCGCCGCGGCAGCGCGGACGCTGCCGGCTACGACCTTTACGCCTGCCCGGCGGATGGGCAGAGCGTCACCATCGCGCCGCACACGACGGCCATGATCGGCACAGGCCTCGCCCTCGCCATCCCGGCTGGGTATTTCGGCGGCGTGTTCGCGCGCAGCGGTTTGGCGTCCGAACAGGGGCTGCGCCCGGCCAACTGCGTCGGCGTGATCGACGCCGACTACCGCGGTGAGTGCACCGTCGCGCTGCACAACGATACCGGCGAAGTGCGCACCGTCGCATCCGGTGACCGCATTGCCCAGCTTGTGATTCTGCCATTTCTGGCGGCGGAGTTTTCGGAGGCGGACGCGCTCGATGAAACCGGCCGCGGCGCGGGCGGCTTCGGCAGCACCGGCCGGTAAACAGAACGCAAAAAGCCTGATCCCCGGAGCAGCGCTCCGGGGATCAGGCTTTTTTCACGCTTATCGGTCAGCGGCGAACACGGACGAGAACTCATCGAGCCGCTCGGAGGTGTAGCGCCGGGTGTTGTCCTCGCACACGGGCAGCATCTGCTGCGTGAAAGCAGCGCAGCGCGTCCACTCGGCGGTCATCTTGTCGCTGTGCGCGGTGTTCAGGTCATAGTGCGCCGCGAGATAGTCGGCGAGGTAGGGCGTGAACTTCTCCGCACCGAAGACATTCAGGTGCTCGGCGTTGGCGAAGTCGCTCAGCGGGTCGAGGCCGATGGCGTCCATCTGCGTGTCGAAATTCACGAAATCGTAGCCATACTCCTGCACGACCGATTCGAGCTTGGCAAACACAGCATCATTATTTTCAATGACGGTGCGGTGCGGGAAGCGGGCAAAGAGCACATTTTGGATGCCAAGCTCCCGGGCCGTCTCGCAGAATGTGCGCAGCGACTGCTCGTTGAACGCGTCGAGCTCCTGCTGCCGGACGGGGATCTCATCCGTCTCCGTGAGGAACATGGAGATGGACAAAAACGGCTTGGTGTACGAGTAGCCCACGCTGCGGGTCTGCTGCTGCAGGGAGAGCGAGCGGCGGATCTCACCGGCCCGCTTCCAGAACGTATGATATTTGAGCAGTGGGAAGTAGTACGACGAGCGCTCCCCGGCCGGGATGCACTGGCGGATAGTGTCGAGCTTGTTGGCCGACAGCGGAATCGTGTCGATCCATTTGCGCAGCGCAGCGTGCGAAAATTCGTCGCGCTCCTCGGCCGTGTACAAAAAGCCGTTGACCTCTACGACGTACACGCCGGGGTTTTGCCGCCTGGCGGCCTCGCGCAGCATGGAGGGGTACATCGTTCCCTGCGCAGCCGACACGGCCAGCGGATAGCTCGTGAAGCCCGCGTGCTGCCACGCCAGCGGCGCGCAGTAATCCGTGAACGTCTCGCTTGCGCCGAGGATCATGACATCGAGCGAGTTTTTTGGTTCGAGGTAGAAGCTGTGGACATACTGCTGCTCGGTGGCGTTGTTCACGGCCAGCAGCCGGGAGAGCGCACCGTAGAGCAGCGTTGCCACGAGCAGAAACGCGATGACGCGCACGGCGGTTTTGGTTTTGGAGCGGTTTTGTTTCATAACGTCCTCTAAGATGCGTGGGTCAGCGGTAGGCCGAAAATTCCGGCGAAAATTCGTTGTAATCCCTGCCTTTGCCCGGTGTTTTCTGCTTGCAGATGGGCAGCATGTGCTCCACAAATTCCGCGCAGCGCGCCCACTCCGCCGTGACGGTATCGCTGTGTGCGGCGGTCAGGCTGTATTGCCCGCAGAGGTACTGCCCGAACCATGCGGTGAACTTCTCCATGCCGAACACGTTCATGTGCTCGCCGTCGCAGAAGTCGCCGTCCAGCTCCAGGCCGATGCTGTCGAACTGCTCATCGCAGTTGAGAAAGCTGTATCCGTATTCCTGCACGATGCCGCCGATCTTTGACAGCACGGAGGAATCGCTGAGCAGCGTGCGGTGCGGGAAACGCACAAAGAGCACGTTTTCCACTCCAAGTTGCTTGGCCTGCTCGCAGAAAGCGCGCAGCGTCTGCTCGTTTTCCGCGCTCAGCTCCAGAGCTTTCATCTGCTGCTCGCCGGTTTCCACTTTCGGGATGACCTCAAAGGACTTGGTCAGCGAATAGCCTGTGCGCTGCATCTGCAGGCGCTGGATCAGCGCGCTGCTCCATACGCCGGGCTTGTACCAGTTTTTGTGGTACTTTTGCAGGCGGAAATAGTATGGCGAGCGCTCACCGCTCGGCACCAGTGCGCGGATGGTATTGAGCTTGTTGGCCGACAGCGGGATGTTATCAAGCCATTTGTGCAGGCCAGCGCGGGTGTCCTTTTTGTTGAAATCATATAAAAAGCCGTTGATCTCCACGACGATGACCTTCGGCGTTTGGTGGTGCAGGGCCTCGGTGAGCATGGAGCCGTACAGACACGCCGGCAGGCTCGACACGGCCAGCGGATAGCTCGTAAAGCCGTACTGCTGCCACGCCAGCGGGGCGCAGAAGCCGGTGTAGAGCTCGCTCGCGCCGAGCATGACGACGTCGAGCGAATCCTTCGTCTCCAGATAAAAGCCGTGGATATGGCGCATATCCCACGTGTTGTTCACACTCAGCACATCTGTGAATGCGCCGTAAAGCAGCACGACGATGAGCAGAAAGATGACGGCGCGCAGGGCGCGTTTTTGGGACTTGGAACGTTGCTGCATGACTTTGCGCTTTCTGTGCCGGGGCGGCACGGTCAAAAATCGGGTCAGCGGTAGGCGTCGAACGCCGCCGAAAACTCATTGAGGGTCTGTTTGGTGTTGTCTGCCGCCTGCTGCTGGCAGGTAGGCAGAATCTGCGTCATGAAATCGGCACAATGCTGCCACTCGGCGGTGACGGCCTCACTGTGCGCACCCGTCAGGTCATAGTGCTCCGAGAGATATTGCCCGAACCAGGCAGTGAACGTTTCCATGCCGATGGCGTTGAGATGGTCGGAGTCCATGAAATCGGCGCAGCGGTCGAGCCCGATCGTGTCGAACGCGTCGTGCAGGTCGAGCAGGTCATAGCCGTATCCGCCGACCACGGCCGCCACGTCTGTGAACACGTTTGGGTCAGTCGTCTGCGTGCGGTGCGGCATGCGCAGGAAGAGCATGTTCACGCCGAGGCTCTGTGCCTGCGCGCAGAAGTCGCGCAGGTACTGTGCGTTTGCGTCGCTGAGCGTCAGCGGTCGGGTGTCTGGCACGTCGGCGTCCGTGAGCGACTGGCCGATGGCTTCAAAGCTCTTCGTGAGCGAGTAGCCGGTCTTGTCCATTGCGCGCAGACGCTGCTGCACCGGCAGCCAGGTGTCTGGCCGATACCAGTTGGCATGGTATTTTGCGATGTTGAAGTAAAACGAGGTCTGCAGCTGCGCGGGCACGCAGGTGCGGATCGTCTCGATCCGGTTTCGCGACCAGGGCATGTTGTCGAGCCACTTGCGGAGGTTGGCCTCGAGCTTTTCAGGGTCCTCGTCGGTGATGAAGCCGTCGATATCCACGACGATGAGCTTCGGGTGCTGGCGATTCACCGCCTCTGTGAGCAGGGAGCCGTAGAGCCGGGCGGGGATGTTCGACACGGCCAGCGGATAGCTCGTAAAGCCATAGTCCCGCCACGCGAGCGGGGCGCTGTAGCCCGTGTAGAGCTGGCTCGCGCCGATGAGCACCACGTCGAGGCTGTCCTCCGGCTCGAGGAAGAAGCCGTGCACGTGGCGCATGTCCCACTCGTTGTTCACGACGAGGGCCGGCGAAATGAACCCGATGCCCAACACGGCGATGAGCACGAAAATGACCGCGCGCAGCGCCGTGCGGGTCCTGGAGATGCGTCTGCTGCCCATGGCTTAAAACTGCATGTACACGAACTCGGACGCCTGCACGCCCGGGCCGTACATACCCATGAGCACGACGGAGAAGATGCCGCCGAGCAGCACGATCCAGCGCAGGGCGAGACACTTGGCGTCGAGGATCTCGCGGATGGTGCGCTGCGAGCGCTCCTGAATAACGGATGCGACGAAGATCACGATCGTGCCGAACAGCAGCACGGCCCAGTCATACTTCGTCAGCGGCAGGGCCTCGAGCACGGCGCCCGGCCGCAGCTGCGACAGGTGCAGGTCGGTCACGGATTTGGCCATCATGCCCATGGCGGCACGGAAGCCGTCGGCAATGTCAAAGTAATAGCCGATGAGCACGACCACGAACGTGCGCAGCATGGAAAACACCTGATACCACGCGCTTTTGCGATCGATGTGCAATCCGGCGACGACCTTGTCCGACACCGGCTGCAGCAGCGTGGACACGAGGATGACCATGCCGTTCCAGAAGCCGAAGGCGACGTACTTCCAGCTCGCGCCGTGCCAGATGCCGATGACGAGGAACGTAATGAGCGAGGCCACGGCCGTCGGCAGGACCTTGCCGATGTGGTTGCCGAGGTGCTGCTTGGCGTGGCGGCCCCAGTTGAGGAACGCTTTCGAGATCGACAGCGGATAAAACAGATAGTTGCGCAGCCAGTCGCCCAGCGAGATGTGCCAGCGGTGCCAGTACTCGGTGAGCGTGCGCGAGAAGTACGGCCGGCGGAAGTTTTCACCCATGGTGATGCCGAACATCTGCGCCACGCCGCGCGAAATGTCGATGCCGCCGGAGAAGTCGGCATACAGCTGCAGCGCGTACACGAGCGCGGCCAGCAGCACGTAGGTGCCGGCGTAGTCGGTGTACGCCCCGGCGACGGTGTGGATCATGCTCACGGCGCGGTCGGCGATGACGAGCTTCTTGAAAAAGCCCCACAGGATCAGCTCCGTACCGTAGCGAATGTTGTCAAAGTTGTATTTGTGCTCGTCATAGAGCTGGTGCGCCAGCTGGTCGTACACGCCGATCGGGCCCTGAATGATCTGCGGGAAGAAGGACACGAACAGCGCGAGCTTGCCGATGTTGCGCTCGGCGGGGACCTTCTCGCGATAGACGTCCAGCACATAGCCCATGGACTGGAACGTGTAAAACGAGATGCCCAGCGGCAGCAGCAGCCCGATGTGGCCGAGCGAGACCGTCAGCCCCATGGACGCGAAGAGCGCCTCCATGGACTCGGCAAAGAAGTTATAGTATTTCAGCACGGCAAGGATGCCGAAGTTGAACACCAGAATGCCGATCATGAGCGCCTTGCGGCGGGACTTGCAGCGCTTTTTATACGCCTTGCGCGCCTCGCGCTCCCAGTCCTGCTTGTGCGCGGCGACGGTCTGCTCCATGCGCGCGGTCATGGCGTCCATGCCGCGGGCGCCGAAGTAGGTCGTGAGCGTCGTGATGACGATAAAGCCCATGTACCGCAGGCACACGAACGCGTAAAACGCGTAGCTGCCGATGAGCAGCACCACCCACTGGAACCGCTTCGGCACCAGGTAGTACAGCACCAGCAGCGCGAGCACCAGCAGATAAAACGACAGCGATGTCAGAGTCATGTTCCGTCCTCCAGCGTCTGGCAGGTGTTGAGCACGTCGGTCGCGAACCGGTCGCGCACGAGCGTGAAGTCCCCGTCGCGGTACAGCGCCACGCGCGGCATATCGCGCGACAGGAACACGGCCACGCCCTCCGTCACGGAGTACGCGCCGCAGCGGCCGAGGGCGATCACGTCACCCACGCGCAGGGGCGGCAGCTGCGCCTCGCGCACCAGCACGTCCGCCGTTGTGCACAGGCTGCCGCAGAGCATCCACGGCTCGGCGGCGTCTGCGCTCTCGCGCAGGAGCGTCAGCGGCGGGGCCTGCATGCCCATGAGCTGGCCGTCATACTTGACCTGGTGCATGCCGCCGTCACACACGGCGTAGTTCACGCCGAGGTTGCACTTGGCATCGGCCACGCCGGTGAGAAACGTGCCGCACGGCGCTGCGAAAAAGCGGCCCATCTCGATCGTGAGCGGGTACTTTTCGCCAAAGGCGCGGATGTGCGCCGCTGCCGCGTCGAGCAGCGCGCAGTCGCGCGCCTCGGCATCGTCACGGAAGCACTCGGCGTTCAGCCCGGGGCCGTATTCCACGTGCTGCGCCGTGAAGCCGTATTGCTCGTGCAGCATTGTGAGGTATTCGTCCAGCTGCGCGAGCTCCTTTGCGATCACGGCGTCCTTGCGCTTTTGCGTGCCGGAAAAGTAGTGGATGCCCGCGATCGTCACGTTCGGGAACTCTGAGCGCCGCGCGACGAGATCCGCCAGCGCGTCGGGGTCCATGCCGAACTGGCTGCCGGCGGTCAGGCGCGGCAGCACGCGGACGTGCTTTCCCTGCGCGGCCGCGGCGGCGCAGATGAGGGCAAAGTGCAGCGTGCTCTCGGCTGTGAGCAGGTCTGCCCCCAGCGCGACGGCACGCGCGACGTCCTCCGCGCCCTTGTTCACGCCGGAGTACAGGATGCGCTCCGGCGGGATGCCGAGCCTTTCGCAGATCGTCAGCTCGCCGGGGGAGCACACCTCCACCCAGCGGAACACGTCCGGCAGGCCGCGCAGCACGAAGGGATTGGCCTTCATGGAGTAGCACAGATTGACGTCAGAGCCGAACGCGGCGCGCACCCTTTGAGCGCGCGCCGTGAAGGCCTCCAGATCAAACAGATACAGCGGCGTGCCGTATTTCTCGGCCGCCGTCCGGAGTGCAGTCTTGTCCATCAGTCCTCGTCCTGCAGGCGCTGCACCATGGCCAGCAGACTCTTGGCGGAGTTGAAGTTCTCCGGCACGAGGTCCTTGGCGCCGATCTCGATGTCGAACGCATCATTGAGCGCCGCGACGAGCGACACGATGTCGAACGACTCGAGAATGTGGTCGTCGATGAGGGCGGTCTCGGTCTCAAAATCCACGTCGGGGCGCAGATCGGTCAGAATGTCCATCAGTTCCTGTTCCATAGTAATATACCTCCTGAAGTAAGTAGAATCAGCAAAATCAATGTTTGGCCGCAGCGGTGATGCGCTCGGCCAGCGCGCGCATGTTCGTCTTGCCGTTGTCGAGCCGGGGCATGGCCTCCAGCTGCTCGATCTTGCGCGGCACCATGAAGCCCGGCAGGTCGGCGCGCAGGGCGACGGCGATGTCGCGCTTGGTCACGCCCTCGCCGGTGTAAAACAGCCAGATCTGCTCGTGCGTCGGATCGTAGAGCGCGCAAGCCTCTTCCACGCCGGGCACCTTCGCCGCGGCGAGGTCGATCTCCCCGAGCTCCACGCGGTGGCCGAGGTGCTTGATCTGCCGGTCCTTGCGCCCGTGGAACATGAGGTTGCCGTCGGGCGCGAAGTGCCCGAGGTCGCCGGTTTTATAGATGCGCTCGTCGTAAGCGTGGTTGAGCGGGTTTTGCAGGAAGCTCTCGGCCGTTTTCTCGCGGCTGTTGTAGTAGCCCAGCGCGAGGATGGGCCCCTTGACGCAGATCTCGCCGATCTCGCCGTCGGGCACGGCCGCATTTTGCTCCGAGAGCAGAAACACCTCGTAGTGCGGGTACGGCTTGCCGATCGGCAGCACGTCGGTGTCCTCGACCGGACCGGGCACGACGTAATACGTGCACGAGGCGGTCGCCTCCGTCGGGCCGTACTGGTTGACGAACTTCGCCTCCGGCAGCGCGCTCTGCCACTGGCGCAGGCAGCTGCACGGCATCACCGAGCCGGAGAAGCACACCTTGCGCAGGTGCTGCGGCACGCTGCACTCGAACGCGCCGAGCGCGGCCGGCACCGTCAGCGCCGAGACGCTCCAGCCCACGGCCGTGACGCCCTTGTCGTTCATGTATTCGAACAGACGCTCCGGCGACATGAAAAGTTCCTTCGGGATGATGGCCGTCGTCGCGCCGAAGCGCAGCGGCAGATAGATGTCGCGCACGGCGGCGATGTAGTCCAGCGGCGACTGGTTGCCGAGCACGTCCTCGCGCGCGATGCCCATCACGCCGGCGTAGTCCTCGATGTAGCACATGAGCGAGTGCTGCGCCGTGATCACGCCCTTGGGCGTGCCGGTCGAGCCGGAGGTGAAGATGATGTACAGCGGGTCGAGCTCTCTGGCCCGTGCGCGGCAGTCAGACAGCAGCGCCGCGTCCTCGCTGCCTTCGAGCAGGTCCTCCGCGATGAGGATCGTGCCGGAGTAGTCCAGCGTCCTCGCCTTGTCGTAAAACGCGCGCTGCACGATCATCAGGTCGGTGTCGAGCGTATTTAAAATGGAGTTGAGCCGGTGCACGGGCATCGTCCCGTCCATCGGGGCGTAGCAGCACCCGGCGTACACCGCGCCGAGAAACACCGCCGGCGTGTGCGCGTTGCGCCCGCTCATGACGGCGATGGGTTTTTTCTGTCCGGCGCGCAGCCTTGCCGCCGCCGTGCCGAGGATGCGCGCCTCGCGCCGCACGTCGGCAAACGTCACCGCGCCCTCCTCATCGACAAAAGCGGGCTTGTCCGGGCAGGCGGCCGCGGTGGCTTCCAGCCAGTCGAGCACATTGGTTTCCATGTCTGCCGGCTCCTTTCCGATAAATATCCATAATCGCCTTATCCTATCACGCTTTTTTCACAAAAACAAGTGCCGGAACGCCAGATTTAAGGAAAGATAAGCATCCATTTTTGTTGCTTATCGCGCCGCCCGCCGCCGACCCGTCCGAGCGTCTGTTACCCCTCGCCCGGTCATCCCTTTTTCTCTTGACGGGCGCGGGCGCGTTCTGTACAATGAAGGCATCAAACGCGCGCCCCGCGGCGCTGCAGAATTGGCACGTTTTTCGACAGAATTGGCATCCATTTGTTGGATACAACCAAAAGTATGCCCGAAAAATTGTGAACATTTTTCCCTCCGCGCTGCTTCCGTTCCGGCGGCAGATGTGGTACACTTTAGGAAACTGCGCGAAACTTTCGCGCGCGGTTTCGACGCGTTTTGCGTCTGTCGTGTGCTGGGATCGTTCCTGTTTCCGGGCACGGACCGGCGTCTCCGCGGAAGGGAGGGAAAATGCAGCGGGGCGGAAAGGAAGGTCACAGATGTCAAAGAGAGTTCAGAAGGTGTGGAACGCTGTCACCACCGTGCTGGTGATCCTGGTTGTCGTTCTGGCGCTGCTTCTGGTGGGGGTCCGGCTGGTCGGCCTCCGGCCGATGTGCGTCCTCTCCGGCAGCATGGAGCCGACTTATCACACCGGCTCGCTCATCTATGTCAAGCCCTGCGCGCCCGAGGACGTGCAGGTCGGCGATGCGATCACGTTCGTGCTCAATGAGGATCTCGATGTCGTCACGCACCGCGTCGTCTCCATTGATGCGGAAAATCAGCATTTTTATACGAAGGGGGACGCAAACGATGCGCCCGACGGCGCACCCGTCTATTTCAAGAACCTCATCGGCCGCCCGGTGTTCACCATTCCCTATCTGGGCTATGTCTCGCACTGGGTCTCGAACCCGCCCGGCATGTATCTGGCCATCGCGCTTGCGCTCGTGCTCATCATCCTCACGTTCCTGCCCGACGCGCTGCGCCGTGCCTCGGCTGCGGACGCGCGCGACGCTGCCCGCCGCGCCTCCCGGGCGGACAAGTCCCCGGCCGCCGGCGGAGAAAATGCGGCAGATCCGAAAAAATGAAGTTTCTTTGAATTTTTTTCGGCTTTTTTGCAACATTTTTGCCCGCCCGCGCATTGTTTTGATGAATGCTGACAGCCGTCTGTTGTTCGGCTGTTGGACATAGGAAGCTTTGAACAAATCGAAAGGAGAAACGATTTTATGAAGAAGAAAACTCTGACGATCGCCATCGCGCTCGTGCTCGTCGTGGCGCTGGCTGTTGGCGCGACGTATGCGTATCTGACTGCGACGACCGGTGAGGTCAAGAACACGTTCGTGGTTGGCGCGCTTGGCGATAGCAATCTGAGTCTGAAAGAGCATAAGGTGACTTACGATAAGACGAATGGCACCTACACCGAAGATGAGTGGCAGACGAAAGGTCAGGAATACATTGTGCAGCCGGGCGTGAACATCCCGAAGGATCCGACCGTGACGCTGAGCGACCTGGATGAGAACACTGGCGCATATGTCTTTGTTGGCGTGAAGGGCACTGCTACCACTACCTTCAGCTGGAGTGTTGATGACACCGTTTGGCAGCCGCTGATGAAGGACGACACTCAGGTTGAGAAAGACGGCTACAAGATTTATGTTCTGCAGGCCGACGTTGTGACGGAGGACAATAGTTGGGCCGTTCTCAAGGCGAACAACGATGGCACTGAGATTACGGTTAGCAAAGATTTCGCGCTTACTGAGGGCCAGGATGCTTCCTCTCTGAACATCGACGTTGTTGCATATGCTTGCCAGTCTGCTGGCTTCAGCACTGCTTACGATGCATTCAATGCCAGCTTCCTTAGCAAGTAATCACCCCCTCGTTTTTTCTTGATCGCACACGCACAGATCGCTGCGTGGAAAAATAGAAAAGGAGAACGCTACATATGAAGAAGAAAACCATTCTTGTGGCTGCCATCGCAGTCATGCTCGTCGCGGCGCTCGTCGTCGGCGGCACCCTCGCGTACTTCACCGATACGAAGTCCGCGACCAACACCTTCACTGTCGGCGATGTCAAGATCAAGCTCGATGAGAGTAATGTGAACGACCCGGATGGTGTTCGTGTTACCAGCAACGAGTATACCGGCATGCTCCCGGGCATCCAGTATGAGAAAGACCCGATTGTCACCAATACCGGCAAAAACGACGCTTATGTGCGTGCGGTCGTGACCATTGAAAACGGCATGAACTGGCTGGGATTCTACTATGATGATGCCTCAACAGCTCCGCAGGAAGATGCCTTTAAGAATCTCATCTGCGATACGCTGGGTGAAGGCTGGGAGATCGTGGGCTTCAAATATGTTCTGGCCACTCAGGATCATCCTACCAGCGATATCGTGGTTACGCTGAAGTATACTGGTGTGTTGGCGGCTGAAACAGCGACCACTGCTATGTTTGAGAAGGTTATGCTGCCCGCCAAGATGACGGCCAGCGACATCACGAAGCGCGTTGCGCAGAACGGCGTTTTCCATATCGATGTGGTCGCTCAGGCCATTCAGGCGGACGGCTTCGCTTCTTGGGAAACCGCCTTTGCAGCCTTTGATGCTCAGAAGTGATTAAAGGAGAACGCAACATATGAAGAAGAAAACCATTCTTGCGGCTGCCATTGCGGTCGTGCTCGTCGCGGCACTCGCCGTCGGCGGCACCCTCGCGTACTTCACCGATGCGAAGTCTGCGACCAACGTCTTCACTGTTGGCAAGGTGGGCATTCGCCTGCAGGAGAATTTTGAGCAGGGCTCCGTGCTCCTGCCCGCGACCGGCAGCGCAGAGAATGGCACGCTCCAGAACGGCGTGACGAAGGAAGTCGCTGTTCAGACGGAGGAAGGCTCTGAAGCCGCTTATGTCCGCGTGCACATTGCCATCCCCCGGATTCTGGACGAAGGCGGCGGCACTTTGGATGCGGGCGAAAACGTTCTGCACTTCAGCTATGCGGATGACTCTGTTGGCGCTGGCAAGTGGAACTGGTCCACGACCGCCGGTGCTCCCTATGTGGGCGGCTGTCGCTACACGACCACCATGGATAACATTCCATACAATGTCTACGTCGTTACGTATGAAACGGCGCTGAAGTCTGGCGAACAGACCCCTGAGAACGCGATTTATCAGGTCTATCTGGACTCCGCTGTCACCGGCGCGGACATTGAGAAGATCAATGGTGTTCTTGGCGAAAAATGGCAGATCAAGGTCGTTGCCGAAGGCGTTCAGGCCGAGGGCTTTGACGACGCCTACACGGCGCTGAACACCGCGTTCGGCACGCCCGGCGCTGAGGGCTACGTTTCCCCGTTTAGCAAGTAATTTTCCGGCAACCCCGATGGGGCGGCGCTTCGCCGCCCCCCTCGGGGCCTCCGGGCCCGAAAGGGGCTGGTTTCCGACCGGCGCAGGCGCCGGCCGGGTCAAAGCTTCCCCGGCCCCTTTCGGCCCGTTATCCTCCGGTTCCGTCCGGGCGCGGGCGGCGGCGCTGCCGCCGTCCACGCGCAGACGGAAATCCCACAAAATTTCCTGCGCGCGCCCTCCGGGGCGCGGAGAGTCTTGGCATTTTAGAACATCCCCTCGAGGAGAAAGGTGGTTTGTGCATGAAGAAAAAGTGGACCATCGCGGCGGTGCTCGTCCTGGTGGTGGCGCTGCTTGCGGTCGGCACGTGGGCGTATTTCTCGGCCGTCGGCCGGGCGGATAACGTCATCACGATGGGCTCCGTCAAGCTCGCACTGCACGACGAGGACGGCGCCGGCCAACCGTTTACGACGGTGAGCGCCATGCCCGGCAGCGTCGTGGACAAAGTCGTTTATGTGGAGAACGTCGGCTCCGGCGCGTTTTACACCCGCGTGAAGATCACGCCTGAGGTCGTCGCCGCCAATGGCGAGCAGATTCCCCTCGACGCGAGCGAGCGTCTCCTGTCGCTGGACCTGAACGACACCGACTGGGTCGCCGGCGCGGACGGATACTATTATTATAATGGTACGGTCGATCCGCGCGCCGCCACGTCGAAGCTCTTCAACCACGTCACGTTCAGCACGGACATGGGCAATGAATATCAGAACACCACGGTGCATATCTACGTCACGGCCGAGGCCGTCCAGACGGCGAACCTCGAAAAGTACGGCCCCGTGGATGTGTGGAAGCACGTCGGAGCGGTCGAAGTGAACACTTCGAGCACGCAGATCGATCCGATCCCGGCAGCCTGAGAAAGGAGGACGAAAACATGAAAAAACGCATTCTCTCGCTCGTCCTCTGCGCAGCCATGCTCCTGAGCATGTGCCTGTTCCTCGGCGCGGGCGTCGTGGACGACACGACCGATACGGCAGATACGGCCGATACGTCCGGCACGAACATCGTCAGCGTCCTCAATGCCGGCCCGCTCGTCGAGCAGACGCAGTCGGCCGTCACCCCGCCGCTCATGACCGCGTCGCTGAACGCGATTTCGCTCGCTGCCGCGAACGACGCTGACACCGGCAGCGACACGGAGAACGACGGCGTGGTGCTCAATAAGTCGGTCTTCGGCCCGGATACAGACGGCAACTACACCGTCCGCCTCGAGGCCTATGCCACCGGCGAGCAGACCACGACCGTCAGCACCCAGCCCTGCGACATCGTGCTCGTCCTCGACGTCTCCGGCTCGATGGATGAATATCTGAAAGAAACGGTCTACAATCAACTTGATAACCGCAGCAATTACAATAGCAACAACTATGACAAAAAAGATAACCGGTTTGTTCAGCTTGACGACGGCACGTATGCCAAGGTAACTATTACAGAGACGGTCAGTGGCAGCGGGCGGAATAAGACGTACACGTACACGTACACGTACACGGACGAAAACGGCACAGTGCATACTGCCACCTCGAGCGGAAAAGACACAAAATTCACCGGATGGACGCTATATTACGCCGAACAAAAAGACAGCTCGGTAAAGAAGCTGACCGCTCTGAAGAGCGCGGTGAACACCTTCATCGAACAGGTCGCCGCCAAGGAGACGGACACGGTCCAGCACCGCATCTCCATCGTGAAGTTTGCTGGTGATACATATAACACTATCGGGAATGATACTTACTATGATAATGGGTATAAGTATAACTACTCCCAGATCGTCATGAACCTGACGGATGCGAAAACCGGCCAGACGACACTCAAAAATGCTGTCAACGCCCTCAAAGCGGGTGGCGCAACGCGGGCTGACTACGGCATGCAGCACGCGCAGACCGTGCTGAATAAGGCACGCACGGATGCAAGCAAGGTCGTCGTCATGTTCACGGACGGCGAGCCGACTAATAGCAGGTCCTTCAATGAAGGCGTGGCCAACAGCGCCATCAGCGCGTCCAAAACGCTGAAGGACAACGGCGCAACCGTTTACACCGTCGGCTGCATGAGCGGCGCGGACGCAAGCCGTGTAGGTAACATCAGCACGCTCAGCAATACCAATGTCAATAAGTACATGCACCTCGTGTCCTCCAACTATCAGGATGCCGAGAGCATGGACAGCCCCGGCACCGCGACCTATCCTGAGGAAGAGAGCCAGTCCTACTACCTGACCGCATCGACGGCGGAAGAGCTAGACAAGGTGTTCAAGAGCATCAGCAGCCAGACCGGCGGCGCGGCCACAGAGCTGACCAGCTCCGCCGTGCTCAAGGACGCGGTGACACCATACTTCGAGATTCCGGCGGGCGCGAAGGTCACGCTGAAAACGGCGACCTGCACCGGCGTGGACGGCAACGGTACGCTGACGTTCGGTGAGGAGACAACAGCACCCATCGACGTCAACGCCACAGTGACGGACAAGACCGTCTCCGTCACCGGGTTTGACTACAAGGCCAACTGGTGCGGCCCGCACACGGACGCGGCCGGTACTACAACCTACAGCGGCCAGAAGCTGATCGTCGAGTTCCAGATCGAGCCGACGGCTGACTTCCTCGGCGGCAACGGCGTGCGGACCAACGTCGGCACGAACGACGGCATCTATGAAAGCGGCGAGGCAAAAGACCCGGTCAAGCAGTTCACGCCGCAGATTGCCGACGTGGAAGTAAAAGCAATCACGCCAACTGTGTCCGACGCTGAGATCTACCTCGGCGAGAGCACGAATCTGCAGGATCGTATCACGCTGGACGCTGACAAGCTCAACGGCACGAACAATGCTTACGTAGACGTGACCTACACGGTTAAGGATGCTAACGGTTTGACAGTCGGCACCTACACCGTCCCCGCCGGGGCAACGAGCGGCGTGTGGACATGGACCGACGCGGAGAACGGAACGGTCACTCCGAAGCAGACCACGACCTACACCGTGACCAGCACCTCCACCCCGTCAATCACAGGAACAAAATTAGCTGTTAGTAGCAATTCAGTTCCTTTCACCATCACGGTCAAAACCTGCAGCCTGAAGATCACCAAGACCGTCACAGGTGGCGGCGCGGATGCAGACCAGACCTTCGTGTTCTACGTGAAGGACAGCTCCAACAATGTCGTGACCACCGTGGTGCTCAAGGCCGGCACGAGCAAGACCATCACCGGTCTGGCTGTCGACACCTATACCGTGGTCGAGGACACCGCCTGGTCGTGGAGTTACAAGCTTGAGGACGAGGGGAATGCGTCGGCCACGCTCAATAAAGACAATCCGAATGGACAGGTCAAAGTTACAAACAGCGTAAAAGGAACAAACTGGCTGACCAGCATCGCCGATGTCATCAACAAGTGGACATCCAGCACCACAATTGAAAAAACCAACGTACCAGATAAGTGAACAGGAGGGATGACACATGAAACGTATCTTTGACGGTTCAGGCGGGAGAAAAGCCGCGCTCATCCTCTCCCTGTGCCTGATCTTCGCGCTGGCAGTCGGCACCACCTTCGCTCTGCTGAAGGCGAACACCGCTCCGGTGACGAACACTTTCGCCGCCGCCACGTCCGGCATCGGCATCATTGAGGAAGTGGATAACGGCATCAAGTCCAGCGTCAAGGTCCAGAACACCGGCACGGCCACGTCCTACGTCCGCGCCAAGCTGGTCCTGAACTGGGTGGATGAGAGCGATAAAATCGTCTCCGGCGGCACGCTTCCGCAGGTCACGATCAACGAAACCAACTGGTTCGAAGGCTCCGACGGCATCTACTACTACATGACGCCGGTCGCACCGGAGGGCTTGACCAGCAATCTGCTGAAAGATCCCATCGAGCAAACGAACGCCCCCGCGGGCTGTCACCTCGAGGTGACGGTGCTGGCCGAGAGCATTCAGGCCGCGCCGAGCGAGGCCGTGGAAGGCGCATGGACGGCGGTCACAGTCGACGGCAGCGGCAACCTGACACAGGCAACATCATAAGGAGGGCAGCGGTATGAAACACAAAAAGCTTACCATGATCGTCGCCCTCGTGCTGGTGGTCGCGCTGGCCGCCGGTCTGGGCATCTGGGCGACGGGCGAGGAGAACATCCCCACCGTCACGTACTATGACGGCTCGGACGGCAACAACGCGCGCTTCACCTTCACGCACACGGGCAGCGGCTCGGACACGAACCTGTTCCCGAACTTCTCCGACTGCATGCCCGGCGACAGCCTCACGCAGACCATCCGCGTGCAGGCCGACAGCAAAAACGGCGCGCAGGGCGCAAAGATCTATCTGCGCGCGGAGATCGACGGCGACGCCTCCGCCAAGGAAGGCTCCGCCATCTCCTACAGCGACGTGCTCGATCACATCAGCATGACCGTATCGAAAAACGGCGTTGTGCTCGCATCCAACAAGACCGCGAAGCTCTTCAGCGAGCTTGACGCGACCGAGGGCCTCAAGAGCAACGTCTTCATCGCCGAGGTCGGCCCCAAGACCGATCCGGTCGATCTGGACGTGACCATCGAGGTCGACCCCGCCATGGGCAACGCGTTCCAGGAAGCGGCCGCGCACATCACGTTCGTGTTCTCCGTCGAGGATAACGAAGTGCCGCCTCCGCCGCTGGAGCGTGACAAGCACGACGCGTATATCGTCGGCTACCCGAACGGCGACGTCGGCCCGCTCGACCCGATCACGCGTATGGAGGTCGCGACGATCTTCTACCGCCTGCTGCAGGATGACGCGCGCGAGCAGGTCTGGTGTACCACGTATCCGTACCCGGATGTGGAGGCCAACAGCTGGTACAGCAACCAGGTCGCCACGCTGACGAACGCCGGCATCCTCGCCGGCTTCCCGGACGGCACGTTCGGACCGCAGCAGCACATCACCCGCGCGGAGTTCGCCACGATCGCGGCGCTGTTCTTCCACGCGCCGGAGGTCACGGACGACGCATTCTCCGATATCTCGGATAACTGGGCGCGCGAGTATATCAACCGCGCGGCGGCCCTTGGCCTGGTCAGCGGCTTCCCGGACGGCACGTTCCGCCCGGAGCAGGAGATCACCCGCGCCGAGGTCATGGAGATCATCAACAACGTCCTGTTCCGCACGCCGGACAAGGATCACTTCCTCCCCGACATGGTCACCTGGCCGGACAACAGCAACACGGACGCCTGGTACTATGAGGCCGTGCAGGAAGCCACCAACAGCCACGATTACGAGCGCGAGAACAACACCTCGCCCGAGACGTGGACGAAGATCACGCAGCAGCGTGACTGGGATGCGCTCGAGGCCGAGCTGGCCCAGAAGTACCCCAACCGGTAAGCGCGCGGCGCTGCCGGAAAGCAAAACCACAGCAAACACCCCCTGTGCACGGCACAGGGGGTGTTTTTTGCGTCTGGAGCACGAAAAGCGCCCCGGCGGCTGCCGGGGCGCTGGCGCGGGATGCAATATCAGCCCAGATACTGCTTGTCGTAGTTATTTTGAATGCAGGAGATGACCTGCGCGATGACGGTGTTGAACGGGGTGGGCACGCCCAGCCGCGCACCGTAGCGCGCGATGGCGCCATTGAGCACGGAGATCTCCGTCTGGCGCCGGTGCAGCACGGCGTCCTGCGCCATGGACGGATAGTAGTTGCCGAGGTTGGCGACGATGTTCGGCTCCTCCTGCTCCATGAGCGGCCAGAGATCGCCGATGCCGAGCGCCTGCGCGACGGCGCAGCCCTCTTTCCAGACGTGCATGACGATGTCGTGGCCGTAGGGGTCGGCGAACGTTTCCTTCACCTTCAGGCGCATGACGGCGCTCACGCCGTTGTAGCCGCTGTTGGCGATGACTTTCTTCCAGATGTACGGGCGGACATCGGCATCAAAGCTCGCGTTGCAGCCGCCCGCACGGAAGCATGCCTCAAGCGCCTTGCCGGCGGCGTCGGCCTTCGGATTGTTGTGCACGGCGCCGAAGTGCATCTGGATGCCCTTTTCCGGCTTGCTCACGCACACGCCGGGGCCGGCCAGCTCCGTGCCGATCAGGCCGCTGCCGTAGAGGATGCGGTCGCTCTCCACAAACTGGGCGAGCACCTCGTCGTTGCCGAGGCCGTTTTGCAGCGAGACGACGGCCGTCTCCGGCCCGATGCAGGGCATGGTGTCGGCCATGACGTCCGCGGTCTGCGTGGCCTTGACCATGAGGATGACCATGTCCATGGTGCCGATGTCGTGCGCGGTGGCGCTCGTGTGGAAGCCCGTGAGCACTTCCTCGCCCTCCGGCGTGCGGAAGACCAGCCCGTCGGCCGCGATCTTGTCCATGTGCGCCTTGTACTTATCGACGAGCCAGAGCTCGGCGCCGCCCTTGCGCAGGTAGGCGGCGAACACGCTGCCGGCAGCGCCGGAGCCGATCATTGCAATTTTCATGCGTTTGCCTCCTTAGCAGACTGCCGGCCGGTTGTTGGCCGGCCGGCAGAGAAAATTCGGGGTGGGAAATTACTTCAGGTACTGCTTGTCGTAGTTGCCCTGGATGCAGCGCACGACCTGGGACAGGACCTTGCACACCGGGGTGTCGATGCCCAGCTGCTCGCCGTACTCCGCGATCTTGCCGTTGAGCACGTCGATCTCGGTCTGGCGGTGGTTGAAGAGCATGTCCTGGCACATGGACGGATAGTAGTCCGCGATGTTGGTGACGATGTCCTGATGATCGTGAGCGATGAACTCATCGGCGTCCATCGGCACGCCCTTGGCGGTCGCGACCGCGCAGGTCTCGCGGATGACGCTGTGGAACAGCCACTGGCCAAACGGATCCGCCTCGACCTCGCCGATCTTCAGGCGCAGGACCGCGCACACGGTGTTGACGGTGGCGTTCACGCAGACCTTTTTCCAGATGAACTTGTAGATGTTGTTGTCGGTGCCCGGCTCGCCGTCGCGCCAGTATGCGTCGCAGCCGCCCTCGCGGTAGCACTTGAGCATCTCTGCGCATGCAGCGTCGTTGAGCTCGCTTCTGACAGCGCCGCCGAAGTTCATCTGTACGCCGCCGGCAGGAGTGGAAACGCAGTGGCCGGGCTCGGGCAGTGCGGTGCCGAGAACGCCGGAGCCGATGACGCAGCGCTCCTTCGGGAAGACCTTGAAGAGGTTGTCGTCGTTGCCGAGGCCGTTGATGAGGGAGACGGCTACGGTGCTGTCGCCCACGACGGGCAGGGAGTCCTGAATGGCCTGCTCGAGCTGGGTCGCCTTGGTCATGTAGATGATGACATCGACCTTTCCCTCCGCCGCGGCCGCGTCAGCGGCGGTGGTGTAGGTGCGGAAGCCCTTGAGCTGGTAATCGTAGTCCTTGTAGCCACCCTCTTCCTCCTGATGGATGGTGAAGTGCATGCCTTCCTCGGCGACTTTCTTCATGTGGGCCTCGTAGCGGTCGATGAGGATGATGTCCGCACCGCCCTTACGGAGGTAAGAAGCGAAGACGCTGCCGGCTGCGCCGGAACCATACATTGCAAATTTCATAACTTTTTCTCTCCTTTTCTGAATCTGTTTGCGATATCTTCGGCCGCTGCAGGCGGATGCCTGACGGCGGATTACCGAACGGTGTTGGTGAGGGCGCCGATGCCCTCAATGCTGCACGCGACCACGTCGCCCGGGTGCAGCCACTTCGGCGGGTCAAAGCCCATGCCCACGCCGGCCGGCGTGCCCATGGAGATGATCGTGCCGGGACGGAGCGTCATGCCCCGGCTGAGCTCGGCGATCACGTACGGCACGTGGAAGATCATGAGATCCGTCGTGCTGTCCTGCCGCAGCTCGCCGTTGACGCGGCTCTGAATTTTCCACGGTTTGCGCACGTCGAATTCCTCCGGCGTGACGATCCACGGGCCCATCGGCGTGAAGCCGTCGAGACTCTTGCCGCGGTACCACTGCTTGTGCTGGTTCTGGATCGTGCGCGCGCTCACATCATTCAAAATGGTGTAGCCGAACACATAGTCCAGCGCGTCCGCCTCGCTGACGTTGTACGCCGCCTTGCCGATGATGACGGCCAGCTCCGCCTCGTAGTCGAGGTCGGCGACGAGGTCACTGTGGCTGAGGATGTCGCCGCCGGGGGCGACGGCCTCGTCCACGCGCTTGGAAAAATAGATTGGGAACGTGTCCGGCGCCTTGACGCCCTTGCCGGCGACGGCTTCGCTCTCCTTAGCGTGGTCAAAATAATTGATGCCCAGGCAGATCACGTCCTGCACCGGGCGGGGGATGGGGGCGAGCAACTGTACGCTCTCGAGCGGCAGGGCCGCACCGCGCAGCACGGCGGCAGTGTCCAGCGCCGGCCAGATGCCGATGAGCGCCTGCATGTCCGCGCAGCCCGGCATGGGATGCACGGCCGTACCGGCCGCATTGAGCAGACCGACGGCGACGCGGCCGCCTTTTTCAAATGTCACGAGCTTCATAACGCGCGCACTCCTCTCAAAATCGACATGGCTCAGTGCATGTGTACGCAAAAAATGATGGTTAAAAATTCATCAATTGCGTCTGCCGAAAACACAGACGCGCGTCAAAAATCTGCCAAACCGGATTGTCAGAAAACCGACAAAAGTTTTGGCCTTCTAACGCTGTTATGATAGCACGAAAGTGTAGACGCCGCAACTGTTTTCTTTCTATCAAAGCGTCAAAATCACGCAAAATCTTACAAAAACGCCAAGATCAGAGTGCATAAAAATGCATGCATAATTTTGTGCAATTCGACAATTTTCAGAAAATGACTGAAAAATATTGGGGATTGGAAGAGGTTGTTATTGACTTTTGCGTGTGAGAGAATTATAAATTTACTATCCTAGTTGTTAATGACTTGTTCACAAATTAACACAAGGATGTGGATTTCGAACCCTGCCCAGGTTGGTAGGAGAGCACGAGGCGGGATTGAAATAAAAGAAGAGAGAAAAGCAAAAAGAGCAAAAAAGAGAGAGGTAAAAAATGGATAACAAACAGCTCAAGAGCAGCTGGGCAGCCGCCTTCACCGTGGCGTCTGTCTGGTTCGGCACCCACGTGGGCGCCGGCTTTGCGACCGGCAACCAGGTCGTGAACTATTTCGTTCAGTATGGCTGGACCGCAGCGGTCTTCCCGCTGCTGGCCATGGGCATCCTGGCCGTTGTCATGTACATCATGATGAAGTTTGCCAAGCTCAACGGTTTCGACAACTATAAGGACACCTACCGTGCCCTGTATCCGAAGCCGTGGATGGAGGTCTTCTTTGAGATCTTCTACATCATCATCATCCTCGCGGCGGTCGCCTCCTGCGTTGACGGCGCCGGCGGCATCGTCAAGAGCCTGATCGACCTGCCCGATATCATCTGCAACCTGGTCATCATTGCCCTGCTGATCCTCCTGTCGATCTTCGGCGTCGGTCTGATCATCAAGGCTTCCACTGTGCTTTCCACCGCGATCCTGATCGTCACCGCGATCTTGGTCATCATGGGCTTCGTCGTCCCGATCGACGCGGTCGCTCAGGAGCTGGCCACCGAGAACGCTGCTTATGCTTCCCTCCCGGCGATTTCCGAGGTTACCTCCCAGAAGGGCCTCGAGGGTGTCTGGCGCGGCGTGTTCGTGTACGCTGCTTTCCAGTGCGTGTCCGTCCCGGCCATGATCGCCGCTTCCACCGAGCTGACCCACAAGGGCGTCAAGCGCGCCAGCATCCTCGGCTGGCTCATGAACGGCGGCGCGCTCGCCGCTTCCGGCGCCATGCTGCTGCGCTGGTACCCGATCCTCAGCACCATCAAGAGCGTTGGCGTCGACACGGTCGCCAGCATTGTAGCTCGCCACATCGGCGATGTTATGAAGCTCCCCAACCAGAGCGTCGTCACCCTCATGGGCAGCGGCTATGCCTGGCTGTTCGTCGTGTACACCATCCTGCTGTTCTGCGCGTTCGTGTCCACGTCTGTCACGCTGGTCTACTCCATGATCCAGCGCTTTGAGGGTCACTGCTTCCCGAAGGCGATCAAGAGCAAGGCTGTGCGCAGCATCATCGTCGGCGTGGTCGTCATCGGCCTGTGCTATGCGGTCTCTCTGCTCGGCCTGTCGACCATCATCTCCAAGATCTATGGCTATGACGGCTACTATGCATTGATCGTTGTTGTGCTCCCGGCGTTCATCTGGGGCATCCCGAAGATCAAGAAGCTGTCTGCCGAGAAGAAGGCAGAGCTGTCGGAGTGATCTGACCAAGGCGCAACTCTCCTGCGTCCCAATTAAGAAACACTGACCGCTGCACTTGCAGCGTCATAGAGAGGCAACCCCGCAGGCTTTGGCCTGCGGGGTTGTCGCTGTTTTGGGGTGGGTCAGTTGCGGCTGTGTGATGTGCCAGAGCCGCGGGGGAGCCCGAGGGGGGCAAGGCCCGCCTCGGGTGGAATAAGCTGCTGAGGTAAGATTTGCCGCGTATTTTTCGAGCCTTCCCCTTGAGGGGAAGGTGGCGCGGCGGTACGCCGCGACGGATGAGGTGTCGTTGGATATACGGCGCACTTCCGGAGCCGCTGGAGATGGCCGCAGCCTTTCCACCTCATCCGCCTCGCTGCGCTCAGCACCTTCTCCTCAAGGAGAAGGCATCGCCCCCCTCGGGCTCCCCCCGCTGCGCAAATGCCTTTGAAATGCTGTATCATTTGTTCGGCGCGGAGCAGCTTTGAAAAACCGCCCCGCAAGTTATAAAACTTGCGGGGCGGTGTGTGGATTCGCATTTCCAATGCGGACATGGTTTATTTCCAACGCCACGTGAACGGCACGAACAGCAGCAGCAGCGGGAAAATCTCCAGACGGCCGAGCAGCATGCCGATCATGAGCACGATCTTGCTCAGGGGCGAGAAGATGGCAAAGCTCCCAAGCGGGCCGATGAGCGACAGTCCGGGGCCGACGTTCGACAGGCACGAGATGGCGGCGGTGAAGTTCGTCGTGAAATCAAAGCCGTCGATCGAGATGATAAGCGCCGTGAGCAGCATGATGAGAATATAAAACGTGAAATATGTCAGCGCATTGTAGACGGTCTGACTGTCCACGGGCTTGCCGTCGAGCCGGACCTCCTCCACGCAGCGGGGGCGCAGCATTTTCTTGACCTCGATCGTGCAGGACTTGGCCAGCAGCATCACGCGCGATACTTTCAGACCACCGGCTGTGCTGCCGGCGCAGCCGCCGATGAACATGAGCACCACGAGCATGGCGCGTGAATACTCCGGCCAGACATTGTAGTCCGTGTTGGAAAAGCCGGTCGTCGTGATGATCGACGTGACCTGGAAGAACGCATCGCGCAGCGCGGGGAAAAAGTCGGCGTAATAGCGCTGCAGGTCGATCGTGATCGTGATGACGGCGAAGGCGATGATGCCGAGGAACCAGTGCAGCTCCTCGTTGCGCAGGGCGGTGCGGATGTTGCCGAGCAGGATCAGGTAATACAGGCTGAAGTTGATGCCGAACAGCAGCATGAACACGCCCACGACGATATCGATATATGTGCTGTTGTAGTAGCCGATGCTCAGCGCGCGTGTGGACAGGCCGCCGGTGCCGGCCGTGGCGAACGCGTGCAGCAGCGCGTCATAAAAGCTCATGCCGCCGGCGACGAGCAGGACCGTTTCCACGAGCGTGAGCGCGATATACAGCAGGTAGAGGATCGAGGCGGTCTTGCGGATGCGCGGCACGAGCTTGCCGACCGTCGGGCCGGGGACCTCGGCGCGCATGATGTGCATCGACCGGTTGCCGCTCATGGGGAGCACGGCCAGCACGAACACGAGAATGCCCATGCCGCCGATCCAGTGCGTGAACACGCGCCAGAACATGCAGCCGCGGCTCATGGCCTCGGGCGCGGTGACGACGGTCGCGCCGGTCGTAGTCAGGCCCGAGATCGTCTCGAACAGGGCGTCGACATAGTTCGGAATGTCGCCCGTGAGCACAAACGGGATCGCGCCGAGCAGCGACATGGCGATCCACGACAGGCCGACGATCAGAAAACCGTCGCGCGCGGTGATGCCGCCGGACTTGGCGCGCACGCGCCACATGACCAGCCCGATGCCGCCGGTGATGCCGATGGCGATCAGAAACGGGATCGGGGACTCATCATAGACCACGGCTGTGATCATCGGCAGGAACATCAGTGCAGCCTCAATGCACAGCACGCGGCCGACGACCTGCCCGATCATACGAAAATTCATGGTTTTGCCCTCTTTACGGTTTCTTTATTCGAACAAAATATTATACGCCGGTTTGCCCGGTTTGGGAAGTCCTTGCGCTCAGAACATACCCAAAGATTTGAACAGATACACCCATAGGAACATCGTCAGCATACTCACGGCCGAGGTCATAACGACAATATCGCCCGCGAGCTCGGCGTCACCGCCCATCTGCTGGGCCATGGTGAAGGAGTTGACTGCGTTCGGCGAGGCGAAGATGCCGATGAGCGACACGAACGCCACATCGCGGAAGCCGAGCAGCGCGCCCAGGCCCAGAAAGAGCGCCGGCGAGACGATCAGCTTGCCGATGGACACGGCGGTCAGCTCGCGGCGGTATTTTTTCAGGCCGGAAAACCGGAAGAACGCGCCCAGCAAAAACAGCTGCAGGGGCGAGGCGATGCCGCTGATATTTTTGACCGTCTGCTCGATGACGTACGGCAGGCGGATGCCGAGCAGCAGCGTGAGCACGCCGAGAACGGACGCGATCACGAGCGGGTTTTTCAAAATCTGGCCGAGGACGTGCAGCGGCTTCGGCTTCTGGCCGCGGAACACCTCGAGCACGATGATGGCCAGCATGTTGAAGATCGGCACGATGACCGCGATCATGATCGAGATCGTGCCGAGCTGGTCGGCGCCGAGCAGCGCCGTTGCCACCGGGATGCCCATGATAACGTAGTTACTGCGGAAGATGCCCTGAATGACCACGCCGCGGCGCTCCGGCAGCTTTTCGGTCAGCATCGCATAGGCAAAGGCGAGGCCGAACGTGACCAGCACGCCGCCGATGGCGTACGCCATCAGCAGGGGATCAAACGAGCCGGACAGGTCCGAGCAATATACATTATAATAAAGCAGGCAGGGAAGAAAAATACGGAAGGCGACCTTGTTGATGTTCGAAATCTCCTCCTCACGGATCCAGCCCAGTGCACGTGCGCCGTAGCCGAGTGCCATGACAAAGAACATCGGCAGGATCGCGTTCACAGAAATCACAAAATTCTCCATATTCACACCACCTCCGGAAATCGAACGATTCTATAAAATCATAAAAAAAGGAGAATCAGTGCTAAAAATGCGCTAATCTTCAGTTTACTCCCTGCAAAAGCAAAAAGCAAGTGCTCCGGTTGCCGCACTGCGCGGAATGTGGTATAATCGTAGCATCTGGATGTGTTTTGACCCGGGAGGTGCGGCGTGATGACGATCGAACAGGCCGTGGAACCAATTTGGGGCGTCGAGTGCCGTGGCCATGCCGCAGCTCCGGCGGCGGCGTACATCGGCGTGACGCTATGCTCGCCGCGTTCGACGGGCAGGCGGCGAAGCGGGGAGAAGCTCTGAGACGATTCGGAAGACCGGTTACGGTCTGCGCGGAGTCCGCGCAGGCGGCAGGTCCGGCGCTGGCACACACGGCGCCGGAGAAAGTTATCTGTGCGGCCGGCTCGCTGGATATGGCGGGCGCGATCCGCACGCATCTGCGGAGGGAGAACCATGAGAATTCTGGGCATTGATTACGGTGACGCGCGCATCGGGCTCGCGCTCTCGGATGCTTCGGCAACGCTGTGCGGCCGGGCGTGGACGCTCACGGAGTGGAACCTCGATCGGGCGATCGACGCGATCGCGGACGTCGTGCGCACCGAGGGCGTGGAGCGCATCGTGCTCGGCCTGCCGAAAAACATGGACGGCACCGAGGGCCTGCGCGCGGAAAAGAGCCGCGCTGTGGCGCAGCGGCTCACCGACGCGACGGGGCTTGAGGTCGTGCTCTGGGACGAGCGGCGCAGTTCCATCGAGGCGCACGGCATCCTGCACGCCAACGGCCGCAAGGAGAAAAAGCACCGCCAGACGGTCGATGCCGTGGCAGCGAGCCTGATCCTGGAGGGCTACCTCGGCACGCTGCGCTGAGGCGGGAGGCAAGACGATGCGAAAAAGAAATATCGCGGTGCTGCTGCTCACGGCGCTGCTGCTCACGGGACTGACCGGCTGCGCACAGCGGGGCGACACGTCGGGCGTGGCGCTCGTCGTCGGCACGTCGGAGCGGTTTTCGGGCGAGGACATCCGAGACGCGATGGACGCGGCCATGCGCGCGTTTCACCGCGGGCACAGCGGCTGCACCATGGTGCGCCTGGCGTTCAACGAGGCGTACCAGACATGCTGGCTGGCCGGCGCGGGCGCAGAGGATGACGGCAGCACGATCGTGCTGCTCGCGAGCGTGTATGCACGCGACCCGGGGCGGCGCAGCGGCCTGACCGCCGGCGAGACCTATACCGACTGGCCCTTCGTGCTCGAGCGGCGCGGCAGCGGCTGGCACGTGGTCAGCAGCGGCTATTGAAGATGCGGAAAGGGCGGACACCAAACGGCGTCCGCCCTTGCTTCGTTTTCGCTTCACATCTCCTCGACGGCCAGAATGTCCGGCAGCGCGGCCAGCTCATTGCGCAGGTCGCCGGGCTGGAGCGGGGCACTGCTGTGGATGGGGATGAGCGCACAGTAGTGGTGCGGCGCGTCGGGGGCGTCGGTGTCCGCAATGCGGCTGATCTCCAGATTCTCGATCTGGACACGGCGCTCGCGCAGCAGGGCGAGCACGGACTCCATGCACACGGCGTGCGCGTACTCAATGTAGAGCGTGAGATCGGTGTTCTTGCCCGTGAGCCGGAACTCCAGCCGGATGAGCACCAGCTCGACCACAAGCACCACGAGCGTTGCAAAGACCGCGCACTCGACATAGCCCGCGCCGCAGGCGAGGCCGATGATGGCCGCAGCCCAGAGCCCGGCGGCTGTGGTCAGGCCCTTGACGCGCTTGTCGCGCGTGACGATGATCGTGCCTGCACCGATAAAACCAATGCCGGAGATGACCTGCGCGCCGAGACGTGCGGCGTCGGTGAACAAATGCAGGGAGAGCAGCAGATACTGGCTCGTGAGTGTCGTGATCGCGGCGCCGAGGCAGATGAGGATGTGCGTGCGGAAGCCGGCGGGGCGGCGCTTCGCCTCGCGCTCGGCGCCGATCACGCCGCCGCAGATGACGGCCAGCGTCAGCCGGACGAGAATGGCCCAGAAGCTCAGGGTGCGGATGGGGTCAAAACAATGCAGCATGGCACAGCCTCCTTTCTCAGATCTCTTCGATGAGGATCACGCCGTCGAGCGCCGACAGCTCGGCCAGCAGTTCGGGGTGGTCGCGCCGGTCGGGCAGCACGGCGCTGAACTGACACAGAAAGCTCGGCAGCGTACCCGAACCGCTGCGGTTGACGGAAAAGTCAAAAATACGCACGCCCTGCGCGTGCAGATGACCGACAACGGAGCCGAGCTTTTCCATGCTCTCGACCTCGAGGCTGATGTTCATATGGTGCGTGCGGCGGGTCATGCGCCGCTCGAGCGGCGGCAGCGCGTACATGCACACGAGCATGAAGAGCATACTGATGAGCGCGCAGGCGTAAAATCCTGCGCCGATGGCAAGCCCCAGGCACACGCTCGCCCACAGTCCGGCGGCCGTGGTCAGGCCCTTGACCTGCTGGCGGGCGGTGACAACGATCGTGCCCGCGCCGAGAAAGCCGATACCCTTGACGGCCTCGGCCCCGAAGCGGGACACATCCGTCGTCGCGCCGGTGCGCGCGGCCAGTGCCTGCCACGGGCCCTGAAGCATCTGGTTGAGATACAGGCTCAGCAGCACGGTCATGCTCGCGCCAAGGGCGGCGAGCATATACGTGCGGAAGCCGGCGGGGCGGTTTTTCCGCTCGCGCTCGAGCCCAATCAGCCCGCCGCAGAGCACGGCGAGCACGATGCGCAGCATCATCGTGACGATATTCAGTTGGCGCAGGTATGCAAATACGGACGGCATGGGTGCGCTCCTCTTTCTGGCTTTGTCACAGGCCGGTGCTGCGCGGCTTACCGGTGCTGCCGCGCACGATGAGCCGGCTGCGGTATTCCACGCGGTTGATCGGCTGATCTTCCCGCTCATTCGGCCCGCCTTCAATGCGCTCCAGCAGCAGGTTGAAGGCGCTCTTACCATGGTTGAATGTATAGTTGTCGATGCTTGTGAGCTGGATGCGCTGGAAGCCCGAGCTCGTGACGTTGTCAAAGCCGCAGAGGCTGAAATCCTCCGGCACGCGGTAGCCCTCGCGCGCAAGTGCATCGAGCACGCCGTAGGCCACCATGTCGTTGATGGCGACGATGCCGGTAATCTTGTCGTTGCGCAGGCATTTGTAGGCCAGCTCCATGCCCGATCGGTACTCGAGGTCGGGCGTGGAGATCTCTGCTTCGAGTGTGTTGACGTGTGAGCAGATGGTGACACTGCCCTCCGGGCACCAGGTGCGGTAAGCCTCCTGCAGGCCCTGTGCGCGGCGCATACGGGAGATGTGGTGATCGTTGAGTGCAGTGGACAGGTAGGCGATGCGCTTGTGGCCGAGACCGATGAGATGCTTGGCCACAAGCTGTGCTGCGCCGAAGTTATCGACATCTACGGTGTCGATGCCGAAATCGGCCACACGGTCGCCAACGGCGACGACGGGCAGGCGTCGGCTCAGCTCGCGCGCCTTGGCCGGCTGCGTCGGCGTCATGGCGAAGATAATGCCGGCGACGCGCGAAAAATCAAGCGTGTCGAGCAGATGACTCTCTGTACGGGGGTTCCAGTAGGTGTTATAGATTGCGGTCTGGTAGCCGGCGGCGCTGGCTGCTGCGTCGATGCCGGAGATCATTGTCGTGTGATAAGGGTTCGAGACCGACGGCGAGATGATCGCGACCTGCTTTCCGGAGTAGCGAGCCGACGGTGTGCGGTAGCCGATCCGCTCCGCCTCGGCGAGCACGCTTGCCACGCGCTTGGAAGAAAAGCGCTCGAGTGATTTGCCGTTGAGGATCATGGAGACGCTCGCGGTCGAAATGCCGGTCGCCTCTGCGATGTCGCGCAGGGTGGGCTTGCTGCTCATAGACACCTCCGATGGATGACACAGATGTACGCTCCTCTGTGTTGAATAATTAAGCGTTTTTCTGTGAAAAAGATAGGTTCAACTTTCGCAGTTTCACCAATTTCCAAGAGGAGTATATAGCGAAAACAGAAAAAAAGCAAGGAAAAATTCTGTTAATATTGACGTCATCGCACAAAAATACTACCATTTTTCATAGAAAGCTGTTAAAATTACGGAGAAAACTTTAACGATTTTTTAAGCAGAAAGGAACGAAATTGAAGAAATTTGTTGCGATGCTTCTTGCCGCGGTCATGGTGCTTGCACTGTGCGCCTGCGGCGGCAGCGGCGATAAAGCCGATGCCAACAGTAACGGGGACTACCATCTCGTGCTCAAACTCAGCCATGTTTATGCTCCGACCGAGCAGCTCACCGTTGAGATGCAGCAGGTCGCTCAGCGCATCAAAGAGCGCACCAACGGCGCCATCGAGATCCAGTGCTACGACTCCAGCCAGCTCGCTGTTTATAA
Source organism: Bacteroidaceae bacterium (assembly GCA_963627135.1). Classification (GTDB taxonomy): domain Bacteria; phylum Bacillota; class Clostridia; order Oscillospirales; family Oscillospiraceae; genus CAG-103. Next base: position 67,290 of record CAVFZY010000019.1, on the reverse strand, counting down.
AGACAACATTGAGCAGGTCATCAACGGCACCGACTGGATTGCCTGCGAAGATCCCTCCTACCTTGCCGACTACGACATCGACTTTGAAGCCCTCATCGGCCCTATGATTGATACGACGACGCTGCCGTATCTGCTGATGCAGAAATTCATCACATCCACGCAGTCGTTCCCGTTCCTCGCGATCCCGTTTTTTATCATGTGCGGGTCGATCATGAATTACGGCGGCATCAGCGCGCGGCTCATGGACTTCGCCGACTCGCTCACCGGTCATATGCGCGGTGGCCTGGCGCAGATCAACGTCCTGCTGAGCTTGCTTATGGGCGGCTGCTCCGGCTCGGCCAATGCCGACGCTGCCATGGAGTGCAAGCTGCTCGTGCCTGAGATGGAAAAGCGCGGCTACGGCAAGGGCTTTTTTGCGGCGATCACGGCGGCATCCTCGTGCGTCACGCCAATCATCCCGCCGGGGATCAACCTCATCGTTTACGGCCTGATCGCCAGCGCCTCGGTTGGTCAGCTGTTCGCGGCCGGCTATTTGCCCGGCCTGCTCATGGCCGTGTCCCTGATGATTGCCGTGGCGATCATCTCCAAAAAGCGCGGCTACACGCCGTCCCGTTCCCGCCGCGCAACGCTCGGCGAGATCGGCCGACAGGCACTCAAGTCCTTCTGGGCGCTGTTTTTCCCGCTGGGCATCATCATGGGTATGCGCTTCGGCATCTTCACGCCGACGGAAGCCGGCGGTGTGGGCGTGCTCTACTGCCTGATCGTGGGCAAGTTTGTCTACAAGGGTCTGAAAAAGGAGCACTTTGTTCCCATCCTGCGCGAGACCATTTCCGGCACTGCCACCGTTATGCTCATTATCGTGTCGGCATCCGTGTTCGGCTACTACCTCAACTGGGAGAACATTCCCACCATGCTGCTCAACGCCGTGTCGAGCTTTGCCAGCAACAAGTATCTGGTACTGCTGGTCATGAACGTTGTGCTGCTGATCGTCGGCATGTTCCTCGAGGGCGGCGCGGCGCTCATCATCCTTGCGCCGCTCATGGTGCCGATCGTCAAGGCGGCCGGCATTGACCTGGTGCACTTCGGCATCGTGTGCAATGTCAACATCATGATCGGCGGTCTGACCCCGCCGTTCGGCTCCATGATGTTTACATGTGTGTCGATCACAGGCTGCAAGATGCAGGAGTTTATCAAGGAATGTGTGCCGTTTATCATCGCGCTGCTCATCGCACTGCCGCTGCTGACGTACATTCCGGGTATCTCGACGCTGATACCGAATCTCATTTATTAAGGGAGACAAAGGCATGAAAGTTATGGCACACCGCGGCTACAGCGGTGTTTATCCCGAAAACACGATGCTCTCGTTCCGCGAGGCAGTCAAGGTCGGCTGCGACGCGCTCGAGCTGGACGTGCATGAAACGCGTGACGGCCGCCTCGTCGTCATCCATGACGAGCGGCTCGACCGCACGACCGACGGCTCCGGCCGCATCTGTGACCACTCGTTCGCCGAGCTGCAGCAGGTCAACGCCGCCGCCCGCTACAAGGGCAAGTACGCCCCCGAGCACATCCCGTCGTTCGACGAGTATTGCGAGTGGGCCTCCGGCGAGTCCGTCGGCCACAATATCGAGATCAAGACCGACAAGATCTACTACCACGACATCGAGCGCAAGATCTGGGAGACCATTGTGCGCTACGGTTTGGAGAAGAGGGTTATGTTCTCGTCGTTCAACCACATTTCGCTGCGCAAGATCCTTGAAATCAGTGGCAATGCGGTCGAGGTCGGTGCGCTCGTGCTTGAGGACAGTATCGGCGGCTTCCCCGGCTACTACTGCCGGCAGGCGGGCTTTGCCTGCTACCACGCGCCGATTGAGATCCTCACGGATGAGAACGTGCGCGACTGCAAGGAGCACGACGTGAAGATGAATATCTGGACTGTCAACGATATGGCCGGTCTGGAGCAGCTGTATCGCTGGGGCTGCGAGGGTATTATCACGAACTTCCCCGGCGTGGCGAGCGGCTGGCTGCGCGCGCAGGGTGAGTGAGCCGGACGCGGCAGAATCCAAAACCGGATAAAGAACCGGCGCCCCCGGAGCAGATGCTCCGGGGGCGCTTTGCGGCGTTATGCCATGAAAAAATCCCTCCGGCAACCGCATAGCCGGAGGGATTCTCGTTTATGGATCAGAGCTTCATGCAGACATCCCACGCGCGCCAGATGACGGTGCGCAGGTTGCCGATGGCAACGCAGTCGCCCACGCGGTGGACCTGCTTGTTGTCCTTACCGCCGACCGGAGTCGGGATGAAGCCGACGCCGTTGACCACGTTGTCGCACGCGACGAAGGTGCTCTCGCCGGTCTTGACGTTCTTGACGGTGCAGCCGGTGTCCGTGATCTCGGTGACGGTGGATTCCAGATAGGTCGGGACCTTGTGGTACTCCATCGCGTCGCGCAGGAAGGAGGTGTTGGCAAGGCAGGTGGCCTGCGCTGCGACGAGGTCGTTTGCGTACTCGACGATGATGGGGTGTTTGCCCTGGAGGACAAGGTCATACGCCGCTTCGCAGGACGACTGGCCGCCGCCGATGAACAGGACCTTGTCGCCGACTTCCTTCTTGTCCTTGAGCAGCTCCGTGAACGTGAGCGTCTTCTCAAAGCCGGGGATGGACGGCATGGTGCGCGGGATGGAGCCGCTGGCGACGATGATCTCGTCAAAGCCGCGCAGGGTGTTCACGTCCGTGACCTCGGTGTTCAGGCGCACGTCGATGCCCTCCTTGGCGACTTCATTGAGGTACCAGCGGATGAGCTCCTTGTCGTTTTCCTTGAAGCTCATTGCGGACGCGGTGAGGAACAGGCCGCCGAGCTCGTTGGTCTTCTCAAAGATGACCGGGTTGTGGCCGCGCTGCTTGAGCACGAGCGCGCACTCCATGCCGCCGATGCCGCCGCCGATGATGGCGACCTTCTTCGGGTTGCGGGTCGGGACGATTTTATACTTGTTGTGCTGCATGGTCGTCGGGTTCAGGGCGCAGCGGGCCAGGTGCAGGGAGTCGTCCATGCTCTGGAGGTTCGCGGTGCCTTTGTACTTCGACATGTTGAAGCAGCCGTTGTGGCAGCGGATGCAGGGCTTGATCTCGTCCTCGTGGCCGCTGAGGATCTTGTGGATCCACTCGTGGTCAACGAGGTTCTGGCGCGCGATGGCCACGGCGTCGAGACGGCCGGCGGCGATCTCTTCGGCGGCCTTCACGGGATCCATACGGCCGGCGCAGACGACCGGGCGGCTCGTGAACTGCTTGATGTGCTCGACGTACTCGAGGTTGCAGTTATCGGGCATGTACTGCGGCGGATGTGCCCAGTACCAGGCGTCGTAGGTGCCGTTGTCGCAGTTGAACATGTCGTAGCCCGCGTCCTCGAGGTACTTGACGGCCTTCTCGGATTCGGCCATGTCGCGGCCGAACTCGACGAAGTCGGTCTCGTACGGCATGGCGCCCTTGCCCCACGCCTTGGTCTTGGACACGACGGAGTAGCGCAGCGACACCGGAAAGTCGTCGCCGGCCTGACGCTTGATCTCCTGCACGATCTCGACCGGGAAGCGGAAGCGGTTCTCGAACGAGCCGCCGTACTGATCGGTGCGGTGGTTCCAGTTGGCCATGGTGAACTGGTCAAGCAGGTAGCCCTCGTGCACGGCGTGGATCTCGACGCCGTCGATGCCGGCGGCGCGCAGCTTCTTGGCGGTCTGGCCGAAGGCGTAGACCATGTCCTCGATCTCCTTGACCGTCAGCGGGCGGGACATGACGTCCTCCTTCCAGCGGTTCGGCACCTCGGACGCGGAGGCGCAGATGTACTGCACGTCCACGATGGGGCTGGCGATCTTGTTGAGGACGTTGTTCTTAGCCAGCTTCGTCATCCAGCCGTTGATGGCCATGGAGCGGCCCATGCCGGCGGCGAGCTGGATGAACAGCTTTGCGCCCGTCTTATGGAACTCGACCATGTACTCCTTGAGCTGCTTGAACATCAGGTCGTTCTGATACAGCCACTTGCGGCCGGGGATGCCCAGCGGGTCGCGGATGCACTGCATGCCGGGCAGGATCAGGCCCACGCCGTCCTGCGCGCGGTTGAGCAGAAAGTAGGCCGCTTCCTTGTCGAAGTGGTTCGGCTCCATCCAGCCGAACAGGGATGTGCCGCCCATGGAACACTGCACGATGCGGTTTTTGATCTCCACATCGCCGATCTTCCAGGGCGTGAACAATGCGTTGTACTTTTCGTTCATGAAATACGCTCCTTCTATGTTTTAGGTCTCCACAGACCCGGGGTCACGTTTTGTCCGGGACATGGATCTCCCGGATGGTGAAGTCCTTGCCGGACAGCACCGTTTTGCTGAAGCTATTGCAGTTCGGGCAATACCCTTTGCACGCGATGACGTTGAAGATCTCGTCGCAGTCGTCGCACTCGGCCATGCCGGGCACGACGTTGACGATGAGCTTCGTGTCTGCAAACGGCGTGCCCTTGACGACCGTCGGATAGATCTGCTCGACATACTGCGGGATGACGAGCGAGAGCTCGCCGCAGTCGGCCACGATCTCCGAGACGTGGTCGACACCCTTTGCCGCCGCGTAATCGGTGACGGTCTGAATCATTGCGCGCACGACGCCGATCTCATGCATGGCGGTGTCCTCAGTGCTGCAGCTTCTTGCGCACGAAGCGGCGGCCGGCGGCAGGGGCGTTGCTCGCAGCCGTCAGCAGGGTGCGGAAATAGCCGCGTCCGTGCGTGTCGTTGACCTTCTCGAGATGGATGGCGTCAAACTTGCACTTGGTTGTGCAGATGCCGCAGCCAACGCACTGGTCCTCATTGAGCACCACGGTGCCGCAGCCGAGGCAGCGTCCGGCCTCGCAGTGCAGCTGCGCGTCGGTGAGCAGGCCGTTTTCCGCCGCCTGCCGGGGCGCGGACTCCAGCTCGTCGATCGCAATGCCAACGCTGCTGCGCGCCAGCGGCTTATAATCCCGCTTGTCGCGACCGATCACGAAGCTCTGGCTGCTGTGCACGAAGCGGTGGATCGAGATCGCGGCCTCGCGGCCCTCGGCGATCGCACGCGCGATGTCATGCGCGCCGGTCGCGGCACCGCCGGCAAAGACGTCGGCCTCGCCGGTCTGGCGGGTCACGGCGTCGGCGCCGACAAAGCCGTCGGCGTTCAGGCACACGCCGGATCCGGCGGTGAAGGCGTCCGCCGCCGGGACGTAGCCCTCGGCAGCAAAGACCGTGTCTGCTGCAAGCTCCTCGGTCTTGTCACCGTGCAGGCTGCGGATGGACACTGCGCCGTCGCGGATCTCCTGCACAGCGAACGGCGCGCGGAACGCGACGCCTTCCTGCTTGGCCTCGGAGATGTCTGCCCGGATCGCCCCGGCGACGACGGTCACGCTTGCTGCGCCGCCCTTGTGCGCGGCGCGCGCACAGTCAACGGCCTCTTTCCCGCCGCCGAGCACGACGACGCTGCCCTTGACGGTGTGTCTCTTCCGGTGCAGGTATCTGCGCGCGTCCACGGTGCCGGCCGGCGCGTCCTTGCTCTGCTTCCCGGCGCCGATGCCGAGGAAGAACGCCTTGTAGCCCTCGGCGCGCAGCGCGTCGAGCGTCGTGTCCTTGCCAACTTCCACGCCGGTGCGGAACTCCACGCCCATGCGCGCGAGCACGTCGATCTCGGCGGCGTAGGCCTTGCGGTCGAGACGGAAGGACGGGATGAGCGTCGCCGGTGCGCCGCCGGGCACCGTGTCCTTTTCCAGCACGGTCACGGGGTAGCCCTGCTGCCGGAGGAAATAGGCACAGCTCAGTCCGGCGGGGCCGGCGCCGATGACGGCGATCTTTTCCGTATGGGGGATGCCGGTCGGGTTTTTCACCGGCGGCAAAATGACCTTGCCGGCGTCCTGCTCGCGCCGGACGAGCGTCCTGCACACGTCGGCAATGGCGACAGCGGCATCGATCTGGTTGCGGGTGCAGACCTTTTCGCACTGGCGGCCGCACACGCTGCCGCACAGCTCCGGGAACGGCGTGGCCTGCCGGATGAGTGCCGCAGCGTCGTCATATCTGCCGACGGACAGCAGCTGCAGGCAGCCCTGCACCGGGATGTTCAGCGGGCACACGGCCTTGCACGGCGCGGTGCCGCTGGGCATGACGTCCGAGCGGTTCGTGCGGAAGTCCGGGTCATAGGTCCGGCGGTCGTAGGGCACGCTGCGGTCGGTGTCATAGGTATCGGAAATGTGCGGGTCGGTCGTGCAGCGCTTCTGCCCGAGCTTGAGGGCGTTGGTCTGGCAGTTTTCGACGCACTGGCCGCAGGCGACGCACTTTTCCTTGTCTACGCGGGCGATGTAGTTCGAGCGTATGGCGCGCGGCGTGCGGAACAGCTCCTCGATGCGCAGCGCGAAGCACGAGCAGCCGCAGCAGTTGCAGATGGCGGTCGCATCCTCAAAGCCCGGGGTCTGGTTGATCTCGTGCACGAGGCCGTTGTCCTCGGCACGCCGGAGGATCTCATATGCTTCTTCTTTCGTGATGATCCGGTGATAGCCCTGCTCGGAATAGCAGACGGCGTTGTCGTTGAGGTACATGCACATGTCCTCTTCGAGGTGGCCGCAGCCCTCGCCCATGAGGCGGCGGGCCCGGCGGCACGAGCACGGGCCGACGCTGATGGCCGTCGCATTTTCGATGAGCGTCTTGAGCTCGTCATACGATGCCGTGCGCGTGTCGTTCTCGATCGCGCTCATGACCGGCATGACGCGCATCGGGCACATGCCGACCGTGCCGCTGTCGAGCATCGGCGCGAGCATCTCGAGCCGGCGGCGGGTGTATGCCTCAAAGCTCTCGCCGAGCACGGGGTAGCGGTCGCACTGCTCGCGGTTGGCGAGGATGCCCTCCATGATGCCGGGCACCCAGATGGGGTAGTAGTAGCAGCGCTTGCCGTCCACATAGCGGTAGCGCACCGCGCCCGTCTTGGCGAGCTTGTCGAGCTGCGTCTGCGTGTATTCCACGCTCTGCTTTGCGCGCCTGGCCACGTCCTCCACGGTGCGGTTGGCCTCCAGGCGCAGGTGCATCATGATCGCACACATCTCATCGTCGATGATTGGCTCGAGGATCTTGTACTCGGGGTCGTTGTACGTGATGCCGGTGTACGTCATGCTCTCAAGACTGATCTTCGTGGCCAGCTTGAGAATATTCGGTCGTTTTGCCATGCCTTTTCCTCCTTCAATAACGGGTAGTATTTAAAAGGTATTCCCTGTCCCTTTTTCTCCCGGGGGCGGCGCTGCGAATGCGCGCGTGAACTGCTCGCACAGCGCGTCGATGCGCGCGTGCCCGTCGAGCTCGTGCACGCTCGGCACGCCGACGGACATGCGCTGGATGACGCCGAGGATCGCGTCGTAGGCATTATAGTAGAGCATTTTGACATCGGCGTTGGGGTCGACCGTCCCGTCGGCGAGGCCGCGGCGGATGGCCGCCGCGATCGGGCCGGGGGCGACCTCATAGCGCTCCGGCGGGCGGTTGACGACCGCGTGCTGCCGGCCGGCGTTGCAGAGTGCGACCTCCGCGTCGAGCGAGAAGCGGATGCCCGCGGGGTCGGTGAAGATCAGCCCCGCGTAGCTGCGCAGCAGCACGCGGATCTCCTCGATGCCGGTCATGCCCGGCTGCCGCGCCGCGCACAGCGCCTGCGCCGCCTGCGCCTTGGCCCTGTCCCAGTAGAGGAAGGACGCCGCGACCACAAGCTCGTCCTTCGTCGCAAAGTAGCGGTAGACCGAGCGCTCGGTCAGCCCCGCGCGGTGCGCGATGTCGCGGATGGTCGTCTTGTCGATGCCGTTTTCCACAAAGCACGCCAGCGCCGTCTGCGTCACGAGGGTGATATTCTGTTCCCGCACCTCCTGCAGCGACATGGGCGTGCCTCCTGTTCATATACTTGTCATACTGACTGACATTTTCATTATACCTGCTTTTTCCCGGCATTTCAACCGAATTTGCGCGATTTTTAACGGGTTTGACATGAAAAAAACACCGGCGCGGTCAAAAAACCGCACCGGTGTGTGGGGAATGTTACACGGGGGAGTCGCCGGAGAGCTTCTCGTCGGCGTTCGTGCCGGTGTCCCGGTTGCAGAAGAAGGCAAAGTACGCCACCACGCACAGCGCCACGAGCGCGTAGGCAAAGACGATGACGGCGGTGTTGCCGGCCGCAATCTCGCTCTGCAGGCCGCCGATCTCGACGATGAGGATGAGCGCCGGCGTCACGAAGCGGATCATGACGGCGTAGACCTTCTTGAGCCAGCCGGCCATGTGCGTGCCCTCGGCCTCGATCTCGGCCACGGCGCGCTTGGGCGTGATGAACCAGCCGACGACGATGCACGAAAACAGTGCGCACACGGGCATGAGCACGGTGTTGGTCACCTCGTCAAAGAACGTCAGCCAGTCGAGCCCGAACAGCGCGGGGCTGGATTCCTCGAGGATGGCGACGTGGCCGAGCGAGATGCCGATCGGGATCGACACGAGAAAGCACACGCACGCGACGACGAGCGCGGCCCACTTGCGGTGGACGTGGAACTTCTGGATGACGAACTGCGTCACGACCTCGATCAGGGACACGACGGACGTGATGGCCGCGATGTCGACCATGACGAAGAATGCGAACGACACGACCTGACCCACGCTGCCCATGGACTCGAACACCTGCGGCAGGATGATGAACATGAGTGCGACACCCTTGCTGCTGCCGAGCAGGGAGGGGTCAAAGTGCGCGACCGACGGGAAGATGGCGAGACCGGCCAGCAGCGCCACGACCGTGTCGAACACGCAGACCATGGCGGCGGATTTGGCGATATTGATTTCTTTGCCGGTGTAGGAACCGTAGGTGATCATGATGCCCATGCCGAGCGACAGGGAGTAGAACGCCTGGCCCATGGCCACGAGCACGGACTTGAACGTGATGCCGGAGAAATCGGGCTTGAGGTAGAACGCCAGGCCCTCGCGCACGCCGCTGCCGAGCGTCAGGGCGTAGACCGCGATGGCAACGAGGATCAGAAACAGCACCGGCATGAGCACCTTGGAGGCTTTCTCGATGCCGTCCTTGACGCCGCCCATGATGATCGTCACGCTCAGCACGAGGAAGATGGCCGTGTACAAAATGACCTCACCCGTGTTGACGGAGAACGTGCTGACGATGCCAGCGTTGCCGCCGAAGGAGTTGAGCGCGTACTTCGTCGTCCAGCCGCCGAGCACGGAGTAGTAGCAGATGATGAACGCGGGGATCATGATCGCCACGAGGCCGCACCAGCCGAGGTTCTTGTTGATCATCTTGTAGGCGGTCATGGGGTTGGCCTGCGCGCGGCGGCCGAGATAGATCTCGCTGAGCATCGTGACAAAGCCGATGAGCAGCACGCACGCGATGTAGATGAGCACGAAGGCGGCGCCGCCGTTTTGCGACGTCTTGTACGGGAAGCCCCAGAGATTGCCGAGGCCCACGGCGCTGCCGGCGGCGGCGAGGATGAAGCCGATACCGCTGGCGAATCCAACTTTTTTCTTTTCCATGACAGGTTTCCTTTCCGACTGTTTTGTTTTCTATACAAAAAATCGGCCCCGACCAAAACGGTCGGGGCCGACTCTCGGTATACCAAGTGTTGTCGAATTATCCCGCGAATACCGGTTTGGTGCGTCCTGTTGGCGGCATAATGCCCAGAATGCCGAGCATAGCAAAAATCGACACTGCAAGTACAGTGTCGATGGTAAGCAGGAGAGCGCTGTTGTTGGTGTTCGCGTCAGAGCATGCGAAGCCGGCCGCGCGCATGGTCGCGGTGCTGTCGTTTTTGTGGCTGAAAAACGTACTGCGCATGGCTTGCAGCTCCTCTCGAATGGATGTGGCTGTCATTGTACGCGCCGGTGCGGCGGTTGTCAACGGCGGGATGGCTTCGCGTTTTTGATAAGGAAGTTTCAATTTTTTGAATCGTCCAGCGCCGGCGGAACGGGGGCACGCCGTGTGTCCGGCCATCACCCATAAGCCTTCTCCTCGAGGCGCTGCATCACGCATTCGCTTCGAGCTTGTGCAGCGCCTTGCGAAACTGCGTTGAGAACAGGATGGCCGTGCATGTGACGGCGATCACGTCCGCGACCGGCTCGGCCAGATATACGGCTGTTGTCCGGTCGGGCAGCAGCGCCGGCAGCAGATAGATCAGCGGCAGGAGCAGCACAAACTTGCGCAGCACGGCCACGATGATCGAGCACACCGCGCTGCCGATGGACACGAACGTCATCTGGCAGGCGATCTGAATACCGAACAGGAACAGGCCCGCGCAGTAGATGCGCAGCACGCGCGTCGTGAAGGCGATGAGGTCTGCGTCCGGTGTGAAGATGTGCGCGAACAGGCCCGGGAACAGTTCAATGAGCAGCCAGAGCGAGACGGAGTAGATCAGGCTCACCTTCAGCAGCAGGCGGAATGTCTCGCGCACGCGCGACGTGTTTTTCGCGCCGAAGTTGTAGCTCGTGATCGGCTGCGCGCCTTGACCGATGCCCTGCAGCGGCAGCATGGCAAACTGCATCACGCTCGTGAGGATCGTCATGGCGCCGACGGCGATGTCGCCGCCGTACTTGAGTAGCGAGGCGTTGAAGCACACGGAGATGACGCTCTCGCTCGCCTGCATCGTGAACGTCGCGAGGCCGAGTGCCACGCACGGCAGGATGAGCTGGGGTGAGACGAAGAGATTTTCGCGCCGGAGGCGCAAAAACGCCTTCTTCCCGCACAGAAACACCAGCACCCACGCGCACGAGAGCCCCTGCGAGAGCACGGTCGCGAGCGCCGCGCCGCGCACGCCCATGCCCAGCGCGAAGATGAAGATCGGGTCGAGGACGATATTCGCCGCCGCGCCGATGAGCACCGTGTACATGCCTATCTTGGCAAAGCCCTGCGCCGTGATGAACGCGTTCATGCCCAGCGTGAGCTCAACAAAGAGCGTGCCGAACGCATAAATATGCAGATAGTCGGCGGCGTAGTCAATGGTATTTCCGCTCGCGCCGAAGGCGAGCAGCGCCTCGCGCCCCCAGAGAAGCAGCGCTGCCGTGAGCACGGCGGAGATGCCGATCTGCAGCGTAAAGCAGCCGCCGAGCGTCTTTTCGGCGCTGTCCATATCGTCGCGCCCCATGTAGATCGACGCGCGCGGCGCGCCGCCCGAGGCCGTGAAGCACGCGAAGGCCGACACGATCAGAATGATCGGCAGGCACACGCCCACGCCCGTCAGCGCGAGACTGCCGACTTCCGGAATGTGGCCGATGTAGATGCGGTCGACGATGTTGTAGAGCATGTTCACCAGCTGCGCGATCACCGTCGGGATCGCGAGCCGGCGCAGGAGCTGCCCGATGGGTTCCGTGCCGAGAAATGTTTTGTCCTGCTGCATTTAGGTTTCCTCTCTCTGGGTCATACGGTCAAGATTCTGCGCGAACGCCGTCAGACAGTGCTGGAACGTTTCGAGCGCGTCGGGTGCGAGGCCTGCGGACATCTGCGCGACGAACTGCTCCTGCAGCGCCTGGCCGCGTGCAATGATCGGCGCTGCTTTGTCCGTGCACACGAGCCGGCAGCGGCGCCGGTCGCCGGGGTCGCGCGTGCGCAGCAGGTAGCCCTCGCGCACGAGATTGTCCACGTGGAACGACACGATGCCCGGCTTGAGACGGCGGTAGGTACAGATGTCGCGCGCGGTGTCCAGCCCCGGATTGTTGGCCAGAAAGAGCAGGATGTCCACGGCATTTTGCGCCATGTCCAGCTCCGCGCTCAGCGGCCGCATGACGGCGGCGTAAGCGTCGAGAATGCGGCGCGTGTACGTATAGACCTGCGATGCGGTGAGCACGTCGGTCACCTCCCCAAAATAGTTCAATTTTGAACGATTTTGTATTATACCAGCATCCGCCCGGAAAGCAAGCAGAAAATTGTGAACATTTGCGCGTTGACAATGGCACAATTGTGTGTATAATTGTATACAATAATACAAAGCAACAGAAAGGAGTCCCACTGCCATGCTTGAAATATCCGGAAAGACGAACCTGCTGGAGCAGAATGCGTATAAATATTCGCTCCAGGACGTGGCGGAGCCGAACCTCCAGCGCGACATTTACACGCAGGGAATGGTGCCGAAGGTGCCGTTCAACCACCGGCGCGTGCCGATGAACATGCCCGAGGAGATTTGGATCACGGACACGTCCCTGCGCGACGGGCAGCAGTCCGTGGAGCCGTACACGGTCGAGCAGATCGTCAATATTTATAAGTACCTGTCGCGGCTCGGCGGGCCGTACGGCATCATCCGGCAGACGGAGTTTTTCATCTACAGCAAGAAAGACCGCGAGGCGCTCGAAAAGTGCATGGAGCTGGGGCTGAAGTTCCCGGAGATCACGACGTGGATCCGCGCCACGAAGGAGGACTTTCGCCTCGTGCGCGACCTCGGCATCCGCGAGACGGGCATCCTTGTCAGCTGCAGCGACTACCACATCTTCAAGAAGATGAAGATGACGCGCAAGCAGGCCATGGACTACTACCTCGCCACCGTGGCCGATGCGTTTGAGGCCGGCGTCGTCCCGCGCTGCCACCTCGAGGACATCACACGCGCCGACTTTTACGGTTTCGTAGTGCCGTTTGTCAACGAGCTGCAAAAGCTCTCGCGTCAGGCGGGCATCCCGGTCAAGATCCGCGCGTGCGACACCATGGGCTACGGCATCCCCTACACGGAGGCGGCGCTGCCGCGCAGCGTAGCCGGCATCATCTACGGCCTGCAGCAGTATTCCGACGTGCCGAGCGAGTGCCTCGAGTGGCACGGGCACAACGACTTTTACAAGGCGGTCGTCAACGCCTCGACCGCGTGGCTCTACGGCGCGTGCGCGGTCAACTGTTCCCTGCTCGGCATCGGCGAGCGCACGGGCAACATCCCGCTCGAGGCGATGGTGTTTGAGTACGCGTCGCTGCGCGGCTCGCTCGACGGCATGGACCCGACCGTCATCACCGAGATCGCCGACTATTTCCAGCACGAGATCGGCTACGACATCCCGCCGATGACGCCGTTCGTCGGGCGCGACTTCAACGCCACGCGCGCCGGCATCCACGCCGACGGCCTGCTCAAGGACGCCGAGATCTACACGATCTTCGACACCGAGAAGCTGCTCAACCGCCCGGCGTCCGTGCAGGTCGGCAAGACGTCCGGCCTCGCGGGCATCGCCTACTGGATCAACCAGAATTACCACCTGACCGGCGAGCAGCAGATCGACAAGCACGACACGCTCGTGCTTGCGCTCAAGGGCTGGGTGGACGCGGAATACGAGGACGGCCGCCAGACAGTCCTGTCCGCCAAGGAACTCAACGCCAAGATCACGGAGCTGGCCCCCGGTCGCTTCGCGCAGGTCTGACAGGAGGCGCAGCATGAAAGATTTCCGTACCGTTACGCTGGCCGATCAGGTGTTTGAGCGGCTGGAATCCGATATCATTCAGGGCGTGTACCCGCGCGGCGAGGTGCTCACGGAGCTCAAGCTCGTCGAGCAGCTCAATGTCAGCCGCACGCCCATCCGCGAGGCGCTGCGCCGCCTCGAGCAGGAGCATCTCATCGCCGACACCGGTAAGGGCTCCGTCGTGCTTGGCATTACGGCCGAGGATCTGGTGGACATCATGGACATCCGCTGCAAGATCGAGGGGCTCGCGTCCTACTACGCGGCGAAAAACGCCACGCCCGATGGCCTCGCACGCCTGCGCCACATCATGGACCTGCAGGAGTTTTACTTTGAAAAGCGCGACGCCGAGCACCTGCGCGAGATGGACGACCAGTTCCATGACGTCATTTGCGACATGAGCGGCCACGCCGTCATCAGCGATACGCTCGTCCCGCTGCACCGCAAGACCCGCCGCTACCGCAAGGCGTCCATCGCCGACGCAAAGCGCACGGTGCAGGTCGTGAAAGAACACCGCGCCATCTTCGACGCCATCGCCGCCGGCGACGCCGACCGTGCCGCCGAGCTCACGACCGAGCACACCATCCACGCCAAGAAAAGCATGATCGAAAGGATGAAGAACCATGGGTGAGACCCTTGCTCAGAAAATAATCCGCGCCCACCTGCTGCACGGCGACATGACGCCCGGCAGCGAGATCGCTCTGCGCATAGACCAGACCCTCACGCAGGACGCAACAGGCACAATGGCCTATCTCGAGTTTGAAACGATGGGCATCCCTCGCGTGAAAACAGAGCTGAGCGTTGCCTATGTCGATCACAACACCTTACAGTCCGGCTTTGAAAACGCGGACGACCACCGCTATCTGCAAAGCGTTGCACGAAAGCACGGCGTGTACTTCTCCCGCCCGGGCAACGGCATCTGCCATCAGGTGCATCTTGAACGCTTCGGCAAGCCCGGCAAAACGCTCATAGGCTCTGACAGCCACACGCCCACCGGCGGCGGCATCGGTATGCTGGCCTTCGGTTCTGGCGGGCTTGACGTTGCGGTCGCAATGGGCGGCGGAGCGTACTACATCACCATGCCTAAAATGTTCAAGGTCAATCTCACCGGCAGGCTGCGCCCCTATGTCACTGCCAAGGACATAAGCCTCGAACTGCTGCGCATACTGTCTGTAAAGGGCGGCGTCGGCGCTATAATAGAATGGGGCGGCGAGGGCATTGCATCGCTGTCCGTGCCAGAGCGCGCAACTATCACCAATATGGGTACGGAGCTTGGCGCAACTACGTCTATCTTCCCCTCGGACGGGGTAACACGCGCATTTCTCGCAGCCGAGGGGCGCGAGGCGGACTTCACTCCCCTCTCTGCCGACCCCGATGCCGTGTATGACCGCGTTATCGACATAGACCTCGGCTCGCTGAGACCCATGATCGCATGTCCGCACAGTCCGGACAACGTAGTTACGGTCGAAGCTCTTTCCGGTACAAAGGTCGATCAGGTCTGCATCGGCTCATGCACCAACTCCTCCCTGTTTGATATGCTCAAGGTCGCGGCTCTGCTGCGCGGCAGAACCGTAGCTCCGAACGTAAGTCTGTCGATCTCGCCGGGTTCAAAGCAGGTTTTGACGATGCTTGCCGACTGCGGCGCACTCAGCGATATCCTCGCAAGCGGCGCAAGAGTGCTCGAATGCGCCTGCGGCCCGTGCATCGGCATGGGCTTCTCCCCCAACTCCGGCGGAGTGAGCCTGCGCACGTTCAACCGCAATTTTCTCGGACGCAGCGGTACCAAGGACGCGCAGGTCTACCTCGTCTCTCCCGAGACGGCGGTCGCCGCCGCGCTCACCGGCTGCATTACCGATCCTCAGACGCTCGGCCCCATGCCGCTTATCACGCTGCCGGACAGCTTCCGCATAGACGACAGCGCCGTGCTCCCGCCCGCTCCCGCGGACGAGGCAGATAGAGTCGAGGTTCTGCGCGGTCCGAATATAAAGCCCTTCCCGCAGAGCAGGCCGTTTGCCGACGAGCTGTCGGCAGAGCTCGTGCTCAAGGTGGGCGACAACATCACCACAGATCACATCATGCCTGCCGGAGCAAAGATCCTGCCCTACCGCTCGAACATTCCAAAGCTGTCGGAGTTCTGCTTCAGGGTCTGTGATCCGAGCTTCTCCGAGCGTGCAAAAGCGGCCGGAGGCGGCATTATCGTCGGCGGCAGCAACTACGGTCAGGGCTCGTCACGCGAGCACGCGGCGCTCGTGCCGATGTATCTCGGCATCCGCTGCGTCATCGCCAAGAGCTTTGCACGCATACACGCGGCAAACCTGATAAACGCCGGCATACTGCCGCTGACCTTTGAAAACCCCGACGATTACGACGCTCTGCGGCAGGGGGCGCATCTTCACATCGGCAGTATCCGTGCGGGCATGGCGGCGGGAAGGCTGGAGCTGACGGACACCGGGTCTGGCAAAGCATACCCTGTCGTGTGCAGTTTCACCGAGCGGCAGCAGGCGATCCTCCTTGCGGGAGGGCTGCTGAGCTATACAAAGGAGCAGGAATTATGAATGATATAGATCTTGCCTGCGAACAGTTCCGCAGGCTGCTTGAAGAGCAGGCAGCCCGCACGGCGGCCATGACCGGCGAGCGGGTGGATTATAAGGAGAAGGACACCGTGACGATCGGTCTTGTTGACGGCGACGGCATCGGTCCGATCATCATGGAGCAGGCCGTGCGCGTACTGGAGCGTCTGCTGGCCGATGAGATAGCGCGCGGCAGCATCGTCCTTCGCCGCATCCGCGGTCTTACCATCGAAAACCGGCTTGCCTGCGGGCAGGCGGTGCCGGATGATGTGCTTGCCGAGATCATGGCCTGCGATGTTCTGCTCAAGGGTCCGACGACAACGCCCATGGGCGGCGGTCTTGAAAGCGCAAACGTGAAGCTTCGCCGTGCGCTCGACCTCTACGCCAACGTCCGTCCCGTTGCCATCCCTGAGCAGGGCATCGACTGGATGTTCTTCCGCGAAAACACCGAGGGAGAGTACGCACTCGGCAGCCGCGGCGTGGAGCTGCCCGGCATGGCCGTGGACTTCAAGGTCACGACCGACCCCGGCACGCGCCGCATCGCCCGCGCGGCGTTCGATTATGCCCGGCGCAACGGCAAGACGCGCGTGACCGTCGTCACGAAGGCGAACATCCTCAAAAAGACGGACGGCAAGTTCACCGCCCTCTGCCACGAGGTCGCCGCCGACTATCCCGAGATCACCGTTGATGATTACTACATCGACATTATGGCGGCGAATCTCGTCAACGAGCGGGTGCGCGGGCAGTTTCAGGTGCTGCTGCTGCCGAACCTCTACGGCGACATCATCACCGACGAGGCCGCGCAGCTGCAGGGCGGCGTCGGCACGGCGGGCAGCGCCAACATCGGCGACCGCTACGCCATGTTCGAGGCCATCCACGGCTCGGCCCCGCGCATGATCGAGCGCGGTATGGGCGACTATGCCAACCCTCAGAGCATCCTGCGCGCGGAGGTCATGCTGCTGCGGCACATCGGCCGCGCGGCCGCGGCGGATAAGCTCGAGGCGGCGCTCGATGCCTGCCCGGCCGTCATCACCGGCCGACCGGACGGCGCGACCTGCGCCGACTACGGCGACGGGGTGCTGAAGTTGATCTGAAAAGTTGATTTGAAAAGAAAAAGCCTGACGCTGCGGCGTCAGGCTTTTTGCGGCATACAGAGAAGGATCAGGGGGGCGGCAGGTGGCTGAAAATCCATGGGAAAATGAAAATTCTTTTCCGATTTTCGGCCACTTGGCATTTACATATCTGTATTTTTGTGCTACTATTATAAAATAAACATTTATGATTTTTTCTGGAACAGGAAGGCCATTAAACATATGAGCAGAAAACCGCTGGGCCAGGAGGTCTCGGAAGAGGATGTCCTGAACGCCGCGAAAAAGATATTTTGCGAATACGGGTTTGACAACACGAATCTGAACGATATCGCCCGCGAACTGAATACGACGCGCACGCCCATCTATTATTATTTTGAGAACAAGCAGAAGCTCTACGAGGCGGTTGTGAAAAAGCATCTGACCGGGAAGCTGGAGAAGTACACTGCGCTGTTTGCCAGCGACATGCCGTTTTTCGATAAGGTGCGCATGGATCTGGATCTGTCGTCGCACCTGCGTCTGGCGGAGAAGGAGCTGTTCACCGGCATCAACTCCAAGCCGCATCTGGCTGCCGCGCGGGATTTTCAGACGGACATCATGCACCGTATCCATAAGATGAAGACGCAGTATATCCAACAGGCAATCGATGACAAGATCCTTCGCCCGGATACGGACGTGGAGTCGTTCATGGTGTATTTCTACGTTATCTCCCTCGGCATCGAGGCTGTCGACAAGCAGGACGGCTGGTACGATATGACCGAGGGGCGCATCTCCCGCCTGATCGACACGGTGCTGGACGCGATCATGCTGCGCTACAAGGCGCTGTGAGGCGCTGCGTACTGTTTTAATATGTATGGCAAGCAAAAAGCACATCCCCGTCGGGGATGTGCTTTTCGCTTTGGCTGCGGTTTACTTTGCGTAGGGATCGACGAGCTGGGACTTGACGGCTTCCTTTTCGGCCGCAAAGTAGACCTCCTTGACCTCGTACGGCTTGGTCGGGAGGTTGGCCGCCGCTTCATATGCGGCTGTGGTGGCGTGCACGATGAAGCCGGGCTTGACGCTGTCGCCGAGCTTGCACACGTGCGGGAAGGCACCGTTGATCTCATCAAAGAGTGCCGTGACCGGGCGCACGCCCAGCGCAACGACCACAAGGTCGCAGGGAAGCGTGGCCTCCTCGCCGGTGGCGACGGAGGCGATGGTCACGCCGGTTGTGCTGACGCGCAGGATCTTGTGACCGAGGACGGTCTGAACGCCGGCGTCCTTGGCGTAGAACAGGTCGAGCCGGTGGTCCGTGTTGGCCGGGATCTCGTCGGGCATCATGTCCACGACGGTGACGGTGTTTTCCTGCGCAAGCATGCGCGCGGCCTCCAGGCCGGTCTGGCCGGCACCGAGCACGATGACGCGCTTTCCGGCGATGGCGGGCTGATTGCAGATGTAGCCGCGCACGCTCAGTACGTTTTCGCCGTTGAGGCCTTCGATCGGCGGGATCAGCTCGTCGGAGCCGGCCGCAACGAATACGGCGTAGGGATCCATGGCGCGCAGCATCTCGGCAGTACACTCGGTATTGAGCTGCACACGGATGTTCAGCTTTTTGATCATGCGCTCGTAGTAGTCGATCAGCCAGCCGAGCTTGTACTTGCCGATCGGCGCGTCGGCGAGGTTCACGGCGCCGCCGATGCGGTCGGACTTTTCAAATACGGTCACATCAAAGCCGCGCTTTGTGAGCGTGACAGCAGCCTCCAGTCCGGCGGGACCTGCACCGACGATGGCCACCGGCAGGTGATCGCCGTTGATGTTGAGCGCTGCGGGCATGCAGTATTCGCGGCGGCCTCTGGGGTTCATGGTGCAGCCGGGCTGCTGCGGACCGAACGGCGTCTTGGTCAGGCAGTGCATGCAGGACACGCAGTATTTGAGCTCGTTCTCGCGGCCCTGCGCGATCTTGTTGCAGAATTCGGGCTCGGCAAACAGCTGGCGGCCAAGGGCCACGGCGTCACACTTGCCATCGCGGATAATGCTGTCGATATAGTCGGGGTGGCGCAGCGAGCCGCAGGCCGCGACCGGGATGTGTACGTTGTTTTTCACGACCTCGGCGTATGGGACCTTCCAGCCCTCTTCCCAGTTGCCATCGGCGCTCATGCCCGTCAGGCGGGACATCACACCGCCGCCGTTGACGGTGATGAGGCTCACGCCGTGCTGCTCAAGCAGTGACGCCGCGCTGCCGAGCCAGTCCATGCTGGCCTCGCCATCGTGGCAGTCCGTGCCGTTCATTTTTGCCACGACCTCCACATCGGGACATTCCTTCTTGATGCGGTCGATGACTTCAAGCGAGAAGCGCATGGCGTTGTCCACATTCTGCGCACCGTATTCGTCCGTGCGGTGGTTGAAGTACGGGCTGTAGAACTGCTCGGGCAGATAGTTGTGCGCCATGTGCCACTCGATGGCGTCGGTGCCGGCCTTTGCGCAGCGGATGGCCGCGTCGACGTACTTCTGCTGCATCTCCTGGATCATCTCGCGGGACATGTAGTTGACCGCGACCAGCTTCGGGCCGTTGGTCTCGATATAATCTGCCTGCGTGTAGGGCAGGTGACCGGGCATCCAGAGCTGGCAGGAGAACTTCGCGCCTTCATTGTGCACGGCGTCGATCGCCGCCTTGAGGCCGGGGATGTACTTATCATCGTTGAGGAAGGGCTGCTCGTGCTGACCGTACCACTTGGGTTCGACACACATGATGCCCGGGGTGATGAGCGCGGTGCCGCCGTGGGCGATGGTGCGGTAATATTCAATGTATTCCTGGCCAATAAAGCCATTGGTGCAGAAATACTTGGCCATTGCAGAGAGGATCACGCGGTTGCGCAGCTCTATATTGCCGACTTTCAGCGGCTCGAGAAGTTTTCTCATGATCGTTTGTACTCCTTCTTAGTTTTGTCTGTCTCAGGTGGGCGGCTCAGTGGGCGCGGGTCATCAGGTCCGTCATATATCTGCGCACATCGTCGTCAGAGACGTGCTTGGCGGACATCTGGATCAGGCGCTGTTCACGCAGGACAAATTTGACGAAGTTGTCGTAGTCTTTTTCCATCGTGAAGCCGAGGTCGCGGGGCATCGGCAGGCGCACATCGGCGCTGAGCTGCTCGATGGCAGCGACGACGGCGTCGCGCACGGTCTCTGGAGCGGCGTCTGCGGGCAGGCCGAGCGCGAAAGCGTCCGCGATCTGGCGCACCTTGGCCGCCTCCACGTCGTACAGATGCTCAATGACGTATGGCAGCGCCCATGCGCAGGTGACGCCGTGCGGTGCGTGTGTGTACGCGCCGAGCGCCTGGCCGATACCGTGGCCGATCTGCACGCCGACGTCGGCCATGCCGCCCATGGCAATGTTGGCTGCCAGAAGCATGTTGTCGCGCGCCTCGAGATCCCTGGGGTGCTCATAAGCATTTTTCAGGTTGAAATAGACCATCTTCATTGCCTGAATGCACAGGGGATCGGAATAGCAGTGCGCCTCTGGCTTCAGGAAGCCCTCGATCGCGTGCGCCATGGCATCCAGACCGGTAGCACCGGTCATTTCGGCCGGCAGCGTCACGGTGACAGCCGGGTCGAGGATGGCATAGTCGGGCACGAGCTTGTCGCGGTCGCGCGTGGAGATCTTTCTCTGGTTCTCCACGTCGTGCATGACGGCGGTGAAGGTCACTTCCGAGCCGGTACCGGCCGTTGTCGGGATGCAGATGAGCGGGATGCCGGCATTGGGGTAGAGCTCTGTGCCGATCGCTGTGGTGTAGTCGCGGCAGGTGCCGGGGTTCGTGATGAGCATGCGCGCGACCTTTGCAGTGTCCATGCAGCTGCCGCCGCCGATGGCGATGCAGATGTCGGCACCTTCCGCGCGGCCGAGCGCAGCGGCCTCTTCGATCGAATGCATCGGTGACTCGATCTCAATCTTGTCGTAGATGATGCAGGTGATGCCGTCAGCCTTGAGTGCTTCGATGCAGGGGTCGACGATGCCGGCCGCCTTCACATTGGGGCCGTGCATGACCAGGGCTTTTCGGGCGCCGAGCTTTTTTGCGATATCACCGACTTTCCTGCTGCTGCCAACGCCGTGAATGATCTTTGTAATGAAAAACTGAAAATCGTTTTGCATAAGGAACATCCTTTCTTATATGGTTCGTAACAAGGTTTGGATCGTCCGAAACAGCGAGGCTCATAATAATCTTGAGAGTTTATTAACAAAACCATTATAATATATCCGCAAAGTTTGTCAATAAAATCGCGAGTTTATTTTATGTTTTGTAGTATTGCACAAAAAACGACAGATAACTTTGTTCAGTTGTGAATCTCGAAAAATTCACAAAGCATATTGACAACCGCTTGACAATGCGGTATAAAAAAACTGTCGATTGAGACGGAGAGCCGCATGTAGATTCCGCCCACATCGCGAGGCGCCAGATCTCCGGATCGGCATTTTTTCAGCATTCAATAAACCTTGACGTTTATTAAACGTGAGAAAATGGACAGCCGATCCCGTCGTGAGCGTTTATTAACACAGTATGAATCCACAGAAAACGGAAAAGGAGACCAAGCAGCTATGTCTTACAGCTTTTTGAAGCCGGTACGCATCGGCAACATGGTCCTGAAAAACAGGGTGATCGTTCCCGCAATGGCGCGATATCTCTGCAAGGACGGATATGTGACCGATGCCTACGTTGAATATCTCCGCGCGATCGCGGAGGGCGGTGTGGCTATGGTGACGGTCGGCATCATGCCGATCGACCTCAACTGGCCCAGCACCATGCCCACGCAGCCGTGCCTCGGCGACGATAAATACATCCCCGGCCTGACGCGGGCGGTCGCTGCGATCCACGCGGGTGGCGCAAAGGCCAGCCTGCAGCCCTGGATGCCCGGCCGCGCACCTTATACATATGCAAACGCCGTCGAGCGTGCGCAGGATATCGCCATCGTCAATCGTCTGACGGTCGATGAGATCCACAACATTCAGAAAAAATATGCAGCCGCCGCGCTCCGCTGCGCGATGGCCGGGGCCGATGTGGTCGAGTGGCATAACGCGCACAACTATCTGGGTGAGCAGTTCTTCAGCCCGTACTTCAACCACCGCACGGATGAATACGGTCAGCAGAGCGTGGAAAATTCCATGCGGTTCGCCAGAGAATCGCTCGCTCTCACGCGCCAGACACTTGACGCCGCCGGGTACAGGCACGTGGAACTGATCGCAAAGCTCAACGGCAGCGAGATCATCAACAACGATATTACGCCAGAGGTGCTTGCGGCGAGCGCCAAGGAGCTGGAGAAGGCCGGTATTGCCCTCATCACCGTCAACGGCGGCGGCGGCTTGACCCGTCTGGAGGGCATGAGCGGCGATGGCCACCGGCCCGAGGGCTGGAAGGTCAAGTATGCCCAGATCGTCAAGCAGGCGGTATCCATCCCTGTTGCAGCGAGCGGCAACCTTAAGCACCCGTCCTATGTGGATGCAATCATCAGCGAGGGCAAGTGCGATTTGGTCGCGCTCGGCCGCACCTCGATCTGTGACCCGCAATGGGTCAATAAGTGCAAGGCCGGCCGCGAGGATCTTATCCGCTACTGCCTGTCGTGCATGCACTGTGTTTACGCACTGCCGGCCGACGTGTGCGGCTGCACGATGAATCCGCGCTGCCGCCGCGAGGCGTTCACGCCCCGCGTAGAGGACACGCCCCGGACGGGTGCCGGGCGCAAAGTTGTTGTCGTCGGCGCCGGCCCGGCTGGCTGCCTCGCCGCCGTTACGCTGGCACAGCGCGGCTTCCGGCCGATCCTGTGCGACAAAAACGACTTCGTCGGCGGCATGATGGTCCCGGCCGGTATGCCGATCGGCAAACAGGAGTTCCAGAACGGCATCAATTACTATGCCAATATGCTGCGCGAGCTGAAGGTGGATGTCCGCCTGAACACGGAGGTAACGCCTGAAATGCTGCAGGCCGAGGCACCCTACGCCGTCGTTTCTGCGGTCGGCTCCTATGAGTTCATCCCGCCCATTCCGGGTGCGGACGGAGAAAACGTGATCGGCGCCCGCCGCTACATCCTCGAGCGGCCGGATATCCGTGGCAAGAAGGTCGTCGTGCTCGGCTGCGGCCAAACGGGCCTGGAGGCGGCGCACATGCTCGCCGCACTCGGCAATGACGTCACGGAGATCGAGATGCAGGACCGTGCGTTCATCACACTGCTCGAGCACAAGCTCGACTTGGAGTATGCCGAGGAGGCTGGCGTCAAGACCGTGTTTGGCCACAAGGTGCTGGAGCTGATGGATAGCGCTGTCATTGCCCAGTCGGTCGAGACTGGCGAGCAGGTCACGTTCGCGGCCGATGTGATCATCCCCGCGATCGGTGTGCGCTCCAACAGTGCTGAGGTGGAAAAGCTGCGCGCGTGTGGTGTGGACAAGTTCTTCAACATCGGCGACAGCGCCAAGACCGGTATGATCTATGAAGCGATCTCGGCAGCCTATGACTGCGCGATTGCTCTGGAATAAACAAAAACATCTTATCCGTAAGAGGAAAGGAGCTATACGTAATGAAAAGCTTTGAGACGACGATCAAACCTCTGTTGAAGTTCGGCGACGGTGTTGCAAAGGAGACCGGCAAGAAGTTTAAGGAGTTCGGCTGCACGAAGGTCCTGGCAGGCTATGATGCGAATCTGCCGGAGGCTGCGGTGTCCATGGTCTTGGATTCGATCACGGCGGAGGGCATCGAGCTGATCCCCTATTCCTGCCCGTATGCCGACGGTCAGGATACCGGCGTGCTCGAGGTGCGGCAGCTTGCCATCGACAATCAAGTGGACGGCTTCCTCGCCATGGGCGGCGGCAGCACGATGGATATCGTCAAGGCGGCGACCCTGCTGGTCGATCAGCCGCTGCCGATCGACCAGTACTTTGTTGGCTGGTACAACGGACCGGATCTGCCTCGCAAGGCGCACCTGATCAGCATCCCCACCACGTCCGGCACAGGCGCCGAGGCGACCCGGTCGTGCATCATCGCGTCCCAGACGCTCGGCGTGAAAGCAACGCTGTCCTCTCAGTCGGCGAAGGCGGACTTCGTGTTCCTGGATCCGCAGATTACCAAGAGCCTGCCGCCTTATGTCACCGCCACGACCGGCATGGACGCTATCGCCCACGCCTGCGAGGCGCTGTGCTGCACCAAGAGCAACCTGTTCACGGAGATGATCTGCGGCAAGTCGCTCGAGCTGTCCTGGGCGAACCTGCTCACGGCATACAAGGAGCCCGGCGATCTTGAGGCCCGTGCCAACATGTCCATGGCCGCCTACCTCGGCCTGACCGGTGAGAGCTACGGCAATTGCGGCCACTCCATGGCGCACGCCATCGGCGCCCGCTTCCATGTGCCGCACGGCCACTGCTGCGCCTGGACGGCTCCGGTCGCCCTGTACTTCACCCGCAAGGAGTGCGACCATGAGATCCGCCTGATCGCCCGCTGCTTTGGCATGGACGACCGGTCCGAGACCGTTGCCGCCGATGTGGCCAACGCCATGAAGAAGCTCGTCTGGGAGATGAACATCGCCACGCCGGCAGAGCGCGGCATCTCCAGAGAGGAGTTTGTCAGTGACGCGACCGTGGAGAAGGTCATGCTCGACCCGATCTGGCACTTCTGCCCCACGGAGTTCAACGAAGATACTGCCCGCCAGCTTCTTGGCGAGGTTTACGACCAGAAGCTGTACTGAGGCTGCCCCCAGGCATCGAAGGGCTTTGTCCGGCCGGCAAGGCCCTTCGGAAAGGCGGCGACTCGCCGCCCATCAACGACAACGCCAAGTTTGGATCTCGTGCGCGCAGGGATTCCGGCGATCCGTTTACCAAGTAGTAGAAAGAGAGTGAACCTCAAATGAAAACGCTGAAACGTAATCCCTGGTACATAGCGGCCGGCTGTTTCCTGCAGATGTTCCTCGGCATGGGCCTGTGCTCCAGCTTTTCCATGATGCTTCCCGAGATGAGCGCCCATACCGGCATCTCCACCGGCTCTATTTCCGGTAACCTGACGGTTGCATATCTGGCATCCTTTATCGTCTCTATGTTCTTCTTCAAGCCGCTGCTCCGGAAATTTGGCGCGAAAAAGCTCCTGATCTTTGGTGACTTTCTGCTGATGTTCCATTATATCCTGTATTCCTATGCCGAGAGTCTCTGGTTCCTGCGCATCTGTGGTACGCTTGGCGGCCTGGTGACGCTGTTCGCCTGTGCGACGCCCGTCTCCGTCGTCATCACCAACTGGTTCGTGGACAAGCGGTCATCCGTGCTGGCCTTTATCATGGGCGGCTATGGCTTTGGCGGTATGATCATCCTGCCAATCGTCGGCCGTTTGATTGCCGCCTACGGCTATCAGGTCGCCTACCGCTGCCATTCGCTCGGCGGCGTGCTGCTACTGTTGGTCACGATCTTTATGATCGTGGATGACCCCGCAAAAGTTGGCGCTAAGCCCTACGGCTATGAAAAAGCGGCAGAGATCGCGGCGGCTGTCGCAGCGAAGAAGGAAAGAGAGAGCCGCCAGGGCGGCATCGACCTGGCCGGCGCCCGCAAGACGCCCAGCTATTGGCTGCTGTGGATCGGCCTTGCGATCTCCTCATTCCCCGGTGTGGCATTCCGATTTTATAATGGCGCGTTTTTCCGCGGCCCCATTGGTCTGGACACCGTCACGTATTCCAACTGGGCGTCTGCCCTGTCCGTCTGCATTGCCGTCGGCATGATCCTGATGGGCGTCATGGCGGACAAGCTTGGCAGTGTGAAGATGGTCGTGCTGATGCACGTTATCTCCATTGCGGGCTACGCCTGTGCCATTGTGCTCATGAGCAACACCGGCTCGTTCGCACTGCTGCTCGTTACCGTCATTCTGTGCGGCATGAACGGGCCGCTCGATAACGCGACGGCGCCCTACCTCATTCCAGAGGCCTTCGGCCGCAAGTATTATGACGAGATCATCGGCTCCTATGCCGGTGCCATGATGGTCGGCAATGTATGTGTGCCGATGTTGCTTGGCGGCATCATCTCCGACGGGACAGCGTCGTCGTACGGTCTCGCGTGGAAGATCATCATCGGTTTTAGCGTCGTCGCAATGATCATCCTGCTCGTTGGCCTGTTCAAAGGACCGTACCGCAAGCAGTACCTCGCGCTCAAGGCGGAGGAAAAACAGAAGAAAGCACTCGGCGCGGCGGAGGGATGAACGATGGCCGATTTTCAGGATATTCTGTATTCTCGCGCCAGCATCCGCGCCTTCACGGAAGCGGAGCTGAGCGATGAGCAGCTCACGGAACTGGTCCGGGCCGGACTCGCAGCGCCGTGGGCGTTCCACGAGCATGCGCGGCATCTGTGTGTGATCGCCGGTCATGAGAACGTGCAGAAGCTCGCACGTGTGTTCAGCGAAGTGCTCGACCGCCCTGGATATGATATGTATGCTCCGGCGGCCGCGATCCTTGCCTGCGTCGAGCACGGCAACGACAATCAGAAGCTGGAGGTCGGCTGTATGCTCGAAAATATCTTCCTGTGTGCCACGGATATGGGCATCGGATCATGCTGGATCAACCAGGCCCGCGACATCTGCGACGATGTGCGCGTGCGTCCTGTCTTGCGTGCCTTTGGTGTACCGGATACCCACGTGTGCTGGGGCATCGCCATCGTTGGCTATCCCGCCGCAGCGCCGCGTGCGCAGACACACAAAGAAGGTACGTACAACATTTATCACTAACAAACAAATCAGAGAGGAACTATTAAAAACCATGACAGAACTTGAATTGAAGAAGTACTCGCGCAATGCGCTGCTCGGGTCCTTCGTCTCCATGCTGACCGCCGGTTTGGCGACCATGATGTACTCTGTCTGTATTTCTACCATCCGCACCGATCTGGCACTCACGGCTGTGCAGGCGGGTTCGCTCGGTACTTATACATTCATGGGACAGATGCTCGGCGGCATGGTGGCCGGCTACCTGGCCGACCGCTTCGGACGCAAAAACATTCTGATCGTCGACGTTATTCTGGCTACGCTGGCCGTGTTTGCAACGTCGCTGCTGCAGTCCTACTCCATTTTCGGCCTGCTGCGCTTTGTCACCGGTGTCGGCCTTGGCGGCTGCTACTACATTGCATCCATCCTCATTGGCGAGTTCGTGCCCACCAATAAGCGCGGCTTTATGAGCGGCGTTGCCACATCCGTGTGGAACTTCGGCTACGTCGTCTGCTGCGCCATGTCGGCGTTCGCGCTGCCCAGCATCGGCTGGCGCTGGTGCTTCCGCATCTGCGCGCTGCCCATCCTTTTCGTCGTCTTCATGATCTTCGGCATGAAGGACGCTCCCTCGTTCACCGCGGCCAAGGCCAACCGCGAAAAGCGTGACCAGGCCGAGGGCAAAAAGGTCAATGCCTATGCTGAGATCTGGGCGCACCCGCGTATGCGCAAGTCCTTTATCATCTGGTCCATCTCCATGACCCTTTACTTCTATGGTTATTACGGCCTCATCACCTGGCTGCCCAACTATGTGCAGACGCAGGTCGGTATGCAGTCAGGCGGCTGGATCACCGCTGCGGGCTACATTGCCATGATCATCGGCACGGCCGGCGGCGGCAAGATCGCCGACAAGATCGGCCGCAAGAAGCTTTTTCTCATCGGCACCATCGGCACGGCGATCTTCGGTCTGTGCCTGGCCTTCTGGGCCAACAGCAGCAATATTCTGATACTCATGCTGCTCTACGGCGTGTGCTACGGCATGCCCACTGGTATCCATGCCACGTTTATCGGCGAGTGCTTCCCGACGCACCTGCGCAGCACCGGCGTCGGTTTCACGTTCAACTTTGGCCGGCTTGGCGCGTTCATCGCCCCCATCCTCATGGGCAAACTGGTCGATATGAACATGATCTCCGTTGCCATTGCCACGGTCACGATCTCCTATGTGCTCTGCTCGCTCGCAACGCTGCCCATCAAGGAGCGCGAGTATGACGCAGCGAATGTTGCCATGGAGCTCGAGGGCTGATCCCACAGCATCCTTCCATTCTCCCTTCTTTTAAGCAAAGGCGACACGCCCGGACTCGGGCGTGTCGCTGATGCGTTTTCGGCGGCTAACATCCTCGGTGCTTTTGAGGAACGAATGGCGGCGTGTGCCGAGCAGATGAATAACAGGCTCATAGAAAACTGGAACGCCAGAGTACGCAGCGATGACACGGTATACATTCTTGGCGATTTCATCTGGGCAAAGGAAAGCGAGTAGCCGTCTATTGTTGGTTCGCTTGGCGGCAACAAGGCGCTGATACGGGGCAATCACGATCCCAAGCAATTTAGCGCTGCCACAAAGCGTATGTTCCAAGAAATTACGAACTTGAAGGAAATCAAGGATAGTGGCAAGCATGTTGTGATGTGTCATTATCCAATCCCCTTCTTCCGTGCCAGCTTCGCTTCGACGGCGTTCATGCTCTATGGTCATGTCCATCAGACGATTGAATATGAGCATATCGCAAAGCTGCGCCGTGAGGTAAAGGCAAATTCCACCGGTTACGGCACGCCGAACGGTAACTTCATCAATGTCGGTTGCATGATGCCGTATGTGGATTACACGCCGAGAACGCTGGATGAGATTATAGAAGGAGATGCAAGGTACCATGAAGAAAACCCCGACGCTCTTTGAGCGGGTATTTGACAACCATCATAAAGTCGGAATCAACAACAAGGTTCATCCCGGCATGGAATGGGTTCTGAGCGGAGAAGGCGTAGCGACCGAAAAAATCGATGGCAGCTGCTGCGCGGTGATAGGTGGAGTTTTCTACAAAAGATACGATGCAAAGCGCGGCAAGATTCCGCCGGCGAATGCGGTTCCCTGCTGCGATCCGGACCCCATAACCGGCCACTGGCCGCACTGGGTTCCGGTGGACGAGAGCGACAAGAGCAATGTCTGGTTCATGGAAGCCTATCGCAATGCCGGCTGTCCTACGGAGGAAGGCACATACGAAGCAATCGGTCCGCATTTCCGCGCAAACCCATACAGACTTGAAAAAGATGTGATCGAGAAACACGGTATTCGCGTTTTGCCGGATGTGCCGAGAGATTTCGAGGGAATCCGTGATTACCTTGAGAAACACAATATTGAGGGCATCGTATTTTGGAAGGATGGGCAGCCGAAGTGCAAGATTAAGCGCAGCGATTTTGGGTTTTCGTGGGGAGAATGACAGGTGCCATCGGTTCAGTCGCCTGATTTGAAATCGGGCGACTTTTGCGTTAAGGGTGAAAGCCCGGTGCAGACACGCATAATCGCTGCTTATACAGGCTAAAATTCAAGTGCATCGTATTTTAGCCTAAAATCTATTGATTTTTTCTCGCTCTTAGGCTATAATAAAGATGCATCGTATTTTGGCCTAAAGGAGGCGGAGCAATGTATATTGAGAGACAGCTTGAAAAGAAGTTTATTGCAATCAATGAAGAGTACGCCTGTGTGCTGCTGACTGGTCCGCGTCAGGTCGGAAAATCCACCATGCTGCGGCATCTGATGGAGGGAACGGCACGTGCCGAGGTTTCGCTGGACGATTTGGAGGAACGCAGACTTGCCAAAAGCGACCCTGCCATGTTTTTGAAGCTGCATCCCGCGCCGGTTTTGATCGATGAGGTTCAGTATGCACCGGAGCTGTTTTCGTATATCAAGATCGCCGTGGATAACGGTGCTGCCCCCGGCTCCTATTGGCTGACTGGTTCTCAGGCGTATCGCCTGATGGAGCTGGCACAGGAGTCGCTGGCCGGAAGAACCGCCATTCTTCATATGTCCGCACTGTCGCAGTCGGAGCTTTGCGGCGCAGTGGAGGTTTCACCCTTTTCGTTGGAGCTCGATGAGTTGCAGAAGCGCCAGGCGTTGCTTTCCCCAGCCACACCGAATGAGATCTATCAAAGGATTTGGGATGGCGCACTCCCCGGTCACAGAAGCGGCAAGTATAAAGACCGTGATGTGTTTTACAGCAGCTATATTCAGACCTATATCGACCGGGATGTGTCCACCGATATTCCCGGTGTGGATAAGATGATGTTTGCCGACTTCATTCGTGCTGCCGCCTGCAGAAGCGGCCGGATGCTGAACCTGCATGACATCGCCGGGGATGTGGGGGTTAGTGATGATACGGCAAAGCGCTGGATGAAGGAGCTTGAAAAATCGGGGATCGTGTTCTTCCTGCACCCCTACTCCAACAATCTTCTGAAGCGGACGATCAAAACGCCGAAGATGTATTTCTTCGATACAGGCCTTGTCTGCTATCTGACTCGGTACTCAAACCCCGAAATTCTGATGAACGGTGCGATAAACGGAGCGATCTTAGAAAACTATGTCGTGTCGGAAATCATCAAGACCTACAGCAACAGCGCCAAGGACTGCCTGCTGCATTATTACCGGGACAAGAACAGCAATGAGATCGATCTGATTATGGAGAGCGACGGTCAGCTGCATCCCATCGAAATCAAAAAAAGCATCAACCCGCCCACACAAATTACGGGTGCTTTCAAGCTGCTCGATAAGGCCTCCGTGCCGAGAGGGACAGGCGCGATCATCTGCCTTCGGGAGACATTAAGTGCAATCGACAGCAGCACATATATTATCCCTGTGTGGATGATCTGATTTCGTTCCAAAAATAAACATTCTATACACAGCCGCTTGGTTTCCAAGAGAAATCAGGCGGCTTTTTCTATAGAGCGTGTTATTCAAAAAAACATTCGAACCCGGTTTTCGACTAAAAAAAACACGCTGTTCTAACGCAAAAATGGGCAATTCTAACGCCGATCTAACGCGAAAATCGGCAAGTTCAAGAAGCGGGACAAAAAAGGAAAGTCCAGCAAACCCTTGAGTTTACTGGACTTTTTTGGCGGAGAGGATGGGATTCGAACCCATGTGCGATTGCTCGCAAACTGATTTCGAGTCAGCCCCGTTATGACCACTTCGATACCTCTCCGTGTATGTCAAACACGGCCAGAACACCTTGAACCTCAAAAAAGAGGGAAAATCAAAATGTTAGAACGGCGTGTTAGAACAGCGCAATATTTAGTTTTTAGAACCCGCGAAAACCCTTGAAAACAAAGGGAAACGGGTGAATGAAAAAGCCTGAGCCGCGGAGGATTTCGAGTCATGGCCGTTATGACCACTTCGATACCTATCCATGGACGCGTTTCACGAACGCATGGATGATTATAACCAATCCCGCGAAAAAAATCAAGTATGGCGGTGGAATTTCTGCAAATTCTGTTGTATAGTACTTTTGTTCGCGCCGATTCAAGGCGCAAATACGCACAAAAAGGACACTTTCACCGTGGACGATATGAAAAAAGAGGCCGAACGGGAAGCACGCACCATGTGGCAGTTTGTGCGCACGTTTCTCAAGTGGCTCGTCATCGCGGGCGTGACCGGCGGCATCGGCGGGCTGGTCGGCTCGGCCTTTCACCTGAGCGTGAACTGGGCGGCAACGCAGCGCGCCGCACACCCGTGGCTGCTGTGGCTGCTGCCCGTGGGCGGCCTGCTCATCGCGGCCATCTACCGCCTGACCAAAATGGAAAATACAAACACCAACGCCATCATTGACGCCATCCACTTCGGCGACAAGGTGCCGCTGCTGCTCGTGCCGGCGATCTATCTGTCGACTGTCATCACGCACCTGTTCGGCGGCAGCGCCGGCCGCGAGGGCGCCGCGCTGCAGATCGGCGGTAGCCTTGGCTGCTACATCGGGCAGTTGTTCCACCTCGACGAAAAGGACATGCGCATCGCCACGCTCTGCGGCATGAGCGCCGTGTTCTCGGCCCTGTTCGGCACACCGCTGACGGCGACGATCTTCGCGCTCGAGGTCATCAGTGTGGGCGTGTTCTATTACTCTGCGCTCGTGCCGTGCATCGTCGCGTCGCTCGCCGCGCTTACGATCTCGAACGCTTTCGGCATCGCGCCGACGCAGTTCGCGTTCGCGCTCACGGCCATGCCGAAGCTGCTTCTGCTGCGCGTGGCAGCACTCGCCGCCGTGTGCTCGCTCATGAGCATCCTCTTTTGCGTGACCATGCACGGTACGGAGCGGCTCTTTGCCCGCCGCATCCCGAATCCGTGGCTGCGCATCGCTGCCGGCGGCGCGATCGTGGTCGTGCTGTCGCTGCTCGTCGGCACTGGGGACTACAACGGCGCCGGCATGGACGTCATCACCCGCGCTATCGAGGGCGGGCAGGCCGCGTCGGACGCGTTTTTCTGGAAGCTGTTGTTCACCGCCGTCACCATCGGCAGCGGCTTCAAGGGCGGCGAGGTCGTGCCGACGTTTTTCATCGGCGCTACGCTCGGCTGCGTGCTCGGCGGGCTGCTCGGCATCCCGGCCGGATTTGCCGCGGCGCTCGGGCTCGTGTGCGTGTTCTGCGGCGCGGTCAACTGCCCGATCGCGTCGATGGTGCTGAGCATCGAGCTCTTCGGCGCGGGCCAGCTCGTGTACTTCGCGCTCGCGTGCGGCATCGCCTACATGCTCTCGGGCTACTTCGGGCTCTACAGCAGCCAGAAGATCCTGTATTCCAAGCTGAGGACCGAGTTTATCAACATCCACGCCAAATGAGCAAATGCCCGGACACGAACCGTGTCCGGGTATTTTTTGAGTTCGAAAGAAAAGAAGTTATATAATTTGCGGATAAATTTATATAAAAACGCTTGACAAAGTTATAAGACGGGTGTACAATGCACAATGTAAGAAAAAAGAAAGCGGTGACACACCGATGAAGAAAACACTATACAGTCTCATGCTCAACGAGGAGGTCGTGCGCGAGATCGACCGCATGGCCCACCGCATGGGCACGAACCGCTCGGCACTCATCAATCAGATCCTTGCCGACTACACCTCGGTCGTGACGCCGGAGCGCCGCATCGAGAACATCTTCCACGAGATCGAGCAGCTCGTCGCGCCGGCGCGCGACCTGGTGCCGTTTTTTGCGCCGCACACGACGAGCATGTCGCTCAAGAGCAGCCTCGAGTACAAATACCGCCCGACGGTCAAGTACGAGGTCGCGCTCTATGGCGACAAGCAGGAGGGCCTCGGCGAGCTGGCCGTCATCTTCCGCACCCAGTCGGCGCAGCTGCTGCAGAGCATGACGCAGTTTTTCCGCCTCTGGAAGCAGATCGAGGATGCGCACCTGTCCGGCGTGGAGCCGGATTACGCCCTGTACGACGGCAAGTTTGTGCGTACGCTCTCGCTCCCGCCCGACCACGACTACACGAGCGAGGAGATCGCCCGCGCGATTTCGGACTACGTGCAGCTGTTTGACCGGCTCATGAAGGCGTATCTCGCCGGGAAGTACACCCCACCCGAGATCGAGGCGCTCTACTGCGCTGAGCAGCAGCGCGCGGCGATCCTCATCTGATTCATTCGCAACCATCCAGGAAAGGAGGCGCTGCGTGCCGGAACACGCAGCAACCCGACTATGAACGCTGATAAATTCACCCAAAAAACCATTGAAACCATCCAGACAGCCCAGAGCATGGCGCAGGAAAACGGCAACCAGTATCTCACGCCGGAGCACCTGCTCTATGCGCTCGCCGATGCCGACGGCGGCCTGATCGGCACCCTGCTCGGCCGCATGGGCGTGGACTGCAACGCCGTGCTTAGCGAGCTCGACACCGCCATCAACCAGCTGCCGAAGGTCTCCGGCGGCAGCGGCGAGGTGTACGCCTCGCCGGAAACGAGCAAGATCTTCAGCTTCGCCGAGCGCGAGGCAAAATCCGGCGGCGACGCCTATGTCTCCGTCGAGCACCTGATGCTCGGCATCTTCGCCAACGAGACCGCCGCAATCAAGCGCATCTTCAGCGCCCACGGCATCACGAAGGCGGGCTTTGTGGCGGAGCTGAAAAAGGTCAAGACCGGCCCTGTCACGAGTGACAACCCCGAGGACACCTATGACGCGCTGAAGAAGTACGGCACCGACCTCGTCGAGTGCGCCCGCGAGGGGAAGATGGACCCGGTCATCGGCCGCGACCAGGAGATCCGCAACGTCGTGCGCATCCTCTCGCGCAAAACCAAGAACAACCCCGTGCTCATCGGCGAGCCGGGCGTCGGCAAGACGGCCATCGCCGAAGGGCTGGCGCAGCGCATCGTGCGCGGCGACGTGCCCGAGGGCCTGAAGGACAAGACCATTTTCTCGCTTGACATGGGCGCGCTGGTCGCAGGCGCAAAGTACCGCGGCGAATTCGAGGAACGGCTCAAGGCCGTGCTCGAGGAAGTGCGCAAGAGCGAGGGCCGCATCCTGCTGTTCATCGATGAGCTGCACACCATCGTCGGCGCCGGCAAGACCGAGGGCAGCATGGACGCCGGCAACCTGCTCAAGCCGATGCTCGCCCGCGGCGAGCTGCACTGCATCGGCGCGACGACGCTCGACGAATACCGCAAGTATATCGAAAAGGACGCCGCGCTCGAGCGCCGCTTCCAGCCCGTGCAGGTCGATGAGCCGACGGTGGAGGACACCATCTCCATCCTCCGCGGCCTGAAAGAGCGCTATGAGATCTACCACGGCGTGCGCATTCACGACAACGCGCTCGTCGCCGCGGCCACGCTCTCCAACCGCTATATCACCGACCGCTTCCTGCCCGACAAGGCCATCGACCTCGTCGACGAGGCCTGCGCCATGATCCGCACGGAGATCGACTCCATGCCGTCGGAACTCGACGACCTGCGCCGCCGCATCATGCAGATGGAGATCGAGGAGATGGCCCTCAAGAAGGAGGACGACCAGCTCTCGCGCGACCGGCTTGAAAAGCTCACGCAGGAGCTCGCCGAGCTCAAGGACCGCTTCAACGAGCAGAAGGCTCGCTGGGAAGCCGAGAAAAACAGCGTCGAGGAGGTCAAGTCCCTCAAATCAGACATCGACCACCTGCACGCCGAGATCGAAGAGGCCCAGCGCAATTACGAGTATGAAAAGGCCGCGCGCCTGCAGTACTCCGATCTGCCGAGCATGGAGAAGAAGCTCGCCGAGGCCGAGGCCGCGGCCGAGCGCCGCAAGAGTGACAACTCCCTCGTGCACGACACCGTGACTGAGGAGGAGATTGCCGGCATCGTCGCCAAGTGGACCGGCATCCCGGTGGCAAAGCTCATGGAGGGCGAGCGCGAGAAGCTGCTGCACCTCGATGAAGTGCTGCACCGCCGCCTGATCGGTCAGGACGAGGCCGTGACGAAGGTGTGCGAGGCCATCCAGCGCTCGCGCGCCGGCATCAGCGACCCGAACCGCCCGATCGGCTCGTTCCTGTTCCTCGGCCCCACGGGCGTCGGCAAGACGGAGCTGGCCAAGGCGCTGGCCGAGAGCCTGTTTGACGATGAGCGCAGCATGGTGCGCATCGACATGACCGAGTATATGGAGAAATTCTCCGTCTCGCGTCTGATCGGCGCGCCTCCGGGATACGTCGGCTACGACGAGGGCGGCCAGCTCACCGAGGCCGTGCGCCGCAAGCCGTATTCCGTCGTGCTGTTCGATGAGGTCGAAAAGGCGCACCCGGATGTGTTCAACATCCTGCTGCAGATCCTTGACGACGGCCGCATCACGGACAGTCAGGGCCGCACGGTGGACTTCAAGAACACGATCATCATCCTCACGTCGAATCTCGGCAGCCAGTACCTGCTTGACGGCATCGGTCCCGACGGCGAGATCACCGCGGATGCGCGTGAGCGCGTGCAGGGCGAGTTGCGCCGCGCCTTCCGGCCGGAGTTCCTCAACCGGCTCGACGAGATCCTCATGTTCCGTCCGCTCACGCGCGACAACCTGTCGCACATCATCGACAACCTCGTCGCTGCCCTGCGCAGCCGCCTGGCTGACCGCACACTGAACCTCGAGATGACCGACGCTGCCAAGGCGCTCATCATCGAAAACGGGTATGACCCGGTCTACGGTGCGCGTCCGCTCAAGCGCTACCTGCAAAGCCACGCCGAGACGCTCATTGCCCGCACGATCCTCTCCGGCGACCTGCACGCCGGCGACACGCTCGTCGTGGACGCCGAAAACGGCGCACTCGTCTGCCGCGTAAAAGCATAAGGCACAAAAATCACCCCATGGGTCTGTGCAGGATGCACAGACCCATGGGGTTTTGCTTTTTCGGGCGTTATGTTTCGGCTTCTTTTTGGGCGCGGATCTTGTCCACCCAGCACTTGTGACACATGGCGACATAGCTGTCGTTGCCACCGAGGAGGATCTGCCCGCCCTCGGTGATGACGCGGCCATTGCCGTCGATGCGGGCGTTGACCGTCGCCTTGCGGCCGCAGGCGCACACGGTCTTGATCTCCGTGATGGAATCGGCCAGCTCCATGAGCCGCCGCGCGCCGGGGAAAAAGTGCGTCAGAAAATCCGTCCGCAGGCCGAAGCACAGCACGGGGATGTTCTGCTCGTCGACGATGCGGCGCAGCTGGTCGATCTGCTCCGGGGAGAAAAATTGCGCCTCGTCCGCGATGATGACGTCGGCGCGGCCAGCGCGGGCAAACGTCGCAATGATGTCCTCGGCCGGGTGGATGACCTGCGCCTCGCGCTGCAGGCCGATGCGCGAGCGGATGATGTTTGCCCCGTCGCGGTCGTCGACCGACGGCTTGATGAGCCAGACCGTCATGCCCAGCTCCTCATAGTTGAACTGCGTGATGAGCGCCTGCGCGGACTTCGACGAGCCCATGGCGCCGTATTTAAAATAGAGTTTGGCCATTTAATCCCGCTCCTTTACATAGGCCCGGATGCGCTCTATGACAAAATCGAGCGCGACCTGATTATATCCGCCTTCGGGGATAATAATATCGGCATAGCGCTTCGACGGCTCGACGAACATCTCGTGCATGGGCTTGACAGTGGTCAGATACTGCGTGACGATCGACTCCAGGTCGCGGCCGCGGTCGCGCACGTCGCGCACGATGCGCCGCAGGATGCGCACATCGGCGTCCGTGTCGACAAAGAGCTTGATGTCCAGCCGGTCGCGCAGCTCGGGTTCGGCAAAGATGAGGATGCCCTCGACGACGATGACCTTGGCCGGCGTGACCGTGATCGTCTCGGCTGCGCGGTTGTGCATCGCGTAGTCATATGTCGGGCACTCGACCGCCTGCCCGGTGCGCAGCGTGTCGAGGTGCTGCACGAGCAGCGGCGTGTCGAATGCGTTCGGGTGGTCGTAGTTGAGCTTTTTGCGCTCGGCGAAGGGAAGATCGTCGTGCCGTTTATAATAGTTGTCGTGATACAGCACGCTCACATCGCCGCCGAATTCGTCGAGAATGCACTGTGTGATGGTGGTCTTGCCGCTGCCGGTGCCGCCGGCGATGCCGATGGTGATGACGTCGCTCATGGTGCCGCCTCCTGTGAGTCGCTGTTTTCTCCAACATTCTACCACAGGCGCAGAGCCGTTGCAATTTGACTTTTGCATTTTTTGCGGTTAAAATAAAACTGGCCGCGTATATGCGGCCAAGCCTGAAAAATAGAAAAAACGGAGGTAGTATCATGCCTGTTCCCACGCCGCATATCGCAGCCAAAGCCGGAGACATCGCCAAGACCGTGCTCATGCCCGGTGACCCGCTGCGCTCGAAATTCATCGCCGAGACCTTTCTGGAAAATCCCGTGCTCGTCAACAACGTTCGCGGCGTGCAGGGCTACACCGGCACGTGGAAGGGCGTGCCCGTGACCGTGATGGCCTCCGGCATGGGCATCCCGTCGATCGGCATCTACAGCTGGGAGCTGTACAACTTCTACGATGTGGACAACATCATCCGCGTCGGCTCGGCCGGCGCGCTCGCGGACGACCTGCAGCTCATGGATGTCGTCGCCGGTGCGGGCGCGTGCACGGACTCCAATTTCGCGCACCAGTTCGGCCTCAACGGCACGTTCGCACCCATCGCGGACTACACGCTGCTCAGTCAGGCCGTCGCTGCGGCGGCTGAGAGCGGCGTCACGCTGCACGTCGGCAACGTGCTCTCGGCCGATAACTTCTACGATGACGGCAGCGACGGCCCCGACCAGTGGAAGAAGATGGGCGTACTTGCCGTCGAGATGGAGGCCGCCGGCCTGTACATGAACGCCGCCCGCGCCGGCAAGCGCGCGCTCGGCCTGTTCACGATCTCCGATCACATCTATCGCGCCGAGGAGCTCACGAGCGAGCAGCGGCAGAATTCCTTCGTGCAGATGATCACGATCGCGCTCGACACCGCCGTCAACATGGCAAATCTTTAACACAGAGGCACCTGTCCGCAGAACGCGGACAGGTGCCGCTTTGTTTATATTTTTTTTATATTTTCGAAACAAATGGGATTGCCTGCATATCCTGCACGTGTTATACTGAGGGCAGTTGTGAAAACACAACAAAAAATTACCCGAACATCGGGTGAAAATCGTTATGGAGGAAAAATAGCATGAACATGAAGAAGCTTGTTGCTCTGCTCCTCGCGCTCGTCATGGTCTTTGCACTGTGTGCCTGCGGTTCCAACGACACCAACGACACCAAGGACACTGCCGCGTACAAGGTCGCCATGATCACGGACTACGGCGACATTACCGACCAGTCCTTCAACCAGACCACGTATGAAGCCTGCAAGGCCTTCTGCACGGAAAACAACATCGACTTCACCTACTACAAGCCCGCCGGTGACAGCACGCCCGACCGTATCGCCATGGTCGAGAAGGCTGTCGACGAGGGCTACAATGTCATCGTGATGCCCGGCTATGCATTCGCCGGCACCATTTCCGGCACGCAGGACAAGTATCCGGACGTGAAGTTCATCGCTCTGGACGTGTCCGAGTATGACCTCAGCAGCTCCTTCTACAAGACCGATGATAAGGGCAATACCACGGAAGAACTGCTCGATGCCAACAATGAGCCGCACGTTGCCAGCAACGTTTACAGCGCGGTCTATCAGGAAGAGCTCTGCGGCTACATGGCCGGTTACGCGGCTGTGAAGCTCGGCTACACCGAGCTCGGCTTCCTGGGCGGCATGGCCGTCCCGGCTGTCCAGCGCTACGGCTACGGCTTCGTGCAGGGCGTGGACGCTGCGGCTGCTGACATGAACATCAAGGTCAACGTCAAGTACGCTTACGGCAACCAGTTCAGCGGCGATCCGGACATCACGGCCGCCATGGACACCTGGTACGCCGGCGGCACGCAGATCGTGTTCGCCTGCGGCGGCGGCATTTATACCTCCGCTGCCGACGCTGCCAAGAAGGTTGACGGCGCCAAGATGATCGGTGTCGACGTCGACCAGGCCGGCGTGATCGACAGCTACTCCGGCATTGAGGGCATGACGGTCACTTCCGCCATGAAGGGCCTCGCCGCTACGGTCAAGACCATGCTTACCGAGACCATCCTCAACAACAACTGGGATAAGTTCGGCGGCAAGGTCGAGACGCTGGGTCTCGTTTCCGGCGACGATCCGGAGCAGAACTACGTGCAGATCCCGATGACCAGCACGCAGTGGGCGGACGGTAAGTTCACTCAGGACGACTACAAGGCTCTCGTGAAGGCCATGTTCGACGGCACGGTCAAGGTCTCCAACGACATTACCGCCATGCCGAAGACCACGGCTGCCACGGTCGAGGATCTGGGCAACCTGAAATAATGCCTTGCAGGTACCGCCTGCAGCCAACCGAGCTTCAGCGCAGAGGCGCGGCATTTGCCGCGCCTCTTTTGTTCGCCCAACAAGTCCGGTACGGACTTGTTGGGCGAACAAAAGCGCATGACCGGATTCGAGGCGGGCCCTTTGCCCCCTCGAGCTCCCCACGCTGCTCAGGCCCTTCGGCAAGCAGCGGTATTTTTTCTGTCTCGGCGGCGCGGCGCTTGCCGCGCCTCTTTTTTGTTTGCCTGGCAAGGCCGGCGCGGCCATGTCGGGAAAAAATACTGCGATCCCTGCGGTTTTGGCAAAATTCCTTTGCTTTCATTCTCTTACTATAGTATACTAAATGCAAATAGATTCCGTTCCTGCGGTGACGTGTGCGCGGGCTCTATGCAAACGGAAGGAGGGCATTCCATTTGGACACACCCTATGCCATTGAAATGTTGCATATTACGAAGCGCTTTCCGGGCATTGTCGCCAATGACGACATCACGCTCCAGCTGCGCAAGGGCGAGATCCATGCGCTGCTCGGCGAAAACGGCGCCGGAAAATCCACGCTGATGTCCGTTCTGTTTGGTCTGTATCAGGCCGAAGAGGGCGAGATCCGCAAGGACGGGAAAGCGGTTTCCATCAAAAACCCCAACGACGCCAACAGCCTCGGGATCGGCATGGTGCACCAGCACTTCAAGCTGGTCGAGTGCTTCACGGTCCTGGACAATATCATCATGGGTGTGGAGCCGACGAAGCACGGCTTCCTGCAAAAGGCCGAGGCGCGCAGAAAAGTGCTTGCCCTGTCGGAAAAATACGGCCTGCAGGTGGATCCGGACGCGCGCATCGAGGACATCACTGTCGGCATGCAGCAGCGCACCGAGATCCTGAAGATGCTCTATCGCGACAATGAGATCCTGATTTTCGACGAGCCGACCGCCGTGCTCACGCCGCAGGAGATCGGCGAGCTGATGCAGATCATGCGCGGCCTCGCCGCCGAGGGCAAGTCGATCCTGTTCATTTCGCACAAGCTGCAGGAGATCATGGCGGTGGCCGACCGCTGCACCGTCTTGCGCAAGGGCAAGTGCATCGGCACCGTTGAGACGAAAAACACGACGGCCGAGGAGCTCTCGGCCATGATGGTCGGCCGCAATGTCAATTTCCATGTCGAAAAACAGCCGGGCACGCCGGGCGACGTGCTGCTGGATGTGCAGCACCTGACGGTCGCGTCCAAGCAGCACAAGAACAATGCCGTTCGCGATGTGTCGTTTCAGGTGCGCGCAGGCGAGATCGTCTGCATCGCCGGCATCGACGGCAACGGCCAGACGGAGCTGGTCTACGGTCTGACCGGACTCGAACCCGTCAAGGGCGGGACCATTACGTTCTGCGGGCAGGACATCACGCACATGCCCATCCGCAAGCGCTCGCTGCTGGGTATGAGCCACATCCCCGAGGACCGGCACA
Source organism: Bacteroidaceae bacterium (assembly GCA_963627135.1). Lineage (GTDB taxonomy): Bacteria > Bacillota > Clostridia > Oscillospirales > Oscillospiraceae > CAG-103. The sequence goes on along the minus strand of CAVFZY010000019.1, from coordinate 26,230 downwards.
AGCACGGCCTCGTGCTCGACTATTCGCTGGAGTATAACCTGATCCTGCAGCGCTACTTCGAGCCCCGCTTCACCGACAAGGCCGGCTTTCTGAAGCGCAAAAATATCCGCGCCTATGCCAGCCGGCTCATCGAGCAGTACGACGTGCGCTCTGGTCAGGGCGCGGCCACCATCACGCGCAGTATGTCCGGCGGCAACCAGCAGAAGGCCATTATCGCCCGCGAGATCGATGGCGATCCGCAGCTGCTCGTCGCCGTGCAGCCGACGCGCGGCCTCGACGTCGGCGCGATCGAGTACATCCACAAACAGCTCGTTGCCCAGCGCGATGCCGGTAAGGCCGTGCTGCTGGTCTCGCTGGAGCTCGATGAGGTGCTCGACGTGCCGGACCGCATCCTCGTTATGTACGAAGGCGAGATCGTCGGTGAGCTCGACCCGAAGACGACCACGGAAAACGAACTGGGTCTGTATATGGCCGGCGCAAAGAGAGATGAGGTGCGCTCATGAAAAAGAATCTGCTCAAAAACGATGCCGTCCAGTCCCTGCTGGCGTCGCTGGCCTGCATCGTGTTCGGTCTCCTCGTCGGGTACATCGTGCTGCTGTTCATCCAGCCGGAGGGCGCGGGCAAGGCTATCCTGACGATCATCGAGAACTTCTTCACCTATAACCGCACGGAGACGCAGATGAAGTACTTCGGCAGCACGCTCGTCAAGACGGCACCGCTGCTCATGTGCTCGCTGTCGATCCTGTTTGCGTATAAGGTCGGCCTGTTCAACATCGGCGCGGCCGGGCAGTATGTGGCCGGCTCCTGTGCCTGCCTGTACGCCGCGCTCGCCTGGGGCTGGAGCTGGCTGCCGTGCATGCTCTTTGCCATCGCGGCCGGCATGGCCGCCGGCGCGATCGTCGGCCTGCTCAAGACGTTCTGCAACGTCAACGAGGTCATCTCCGGCATCATGTTCAACTGGATCTTCCTGTACGCCACCAACATGATCCTCACGAACGTCAAGGAAGTGGCAAGCCCGTACACCTATCAGATGAACAGCGCGGCGCAGCAGGCGCTGCTGCCGACGCTCGGCCTGGACAAACTCTTCAACGGCAATCAGTACGTCACCATTGCGGTGCCGCTGTCGATCATCGCGGCCATCCTCGTGTGGGTCGTGCTGGAAAAGACCCGCTTCGGCTATGAACTTAAGGCGACCGGCTTCAACAAGCACGCCGCCAAATACTGCGGCATGGCCGAGCGGCGCAACACCGTGCTCACGCTGGCCATCGCCGGCGGTCTTGCGGCCCTCGGCGGCTCACTTTTGTACCAGACCGGCTATGAGCAGTGGCAGTGCACGCACTCCTCGGTGCCGAACATGGGCTTTAACGGCATCTGCGCCGCGTTCCTCGGCGGCCTGAACCCGATCGGCGCCATCTTCTCGTCGTTCTTCATCCAGCACATCACCTCCGGCGGCGCGTATGTGGACAAGAGCCTCTACTGCTCGCAGATCTCGGACCTGATCACGTCGATCATCATTTATATGTGCGGCTTCGTGCTCTTCCTGAAAACGGCCATGAACAACGCCGCGTCCCGCCGCGAGGAGCGGCAGCGGCTGGCGGCGGAGGCTGTGTCCGAGCCCGCTGCATCTGCGGCGGACTTGGCGACGGAGGCTTCCGGACCGGAAACACCCGACGACCATGAGAAAGGGGGCGACGCACAATGACGCTGCTGCTGCAATACACCCTGATTTTTGCCGCCGTTTTGATGCTGGTCGCCCTGGGCGGCTGTTTTTCCGAGCACTCCGGCGTGATCAACCTCGGCCTGGAGGGCATCATGGTCATCGGCGCGCTCGGCGGCGCGCTCGTCATGCGCTACCTGCCGAGCGGCACGTCCGCGTTCCTGACCATTTTGCTGACGATGCTGGGCAGCGTGGCGCTCGGCGTGCTGTTTTCAACGCTGCTCGCCGTGGCGTGCATCAACTTCAAGGCGGACCAGACCATCGTCGGCACGGCGATGAACATGCTCAGTGTTGCGGCGGCGACCGTCATTGTCAAGGCCATCAACACGGCCGCGAACCCCGACGACGTGTCCGCGACAATCCAGTACATCGAGCCGAGAAAGGCGTTTTCGTTCAACATCGGCGCGTTTGAATGCAACTGGTTCATGATCATCGCGCTCGTTGCACTGGTGGTGGCCTACATCACCCTGTACAAGACAAAGTTTGGTCTGCGCCTCATGGCCTGCGGCGAGCATCCGCAGGCGGCGGACTCCGTGGGCATCAACGTGTACAAGATGCGCTGGGCGGGCGTGTTGATCTCCGGCGTGCTCGGCGGCCTGGGCGGCATCTGCTACATTCTCGCCGGCGTGTCCGAGTGGAAGTTTGAAAACGGCGTTGCCGGCTTCGGCTTCCTGGCCCTCGCCGTCATGATCTTCGGCCAGTGGAAACCGGGCCGCATCGCACTGGCGGCGCTGCTGTTCGGCCTGTTCCGCGCGCTGTCGAATGTGTATTTCGGCTTCGATTTCCTCATGTCGCTGCACATCCCCGGCTCCGTGTACAATATGCTGCCGTACATCATCTCTCTGCTCGTGCTCGCCTTCACGTCCAAGAGCTCCCGCGCCCCCAAGGCCGAGGGCATCCCCTACGACAAGGGCAGCCGCTGAGAAAAATCCATCCAGCCAAACGCCCGCTGGAAATTCCGGCGGGCGTTTTTTTGTACGGGGTGCATAAAGACGGCACCAAGCTTTTGTGGGAAACGCGAAAGTACACAAAATTTGCAAAATTGGTTGACATTCTGTGTACACGACCGTATACTGGGCAGTGCTGAACAAAGCATGATAGAGGTGCGGACGTCAACAGTACCCTCGCTCACCGGCAGGTCACCGAGAGGGGAAAGGGGCAGCCGCCGAAGGGTCCCGCAGGTGCCTGCCGCGGGATTGCCTGGGCCGTCGGAGAACATCTGCCGGACTGCCGCAATACGCGGAGCGCTGTCATTGACCGGTACAAGGGTTTCAAGTGTCATGAACAGTATGCTCTGTTCATGACATTTTTTATGGGAGGAATTTCATTATGAATTCCAGACGCAAGATTCTGACTGTGCTGCTGCTCGTCGTGATGGCCGTGTCGCTGCTGAGTGTGTGCGCGCTCGCCGCCGACGACGGGGAAGCTGCCGCCAAGACCATCACCTGCACCACGTGCAACGGTGCCGGTATCTCGCAGGGCGAGGAATGCAGTGTCTGCGAGGGCACTGGGGTGATCACATCCACCAGCCGCATGGCGTTTTCGTTCTGGGCCCTCGTGCCGCCGATCATCGCCATCATCCTCGCGCTCATCACGAAGGAAGTTTACTCGTCGCTGTTCGTCGGCGTCCTGCTCGGCGCGCTGTTTTACTCCAACTTTAACCCGCTCACCGGCCTGGACGCCATCATCAACGACGGCCTGACGCCCGCCGTCGCCGATAACGCCGGCATCATGCTTTTTCTTGTCATCCTCGGCGCCATGGTCGCGCTCATTAACCGCGCCGGCGGCTCCGCCGCCTTCGGACGCTGGGCCGAGACGCACATCAAGACCCGCGCCGGCGCCATGTTTGCCACCTTTGTGCTCGGTGTGCTCATCTTCGTCGATGACTATTTTAACTGCCTGACCGTCGGCTCGGTCATGCTGCCTGTCACCGACCGGCACAAGATCTCCCGCGCCAAGCTCGCCTACCTCATCGACGCCACGGCCGCGCCCGTGTGCATGATCGCGCCGATCTCCTCCTGGGCGGCCGCCGTGTCCGGCGTCGTCGAGGACTACAATGGCTTTGACCTGTTCGTGCGCGCCATCCCGTACAACTTCTATTCGCTGCTCACGTTCGTGTTCATCATCGCGCTCATCCTCATGAAGTTCGACTACGGCCCGATGCGCCTGCACGAGATGAACGCGCGCTTCAAGAACGATCTCTACACCAGTGACCCCGTCGATTCTGGCATGGACGGCATCACATGCAACCAGAACGGCCGCGTCATCGACCTGGTTCTGCCCGTCGCCATGCTGATCGTGACGTGTTTTGTCGGCCTCGTCTACGTTGGCGGCTATTGGGACGCCGCCGGTGACTACTACCATGACTTTGTCGGCGCCTTCGGCAACACCGACGCCTTTGCCGCCCTGCCCTGGGGCTCACTGATCGCGCTCATGTTTACGCTCGTCTATTTCTGGTGCCGCCGCCTCGTCAACTTCAAGGATTCCATGGCCTGCCTGCCGCAGGGCTTCATCAACATGGTCCCTGCCATCACGATCCTGACCTTCGCCACCTCGCTCAAGAACATGACCGGCCTGCTCGGTGGCAAGTACTTCGTTGCCTCCGTCATGAACTCCGCGGCCGGGGCGCTGTTCAGCTTCCTGCCGGCGATCATCTTCCTTGTTGCCGGCGTGCTGAGCTTCTCCACCGGCACGAGCTGGGGCACGTTCGGCATCCTGCTGCCGATCGTCACCTATGTGTTCGACCCGACGAGCGACCTGTTCATCATCGGCGTGTCCGCGTGCCTGGCCGGCGCCGTGTTCGGCGACCACTGCTCGCCCATCTCCGACACGACCATCATGGCCTCCGCCGGCGCGATGTGCAACCACGTCAACCACGTGTCCACGCAGCTGCCGTATGCCGGCACCGTCGGTATCATCTGCTTCGTCAATTACATCCTGGCGGGCTTCCTCCAGAACGTTTACATCTGCCTTGCTATCGGCGTCGTGCTCGTGGTCGCGGCCCTGTTCGTCATCCGCGCCATCACCGCCAAGAAGCCGGTGCCCGGCTTCGAGGACGTCGCCTGAAGGATGCCGTAACCGATAATTGTAAGCGCCGCCTCCGGACTTCGGAGGCGGCGTTTTCTGCTGTTTGGCAGCGGCGCAAAAAGGCTTGACCTTTGACAGGGAGTGTGGTATAGTGAATCTACCTGTCAGTCGAGAGGTTTCCTTTTTATGCCCTTTCGGCCCATACAGGGAGGCAATCACGTCCCGACAGGGACGAAATCAATAAGGAGGTGCCGAAAAATATGGCTAAAGCTGGATCCCGTGTCAAGGTGACGCTCAGATGCGCAGAGTGCAAGCAGCGGAACTACAACACCATGAAGAACAAGAAGAACACTACCGAAAAGCTGGAACTGAGTAAGTATTGCCCCTTCTGCCGCAAGCACACCAAGCACGTTGAAACCAAATAAGACTTTCGAAAGGACGGAATGATTCATGGCTGATAAGAAACCGGAAAAGAAAGAAACTTCCACCGAAGCCGTCAAGAAAGTCGATAAAAAACTCCCGTTTTTCAAACGCATCGGCAAATGGTTCCGCGACATGAAGAGCGAGCTCAAAAAGGTCGTGTGGCCGACGCCGAAGCAGACGGCAAACAACACCGCGGTCTGCCTGGTGGTCATGGTCGTCTCCGCACTGGTGCTGTGGGGCTTCGACTCGCTGGCCGATCAGGGCGTGCAGCTTCTGCTGAAGCTGGGTGGATAACATGTCTGAACTTGCAAAATGGTATGTTGTCCATACCTACTCCGGCTACGAAAACAGCGTGGCCGCGAATATCCTCAAGGCGGCTGAAAACCGCAAAATGCAGGATCTGATCCAGGAAGTCAACATCCCGATGGAGACGGTCAAGGAGATCACCGATTCCGGTGAGAAGACCGTCGAGCGCAAGGTCTTCCCGGGCTACGTGCTCGTGAAGATGGTGCTGACCGATGAAAGCTGGCATCTCGTGCACAATGTGCGCGGTGCCGCGGGCTTCGTCGGCTCCGACGGGAAGGCGATCCCCCTGACAGAACAGGAAATCTACGACCTCGGCGTCGAGCACCACGAAGTGGTGGTCGGCTATGAGCTCGGCGACTCCGTCAAGATCACCGATGGCCCGCTCGAGGGCTTCATCGGTACGGTGGACGAGCTCGAGCCCGACAAGGACCGTGTCCGCGTCATCGTTTCCATGTTCGGCAGAGAGACGCCCGTCGACCTCGAGCTCGATCAGGTCGAAGCGATCAAGGATTAAAATCTTACAAGAAAGAGGTGCTTTCAAGTGGCACAGAAAATAGTTGGATACGTCAGATTCCAGGTTCCCGCCGGCAAGGCAACGCCGGCTCCCCCGGTCGGCCCCGCGCTCGGCCAGTATGGCATCAACATCGGCCAGTTCACCAAGGACTTCAACGAGCGCACCAAGGGCGACATGGGCATGATGATCCCGGTCGTCATCACTGTGTACGCCGACCGCAGCTTCTCGTTCATTACCAAGACGCCCCCGGCAGCCCTGCTCATTAAGAAGGCCTGCGGCATCGAACATGCTTCCGGCGTGCCCCAGAGAGATAAGGTCGCGACCATCAGCAAGGAAGACCTGCGCAAGATCGCAGAGCAGAAGATGCCCGATCTCAACTGCTCCAGCATCGAGTCTGCTATGAGCATGATCGCAGGCACCTGCCGCAGCATGGGCGTTCTGGTCGGCGAATAAGCCGTCAGATTCCGCTCCCTGATCGTGGGAGGATCATCCATCCGACGAACCACTTTATTAGGAGGAAACTGAATTGTTCAGAGGTAAAAATTATAAAGAGAGCGCTAAGCTCATTGATAAGCAGGCTCAGTACGAGCCGCAGGAAGCCTTCGAGCTCATCACCAAGACCGCTAAGGCCAAGTTCGACGAGACCGTCGAGCTGCACGTGAAGCTGGGCGTTGACTCCCGTCACGCCGACCAGCAGGTCCGCGGCGCTATCGTCCTGCCCCACGGCACCGGCAAAGTCACCCGCGTGCTCGTCTTCTGCAAGGAAGAGCAGGTCCAGGAAGCGCTCGACGCCGGCGCCGATTACGCCGGCGGCCAGGATCTCGTTGCGAAGATCCAGGGAGAGAACTGGTTCGAGTTCGACACCGTCATCGCCTCTCCCAACATGATGGGCGTCGTCGGCCGTCTCGGCAAAGTGCTCGGCCCCAAGGGCCTGATGCCGTCCCCGAAGGCCGGCACCGTCACGCCGAACATCGTCAACGCCATCAAGGAAGCCAAAGCCGGTAAGATCGAATACCGTCTCGACAAGACCAACATCATCCACTGCCCGATCGGCAAGGTCAGCTTTGGTCCCGAGAAGCTCACCGAGAACTACAACGCGCTCATCGGCGCGATCATCAAGGCCAAGCCGGCCGCCGCGAAGGGTCAGTACATCAAGTCCTGCGTCACGGCGTCCACCATGGGTCCCGGCATCAAGATCGTCACGAAGATCTGATTGCCTGACAGAAAAACACCCCGCCGCAGCGGGGTGTTTTTTGCGTCCGCGTCCCTTTGCATGCGCGGGCGGGATGTGGTATGATAAAAACATGAACCAGGAGCCAAATCTTGCTTTGGGAGAGGGACAGAGCATCGGTCAATATGTGCGGCTTGTGGAGTAGGACAAATTCTCGTTTGCCGAGTCGAAGGACCTGGTGGCGGTGTCTCGTGTGAGAAAGCGGAAACGGTTGAGAAGGATGAGAATATGGACGAATTTGAGGCCGAGTGGCAGCGGCCGGGCAGACAGAGGGCACGCGGATTCGCTCTATGCCAAATGGATGACTTACCAGAGAGAGGTCAACAACGGCGGGTATGAGCAGTGTTTTTACAGCATCGGAAATGTGTGAGGATATGGCTGCTCACAGAAGATTTTCGGAAGAAAATGCAGCAGTATTGGTTTTGAATGCCGGACGAAGAAGTTCTGGTGCGTCATCGCGGCGCGCATGGAGGTAAGCAGGTTATGAACATTACGGTCTATCTTGGCGCAAACGAGGGCAAAGACCCGGCACTGCGCGACGCGGTGCGCGCGCTCGGACACTGGATCGGCGAGAGCGGCAATGCGCTCGTCTACGGCGGGTCGGCAAACGGCCTCATGGGTGCGCTTGCCGAAAGCGTGCTCACTGCGGGCGGCAGCGCGACGGGCGTCGAGCCGCAGATCTTCGTCGATCAGGGCTTTTTGTATGACGGGCTGACCGAGCTCATCGTCACGCGCGACATCCCGGAGCGCAAGGCAAAGATGCTGGAGCTGGGCGATGCGTTCATCGCCTTTCCGGGCGGCACGGGCACGCTCGAGGAGATCGCGGAGGTGATGTCCCGCGTCGCGCTGGGGCAGTTGGACGCACCTTGTATCCTTTACAACCTCAACGGTTACTATGACGGCCTGCGCACGCTGCTGGCGCACATGATCGAGCTGGGCCTGTCCACCGAGGCGCGGCAGCGGGGCATCTGTTTTGCCGACAACCTTGAGCAGATCCGGCAGATCCTTGACCCGGCGTGAGCCGGGTACGATCGCACAAAAGCCCACCGGCCTGCGATTTTCGCAGACCGGTGGGCTTTTTTCTGCTTTCATGCTTATGCTTATGCACTTTTGTGCGTGAGCTCGTTTGCGATGGCAAAGCCGAGAAACAGTACGATGCCGACAATCTGCACCGGGGCGAGCGGCTCGCCGAGCAGCAGCACCGATACGAGCACGGACACGATGGGGTCAATATAGCTCAGCAGGGACGACTCCTGCCCCGGCAGCGACCGGATGGCGGAGAAATACATGCAGTACGTCAGGCCCGTGTGCACGAGGCCGACGATGAGCAGATTCACCCAGCCGGGCGCGGACATCACCCCTGGATGAAAGCCCGACGTGAGCGCGACATACGGCGCGAGCACCAGAATGGCCGCGAGAAACTGCACGAACGTGCGCTCGAGCGCCGGGACGCCGGTGATGTACTTGTTGAGCAGGATAACGGTGGCATAAAACACTGCGGCGCTCACGCCGAAGAGAATGCCGCGCACATCCGACCCGCCGCCCTGCACGCCGCCGGAGCCGATGATGAGCGCGACGCCGAGCGTGGACATGAGAAAGCAGATGATCTGTATGCGTGTCATCCGCTCATGAAACAACAGCGGGCACAGCGCCGTGACGATCACGGGCGCGAGATAGTAGCTGAGCGTGGCCAGTGAGATGGTCGTGTACTTATATGCTTCGAACAGCAGCATCCAGTTGATGCCCATGGCCGCGCCCGAGACCAGCAGCAGCCAGAGCGACTTTTTGATTTCGCTCAGGCACAGCTGCCTGCGCGTGACGAGAAAATACAGCAGCAGAAACACGGCTGCGAGTCCCGCGCGGCAGAGTGCGAGCTCGGCCGAGGTGATCTCGATCCGGCGCACGAACAGGCCGATCGTGCCGAACACGGTCATGGACACAATCAGGCCCAGCCGCGCGCGGCCGGTGCCGGAAGAGGTTGTTGTTTTCATAAGCGCCTCCGTTGGAAGAAACTGAGGTATAGTTTAGCCGCTTTGTCCACGCGCGTCAATGCCTCGCACCGTACTTTTTTGCGGGGGCTTGACGCGGGGCACAAATGCGGTAAAATGGAAGCGCAAGGATAAAAACACGTCCCGGTAGGTAGTCCGGGAGCAGCGGCGACGCTGTCAGTAACCTGCCTCCTTGGTTGTCCGTTCCTTGCGGGATTTTGCGAAAAGGAGGCGTTTCAATGGGGACACGTATGGTCCGGCTCACGGTCATGTTTGAGCCGCCGTTCTGGATCGGGCTCTGCGAGCGCGAAGAGGATGGACAGTACGCGGTGTGCAGGATCGTGTTCGGCGCCGAGCCGCGCGAGCAGGAGGTCTATGCCTTCGTGCTCGCCAACTGGCACCGGCTGCGCTTCAGTCCGGCGCTGGCTGCGGAGAAGACGGCCGAGCGGCACCGCGATCCCAAGCGCGTGCAGCGGGAGATCCGCCGCGCGCTCGCACCCGCCGGCATCGGCACCAAGGCGCAGCAGGCGCTCGGGCTCCAGCGCGAGCAGGGCAAGGCGGCGCGCCGGGCGCAGACCCGTGCCGAGCGGGAGTGTGCGCAGGCGCGGCAGTTTCAGCTGCGGCAGACGAAGCGGAAAGAGAAGCACAGGGGGCATTGAGCTCCCTGCGCTTTTCGGAAATCATGACAAAGGGGTGCTTTTATGGAACTGAAGCTGGCTTATGACACACCGGAGGCGGTGCGGGAACTGTTCACGGAATACACGCAGATGCTCGTGGAAAAGGACCCGGGCATCCGGGCGTTTCTCGATCTGCAGCATTATGATGATGAGCTCGACGACCCGACGAAGAAGTACGGCCTGCCGGACGGGCGGCTCTACATCGCGTGGTGCGATGGGCAGCCGGCCGGGTGCATCGCGCTGCGCCGGCTGGACGACACGACGTGCGAGCTCAAGCGGCTGTATGTGCGCCCCGCGTTTCGCGGCCGGGGCATCGCCGGGGTGATGATGCAGAGCATTCTCGATGATGCCCGCGCCATCGGCTACGCGGCCATGGTGCTCGACACGCAGCCGTACCTTGCCAGCGCGGTCCGGATGTACCGCGCGCTCGGGTTTTACAACATCCCGCCCTACAACGACAGCCCGCTGGACACGACGATCTTCCTGCGGCTGGACCTGTGACTTTACGCAAATTTGACGCGCCCGCCGCTTGCCCGGCGGCGGGATGCGTGGTAAGCTGAGAGCAGAAGCAAAGATAAGGAGAACAGACATGGAAATGATCGATTTCAACGCGAAAAAAGGCTTCCTGTGCGACATGGACGGCGTGATCTATCACGGCAACCAGATCCTGCCCGGCGCGGCGGCATTCATCCACTGGCTGCAGGACACGCACAAGGAGTATCTGTTTTTGACCAACAACAGCGGCATGACCCCGCGCGAGCTGCACCAGAAGCTCGGGCGCATGGGGCTCGACGTGCCGGAGGAGCACTTTTACACCAGCGCCCTGGCCACGGCGGCCTTTCTGTCCGACCAGGCGCCCGGCTGCTCGGTGTATGCCCTTGGCGAGGCAGGGCTGCTCAATGCGCTCTATGACCGCGGCATCACCATGAACGACGTCAACCCTGACTACGTTGTTATCGGTGAGGCGCGGGCCTACTCGCTCGACACGCTCACAAAGGCGACGAATCTTGTGCTCGCGGGCGCGAAGCTCATCGGCGCAAACTCCGACACCTGCGGCCCAACGGACGAGGGCATCGCCCCCGCGTGCCGCGCGCTCATCGCCCCGGTCGAGATCGCCACCGGCAGGCAGGCGTATTTCTGCGGTAAGCCGAACCCGCTCATGATGCGCACCGGCCTGCGCATCCTCGGCTGCCACTCGGGCGAGGCCGTCATGATCGGCGACCGCATGGACACCGACGTCATCTCCGGCATGGAGAGCGGCATGGCCACCGTGCTCGTGCTCAGCGGCGTGTCCACGCGCGCAACGCTGAATGAGTTTGCCTACCGGCCGAGCGTCGTGCTCGACGGCGTGGGGGACATCCCGCGGCTGGCGCAGCAGGGGTGAAGGCATCGCCAGAGGGCGATGCAAGATCACATCCGAGGCGGGCCTTGCCCCCTCGGGCTCCCCTGCAGTTCAGATGCTTTGCGGGCAGCCGCACCGGCTCCCACGACAGGAAAGCTTTCACGCCCGGAACCGAAAACGGCCCCGGGCGCTGCTTTAAAAAGAGAATGCGCCCGCGCGGTGTCGCGCAGGCGCTGCAGAGCAAGCAAAAGTTTTGTGTGTGTGTGGGGTAAAGTTGTAAATAACCGGTAAACAACCTTATGAGGAAAGCAAGCTCTGTCTCACGAAAAGTTATTTCATTTCCGTTCTGCCATAATAATGCGCCAACTTCATTTTTTAATGCAGGGGTGCAAAAATATTTTTGAAAATTTTTTGACACGGCCGCATGCGCGGCGGGGAGCAGGCAGGTTTCCCGGTTGCCGGGAGGGGGAGAACATGGTATAATCAGGCGACAATGCCTTGCAAAGGGGAGAACTTTCATGCAGGAGAATCTGGTCGTCAAAAAGGCGACGCCGCTCGGCGCGCGCGTCTGGACGAGTCTGCTGGTGTTCGGCTTCATCGGGCAGATCGCCTGGATGGTCGAGAACGTCTACTTTTCCACCTATATTCAGAAAAACATCACGGCCGCCGGCTGGGCCACGTCCGCGACCGTCGCGGCCAGCGCCATCGCCGCCGCGCTCGCGACGATCTTCAGCGCCGCGTGGTCGGACCGCGTGGGCAAGCGCCGCGCCTTCGTCTGCTGGGGATACATCCTCTGGGGCATCACGACGGCGGCGTTCGCGCTCTTCGGCAACGGGCAGGTCGGCGGCGACGTCGGCCTCGCGGTGACGCTCTTCGTCGTCATGGACTGCGTCATGTCCGCCATCGGCAGCACGGCCAACGACTCGGCCTTTTCTGCCTGGGTCACGGACGTGACCGACGTCACGAACCGCGGCGTCGTGGACATCGTGCTGAGCATCATGCCCATCCTCGCGCTTATCGTCATCTTCGCGGGCTTTGACGGCATGACCGTGCACGGCAACTGGACGGGCTTTTTCCTCGTGCTCGGCGGCCTGACGAGCGCGGCCGGCGTGCTCGGCCTGTGCATCTTCCGCGACAGTCCGGCCCTGCGCCCCGTGCGGGGCGACACGTACCTGCGCGACGTGCTCTACGCCTTCCGCCCGGCGAACATCCGCGCCAACAAGATGATCTACATCTGCTTTCTCGGCATGATGTTCTCCGGCCTTGCCATGCAGCTGTGGCAGCCGTACATGATCTCGCTCGTCGAGGTCACGCTCGGCATCGACAACTACATCCTGCCCATCGGCATCGTCGTGCTCGCCTCGGCCGTGCTGTCCGTGCTCGCGGGCAAGGCCATGGACCGCTTCGGCAAGGAGAAGTTCTATTACCCCGTGGCGATTTTGCAGGTGCTCGGCGGCCTGATCGCTTACAGCATCAAGTTCGTCGGCCACGCCATGCCGCTGCTGTGCGTCGGCGGCACGTGCATCATGGCCGGCAACCTCGCCATGGCGGGGCTGTTCACCGCCTCGTCGCGCGACTATACGCCCGCCGGGCGCGCCGGCGCGTCGCAGAGCGTGAAGATGGTCATCTACATCATGCTGCCCATGGTGCTCGCGAGCATCATCGACCCGCTGATCATCAAAGCCGTCGCGCTCGAGCCGACCGCGGCCATCCTCGCCAAGTACCCGAGCTACGCCGGCACCTACCTCTATCCGTATGAGCTGTTTCTGGCCGCGGCCGTGAGCGCGGTGTTCATCCTCATCCCCGCGTACTTCGTTCGCCGGGACGCCGACCGCATCCGCCGCGAGAAGCTCGCCGCGCTGGAAAAATGACGCGCTGTGCCCCTGTGGGAGACCGTGGGGGCTTGCTTTTTTGGGCGCGGGATGGTATAATATTTCCCGTAAAATTTCAAATCTGGCTTGAAGGCACGATACACGGATGCACAGCATTCGGATACGAGACGGTATGCGAGCGTGGTGTGTGTCGGCTTCCGAGGATTGCAGGCACACGCGCGGCGTGTGCCGTTTTTTTGCCTTTGGGCGGAAAATCGGAGGCAAGCATGAACGAATCCCAGTCCAATTCCTTTCTCGCCGAGCAGCCGGTGGGCGCGCTGATGCGCAAATTCTCGCTGCCGTGCATCCTGTCGCTGCTCGTCGGCGCGCTGTACAACATCGTCGACCAGCTCTTCATCGCCAACGCGAGCTACCTCGGCTCCTACGGCAACGCGGCCAACAGCGTCGTGTTCCCGCTGACGGTCATCGCGCTCGCCGTCGCCACCATGATCGGCGACGGCTGCTGCGCCTATGTCAGCATCCGTCTTGGCGCGGGGGAGCCGGAGAAAGCGCACCGCAGCGTCGGTAACGCCATCGTGCTCACGCTTATCGTCAGCGTCGTGCTCATGGCGGTGTACCTCATTTTCATGGACCCGATCCTGACGGCGTTCGGCGCGACGGTCAACGCCGAGACGTTCGCCCTCTCGCGCGAATACTGCTTCTGGATCGCGCTCGGCATCCCGTTTTACATGTTCGGGCAGGCGATGAATCCCATCATCCGCTCCGACGGCAGTCCGCGCTATGCCATGCTGTCGCTGCTGGCGGGCGCAGTGTGCAACATCATCCTCGACCCCATCTTTATTTTCCCGTGCGGGTGGGGCATGATGGGCGCGGCCATCGCGACGGTCATCGGCCAGATCCTCTCGGCTGTGCTGGCGGCGGCGTATCTGCTGCACATGAAGGCCGTGCGGCTGCAGCGGAGCAGCTTCCGGCTGCGCGGTGAGCTGCTGCGCGCGTTCCTGCCGCTGGGCATGACGAGCTTCCTGTCGCAGATCAGCATCGTGTTTTCCATGGCGGCGGTGCTCAATATGTGCCGGAAGTACGGCGCGCTCGACCCCGTGTTCGGCCAGGCGCAGTATGCGCAGATCCCGACGGCGGTCGTGGGCATCGTCATGAAGTTTTTCCAGATCGTCATCTCCATTGCCATCGGGCTCTCAGCCGGGTGCATCCCCGTCGTGGGGTACAACATCGGCGCCGGGCGGCGCGACCGGGCGCGGGCACTGCTGCACCGGCTGCTGCTGGCCGAGGTGGTCGTGGGCCTCGTGGCGACGGTGCTGTTCGAGAGCTGTCCGGGACTGTTTGCCGACCTCTTCGGCGCGAAAAACGAGAGCGCGTACTACACGGACTTCGCTGTGCGGTGCATCCGGTGGTTTCTCGGCGCGGCCGCACTCTCGTGTGTGAACAAGGGCGCGATGATCTACCTGCAGGCGCTCGGCAAGGCGTGGACGAGCACGGCGCTGTCGCTCCTGCGCGAGATCGTGCTCGGCGTGGGGCTCGTGCTGCTGCTGCCGGTGTGGTTCGGGCTCGACGGCGTGCTGTATTTCATGGCGGCGGCCGATGCGGTGACATTTGCCGTGACGGCGCCGGTGCTTGTGCACACGGACCGGGCGCTGCGCGGCGAAAGTGCATAAAAACCCGCCCGCAGGCAGTGCCTGCGGGCGGGTCAGCATATCCGGGGTTACTTGCGGAAGAGGGCGATAACGCGGTCGAAGAAGTCGCCGATGGCGGTGATGACGTCCTTGACCTTGCCGGTGAAGGACGCGACTTTGTCCTTCGCGCCGGCCAGCTGCTTGAGCGTGTCCTGCACGGCCTGTACCTTCGAGAGCAGGGCGTCGGTGTCCAGCTTTTCGAGCGAGCGGCAGAGGTTCACGAGCTGGGTCATCTGGTCGTCCGTGAGCGTGACGTCGTACTCGGCGGCGATCTCCTTGATCTTGGCGCGCAGCTCTGCGTCGGTCATGTCCTTTGTCTCGTTGAGGATGAGCTTGAGCTCGTTGACGATCTCGACCGAGTCATAGTCGCCGATGGCCTGCGCAAGCTCCGCCGTCGTGGCCAGCTCCTGCGAGGAGACAGCCTTGGCAGTTTCGTCGAGCTTTGTGCCCGTGATGTCCTCATACGCCTTGTACACGCCAGTCAGCGCCGCTGTGCCCGAGACGTCGAACGGCGCGGCCACGCTGATCTTCGCATCCGTGATGCCGGCCGTAGCCAGCGCGCTGATGTACATCTGGCTCGTGCAGTAGGTGATGTGCGATGTGGCGACGGTCATGCCCTTTCCGGATTCGAGCACCTCGATGGAGATGCAGGAGATGGACTTCGTGCCGATCTGCGCGTCGCTGATGATGCCGCTGAGATACTGCCGCTCGTCCTGATTCGTGACGGTCAGCTCCTTGACGCTGCCGCGCTCGATGCCGAAGGTCTTGTAAACGGTTTGAATCTGGTCGTCCGTGAGGTCGGCACCGATAACGGTGCGCGTCTCGCCGGCGTCGATGGCCGACACGGCGCCGAGGCTTGCGAGCAGGCACACGGCGAGCACAATGGGCAGGGCCCGTTTGAGAAATTTCATGGTGTTGGTTTCCTTTCCCCGCGGCCGGAGGGCCTCGGTGCTTTACAGGATGAGACGCTCCCATTGTAAATTGGTTCCCGAAAAAAGGGTGACGATTCTGTGAAGAATCGCCTGAATTGTTTGTTAAGATATTGCGCGGCACAGAACTGGGGGGCACTGGGTTTTAAGGTCTTCTCCTCAAGGAGAAGGCTAGGGGTGCGATACGTACACCGGCGCATGAAAAATGGACAGACAGAGTTGGGGGACTCTGTCTGTCCAAACAATTTCACTGCCCTTTGGGGTGGCAGCTATGGCACTGTGCGCCGCAATGGGCACAGTTGCCGCCGCAGGAGGATTTTCCTTGCCGCTTCTGGCGGATCAGGGAAAGGGAAATGAAGGTGACAATGGCGATGAGTACAATCGAAATCAAAATCGTAGAGAGGTTCGCGCCAATCCAGCTGAACATGGGAAATCACTCCTTTGCGTTTGTGAATTGAGAAAGGCTCAGGCCTTGAGTGTGGTGGCTTCCTTGTACGGGCGCACGAGCATATAGATGATGCCGGCCAGAGCCAGGATCGCGCAGATGAGGCCGATCACGTTCAGGTTGCCGGTGAAGGCGCAGCCGAACTGGTAGATCATCAGGCCGCACAGGTAAGCGAAGCCGCACTGATAGCCGATGGCGAACCAGGTCCACTTCTGGCTGTTCATCTCGCGCTTGATGGCACCGATGGCCGCGAAGCACGGAGCGCACAGGAGATTAAACACCAGGAAGCTGTAGCCGCTGATGCCATTGAAGGCAGCCGCGATGTTCTGGTACACGGTGCCGTCACCGCCGCCGTAGAGGATGCCGAGCGTGCCGACGATGTTCTCCTTGGCAACGAGGCCGGTGATAGAGGCGACTGCCGCCTGCCAGTTGCCCCAGCCGAGGGGCTTGAAGATCCAGGCGATGGCGCCGCCGATGGCAGCGAGGATGGAGTAGTCGATCTCGTCCTCGGACAGCATGCGGAACGAGCCGTCGACTGTGCCGAAGTACGTGGTGAACCAGACAAGGATCGTGGACAGCAGGATGATCGTGCCGGCCTTCTTGATGAAGGACCAGCCGCGCTCCCACATGGAACGGAGGACGTTGCCCAGCGTCGGCCAGTGGTAGGCCGGCAGCTCCATGACGAACGGAGCCGGTTCGCCGGCGAACATCTTCGTTTTCTTGAGCATGATGCCGGAGACGATGATCGCGGCCATGCCGATGAAGTACGCGGAGGTGGACACGAGGGCACTGCCGCCGAACAGAGCGCCGGCAATCATGCCGATGAAGGGCACTTTCGCGCCGCAGGGGATGAAGGTGGTGGTCATGATCGTCATGCGGCGATCACGCTCGTTTTCAATGGTACGGGAAGCCATAACGCCCGGCACGCCGCAGCCGACGCCGATGAGCATCGGGATAAAGGACTTGCCGCTCAGGCCGAACTTACGGAAGATGCGGTCGAGCACGAAGGCGATACGGGACATGTAGCCGCAGGCCTCGAGGAAGGCCAGCATCAGGAACAGGACCAGCATCTGCGGCACGAAGCCGAGTACTGCGCCGACACCGGCGACAATGCCGTCGAGAATCAGGCCCTGCAGCCAGTCGGCGCAGCCCGCCTTCTCCAGACCGTCTCCGATCAGGGCCGGGATACCCGGGACCCAGACGCCGTAGTCGGCCGGATCGGGTTCGTCAAAGCCGTTCTCTTCGAGGTAGGTGACCGCGTCGACATACGTCATGGCGACGGTGCTGTCCTCGTCGGCGTCATCGGGGATGGCGTCGTAGTAGGCGGTCATTTCGTTCTCGGCCAGGGTCTCCTCGTCTTCGACCATGACGGTCGCGGTGTCGGAGCTCGGCACGAAGTCTTTCATTTCCGCGAGGGTGGCATCGGCGTCGAAATCTTCGGCTTCGGTGTCGAGACCCAGGAACGCGTCGACCGCTTCGGTCGCGGCGGTGTATTCATCGTTGGCGTCGTTATAAGCGCTCGAGCCGATGCCCAGCAGATGCCAGCCGTCGCCGAACAGACCGTCATTGGCCCAGTCGGTCGCAGGCGCGCCGACGGCGACCATGGCGACCCAGTAAACGAGGAACATGACCACGGCGAAGATCGGCAGGCCCAGCCAGCGGTTGGTGACGATGCGGTCGATCTTATCGGACGTGGATTGTGTGGCCTTGGATTTCTTGCGGTAGCAGGCGCGGATGACTTCCGCGATGTAGACGTAGCGCTCGTTGGTGATGATGGACTCGGCATCGTCGTCGAGCTCCTCCTCGGCGGCCTTGATGTCCGCCTCGATGTGCTGGTGCACATCCTCGGGGATGTGGAGCTTGGCAAGCACCTTGTCGTCGCGCTCAAAGATCTTGATGGCGTACCAGCGCTGCTGCTCTTCCGGCATCTCGTGCACGGCTGCCTCTTCGATGTGGGCGATCGCGTGCTCGACCGGGCCGGAGAACGTGTGCATCGGCACGGTCTTGGTGGACTTGGCAGCCTCGATGGCGGCTTCTGCCGCAGCCATGACGCCGTCGCCCTTCAGGGCCGAGATCTCCACGACCTTGCAGCCAAGCTGTTTGGACAGCTGGTTGATGTTGATCTGGTCACCGTTCTTGCGCACGATGTCCATCATGTTCACGGCCATGACCACCGGGATGCCCAGTTCGGTCAGCTGCGTGGTCAGGTACAGGTTGCGCTCGAGGTTCGTGCCGTCCACGATGTTGAGGATGGCGTCCGGGCGCTCATCGATCAGATAGTTACGGGCGACAACCTCTTCGAGCGTGTACGGGCTGAGCGAGTAGATGCCGGGAAGGTCCATGATGACAACGTCGTCATGCTTTTTCAGGCGGCCTTCCTTTTTCTCGACCGTGACGCCCGGCCAGTTGCCCACAAACTGATTGGAGCCGGTCAGCGCATTGAACAGCGTCGTCTTGCCGCAGTTCGGGTTACCGGCTAAGGCAATCTTGATTTGCTTTTCCATTCGGATGCTCCTTTGCGATATTCTCCTCTGTTTTGGGGGATCCTACCTTATGTAATAAATTTTGCTTACGGATGATTATGCCTGGATCTCGATCATCTCGGCGTCAGCCTTGCGCAGGCTCAGCTCGTAGCCGCGGACCGTGACTTCCACCGGATCACCGAGTGGCGCGACCTTGCGCACATACACCTCGGTGCCCTTCGTGATGCCCATGTCCATGATGCGGCGCTTGATGGCGCCCTCACCATGCAGCTTCACCACCTTGACCGTTTCGCCGATCTTGGCTTCTCGCAGCGTTTTCATCGTGCTTCCTCCCTTAAATCATGATTTTGCGTGCCATTTCATCGCTGATGGCAACGCGGGATTCTTTGACCTTCACGATCAGGTTCCCGCCGATCGCCGATACGACCGTGGCCGTCCCGCCGGGGACGAAACCCAGATCTTCTAAATGCTTTCTGGTCTCCGGGTTCCCGCCGACTTTCAGAATCAGTGTCTCCTCGCCGACGTTGGCGAGATTCAGCGGCATCATAGATATCCCTCCACTGGTAACGGTTAGAGCGTGCTAACCTTGAATGAAAAAAGAACGGTTATCTTTGTTTAACATAAGTTAAACTTCCCTAACCTTGCTAAAGTTTAATCTATCTAATAGCGCATGTCAAGAGGGAATTGTAAAAATTTTTGCATCGCTTGCATTTTTGGTTAAAGTGTGCTAACCTAAAAACAATTTGACGAAAAGGTTGGTGGAATCCGCTATGCAGATCTTGAGAGCCGCGGAAGACTATCTGGAGGCAATGCTGATGATGCAGCAGAAACACGGTTACATCCGTTCGATCGACATCGCGGAGCAGCTCGGTGTCACGAAGCCGAGCGTGACCTACACGACCAAGCGCCTGCGCGAAAACGGCTACATCACGATGGACCGCGACGGGCTCATCACGCTCACGCCGAGCGGCATGGACATTGCCGCGCGCATGCTCGACCGGCACCACACGCTGACGAAGTTTCTCATGGAGCTCGGTGTCGACGCTAAGACCGCCGAGGAGGATGCCTGCAAGATGGAGCACGACATCAGCGAGCAGACGTACACGGCGCTCTGCCGCCACGCCATCGGCAAGCTCGGCATCCTTGGGGAGGACGACACGGGCCTCGGCGAGACGGCCGGGATCAACAAGAAATGAAAGCACATCCGGACATTTCAGCCCGCAGCAGTATGGACTGCTGCGGGCGGTTTCGTTTGGCGCCGCCGGCATTGACGCGGCGGGGCGGATTTGCTATGCTAAAAAAAGAAAATCCATTTTTCAGGAGGCCTCCCCCATGCTCCAGACCTGCAGACCGGCCCTGAGCGGCAACGCGCTCAAGGGCATCGCCATCCTCGCCATGACGCTCGACCACCTCACGTGGACGCTCTGGCCCGGCTACGCCACCGACTGGTGGGTGCTCGTGTGCCACCTGCTCGGCCGCGTGACAGCGCCGATCATGTGGTTTTTCATCGTCGAGGGCTACCACTACACGCACGACGTGAAGAAGTACGCAGCGCGCCTGTTCGCGCTCGCGGTCGTCTCGCACTTTGCGTATGACTTTTGCTTCGGTATCCCGTTCGTGCCGCTGTCCACCGGGCCATTTAACCAGACGGGCGTCGTGTGGTCGCTCGCGTTGGGCCTTGTGCTGCTCGTCATCCACGACGATGCGCGGATCAAAAACTGGGTCAAGATCGCACTGACGTTTGTGATCTGCGCCATCACGTTCCCGTCGGACTGGAGCTGCGTGGCCGCGATGGCGATCCTGTTCATGGGGCAGGCGCGCGGGGACTTCCGCAAGCAGATGTGCTGGCTCATGGTGTGGTCGGCCGTGTACGCGCTCGTGTATTTCTTCTTTATAGATAAGGTATACGCGCTCGTGCAGCTCGGCACCTGCCTCGCCATCCCGCTGCTGCGGTGCTATGACGGCACGCGGGGCAAATGGCGCGGCATGGGCAAGCTCTTTTACGTCTATTATCCCGCGCACCTCGCGCTCATCGGCGTGCTGCGCATTCTGCTCTGGGGCGCGGGGGCGTCCACCGCCGCCGGCAGCTTCTGACGGCAATGTGCACAACGGCATCCGCCCGGACGGGGAAAAACTTCGTCCGGGCGTTTTTGCGCCCGGTGGTGGCATTCCGCCGGGGTTCGTGGTAAAATGCTGTGCAATGCAAAGAGAAGGAGGCGGCACGCATGCGCTACCAGTGCCTGGTGCTCGACCACGACGACACGGTCGTCAACAGCACCGCGACCATCAATTACCCGGCCTTCGTGCAGACGCTGCAGAAGCTGCGGCCAGACGTGCACATGACGCTCGACGACTTTTTTTCCTACTCGTTCGAGCCGGGCTTCGGCGCCCTGTGCAGCGACATTCTGGGCTTTTCCGACAGCGAAATGGACATCCAGTACCAGACGTGGCTGGACTATGTGCGCACGCACGTGCCTGACACGTTCCCCGGCATGCAGGACCTGCTGCAGCGGTTTCATGCCGCGGGCGGGCACATCTGCGTCGTGAGCCATTCCGTGCCGGAAAACATCCTGCGCGACTACCGCGCGCACGACCTGCCCACGCCGGAGCGCATCTACGGCTGGGACGCTGACCCCGAGCGGCGCAAGCCCGCGCCGTGGCCCATTTACCAGATCGAGCGGGAGCTCGGCCTGCGGTCGGAGCAGCTCGTGATCATCGACGATCTCAAGCCCGGCAAGGACATGGCTGACCGCGCGGGCGTGGACTTCATCGCGGCGGGGTGGACGCACACCGTGCCGCACATCATCGAAACGATGCAGCGCATCTGCCCGCACTACTGCCGCACGGTGGCGGAGCTCAGTGCGCTGCTGCTGGACGAAACGGAGGTATAACGATGGATAGGATCATTCGCACGGCGACGCTCGCCGATCTCGATGCCGTGGCGGCGGTGGAGGCGGCATGCTTTCCGGCGGCGGAGGCCGCGACGCGGGAAGAGCTCGCAGGCCGGCTGGCGCACTACGGCGACCACTTCTGGCTGATGTTTGACGGCGGCACGCTCATCGCGTTCGTGGACGGCATGGTCACCGACCGCGCCGATCTCACGGACGATCTCTACGCGGACGCATCCCTGCACGATGGGCACGGCGCGTGGCAGATGATCTTCGGCGTGAACACGCTGCCCGACTACCGCCGGCACGGCTATGCGGGGCAGCTCATCGAGCGCGCCATCGCCGATGCGCGCGCGCAGGGCCGCCGCGGACTCGTGCTCACATGCAAGGACCGGCTCGTGCACTACTACGCGAAGTTTGGCTTCGTGAGCGAGGGCGTGTCGGAATCTACCCATGGCGGCGTCGTCTGGTATCAGATGCGCCTGACGTTCTGAAAAAATCCGCCCCGGCGAAATTTTTTGCGCCGGGGCGAAAGAAAACCTTGACTCTATAACCGTTATAGAGTTTAGAATGACAGTATTCCACGTAAGGGGGCAAATACCATGGAGAAAAATCTCACGACCGGCAGCGTTTTTGGCAACATCGTGCGCTTTTCGCTGCCGTATCTGCTCTCATATTTCCTGCAGACGCTCTACGGCATGGCCGACCTGTTCATCATCGGCCAGTATGAGGGTGTGGCCGGCACGACGGCCGTGGCCATCGGCAGTCAGGTCATGCACATGCTCACGGTCATGATCGTCGGCCTCGCCATGGGCGCGACGGTCACGATCGGCCAGGCCGTCGGCGCGCGTGACCGCCGGGGCGCGGCGGGCTACATCGGCAACACGACGACGCTGTTTCTGGCGCTGAGCGTCGTGGTGACGGGGCTGCTGCTCGCGCTCGCGCGGCCGATCGCGGCAGTCATGTCCACCCCGGCCGAGGCTGTGCCCGGCACGGTCGCCTATCTGCGCATCTGCTTTCTCGGCGTGCCGCTGATCACGGCGTACAACATTATCGCGTCCATCTTCCGGGGCCTGGGCGACTCGAAGCGCCCGATGTATTTCATCGCCATCGCCTGCGCTGTAAACATCGCGCTCGACTACCTGTTCATGGGCGCGCTGCACATGGGCCCGGCGGGCGCCGCGCTCGGCACCACGCTTGCGCAGGCGGTCAGCGTGGTCGTGTCGCTGCTCGTCATCCGCAGGGAGCGGGACGGCATCGCCCTCACGCGGGGCGATTTTCGCCCGCAGCGGGCGGTCATGGGGCGCATCCTGCGCATCGGCGTGCCGGTCGCGCTGCAGGACGGGCTGATCCAGATCGCGTTTTTGTTCATCACCGTCATCGCCAACCGCCGCGGCCTCACGGACGCCGCCGCCGTCGGCATCGTGGAGAAGATCATCAGCTTTTTGTTCCTCGTGCCGTCGTCCATGCTCTCGACGGTGTCGGCCCTCGGCGCGCAGAACATCGGCGCGGGCAAGCCCCGCCGCGCGCTGCAGACGCTGTGGTACGCCATCGCCATCGCGTTCGGCTTCGGCGTGATCATCTCGGTCGTCATCCAGTTCGTGGCCGCGCCCGTCGTGGGCCTGTTTACGGACGACGCGGCCGTCTCTGCCGCGGGCGGGCAGTACCTGCGCGGGTATATTCTCGACTGCTGCCTCGCCGGGCTGCACTTTTGCTTCAGCGGGTATTTCTGCGCCATCGGCCGCTCGGAGCTGTCGTTTCTGCACAACATCACAGCCGTTGTGCTCGTGCGCGTGCCGGGCGCTTACCTGACGAGCAAGTGGTTCCCCACGACGCTGCTGCCCATGGGTCTGGCCACGGCGGCGGGCTCGCTGCTGTCGGTCATCATCTGCGTGATCGCGTTTCTGGTGCTGCGGCGGCACGGCCGGCTCGTGCCGGAGGAGGGGTGACATGGCGCGCACGCAGGAGCTCTTTTCCATCGGCGACGTGGCGCAGCTGTTCCACCTGAGCGTGAGCAGCCTGCGCCACTATGAGACCATCGGCCTGCTCACGCCGGAATACACCGACCCCGCGACCGGCTACCGTTACTACGGGCCGCGGCAGTTTGAGGTGCTCAATACCATCCGCTATCTGCGCGCGCTGGATATGCCGCTCGGGCAGATCCGTGCCTTTCTGCGCAACCGCGACGTCGGGCGCATCGAGCAGCTGCTGCGCGAGCAGAAGGCCGCCGTCGTGCGCAAGCAGGCGGAGCTGCAGCGCGTGGAGCGCAAGATCGACAACCGTCTGCGCCAGCTGCACGCCGCGCAGACGGCGGAGCTCGGCGCCATCCGCCTCGTGCGCAGCCCTGCGTGCCGTATCGTGTGGATGTCCGGCGCGCTCGAGCTGCACAGCTTTCTCGACATGGAGCCGTCCATCCGCATGCTTGAGCGCTCGCAGGCGGAGGCCGTGGTGTTCCTCGGCAAGGTGGGCGTGGGCCTCTCGGCGGAGCGGCTCTTGGCAGGGCAGTTTGCGCCGTATGACCGCGCGTTTCTCGTGCTCGATGACGAGGACGCCTTCGACGGCGACGTGACCACCCTGCCCGAGATGACGTGCGCCGCCGTGTGCTTTCGCGGCAGTCACCCCGAGGCTCCGGCGCAGTACGCGCGCCTGATGGACTACCTGCGCGCGCACGCGCTCGCCCCGGCGGACTTCTCGCGCGAGATCACGATGATCGACTACGGTCTGACGAACGACCCGGACAAATTCGTGACCGAGATCCGCATCCCCGTCCGGGCCGCGGAGTGAATGTATATGCAAAGCCCCTCAGATCCGAATGGATCTGAGGGGCTGTTCATGTGGTTAATTACTTCTTTACGTTCTTGCAAAACTCCATCAGGATCGTTGCGACCTGCTCGCGCGTCGCGCTGCCCTGCGGGTTGAGGTAAGCGGCGCCGTCACCGGCCGTCGCGCCGGAGATCAGGCCCAGCCCGACCGCATCCGCCATCGCGTCCTTCGCCCAGTCGGACACGCTGGCCGCATCCGGGAAGCCGTTCAGGTCAGCGGGTGTCCACGTGCGTGTCACACCGAGAACTTTTTCGGCATATCCCATGAGGATGACCGCGATCTGCTCGCGCGTCACCGGTCGGTCAGGCTCGAACGTCGTACCGGACGTTCCGGCCACCACACCGGTCTGGTACGCCCAGAGAACCGCATCCTTGTACCAGTCCTGCGTCAGGTCGGTGAACGGCGTCTTGCTGGTGACCTTCGGCTCGCCCTCAAGGTTATACAAAATCTGCACGATCTGCGCGCGCGTTGTGGTCATGGACGGGGCAAACAGATTGTTCCCGATACCGGACATCAGCCCGTTGGCAACACAGTAATCAATGCCGGCGTGTGCCCAGTTGTCTTCACCCGGAACGTCCGTGAACCCGGCGCTCGGGCAGCCGGTGGCCGGAATGGTCTCCGTTTTCGTCGCGCTGCAGCGGGTGCAGGTGTAGGTCTTGATGCCGGTCTCCGTCACCGTGGCGGGCTTGGTTACCTTGCCGCTGTCCCATGCATGGCCGAGCGCATTTGTGTAAGTGTCCACATAGCTGTCGCCGCATGCACAGGTGTGGGTCGTGTAGCCCTTGGCCGTACACGTCGGGGCCGTGATGACGTCCGTGTAGCTGTGCTTGTGCGACAGAGCCGGAATGACTTCCGTCTTTGTCTCTCCGCAGCGGGTACAGGTGAAGGTCTTCACACCGGTTTCGGTCTCGGTCGGCTCCTTTGTCACTTTGCCGTTGTCCCATGCGTGACCCAGAGCGTCCACATAAGTGTCCACGTAGCTGTCGCCGCAGGCGCAGGTGTGCGTCGTGTAGCCCTTGGCCGTGCAGGTCGGCGCTGTGACAACATCCTTGTAGCTGTGGGTATGGGAAACATAATTGTAATGGATGTTGGCGTTCAAAAGGTCATCATTTTCAGTGGAAGAAATAGAGATCGCTTTCCATTGCGCCTCGCTCCCGGCATAGTACACATTGGTCAGAGATGTGCATGCAGAGAAAGCCCGCTCTCCAATGCTCGTCACACTGTTCGGGATTGCCACGCTCGTTAGAGAGCTGCAAGAACAAAAAGTGTTCCTTCCAATGCTCGTCACACTGTTCGGGATTGCCACGCTCGTTAGAGAGCTGCAAGAACAAAAAGTGTTCCTTCCAATGCTCGTCACACTGTTCGGGATTGCCACGCTCGTTAGAGAGCTGCAAGAACAAAAAGTGTTCCTTCCAATGCTCGTCACACTGTTCGGGATTGCCACGCTCGTTAGAGAGCTGCAAGAACAAAAAGTGTTCCTTCCAATGCTCGTCACACTGTTCGGGATTGCCACGCTCGTTAGAGAGCTGCAAGAACAAAAAGTGTTACTTCCAATACTCGTCACACTGTCCGGGATCGCCACGCTGGTCAGAGATTTGCAGCCATAGAAGGCATAATTACCAATGCTCGTCACGCTGTCCGGGATCGTCACGTTTGTCAGAGATGTGCAACCAGCGAAAGCGTAACCGACAATGCTTGTCACGCTGTCAGGGATCATACATGCCGCAAGTGTGCCCGGGCACTGCACCAAAGTTGTCTTATCTTTGCTGAACAGAACACCGGATGCATCGCTGGAGTAATGACTGTTGCCCTCAGCGACCCATATACCGGTCAAAGATGTACACGAAGCGAAAGCGCCATCGCCAATGCTCGTCACGCTGTCCGGGATCGTCACGCTGGTCAGAGATGTGCATGCAG
>CAVFZY010000018.1:0-24122 GCA_963627135.1 Bacteroidaceae bacterium | reverse complement strand
ATGCGGCTCACAGCCGCCGCCAACATCGACCGCGGCATCGGCAAAGCAGCGCCGCAGGAGGAGGCTTTAGAGCCAGAGCAGGGACCTGTCTCGGCCCAGGCGGAAAAGCCGAGTATGACCGATTTCAAGCCCTATGTGGGCCGCAAGCGCCGTTCCGGCACCGGCTGCGTCACCGAGATCAACGACCACCTCTTCGAGGGGCGCTACTCCCCCAAATGGCCCGACGGCAAAAAGCACGCCCGCAATGTCTATGCCCACACCCGCGAGGAGTGCGAGGAAAAGCTCAAGATGCTGATCGTGGAGATGAAGGCGGAGATCGCGGAAGCGAAGCGACTGAAGGACGAGGGCAAAGGTGATGGGCGACCGCCGGAGAAGGAGAAGGGCAAGCGGGCGAAGGAAAATAAATAGAACAGTCTCGGATATCGAATATCCGGTATCCGAGACTGTTAAGTATTAAGTGTGATTGCTTAGCTTAAGAATGTCTGCAATTTGCCTTATATTCGAAATTTACGGGTGCGTTGACTGCTTGAATGTCAACGGTTATAATATGACACATAAGAATTTTGAAATGCGGTTTTGGACGGACGTTTGATGTCCACGGAGGAATGATAAATGATTCAACAAGCAAGGGACAAGGTTAAGAAGCATATTAAAACGCATTCTGAACGTTCTGTTGAGGATCGTGCTGCCATTTCGCTTTTGGGAATGTTCTTGAATCCCGGCGGAAGAATCAATACTTCTTTTGCCGCAAATGATACTTGGCCAAATCACGATGGTACATTTGAATTCATTTCAAACCCCGATGTGTCCAGGCGTCCGAAGCAGAACTTTTTTGTTCAGATTAAAGGCACCAGTGTATACACAGAAAAAGACGGAATCATCAAATATTCTCTGAAAAGCTTGGCTTTTCCTGCTTATATATGCGACAACGTTTCGTTTGATCCGGGAATACTGTTCGTTGTACTTGATCCAAATCAGCGAGGTTCTCAACGGGTATTCTGGAAATATATGTCCGTAGATTTTATTAACTCAATCAATTTCGATCAAGATAGCATGACTATCGCTTTCTCCGCCAACGAGGAGATTCTAAATACTGATGAGAGTGTTGCTGTCTTTTGTGAAAAGCTGGAAATGATTATCGACCAACACTCGTTTATAAATCAACTGGATAGTCGTAATTATACTCGCCGTGATGTCGAAGGGATTATTGCAGTATGCGATACGGAAATTACGGAAAGCATAGAGAGACTTGATATTTTCAATGACACTCGAGACGGTGTATCGAGAAGAATTCTTAGGAGGTTAGATGACTTATGCTCGGCAGCTCTTTTGCTCAACGCCATAGATGACGGAATAGACACTCCGACACTTCCTTTAGCATGGGAGCGTTCACTCTTAAATATTGAAACCAAGTATCTGGGTACTTTTCTTAAAGGCCTGCAATACATTGGAAAACGCATTCCAGATGAAGGACAGTCGGAACGCTTAATGCTGAAGTATTACGAATTTTTATGGCAGATCCGGAAGTCATTAAAGGGGAAATATGGGATTGATATTTTGAGCAATCTGGAAAAGTTTCCGCTCCATATTGACCAAATCGACCGGCAATATTATGAGTTGGCAGCCATGGCGGTAGAAGCCGTCTGCTCCGTCAGGTGTGATTTGTGCGCATCAAGATACTATGTACAGAAAAAGACTCCATTTTTTATTGGACGAGAGCGGTATTATGAAATCACACTTCAGTTAGCTGGTGCATACGCTTCAAAGTATAATCGAATCACGACATATACTAAAGAGAATATCTCTACAGGATATTCTGTTCAAGTTGGGTATGTAGAATCCGCAATAGATTTATGGGGAATTAGCTCCAGAATTAAAGTTATTACCGATTGGCGTGTATCCGTAGATCCTGTGTGTTTGAATAAGCTGGGGAAAGTACTGAAAATGCCAGTTCGGATATCTTCTCAGTATGGAGAGTACAAGGAGTTGATGTCTTTTCTTACTCACACAGGCCTGAACTTCCTGGACTTGATTGATTTTCAGGAAGTTGAATTCTCGAAAATTATTGACTCTATCTATCGAGACATACGTACACCGTTGTACAGGGATGTCCTCCTCGCTCTTAGAGAACAATATTCCAAGACTTCGGATAAGTTTGGCCACAACGTTGTAAGATATTTGCTATTGAATCTTCGAGAAGAAACTCTGGAAAATGTAATGCCAACGCAGTTCACGCGATATATGCTTTGCGATGAACTGAATCTATCAAGCAGTTGTAAGCCATTTGAGAAAAACCCGTTTATCTCCAATTTGGCGGGAAGTAAAACCAGTGTGAGTGGTCAGATCAGAAGCCTTATTAGTGTTGTTGGTTCTGAAAAAATTGATGTGGTTCGTCCATATCTGTCGATTAAAAACGCAACCAAGCAAACTGGTGAAATCTACTTTGAAATCACTTCCGATTCCAGTGTGGCGGAGATTCAGAGATACAATGATCAGTTAGACCAATGGGAACGGAAACAAGGTTATCAAATTAAACTCTCTGGTGGCTTTTCGTGTATCGAATCTTATGAACGGACGACATTGTTCATATTGAGGAAGTTATTGGACTTTTCCAGCAGTGGAAGCAAAGGCCAACAGAAATACAACCAAAAATTTCTCAAAGAAAGCTCGTTGGATTTCGCTGATGATTTGAAAAAGCAAGCGCTCCGAGATGTTTTTGTCAATTCACGCCTTCTCCTGATTTATGGAGCGGCAGGAACGGGAAAAACCACGCTAATCAATTATATCTCCAATTTGATGGCAAATCAGCGTAAACTTTTCTTGACCAAAACTCATACAGCACTTCAAAATTTGAAAAGACGCATTGATAACCCAGGAACAAATTCTGATTTTATCAGCATAGACAGCTTCACTAAACAAGTGAATCTCCCCGACTATGATGTTATCTTTGTGGATGAGTGTAGTACGATTGACAATCGCACAATGGGTAGATTTTTGAGCAAGATGAGTTCTGACACCTTTTTAGTGTTGGCTGGCGATATCCATCAGATTGAATCTATTGAGTTTGGCAACTGGTTCTTCTATGCAAAGGATATTGTTAAAACTCCGGGAGCTAATGTTGAACTGCTAAGCACTTGGAGAACCCAGGATCAAGCACTCATCAGTCTATGGAACGAGGTACGAACCAGAGCTGATATGATAACTGAAAAACTCGTTATCAACGGACCATATTCAGAAGACATTGGCCCTAATGTGTTTAAAAGAGAATGCGAAGACGAGGTTATTCTCTGCCTAAACTATGATGGGAAGTTTGGCTTAAATAATATGAACAATTATTTCCAAGCCGCGAATACCAAGGGTGAGGCTGTCCCATGGGCTGAATGGAGTTACAAGGTTGGTGATCCCATTCTTTTCAATGACTCAAAAAGGTTTGATCTTTTGTATAACAACCTCAAAGGTCGCATTGTCGATATCGAAAAGCATTCAGACTCCATCTTCTTCACCGTTGATGTTGAGATTCTATTGACTGAACTAATGTGTAAAAGAGATGGCATTGAATTTATTGAGTCTATAGAAAATGGAACACGGATTCGTTTTGCAGTATATGAGTATGATGAGAGCAAAAAGGGTGAGTCTCTGGACGAGAATTTACGACTCAAGTCTGTTGTTCCATTTCAGCTTGCATATGCCGTTTCAATTCACAAGGCGCAAGGCCTTGAGTATGACTCTGTCAAGGTGATAATTCCAAGTAATAATGCTGAGAAAATAACCCATGGTATCTTCTATACAGCAATTACTCGAGCTAAAACAAACCTAAAAATTTACTGGAGTTCAGAAACAATGCACGATGTTGTAAAGGGATTTACAACCGATGAGTCAAAACGGAAGAGTCTCGAAATCGTGAAAACTAAGTTGGGGAAAAACTAATATTTGCGATTTCATTACCATCACG
Organism: Bacteroidaceae bacterium; assembly: GCA_963627135.1. GTDB lineage: Bacteria > Bacillota > Clostridia > Oscillospirales > Oscillospiraceae > CAG-103. Next base: position 20,170 of record CAVFZY010000018.1, on the reverse strand, counting down.
ACTCACCTCAACCCCTGCGTCTCAATAGACAAAGAATAAGAAAATCCCTCTGAAATCGTTGATTTCAGAGGGATTTTGGTCCGAGTAGTGCGGCTCGAACGCACGGTCTCCTGGTCCCAAACCAGGCGCGATACCAACTTCGCTATACCCGGATATTCAATTTCTGCCATTATATCACGGCGGGGGAGAAAATCAAAGATTTTTCTGTCTGTGCAAAGCCGCTTTTGTGCCGTTTTCCGCAATCGGAAGAAATCCCGCAAACGCAGGCGTCACAAGGCTTTGCGGCGTTTCGCCTTGCCCTGTCCCGGATACCGCCACGGCACTCCCAAATGCGGCGCGCTACCAACTGCGCTACACCCGGATATGAAATTTCGCAATTCGTGTAAAATAAAGTTTAACACATTCTTTAGAAATGCGCAACGGTTTTCTGCGTTGCAGTTTTGGGGCGTGTGTGGTATGCTCTAAGCATAAAATCAGGATCCGTTATGACAGGAGTATCCACTTATGAGAATGCGAAAAAAGCCCAACCTCGTCCCGCGCATGGAGCGCTGCGCAGCCACATTGATCACCGACCCCGAGGCACTGCGCGGCCACTGGCTGGAGCACTTCCCCAGCCATCAGGCGCTGCATCTGGAGCTCGGCTGCGGCAAGGGCCGCTTCACGGCGGACACCGCGGCACAAAATCCGGACATCTTCCTCGCCGCGATCGAAAAAGTGCCGGACGCCATGGTCGTCGGCATGGAGCGCGTGACGGAACGTGGACTCGAAAACGTGCGCTTTCTCGACCGGGACGCAGCCAATCTGCTCGACATGTTCGCCCCCAGCGAGGTCTCGCGCATCTACATCAACTTCCCCGACCCGTGGAAAAAATCCCGCCAGCACAAGCGCCGCTTGACCTATGCCGGTTTTCTGGCACTGTATGCAAACGTGCTGCCGCTCGGCGGCGAGATCTGGTTCAAGACCGACAACGACCCGCTGTTTGCCTTCTCCCTCGAGCAGTTTAATCAGGAAGGCTGGGAACTGCGCGAGGTCACGCACGACCTGCACGCCAACGGCCCCGTCGGCGTCATGACCGACTATGAGGCGAAATTTTACGATCAGGGCATCACGATCAACCGCTGCGTGGCGGTGAAAACGGAGGACACGAAATGCGACTTGTATCCTGGAACGTCAACGGGCTGCGCGCCTGTGTGACCAAGGGCTTTGCGGACACGTTCCGCGCGCTGGATGCGGACATTTTCTGCCTGCAGGAGACAAAGCTCCAGCCCGGGCAGATCGCGCTCGACCTGCCGGGCTACCACCAGTACTGGTGCAGCGCCGAGAAAAAGGGCTACTCCGGCACCGCCGTCTTTACGAAGGCCGAGCCACTCGACGTGCAGTATAACCTCGGCCTGCCGCAGCATGATCTCGAGGGCCGCGTGATCACGGCCGAATACCCGGAATTCTACCTCGTGTGCGTCTACACGCCGAACGCGCAGGACGGCCTGCGCCGGCTGGAATACCGGATACACTGGGACGATGCGTTCCGCGAGTTCGTCTGCTCGCTCGACCGGCACAAGCCGGTCGTCATCTGCGGGGACATGAACGTTGCAGCGACCGAAATCGATCTGAAAAACCCGAAGCGCAACGTCGGCAACCCCGGCTTCAGCCCCGAGGAGCGCGCGAAGTTTCAGGAGCTGCTGCACGCCGGCTTCACGGACACGTTCCGCGCCCTGCACCCGGACGCGACGGACGCCTACTCGTGGTGGAGCTACCGCTTCCACGCACGGGAGAACAACGCCGGCTGGCGCATCGACTACTTCCTGTGCTCGGACCGCGCGGCGGAAAAGATCGAGACGGCCAACATTCTTTCCGACATTTACGGCAGCGACCACTGCCCCGTGGAGCTCGAAATCGCATGGTGAAGATCGGTAACGTCGAGATCCGCGGCCCGCTCACGCTCGCGCCCATGGCGGGCGTGACCGACGCGCCGTTTCGTGCGCTGTGCCGCGCGCAGGGCGCTGCTCTCACCTGCACGGAAATGGTGAGCGCCAAGGCGCTGGCCTATCACGATGAAAAAACAAAGCAGCTGCTCTGGTCACCGCCAGACGAGCATCCGGCCGCCGCGCAGATCTTCGGCCATGAGCCGGCGGTCATGGCCGAGGCCGCACCCATGGCGCTGGAATACTCCGGTGCGGACATTCTGGACATCAACATGGGCTGCCCGGTTGGCAAGGTCATCCGCAGCGGCGACGGTTCGGCGCTCATGCGCGACCCCGAGCTCGCCGGGCGCGTCATCGAGGCGGTCGTCAAGGCCGTGGACGTGCCCGTGACCGTGAAATTCCGCAAAGGCTGGGACGGCGGGAACGTCAACGCCGTGTCCTTCGCGCAGATGTGCCAGCAGGCAGGCGCAGCAGCCATCGCCGTGCACGGGCGCACGCGCGTGCAGATGTATGCAGGCCGCGCCGACTGGGACATCATCCGCGACGTCAAGCGCGCCGTGACGATCCCCGTCATCGCCAACGGCGACATTTTTTCCGGCGCGGACGCAGCGCACATCCTGCGCTATACCGGTGCCGATCTCGCCATGATCGGCCGCGGCAGCTTCGGCGACCCGTGGCTGTTTGCGCGCGGCAATGCCGCCATCGCCGGCGAGCCGGAGCCGCCCCTGCCGCCGTTGCGTGAGCGGATCGAGGTTGCACTGCATCAGATCGAATTTGCCGCCGAGATTAAGGGCGAACGGCTGGCGTGTCTCGAGGCACGCAGCCAGTTTTGCTGGTATCTGCGCGGTGTACCGCACGCCAATGTATACAAGCAGGAGGTCGTACACGTGGAGACGCTCGACGACCTGCGGCGCATCACGCGTGCCATCCAGCGCGACTTGCGGGACTGACCGCAGAAAGGCAAGGAAACCATGGACCGGGACGAGGAACGGCGCATCATCGCTCAGGTGTGCGCCGGGGACACCAATGCCTTCGAGGCGCTGGTCGTCGCCTACCAGAAACAAGTGTATAACCTCGCCCTACGCACCGTCGGCAACGAGGAGGACGCCGCCGACATGACGCAGGAGGTGTTCCTGCGCGCCTATCGGGCGCTGGGCACCTTCCGCGGCGAGAGCAAGTTCTCCGTCTGGCTCTACCGGCTGACGACGAATGTCTGCATCGACTTTCTGCGCAGCCGCCGGCGGCACCCGACCGTGTCGCTCACCGCGGCCGAGGACGATGACGAGCAGCCGCAATTCGACCTCCCCGCCGACGAGCGCACGAATCCCGAGCAGCAGCTGACCCGCAGCGAAATGCGCCGCGCTGTCGCGCGCGGGCTCGACAGCCTGCCGGACGAGGCACGCAAGATCCTCATCCTGCGCGAGCTCAACGGCCTGTCCTATGCCGAGATCGGCAAGGTGCTGCATCTCGAGGCCGGCACGGTGAAATCGCGCCTGTTCCGCGCGCGGCGAAAGCTTTGCGATTTTCTGCTCGTCGACGGGAACCTTCCCGACCAGTATGCGTCAAAGCAGACGAAGGGGGGTGCAGACGGATGAGCAACTGCGAACATTACCGGCAGCAGATTAGCCAGCTGCTCGACGGCGAGCTGTCGGCCGAGCGGGCGCAGACACTGCGCACACATCTGCGGACCTGCCCCAACTGCCAAAGCATCTATGACGACTTTCTGGCCCTGCAGGCCGCCGTGCGCGACGCGGCCGCCGAGCCGCCCGCCGACCTGACCGCACGCATCATGCAGCAGCTGCGCCAGGAGCCTGTGCCGATGGCGCCGCGCGCTGCCGCCCCGGCACGTCCGGCGCGGCATACGCAGCCCGCGCCCATTCGGAAAGCGCCGCCGGCCAAACCGGCCGCGCGAAAGCGCCCGGCCTCCGGCCGCACGTCTCCCCTGCTGCCGATCTCGGTCATGGCGGCGTGCCTCGCACTCATCCTCGGCGCAACGCTCTGGTTCACGCCGCACAGAAACCCGCCGAGCAGCTCCGGCACCGCGCTCGACAGCAGCCGAACGCCGACCGTGACCGTATCTCCCTTCGTCAAGGATGAGGCAGAGGAAAACCGGGAGCAGGACGCCCTCCCCACCCCGGAAAGCGCGCCGGTGCTCGACGACAGCGTCAGCAGTCTGCTCTTCTCCGTTCCGGCAGAAGACAGCGCAGATCACACAACCCTGCACATCTCTGACCGCAAGACCATTGAGGAACTGTCTGCACTCCTGGTACGGACGCATCCGGCGCAGCCGATCGACGCCGGACAGACGCCGCTGTGCGTGTTCGAGGAGACGGACGCCGACGGCACAACCACGCGCGTGACCATCTGGCGTGACGGCAAGGACGTGATCTTCGTCAGCAGCGCGGATGCGCAGTACTACCGCGTGCCCGGCGCCGCCGCAGAGTTTTGCCGGCTGACAGGTCTTCCGGAAAACTGAACACATCGGATCTTTTGGCCCGACAGGCAAACGTCTGTCGGGCTTATTCTCACCATTTCTCAATAATTTGCTGTGAAAAGACGCCGAAAAACCACAAATTTTTGAACATCCTCGGCAACCATATACTTGAAACGCGCAAAAACGTGTGTTATAATTTATCATGTCTGTTTGTGCCTTGCTATTTTCGTAACAAGCAGATGCATTTCTTAACAACATGGTGCCTTTTGCCATTAGGAGGATAATGACTCGTGAAACGTATCAAAGTATCGAACAATGTCATCAGAAGAATGCCCCGCTATCTCCGGAAGCTTGACGATCTGAACGCAGCCGGGATCGAGCGCATCTCTTCCGGCGAGCTGGGCCGTCAGATGGGTCTGACCCCCTCGCAGATCCGTCAGGATTTCAGCTGCTTTGGTGAATTCGGCCAGCAGGGTTACGGCTACAACGTCGTGGCGCTGCGCGGCGAGGTCGCCAAGATTCTGGGTATGGACCGCAACTACTCGGCCGTTCTGGTCGGCGTCGGCAACATCGGCCGCGCACTGGTGGAAAACTTCTGCTTCGAGCAGTACGGCTTCACGCTCAAGGCCGCATTTGACATCAACCCCGACCTCATCGGCAAGGAAATGCACGGCATCGTGGTGCACGACTTCTCCACGCTTGACGAAATTCTTGCGGATATCCAGCCGGACGTCGCCGTTCTCTGCGTGCCGAAAGCCATGGCCAACGACGTCGCCAATGAGATCTGCTCTGTCGGCGTGAAGGCCATCTGGAACTTCACAAACACGGAGCTGCAGGTCAAGGACGCCGATCCGATCATCGAAAACATCCACTTCTCGGACAGTCTGCTGGCCCTCGGCTATTACATTGCCGAAAGTCAGGACGAGGCCGAGGCCCGCGCTGCAAAGGCCAAGAAGGCCTGATATGCTGCAAAGGAGGTCTGCCCCTTGAAAATCAAGCGACTGATCTCGTTGCTGCTGACGCTCGTGCTGCTCGGCAGTCTGGTGCCCGCTCTGGCGGCCGACGCCGGCAGCCGGCAGGATCCGCTGCTGTCGCGCAGCTATGTGGACAGCTGGTCATCCGCCGTGCTCAGCCACGCCGAGGCTGCGGCGCGCACAGCGGCACAAACCGCGCTGGATAAGGCCCTGCAGACGCACGATGCCGCGCTGCACAGCACCGCCGCCAGAAGCCGCTTCTGCACGCTCTATGCCGGCAACACCATCGCACTCAAGACTGGCGACTGCTTCACCGTATTAAGCGGAGACGCCGGCGTGACCATTACAGCCGGCGCGCTCGTCGACGCGACCGACGGCGCGAAGGCTGTCTCCGGCACGCTGCTTACCGCGCACCGCTATATTGCCTGCGAGGATCTGCAGGCCATGATCACCTGCACACAGACCGTTTCGCTGCTTTTGTCGGCAGGGGCTTCCGTCACCCGCTTCGTGGATGTGCCTGCGGATGCATGGTACGCCGATTATGTGGAATATGCCGCCGTCAACGGACTCATGAGCGGCATCGGCGACCGGCGCTTCGCGCCCGATGACGTGCTCACGCGCGCCATGTTCGTGACGGTGCTGGGACAGCTCGCACAGATCGACGAGGCGGATTATCCGGCCGTCTCCTTCTCCGACGTCGTGCCCGGGAGCTGGTATGCGCCATATGTGGCGTGGGCCGCGCAGCAGGACATCGTCAGCGGCACCGGCAACGGGCGCTTCGAACCGGAAACGCCGATCACACGCGAACAGATGGCCTCCATCATCGCCCGCTATGTGCAGAGCACCGGGAAAACGCTCCCGACGATCGCCGACCCTGTCGTGTTCGAGGACATGGACGCAGTCTCCGGCTGGGCGCTTGACGGCGTAGAGCTCATGCGCGTAACCGGGATCATCTCCGGCGACGACCGGGGGTACTTCACCCCGCTCGGCCTTGCCACGCGCGCACAGGCCGCCACCGTTTTCACGCAGTTGCGGGAAGCATTTCTGCGCGCGGAAGCGTAACTTTTGAAAAAGACACGATCGGCGGAGCCAGTGGCTCCGCCGATCTGCACAAAGGAGTTTTTCTCATGTCTGATACGATCGCCGCCGTCGCGACCGGCAACGTCCTGTCCGCGATCGGCATCCTGCGCCTGTCCGGCGTCGAGACGCTCGCCGTCATCGACCGCGTGTTCCACCCGGCAAACGGCCGTCCCATGTCCGAGGCGCCGGACCGCAAGCTCGTCTACGGCACCTTCTGCGACACGGATGGCCAGACGCTCGACCTCTGCCTGTGCACCGTCAGCCGCGGGCCGCACAGCTACACCGGCGAGGACACGGCCGAACTGCAGTGCCACGGCTCACCGGCCGTGCTACGGGCCGGGCTGCAGGCGCTGTTCGCCGCCGGAGCGCGGCAGGCGCTGGCGGGCGAGTTTACGAAACGTGCCTTCCTCAACGGCCGCATGGATCTCACACAGGCAGAAGCCGTCATCGATCTCATCCACGCCGAGACCGCGCTGGACGCGAAAAACGCCGCCGGGCAGCTCGGCGGCGCGGTGCTGCGGCGCGCGAAAAATGTATACGATGCACTGCAGGACATCTCCAGCCACTATCACGCCGTGATCGACTACCCGGATGAGGACATTCCGGACTTTCAGCTCAGCGCCTACGAGGCCACGCTGACCGACTGCATCGATCAGCTCCAGCGCCTGCTGGACACGTTTTCCCGGGCAAACGTGCTCCATGGCGGCGTTCCGGCCGTGATCCTCGGCCGCCCGAATGCGGGCAAGTCCTCCCTGCTCAATGCCCTGCTCGGCTATGAGCGTGCCATTGTGACGGACGTGCCCGGCACGACCCGCGACACAATCGACGCGCGCGTCACGCTCGGCGGCGTGCTCCTGCGCCTGACCGACACTGCCGGGCTGCGCGACACGGCCGACCCCGTGGAGGCCATCGGCGTGCACCGGGCGCTGGACGCGGCGGCGGATGCCGCGCTCGCCATCGCGGTGTTCGACGCGGCGCGCCCGCTCGACGACGATGACCGGCAGGTCATCACGGCCGCGCAGAGAGCCGCCGTGCGCATCGCGGTGCTCAACAAAGCCGACCTGCCCGCCGCCGTGCAGCCGGATGCGCTGGAAGCATCGTTCGATGCCGTGTGCGTGCTCTCGGCAAAAGAGCGCACGGGGCTGGAGGTGCTCGAGCAGGCAGTGGCGGAGCACTTCCCCGCCCCGGACGCGCCGGCCGGCGAGATCCTTACGAACGCCCGCCACGCCGAAGCCATCGGCCGCGCGCTGGAGTCGCTGCGCGCCGCGCGCGAGGCGATGCTGCTGGGCGTGACGCCTGACGCCGTGCTTACGGAGGCCGAGGAGGCCATGGCCGCCATCGGTGAGCTGACCGGCGCCTCCATCCGCGAAGACATCACGAACCGAATCTTCGCGCGCTTTTGCGTCGGGAAATAAGGTTGTTAAAGACAGAAAGGACACGGCGTGGATTTTCCACACCGTGTCCTTTTCCATTTTGCTCAATACTTTTCAGCAAAATGATGTGCGCCTTCTTCGCCACGCACGACGCGCAGCACGCCAGCCGCCAACGCCTCCATTTCGATCGCGCCCGGCCGTACAATGACAGGTGCGATGAAAGAGACAAGCTCTTCTACCTTTTTCGTCAGAAGTTTCGAATATGCAATGCCGCCTGTCAGCACGATTGCATCCACTTTGCCGCCAACTGTAACGGCCATCGTACCAACGTCTTTGGCAATCTGATAGGCGAAGGCGTCAAAGACAAGCACAGCTTTCTCGTCCCCCGCTGCAATCATGGCTTCCACCTCACGGCAATCGTTCGTATTCAGGTGCGCCACAAAACCGCAGTGATTGGCAAACTCATCTTTGAGCGTCTTCTCGGTGTACTTCCCAGAGAAGCAGAGCTTTATGACCGCATTGTTGGCAAACTTGCCCGCGCGCGAAGGCGAGAACGTTCCCTCACCGTTTGACACCATGTCCGTGATCAGGCCATGTTCATGCATGCTGACGCTGCAGCCGCCGCCGAGATGGCACATAATAAAATTGACATCCTCGTACTTTTTGCCCATACCGGCCGCAACCTCGCGCGCCACCGCTTTGGTATTCAACGTATGACATGCTGCAACACGCTTAATGCTCGGCAAGCCGGTAATTTTTGCAACAGGCTTCATTTCGTCCACCATGACGACATCATAATTATAAGCCGGAATACCAAAGTCCTTGACCCATTCATAAGCAATCACCGGAGCAAGGCACATCGGATGCACGGCATTCATCGGTCTGAGGCACTCATCAACCATGTCCTGATCAATCTCGTATGCGCCGCCGTGATATTTCCTGCCAGCCGGACATCCGCGCGCGGCGATGATGTCAATATCGGAAGGCTTCAGCTGGTGCTTGTCAAGATAATCATAGATTGCCGCTTTCCGCATCGGAAGCTGGCTGATGATATCCGGGTACTTGCTGATTTCCGAAGCAGGATGCTCAAGGTTGGTCTCATCGAGCTTCCGCTCATTTTCAAAAAGCGCCAGTTTCGTCGTCGTAGAGCCGGGGTTGATACAAAGGATCTTGTATACTTTTTCGTTTTTGTTCATTTTCATATTCCCTTCTTTATTATAATGTTATTATTTGCCCTTTCATATGCAATCGAAGAACACATTCCATGTCCGCAATGCAGGATCGTGTCATCCGGCAAAACAAATATTTTCTCGGCAATGGCCTGTGCCGCGAGCTGCGGATCGGCCCCGGGCAGATCCATTCGTCCGGTTGTGCCGCGGAGAATGGTATCACCGCAAAACAGGTGACCCGGAACATAAAGCGACAGTTCCCCCGGTGTGTGTCCCGGCGTCTCAAGTACAGCAAGTGCTTCTTGACCCAGCGGCAGTTTATCTCCATCGCGCAGAAAAATATCCACCGGAAAATACGCAACAGGCGCAGCTCCCGCAAAATTTGCCGCGTTCAGATTTGAATCATAAACAAAGCGCAGATCTTTTTCACTCATGCACACCTGCGCCCCCGTCCTGCAAGCAAGTTCTGCAGTGCACATCGTATGATCGAAATGTCCGTGCGTCAAAACGATATACTTCAGCCTCCACCCAGCAGAGTTCAGCGCTTCAACAATTCTGCCAGCGTCGCCGCCCGGGTCAATGACAAGCGCCTCTTGGCTCATCGGATCCGAAAGCAGGTAACAGTTTACGGTCACCGGCTCCGACCTCTGTACAAAATGCTGGATCTGAATTTTTGCCAATATCTCACCTCCGTTCCGAGCTGTCAACGGCGAAAAATCGCACGCGATTGCTCTTCCCATGCGCGTAAGAATGATGTATCTATTTTGCCAATATCCCAAAATATATAATACAGATTGTATCAGAGTTATCATATTATTTCAAGAGATAATCCCGATTTTTTCCTATGTTACGACGTTTTTGTCTGTTGTGCCAAAAATCCATCCAGCTTTTCTGGCAAAGTGCGAAAGCTGCATTTTTTCTAAAAAAGCGGGCTTTTTTCTGTAAAAAATCCATATATTCATAATTTGTAATCAAAATGCACGGTTTTTCAGACGACACGTCGGCGTTTGATGTATAAAAAGGCATGAATTCTCGCGCGCAAATCGATATTATTTATATTTTGATTTTATAATACAAATTTCCGCGAAAAAAGTGGTGAGAGCCAGCCAATGCGCCGCTTTTCAAATTCATCATACAGAAACAGTGCGCTTGGCGAGGGCAGCGCACGGCCACAGGCTTTCCGCACAGTTGCAAAATACTTTTTAAAAAAGAACTTGAGCAGGTATGCTTTCACACACCTGCTCAAGTCCGTGGCCAAATGGCTCACTCCGTTGCCTGCTCGCTCTGCCGGGCCGCGGCACGTTCTATATATTCATTATATATCAGCTTTGCCAAATACAGGTGATAGCCCATGGCATTCTGCGCCATCATCGGGTCACGGCTGCGTAAGGCTTCCACGATCCTATAATGATTGATGTCTCGGATCCTGTCTTCATCGTTGCAGCTTGAAACGATGCCCACGATGATAATATCCGACAAAATATTACTCACCGCTTCTGTAAGTATCGCAAGCATATCATTGTGCGACAATTTTGCAATCAGCATATGGAATCCGAAATCTCTTTGCACGCGCTCCTCAATCGGAAGTGCCGGGTCGCACAAGCCTTCCAGGGCGCGTTCCAACTCATCAAGCTCCTCCTCCGTGGCATTCTGCGCCGCCTTTCCGGCAGCCGCCGTTTCCAGCACAATGCGCACATCGAATGCATCCAGATAGTTGATGCCATACGCATTGATCAGGCGGTTGACAACCACAGACAGATCATACGCGCTCGGTTTCGTGATATATGCGCCGCTGCCGACAAGCGTTGTGACAAGATGCCGTTCTCCCAGGATCTTCAGCGCTTCACGTATTACCGTGCGGCTTGCCGCATAACGTTCCGCCATGGCCTGCTCGGACGGAAGCTTCTGATTGGGGAACGCACCCGAAACAATATCGTCCTCTATCAGGTTTGCTATGCGTTCATATAGACAATCTTTTTTTGGTGGTTCATAATAAAGCCGCATTTGATCCCTCCGCGCAAAGGCCTGTAGTTATTCAAGCGTCGCCGTTATTCACTGCCGGTTCATCCACATCGATGACACCACGGATCATCCTGTATGTCACCGGCCGCAGCGCGTCGTTTTCATCCACAAGATGAAGCGAACGGATGCGCTCTTCCATAACCGCGCGCCCGCTTTTCAGATGCACGTACATCATGTGCTCAGCCATATATGAATCATGCTCTTTTATGGCGTTAAGTATTCCCTCGTGCCCAATGGAGCCTTTTCCGCTCTCTTTGCCGATAGCGCGCGAAGTCACAATAATGTCCCGGAAAATAAATCCCATTGCACCGGCAATAAACATCATCATCGTGCTACCGGAAGCGTTGATGATATTCATATGGAACTGATAGTCAGCCTCACGGCGATCGGCAGAACTCAGATCCGGATTATTCGTGCGGACATACAGTCGCTCAAGCTCTGCAAGCTGGCTCTCCACAATATTCAGCGCCGCCATCGCCGCTGCCGAGGTCTCCAGCGCAATGCGGCAGTCATATGCGTCCAGCACATCCACGTCATACATATTCATAAAGCGCAGGAATACCGCGCTCATATCCTCCACGTCCGGTCGGGTGATAAATGCGCCGCTGCCAACGACCGTGTTTATGAGCTTGCGCTCGTTTAAGATCTTCATGGCCTCACGAAGGATTGAGCGACTAACGCAGTATTTTTCACATAGTGCCTGCTCCGGGGGGAGCTTTTTGTCAAAAGTGCCATTTAGAAGATCGGTCTCAATCGCATCCGCGACCGTCTCATATAAATACATCTTTTTGCCCGTGCCATTTTTGCTTTCCATTTACCTATCTCCGTGCATTTTTGTCAAATAATTATAGCACTCATACGCGCAGCTGTCAAATATGGCCCGAAAAAGCAGGCGGTCATTTCTGTCCGCCTGCCGAGTCAGCTATCCGATCATCAGAGGATGATTTCCAGTTCGTCGCCGTTTACAATTCCGGCAGCGTTCCCTTCTTCCGTGTCCACATGCATGAGCAGGCCTTTGCCGCCCTTAACGATCGCAACATTTTGGAACGTGAGCGCTCTGTCGCCCTCAGTGGTCACAGCAACGAAATCGCCATACCGCTTGCCCATCTCTGCGAGCGCATCTTTGTCGGCGTGAATGTGTCTCCACGCAAGGATACCGCAGGGCGCAGTGACCTCTCCACACGGACCAACGAGCGTCAGCTCTGCGGCACCGTCAAGCATGCCGGAATTTCGCACGGGCGCGGTGATGCCGAGCTTATAGCAGTCAGTCTTCAAAAGCTCACACTGAATATAGGGACGCAGCGGTCCGAGCACGCGGAATCTGGTCAGTTCCCCCTTCGGGCCGCGCACATCCACAAATTCATTGGAGGCCCAGGGACCACCATTCCCGGCAAGATAGCGACTAAAGGTCAGGCCCGCTTCGCCGAACAGGGTGTCGCAGGCTTCCTGATTCAAGTGTACATGATGGTTAGAAAGCATTACCTTGGTTTTCACGCCGATATTTCCTTTCGATTATACAATTTTCATTCTGTTTTTGGGTTCTTGATGTCATCGGGAAAAACCGCAATGGCCTGTGGTTTGACCTTTATCAGGGTCTCGCCGGGTATCACCTTGAGAATCAGGTAGTCGTCTGCCGTTTCCTCAACCCGGGCGAATACGCCGCTGATTGTCACAACCTCATCGCCGGGCTCAAGCGCTGCAATGCGCTCTTGCGTTTTGCGCCCAATCGCCTTCTGCGGGCGGACATACATATAGTAAATAAAGATAAACACGATGGCTACCAGCAGATATGGGGCTATCTTATTCAGAAAATCCATATTTCCTCCTCACGATCACGCCGCATTGATCTGGTCTTTGCCCCGAAAAAGCAGACTAAAAGCAACGATAGCGACCGTACCAATGAGTGCGGGACCGGCAACACGGTCAAACAGCGTAATGGCCCCGGTCAGGTGCAGCACGCCGGCTGTAGCCGCACATATCATCGCAGCAATCGCTCCCTTTTTATTTGCTCCCTTCCAGAACAGGCCGACAATCATGGGTGCAAACATAGTTCCAGAAGTAAGCGGTGAAAAGAAGAAAGAGATCTGCAGAATCTGCCGGAAGTTGAGCGCGCACAAGGCGGCAGCTGCGGCTACCACGACCATGGAAAAGCGCGCAACAAGTTTCGTATGCTTTGGTTCTCTACCACGGCAGATCAGCGCACCATAAATGTCCCGCGAAGCGATGCCTGAAATCGAGCCAAGCAACGAGTCAGCCGACGTCAGGACAGCCATCAGAACTACCGCGATCAGCAGGAATCCAAACCATCTGGGCATATCGTTCGTAACGATGAGTCCGAACACCGCAACAGAGTCCGCATCCTGATAGCAGCGGTTGGCAACTGCGCCAAGAAGCGCGACAGGAAGTGCCGTCAGCATGAGGACAACGCCAGCAGTAAACGATGCACGTTTCGCCTCACGCTCACTGCGGCAGGACATGAAGCGCATGAAGTACTCATATGTAAACAAATTGCCTATGATCATTGGCCAGAACGTGTAGAAGAACTTGAATTTGAGTCCCGAAGTCGGGAAAAAGGCTTCCGAGGCGACGTCTGCAAAGCTGACACCGACGGTGCCAAGCTTTTTGAGCGAAAAATAGCAGCTCATAAACAGCAAGAGCATAATCGCCGCGTACTGGATCATGTCCGTCACCGCAACGCCAATCATGCCCGACCCCATCGCAAGCAGGCACACGACCACGGCGCAAAGGATCACGGAGAAGGTCGTTGAGAAACCGACCGCCGTGCCCATACTCGCAAAACCGACAAACTGCGAAACAAGTACGCAGGTAATCGAGCAAAGGTAAACAACCGCATGATAGCCACGCATAAATTTGCTTTTTCCGTATCGGATCTGGATAAAATCAGGCGGCGTTACGGAATCACCAAACTTCCGGTAGCGCGGGGACACAAATATGTTCAGGAAGCACGAAAGCGAGGCCGCAAGCAACGTATACACAGCAGGGTAAAAACCCTGGCCCACGCTTTGCTGCTGCGCCTGCTGCACACCGCCAATAAGCATGCTGCTCCCAAATTGCGTTGCGGCCATGGTAAATGCGACTACAATAAATGGCAGGCCGTCTTTGGGGACAAGGAAGTCTCTGTCGCTTTTTATTTGCTTGGACAAAGCAAACGAAAAAACCACAAGAACCGCAACAATCAATAAAAATACGATTTGCATTGAAAGACACTCTCCTTGCTTCGAGATGTGATTTTCAGATCATAAACATGCGCGAAGAGAATATACTGGCTCCCGGAACTATTCTCAAAGGGTCGGATATAAATAAGAGTAAATTAGTCGTATTATAGTACGGTCTCGCGCTCCATACAACCGCCCGGCGTTTTGCTTCCGGACGGCCATATGGAGCAAACAGAGTGAAAAGAGAGAAAATGCGATATGTCAGACCGCGTCGAAGCCCTTTCTAAGCGCCGCGAGGTTGCCTGCGTTAAACTTACCCTTGCCCTTGTCCTCAAAGAACTTGCACATACGCTGCTCGGTATACTCAAGATCGAACAGGCCGAGTTTTTTGATCACAGCGCCCATCATGACCAGGTTCTGGCCCTTGACGTTGTTCGCCTCGGCCGCAAGCTCCACGACATCGATTGCCGTAACGTCCACGCCCTCAGGATAAACATGATTCGCGGGAACAGCGTTCGAGTTTACAAACACCTTTGCGTCAGGCTTGCAGAACTCAAGATAGTCCAGAGACGGCTCGTTCATGGCAATCAGGATGTCCGCCTCCTCCATGACAGGACTGCCAATGCGCTCGCCCGGCTCCTCACCGTATTTTACAGTGCAGTTCGCCTTGCCGCCGCGCATAGTCGGCCCATAGGACGGCATCCACACGGTTTCCAGCTCCTTGCCGGCCGCCATGTAAGCAATAATCAGACCGCCGGTCAGGACGCCCTGACCGCCGAAACCTGCAAAAATGATTTCTTTCATGTTAGTTCCCCCTTATCCTCTCGTCTTGAACTCACCGATGGGGTACTCCTCTTCAACAGCGCCCATCAGGCGTTCTTTGCACTGCATGGGAGTCATATGCCAGTTCGTCGGGCAGGCCGACAGAACCTCGACAACAGAGTAGCCCTCGTTGTTGAGCTGTGCCTCAAAGGCATTGCGGATCATGCGCTTGGTCTGATTGATGGTCTTAACATCGTACACAGCACCACGTGCTGCATAAGCGGCATGGAACCCCTTGGATTCAGCGACCATCTCGGGGAAATGGAACGGGTTGCCGGTGAGATCGCAGTTTCTGCCCTTGGTGCTGGTCTCAGTCCGCTGGCCGGAAAGCGTGGTCCAGCTCATCTGACCGCCGGTCATGCCAAAGTTGGTGTTGTTAACAACGATCTGGGTGATATTCTCGTTTCTATATGCCGCATTCAAGCTCTCAGCAATACCGATGGTATATCCGTCGCCGTCGCCCTGATAGGTGAATACCAACACATCGGGACGCACTCTCTTGACGCCCTCAGCAGTTGCCGCAGCGCGTCCGTGTGCTGCCTGGAAACGGTCAATCGCCAGCGCTGGAGAGCCGGTGCAGCTGCAGCCAACGCCCATAATGCCGATCTGATTGTTTTCCTGACCAAGCTCTTCGATTACTTCCTCAATTAGACGCAGCACAACACCATGCCCACAACCGGGGCAAAGTGCATGATTCTTCAGCTTCTCAGGCTGTTTCTTAACTACCGTCATCAGTATCTCTCCTTTACGTCGCCGTTAACGATGGCCTTGTACGCCGCCGTGACTTTCTTCACGCCAGGCACGCCGCAGCTATGCGCATAGCAATAAGTCGGAACATTATAGCCGGCTTTCTTTGCCGCCAGCGCAACATCATCAACCATCTGTCCAAGATCGTTCGTCTCCACGGAGATGAAACGCTTCACATTGGGATTGGCCGCATGCAACTCCTCGAAGCCCTTCCACGGGAACGGCCACAGAACGCGAGGACGCAGCAGACCGACCTTTTCGCCCTCACCGCGCAGCTTCTTGACAACGTCCATGCACACTCTCGCAGGCAGACCAAACGCAACCAGAACATTCTCTGCGTCATCGGTCTCGTAGCACTCCCAGCTCTGCATTTCTTCGGTCACAGCGGCATACTTGCTGCGCTCGTAGTCAAGAACAGCCTTGCCTGCGCCCTGCGGATACTTCATGCCCTTCGTGCCGGTGCCGTCAAGGCCCCAATCCAACTCACCTTCTCTTTTCTTGAAAGGCGGCATCACAACGCCCTCCATCATCTGGCCAAGCACAGCTTCAGAGAAGATGGTCACACCGATGCGATACTTCTCGGCAACTTCCCAGGCGTTATAAATGTCATCGACCATTTCCTGAATATTATAGGGAGCGTAGACAATGTTGTGATAATCGCCGTGACCGCCGCCCTTGCAATCGCGATTGTAGTCGGCCTGACCGGATTCAAGAGAACCGAGGCCGGTGCCCCAACGCTGGACATTCAGAACGACATACGGGATGGAGTATCTCGCCGCGTAGGACATACCTTCAGCCTTCAGGCTGATGCCCGGGCCGGAGCTCGCGGTCATTGCGCGCGCGCCAGCGGATGCAGCGCCCATGATCATGTTCATTGCGGCCATCTCGTTTTCGGCCTGCACAAAGCGGCGCTCCATGCCAAGTGCGGGGATACGGCTCGAGAGATACTCAAGCGTCTCTGTGGACGGAGTGATCGGATAGCCTGCGAAAAAATCACAGCCTCCGCGCAGGGCGGCTTCCGCCACTGCAACATTACCTTTCATAAGTTCCTTTGCCATTGATTTTCCTCCTCATTCCTCAACCACGGTGTAAACATAGTCCGGGCATACCGTGTAGCAGCTTCCGCAGCCGATGCAGGCTGCCTCATCTACGACTGCATAGTTATATCCCGCCGCGTTGAATTCGCCGCTCAGATGCAGCGCCTTCTTGGGGCAGGCATCCACACAGTAGCCGCAGCCCTTGCAGGCCGCTGCATTGATCGTAATCATTCTTTTCATGTGCTTCCTCCTGTTTCAATTAAAACTGACTGTCGTAGTTTTCTTCTACAATCTTCACAAGCGCAGTGACCATATGGTTATACGGAGTAGGAACGCCGTACTTGTCACCAAGTCTCGCGACTGCGCCATTCAGAAAATCGATCTCGGTCTTATGGCGGAGCTTGACATCCTGCGCCGTGGAGGGCAAATGGTTGTACATCTTGCTCTCCGTAGAAATCTTGTTGCCAGTCTGGAGCTTGTCAACAGTAATCCCCATTGCCTTTGCGACGGCGCAAACCTCCATAAACAGCGTGATCTCAACGCCGTGAGCAGCTTCAGTGTTCGTGTACGGACCGAGAGGCAGACGGCAGACGGCACACACAGGGTTGCCGGAGCAGTTCTTCGCAAGCTTGAACCAAATCTCGCTGTCAACACGAGATTTCTTGTCGGCGTAGAAGTGCAGGCCGTGCGCGCACATAATGTCGGCAAATTCCTTCATAAAATCATTCGGCTCCTCGAACGCATCCGAGCCAAAGTGTGACTCAGCGGTCTCGCTGGTGAGCGTCTTGACCTTACCGGGGCCGAGGACTGTTCCACCATAAGGCACAATACCGTAAAGGATCTTTTCCTTCGGGAAAAACTCCTCGAGCACCTCCACATGGCCGAGGCCATTCTGGAGAGAAATAACATATGTATGATCATCAGCCAGGCACATTGCGGCGTTGAGCGCATCGCGAGTATACATGCCCATGACGAGGACGACAATGAGATCGACCTTTTCACCCACCTGGTCCGCCGATGTATAGGCCTTGCACTTCACGGTAAAAGGTGCGTCTTCATTGTTATATATCGTAAGGCCGTCGCGGTTGATCGTATCGACATGCTCCTGCCAGGGGTCGATGAGATAACACTCTGCTCCGCCGAGCGCTGCATAACCGCCGATGAGACTGCCCATGCGGCCGACGCCCAAAATTGCAATTTTCATATTTACTCCTTTCGCTTTCGTATCCGCGAATGTCCAGTTGCTTCGTGTTTTACAGATACCGGCATACACATCAGAAATATCTGCATGTATGCGCGATATCCTTTTTTGTCTGACAGTTACCGGAAAAAATTACTTTGTTTCTGCCGCACGCATCGGATCAAGCTCCGCGTGAACCTTTTTCATATAGGCAGGCGTAAGGTTATAGAAGCAGGTAGCAATGACCGAGATGGCAAGGAAAGCGACAGGCCACCAGGTGTAGAGATTGACAAGGCCCTTGGTGAGCGCCGCGGATGCGACGGTCTCGGCACCAACATAACCAGCCTGCTTGAGTGCGAAGTTGCGCAGATAACCGCCGAGGACCTGTGCGAACATAACCGCAGTGAAGTGCAGACTCATCGCAGTACCGGAAGCAACATCCTTGTTGCCGGCCTTTCTGTTCTTGAGCTCAGTAACGTCAACAGCATTCACAAATGCAGTAAACAGCAGCACGGAAGTGCCCTGATAGAAGAACTGGCCGATGGTCATTGCAACGATGAAAAGGATGGTGTTATCACCGACGAGCTGAAGGCTCAGGTGGCACAGGATCTGGATGCCCAGGAAGGTCAGGATCGTCCCCTTGACATTATTGCGGCCGATCGTTGCAAGGATAATGGGGGCAATGATGACGGACGCGATGCCGGCAATATTGGTCGCGGTCGAGAAAGTCGCATACTGCATCATGTTGCCGGTGATATACTTAAAGTAGTACGGTGCAGTAGGAGAAACGATAAATGTACGGAAGAATACGCCAAGACCAATAACAAACGGAATGAGAATGTTCTTATCCGTGAAAATCTGTTTGATCATCTTGCCAAGGCCGACGGTGTTCTTCTTGACTTTCTCCCCTGCAGCCTTCGCCACGTCGGCGCCGCGGACACGGTCGGGGCGAATGGACTTCTTCACGCCGAGCGCCGAGATCCAGTAGACAGCAATGGTGATGATGACACTGATGACGACTGCCCAGAAGAAGCCCTGCGCATCTTCCGTCTTGCCATCGGCGGACATCTTGACCATGATGACAGGAACGATAATGCCGGTCAGCAAGCGGCCAATGTTCGAGGCAGTGTTAATGCCGGCCGCGAGAAAGCCAGTCTCATTGGAGTTCATGGATAGAGATGGAATCGCGCTGCGATAGCCGTTCTGGAGCAGAACGGGCAGGAAGTAGAAGATGGCAAACAACACGATGATCAGCGTGGGGCTGCCGCCCTTCCACGCGAGCAGTGCCATAAGGATATACAGGCCGCCGAGCAGGACGGGCATTCCGAGAATCCACGGAGTGTGCTTGTCTCTGGCCTTGAACGGATCGCTGTCGATAATCATGCCGGAAATCGGGGTAAAGATTGCCTTGCAGATATTGACAATGGTAATCAGTGTTGCAGTAAGGGTAGTGCTAAAGTGGCACAGTTCAGTCAGAAAGAAGTTCTGAAAGTTCTTAAAGAACTCATACATCATTTCATAGCCGACGTTGCCTACGCAATAGGCAGTGAGCCATGCCGTTCTGGAGGCTCTGGCCCCAGATTTTTTGTTTTCGCCCATTAGTTTCCCTCCTATTTTCATTCTCAAACGTTAAATCTGTCCAACAGATTTGAATTAAACGTATCACGCTTTTGTCAAATACGCAAGCATTTTCTTGCAGTTTCAAAAAAATTGGCTTTTGCTCTAAAAATCATACAGATTTTTGAGCAATATTTACTATTCGTTATTTTTATGTCGATGGAATTGACGATTTTTTATCGATTTCAGGCTATTTTTTAAACTTTTCAAGCTAATTAGGCCAGAGTTTTGTGCGTTTTACTCATCCGAACTCATCCTGAATCTCAGACGCAAAAATCGTAAATCATACAAATTTTAGAATTATTCTATCATTCACGACCGTTTTGACCGTAGTTCCAGCCTGCTTCTACACCATGTCCGCCTGTATAACAACTTTGTAGCAACAAAAGCTCCACTTAAAATGTCAGACAAGTTTACGGTTTTTGGGAAGCATTAAAACGCACCCGATATTGCGCTATCGTGATATCAGGTGTGTTTCTTTTCTATGCCTTTCCCAACCGGACATCATAAAAGCCCGGTTCTGCTTTGTGCAGAACCGGGCTTTCCCCACTATTCTTTGCTGTTCTATTTACTATTTTTTTGCTTTCTGCCATCTAGAAGCTGTTTTTTCCAATGCG
>CAVFZY010000017.1:0-24871 GCA_963627135.1 Bacteroidaceae bacterium | reverse complement strand
CTTGCCCTCACCGAGCTTCAGGTTCATATAACTGGCTGTGCCGTCACCAATCAGCAAGCCGATGGCGATGGCTAACTGCGTCAGCGGAAAGATAACATTTGTCGCGCCGTTTCCGAGATAGCCGACACCGTTTCCGATGAATATCTGATCCACCATGTTATAGAGAGCATTCAAAACGAGCGAAATTACACTGGGAACGGAAAACATCAATAGCAGTTTCCCGATTTTTTCATGTTCATATTTTTGTTCAAGCGTTTCCATATTCCCCTCCGATTATTACAACTAATTAGAAATCTAACATTATAGCCGAATTAAAAACCTTCCGCATACAGCTAAAGGTTTTCAATCATCTTCTTTGTGATTTCCATCCATCGTGCCTGATCTTGTTCCGGAATATCCCGCAGCAGCCGATCCTCCAGATCCTGCACATCGTGCAAAACCTTTTCGCGGTTCTGCCGCGCCTTTTCGGTGGGAACAATTTGCTTCAGACGCCCATCATAGGATACCGGAACACGGAGAATCAGTTCGTCCTGCTCCAGCTTTTTCACAAGGGCACTGGCGGACGGTGGGCGCAAACCGAATTCATCCTCCAGATCCTTTTGGAATAATTCGCTGTCCTCATGAGCGAGAATAAAGTGCAGCGCCTTCCCTTCGGTCCCACTGTACTGTCCCCGGAAAGATAACGCGTCGATTTCTCTACGCAAACGGTTTGCAAGAATTCCGATATATCTTGAGGCGTGTTCGTCTTTGACCATAGTGGAACTCCAAACTAATTAGTTTTCTATATTTCATAGAATATCATAATACTTTGCCCGCGAATGTCAAGAGATTTTGCACATAAAAAAACCGGCATAGCCGGATTTCTCCAAACTATGCCGATATTTTCCTGTGGTATAAAATCGCTTAGTGAGACGCCCTTTTTTCTGGCAATTTTTTGCATATACAGGTTTCCTTTATCATTTTGTTTATCTTTTGGAAAGCACTTCCTGTCGCTTTGCCGCTTTTCGGGCAGAAAAAAGCAAAATGTCCGTTAATAATCATTTGTTACACATATTGACATGATTCGGACAAAGTTATATAATAAATGCGCGTTAACGTTCCGCACTTGTGCAAAATGTCGAATTTTCATCGACCGCGCGGAATCTGTGCATCGAAGGAGGGAATGCGCGAATGAGAGACCTGAAGCATCTGATCTATTTTGAGAACCTGCTGCAGCAGGCAAACAACGACCTGGTTCAGGACGCCTGCAAGGATGGGCGGCTGGCGCTGGCTTGGAACTGTTCGTACATACCGGAGGTTTTGCTGGACACGGACAACTGCTTTGGCGTGCGTCTGCGCGCGCCGAACTGCACGAACCCCGACATGGCCACCTACTACATGACCAACCGCTCGTGCCCGTACTCCAAGAGCATCCTCGAGCGCGCGTTTGAGGGCGGCTACAACTTCCTCGCTGCGCTCATCGGGCAGGAGTGCTGCACGACGATGAACCGCATGGAGCAGTATTTTGAATACTGCGAGCTGATCCCGAACGACAAGTTTTTCTGCACGTATCTCGACATGCCGCTGCGCAAGACCGAGTGGCACGCGGGCTACTACCGCCGCCAGATCGAGCAGAAGATCATCCAGCCGCTCGAAAAGGTCTACGGCGTGGACTTTTCGGAGAAAAAGCTGCGCCGAGCCGTCGAGCAGTTCAACGAGGTGTGCCGCATCATCACGGAGATGAACGAAATGCGCATGGCGGACAACCCGGTCATCACGGGGTATGAATTTCACGTCATCCAGATGTGCACGCTCACGTGCCCGAAGGACCTTATCCTGCCGTACCTGCGCGAGACGCTGCAGGAGCTGCGCGAGCGCCGTCCCGACCCGAAGCCGTGGTACCGTGCGCGCATCCTCATCGTCGGCAGCGAGATCGACGACCCCGAGTTCACAAAAATGCTCGAGATGGCCGGCGGCATGGTTGTGGCCGACCGTTACTGCTTCGGCTCGATGCCCGGCCGCGAGGAGATCCCGCTCGAGGAGGGCAAGGACGTTTTGCAGTCCATCGCCGACTACTATATGTGGAACAACCAGTGCCCGCGCGCCATGGGCCCCGAGAACATCATCGCGCGCAAGAAATACATCTTCGATCTCGCGGAGAAATACCGCGCCGACGGCATCATCGTCGAGAACATGAAGTTCTGCGAATACTGGGGCTACGAGCGCGCGCAGGACGGCATGTGGTTCTACGAGGGCTATGAGCTGCCGCGCAGCATCCCCGTGTGCCAGATTGAGAAGGATTACACGAGCGCCGCCTCCGGCCAGCTGCGCACCCGGTTCCAGGCGTTCATCGAGTCGCTGGAGATCAAAAAGATCCAGGCGCAGCAGTAAGGGAGGGGCTCAACTATGTGGAAACGCAAACGCACGCTCAAAGAAGAATACGGCACGCTCGGCCACTTCCTGCGGGGTGACAACGCGTGTCATTATCTCGGCGACCTGTACATCGAGGGCACGAACTTCTACTTCCACCGCGAGTGGCGCGGCGTGAAGGACACGGCCTATGCCTTCGCCCGCTGGCTGCAGACCTGGGGCAAGATGGCCGGGCTCATCGGCCGCGACCCGGTGCGCATGATCCGCGCATTCTGGAAGTATCGCTGGCTGAGCGCGTATCTGGCCACGCCGATGATGGTCGACAAATGGATCGAGGGCGACCGCGGCATGGTTCTGCGCGCCGACCTGACGGCCATCGACTGCATGGTGTCCGACTCCATCACGACGCTCTGGCGTGAGATCCGCGCCGACCGCCGCTTCGGCGAGAACAAGTGGACCGAGCGCACGATCGCCTTTGACTACACGCTGCCGAAGCACATCATCTACGGCTTCCCCGGCTACTACGGCATCAACATCCAGCAGCATGCGGCGTTTATGGTGCCGATTTTGAACAAAAACCTCGGCTCGTACTACGTCGATCAGGCCGTCAGCTGCGGCATCCCGGGCGACATGTGCACGCTGCCGCTCGTGGAGACCGGCGTCGCCGTCGAGGGCGAATACCCCGATATCGGCAACTGCTGGCTCACGACGAACAATCCCTGCGACGCGAACATGATGGACAACGTCGCCATGTACCGCGCGCTCTCGAACGACGGCAAGAAGGCTGTGCACCCGTTCACGACGCCGCTCATGTATGACGACCCGACCTGCAAGGAGCTCGGTGTGCACGAGGTGTACGACGCCATCCACTTCCTCGAGGAGCAGTTCCACCAGCCGTTCAACTGGGACACGTTCATCCAGCACATTGAAAACACCAACCAGTTCAACCGCGAGGAGACCGAGCGCTGGGACGTCTATGCCAAGACGAACAACGGCGCGCTCAACCCCGTGTGTCAGGGACTGTTCCGCATCTACTTCTACCAGCAGGGCGGCAACGAGTACTTCCTCAAGGCCTCGCACAAGCTCATGCGCATCTTTGATAAATGCGTGCGCAAGAACATCAACACCTTCCCGCTCACGCGCCACCGCGCCATCGCCTGGAGCTGCGGCTCGACGTACTACGCGCACGGCGTGCAGTGGCTGTATAACTGCTGGGGCATCCTGTGCCTGATCAACATGGACTCGCTCACCGGCCACAACATCGTCGACACCGAGGACCGCGACATCATGATGAGCGACGTGGCCGACTGGCACGCCCGCACCCCGATGCGCACGCACACCGTCGGCGGCAACCGCCACCTGATGCAGATGTGGGAGACGGCGGAGAAGTTCAACTGCGACATGATCCTCATGTACGACGACATCGGCTGCAAGGGCATGGCCGGTGCGCAGGGCCTGATCGAGGAGGAGATCCGCAAGCACGACGAGCGCTTCCACACGGTGTGGATGCCGCACTCGCTGATGGATCACCGCATCGTCTCGCCGGCCGAGGCGCGCCGCACCGTCAACGAATACATGATCAACGTCATGCACGAGGAGCCGGTCGATCCGTCGCTGCTCGACTTTGACGACAGCATGGGCTGGTAAAGGAGGTCCACCGATATGAAATGCAAATTTGCACAGTTCCTGTTCCGAGCCTTTGGCATCACCGGCGGCGCGCTGGCCGCGCTGTTCGTGATCTATTACTATAACCTCGACATGAAGCTTATGCGCTCCGTCGTCGTGCCGTTTTTGAACAAACACTATGACAGCGTCAAGCATGAGCACCAGATCTGACAGGGGAGGAGCAAACCATGGCAGTCAATCATAATGTCAATCCCCGGCCGCTGACCGCCGAGGAAAAGGAAAACCGCGCCCGCGGCATCTACGACAGCTTTGCGACCTATGTGGTCTTCTGCGGGCACTGCCGCTACGTGCGCAAGACGAATATGTACATCATGCGCGCCGAGGCCTTCCTCGACGAGCTCAAAGCGCGCGGCGAGGTCTGCCCCCACTGCGGCAGGCAGGAGTGGACGCTCGGCTACCCGATGGGCACGACCACCGGCTTTGTCAAGTTCTGACACGCGCGCCACAGCAGCCCCCCGCAGTTTCCGGGGTCTGTTTTGGCAGCAAAACACTCCCGGCAGCAGATCGAACTGCACCCCATTTGTTGGACATGATGCCGCATGTCTAACAAATGGGGTGTTTAACTATGCCAAAAGGGATACCGAACAAGCGATACACACCGGAGTTCAGGAAACAGGTCGTAGAAACCATGCAGGAAGAAAAGCTGCGTTACCATGAAGCGGCAAGACAGTTTGAAATCAATGACTACAAATGAGTTGGCGCATGGGAGCAAATCTACCCGAAGTTGAGGCAAAGCCATTCCTTGGAGATTCTTCTCTTAATTGCTCAGCTGCCCGTGCAGCCTTCTACTATCATCTGAAACGGACGAATTGTGCGGATAAATGTGGAGCTGTCAAAAAAGAAATCGTGGAAATATCCGGATTACTATAACAGCGGGCGTATCCAGGCAAAGCGAAAGGGCCTGCTGCCTGCAATTCACAGCCAGCAACCCCTTTCGGCGGCTTGAACAATTTTTGCGCTGCTTTTTTGTCTAACTTTTTGGGGGACACTTCCACACCGGGAAGGACCGGATTTTTCAGCCGGGCAGCTGCAGGATCGCCATCTCGATGAAGGCGCTGGTAAGCTTTTGCACCATCTGATCCTCCGTCTCCGTCTTGCCGTGCTCGACCCAGACGGTCAGCACGCCAATCATGGACGAGGTGATGATGGCGACAAAATAGTCAAACCGCGCGGGATCGTCCGCCAGCGGCTGCAGCGCCTCAATCAGGCCGGAGCTGCGGCGCAGACTGTCGAACAAAATGTCCGTCCGGTGGATCTGCACGAGCGCCTCGAGCACCGCGTTGCTGCGAAACCAGTACTGAAACACCGCCTTGGCCAGGCTGCCGCGCTGCTCTGGCGGCAGGGCGTTGTACTCGGTGAACACGGCCTGAAATCCGCGGTCGCACAGCAGCGCCAGCACATCCTCGAGACAGTCGAAGTTGCGGTAAAACGTCGAGCGGCTCACCGTCGATGCGTGCTGCACGTCCGTGATCGTGATGCGCGCGAACGGTTTTTCCTGCATGCAGGCCAAAAGGCCTGCGCAAATGAGCTCCGTGGACGCCTGCGCGCGTTTGTCGTTCTTGATGTGGTACATTTTGGCCTCCAACGTTCTATATTTTACGGGACTATTGTATCGCAAAAAAGTTTGGTGTACAATAGGGACGATCAAAATTTAAGGGAGTGTTTCACATGAGCGAAAATGTGATCTTCTGCTACTCTGGTACCGGCAACTGTCTCGACATGGCGAAAACCATCGCCCGGGAGCTGGGCGACACGGACATCATTCTCATGCGCAGGGAGCCTGCGGTCACGGACGTGCGCGACGCCAAGCGCGTCGGCTTCGTCTTCCCGTGCTACGGCGGCGGTCTGCCCGGCGGTGTGGAGGAATCCTTGCGCAAGATCCGGGTCGGCCTCACGGCGTATACGTTCGGCGTCTGCCAGTATGCGGGCTATATGGGCTCCGGCCTGTACAAGCTCGACAGCATCATCCCCCTGCGATACTGGACGGCCGTGTCGCACCAGTGCGCGTGCATCTGGCTGCTGCCGCACAGCGTGATGCTGCCGCCGGTGACACCCGCCATGGCGCAGCGCCGCGCGGACAAAAAGGCAAAACAGATCGCGCAGGCCGTCCGCACCGGCGCGGTCTCGCACAAGGCCCCGCCGAAAAAGCCCATCAACCAGCTCGAGAGCAGCGTCTGGCCGAAGATCGTGGCCGGCAAGGCGCAGAAATTTTCCGTCAGCGATGCGTGCGTCGGCTGTGGTCAGTGCGTCAGGCTCTGCCCGCGCGGTAACATCCGCATCGAGGGCGGCCGCGCCGTCATCGGCGGCAGCTGCATCCAGTGCCTGAGCTGCCTGCAGTACTGCCCGCAGCAGGCCATCTCACTCGGCAGGATCACCGACCGCCGCGAGCATTATCACAACCCCAACGTGACTGCCGCGGAGCTGACCGAGTCGGTCATCCACATCGACTGAGCGGTTTTTCTCTCTACATAGCAGCCCGCCCGCCGGAACTCCGGCGGGCGGTTTTTTGTCAGGAAAGTCCGGCACGGACTTTCCTGACAAACATTTGATTAGATTCGAGGCGGGCCCTTGCCCCCCTCGAGCGCCACTGCTGCTCCATCGTTTTGCTGCAGAGCGGGCGGTTTTTGTTTCCGGTCTTTGTTTGCTTCAAACATGCAAGATGTAGTTTTCCTTGCGCGGGGCGGCCTCCGGCGCGGGACCGGCGGCGTAGCCGAGCGCGACCGCGCCGACGCCGCGCAGCGTCTCCGGCAGACCCCAGTCGCGTAGCAGCGCTTTGCCGTCCGGGCTGTCAAAGATCTCACGCTCGCGGTTGACCCACACGGTGCCGAGCCCCTCAGCGTGCGCGGCCAGCATGAGGTTTTCGAGCACGCAGCTGCCGTCGGCCAGATAGTTTGCGCTCTCGCCGTTGCCGAGCACGACCACGATCATCGGCGCGCCGTAGTAGGGGTCGACATCCTTGCCGATCACGGCGGCGTTGAGCTTCGAGAGCTGGTCGCGGTAAGCCTTGGTCTCCACGGCGACGATCATCGCCGACTGCTCGCCCATGGCGGACGGGGCATAGGTGCCGGCTTCAAGCACGCGCGCGAGCGCGTCTGCGGGCACGGCGTCCGGCTTGTAGGCGCGGATGCTCCGCCGGGTACGGATCAGTGTCAGAAAATCGTTTGCCATATGATGACCTCCGTTCAAAATTTGTTACAAACAGTATACCATATCCGGCGGCGATGTGCTATAATATTCAATTAATTTCTATCCGCTGTCGCGTGCGAAAGGAGTACCCCCAGCCATGCAGAAGATTGCAGCTTTCATCGTCAAAAAACGCAAGCTCTTGCTTGTCATCATGCTGGTTCTGGCGGTGGTCTGTGCGGCGCTGATGCCCTTCGTCGGCATCAACACCGATATGACCAAGTACCTGCCGGACAGCTCTCAGATGAAGATCGGCATGGATCGCATGAACGAGGCCTTCCCCGACGTGGCGGAGACGTACACCATCCGCGTCATGTTCCGCGGGCTGGACGTGCGCGACAAGCTCGCCATCCGCGAGCAGTTGGCGGAAATTCCGAACGTGGACAGCGTGGCCTACGAGCCGGACAGCGACGACTATAACCGCGGCGATGCCACGCTCTACAAGCTCACGACGCAGTATGACTACAAGTCCGACGAGGAGGCGCAGATCGAGCGCGACGTAGCCGACCGCTTTGACGGCTACGACGTCGCCGTGCGCAGCGACGATACCTCGACGCCGGACATCCCCCCGATCGTCATCATTCTCGCGCTGTCGATTTTGACGGTCATTTTGCTGATCGCCTGCCCGTCGTATTTTGAGCCGGTGTTGTTTCTCATCACAATCGGCATTGCCGTGCTCATCAACCAGGGCACGAACATCTTCCTCGGCGAGACGTCGGACGTCACGGCGAGCATCTCAGCCATTTTGCAGCTCGCGCTCTCGATGGACTATTCCATCATCCTCATGAACCGCTACCGGCAGGAGCTGCAGGTCAACCCCGACCGCGAGGCCGCCATGACGCGCGCGCTCACGGCGGCGTTCGGCTCGATCACCGGCAGCTCGGTCACGACGATCGTGGGCTTACTGATGCTGGTGTTCATGCGCTTCAAGATCGGCATGGATCTCGGAATCGTGCTGGCCAAGGGCGTGCTGTGCAGCCTGCTGTGCGTGTTCACGGTGCTGCCCGGCCTGATTTTGTGGGCGGATAAGCTCGTGCGCAGGACGACGAAAAAGCCGCACGCGCCCAAGCGTGAGCGCAGGAGCGTGCTCGCGGCGCTCGGCCGCTTCAGTTACCGGTGGCGCGGCGCGATCGCGGCGGCGTTCGTGCTGCTGTTCGCGGGCACGTACGTCCTGCAGCTCTCGACCCAGATCGCCTACACGCTCACGGACACCGACCCGGTCGCGGAGGTGTTTCCAGCGGATAACCCCATCGTCGTGCTGTACAGCAACGCCGACGAGGACGCCGTGGCCGCGCTGGCGGACCGGCTCGAGGCCGACCCGAACGTCAAGAGCGCCATGTCCTACTCCACCACGCTCGGCAGGCAGTACACCGCGGCGCAGATGGCCGGCGTCGTCGGCGCGCTCGATGCCAGCATCCCGGTCAGCGCCGACATGCTGGGCATGATCTATTATGATGTCTACAGCGGCGGCCGCGCCGTGACCATCCCGGCCGGCCAGTTTCTGCGCTTTGTCACGGAGCACGTGGCAAATAACGCCGCCTTCGCGCCGTATCTCGACGCGGGCATGACGGCAAACCTCCAGACGCTGCAGAAATTCACCGACTCCGCCGCGCTCACGCAGCAGCGGACGGCGGAGTCGCTGGCGGACTTTCTCGGCATGGACGCAGCGGATGCCAAGCAGCTGCTGCTCTATTACTACACGCAGCACGGTGACGTGAGCACCGGCGGCATGACGCTGCCCGTTTTCTCTGACTTCCTTGTCAACGAAGTGCTCACCGACCCCACCATGGCCGATATGGTCGATGCCTCGGCGCGCGAGCAGGCGGCCATGCTGCAGACGTTCACGGACGTGAGCGCCATGACCACGCCGCGCGACTGCGGCGAGATCGCGCAGATGCTCGGCTTGGACGAGGAGACGGTGCAGCTGCTGTTCGTGGCGTATCATGCGGTCAATGTCGACCTGGTCACGGGCGGCTGGGATGTGTCGATGCAGGACCTGGCCAACTTCCTCGCCGACCACAGCGCTCTGCTCGATGACGCGCAGGCGCAGCAGATCACGACACTCAGCTGGATCATCAACGGCTCTGTTTACGGCACGAGCTACTCAGCGCCGGAGCTTGCCACCCTCCTCGGCATGGACGCCGGGCAGATGCGCCAGCTCTACCTGCTCTATATCAGCCGCCACGGCGACACGAGCGGTTGGACGCTCTCGGTGCAGCAGTTCGTGGACTTTCTGTGCCAGGAGGTGCTGCCGGACGCGCGCTTTGCCTCCCAGCTCAGCGGCGTAGACACCAGCCAGCTCCAGTCGGCGCGCACGGTCATCGACGCGGTCGCCTCCGGCCGGAGCTATACGGCTGCGGAACTGGCAAACCTGTTTCAGGGCCTGTCCAGCCAGCTGAATCGCGGCACGATGGAGCTGCTGTTCCTCTACTATGCCAGCGTGTACAGCAGCGACGATGCGTGGACGCTGTCCATGCAGGAGCTGTTTGACTATCTGCAAAACAATCTGCTTACGGACGCGCGTTTTGACTCCTTCCTGACCGATGACATGCGCGCGCAGATCACCGACGCGCAGACGATGCTCACCGACGCTGTCACGCAGCTGCGCGGCAGCGACTACTCCCGTCTCGTGCTCACGACGACGCTGCTGGGCGAGTCGGACGAGACGAGCGCGTTCATCGCCCAGCTCACACAGGACCTTGACGCCGCCACGACCGGGGACTACTACCTCATCGGCAACAGCGCCATGGTCTACGAGATGGAAAACAGCTTTGACAGCGAGCTGCTGCTCATCACACTGCTGACGGCGGCGTCGATCTTCCTCGTTGTTGTGTTCACGTTCCGCTCGCTCGTCATCCCGGCGTTGCTCGTGCTGATCGTGCAGTGCGGCGTGTTCATCACCATCACGGTCATTGGCCTGCAGGGGCTGGAGATCTATTACCTCGCGCTGCTGATCGTCGAGTGCATCCTCATGGGCGCGACGATCGACTACGGCATCCTCTACACGAGCTATTACCGCGAGATGCGTGAGACCATGCCCGTGCGCGATACGCTCATCGCAGCCTATCGCGGCAGCATCCACACGGTGCTGACCTCCGGCTCGATCATGGTGTTCGTCACGGCGATCGTCGGAAAATTTTTCGGCAACCCGACCATTGAGCAGATCTGCCGCACGATCTCCATCGGCGCGTTCTCGGCAATCCTCCTCATCCTGCTGTTCCTGCCCGGCATGCTCGCCCTGCTCGACCGCTGGGTGCTGCCGCGCGCCCTGCGCCGGCGGCTGTATCCGCCGAAGGCGCCCAAAGCGCCGAAAGCGCCCAAGCCGCCCAAGGCGGCGCGGGCGCCCTGGCCGTAAACAAACGATAGAAAAGCAGCGGAATGCGTTTGCATTCCGCTGCTTTTTGCCTGTGCGGGTCAGTCCCAGTTGTCGCCCCGGTCGTCGGCGGGATCGTAATCGGGTATGTCCCACCCGGCGGCGACCACGGTCGTCAGCGCGCAGCGGGAGATGGGGCGCAGCCGCTCTTTGACAGCTGCAAGCGCGGCAGTCCATCCGGACTGCCGCGCTCGCGCGTTTTGGGTCAAGAGTGGTGGAAGATAGAAAGCTCAGGTGGCGGCAGCGGTCTCTGCCGGTTCCGCAGATGCAGCGGCCTGTTTGCACGCGTGGTGTTTCACGAGTGTGGCCACAAGGGCGAACACGATCGCCACGGCGGCCAGCACGATCACGGCCGTGACCGGCAGGTGACTGGAATATTCATAGCCGGTGCGGGTGTCGCCGTCATAGAGCGCGATGGGGTAAATGTAACCCTGGAAGTGCGTGCAGAAGCCGAAGACCACCGTCACCAGACCGAAGCCGGACGCGACCCAGCCGAGCACGCCGCCGCACACGCCGCGGCCGCGGATGGCGTAGATGAGGCCGAACACGGCGGCGATCAGGCCGAGCACGGCCGTTACGAGCGTCAGGATCGACACGAGCATGCGCGCAAGGACCTCGCGGATGACGGTCTGGCACTGGTCGCAGGGTAGCGTCACGTCGTGGCCGAGGTTGTCGTAGGTGATCGTCTCACCCGAGCGGCGTACGCACTCGAGGATGCGCTGGAAGTTCACATCCGGGTCGCCCTGATAGGCGTTAATGTAGTCCTGCGCGGCGTAGGCGGCCTGCTCGCAGGCGTCGAGATCGAGGTACTGGCAGCCGTTTTTGATCACGATCTGGCCGTTTTCGTCCGTCTGCCAGATGGTCCAGCCGTCGCCGTAGCGCTCGAGCAGGATCTGACGGATACTCGGGCAGGCGATGTCTGCGGACTTGCCCTCGTCATAGTAATAGGTGCCCGTGGTGTTTTCACCCTCGGACAGCAGCAGCTCCAGACCGGCGGCGACCTGTGCCGCGCCGTCTTCAAAGACGCTCAGCTGCGCTTTGCCGTCGGCCAGCTGGGAACCACCGTTGGCGAGGTCCACTTCGCCCTGAGCAAGCTGCTTCTCGGCCTCGGCCAGCTGGGCTTCGCCGGCGGCGATGGTCTTTTCGGCCTCGGCCAGCTGGGCCAGACCGTCTTCGTACTGCTTGAGCTGCGCTTTGCCGTCCGCGACCATCTGCTGGACGTAAGCCGGCAGGTCGGTGACATCGTCCGGAATGGTCAGACCCAGGTTGGCTGCGACCGGACGCACGACGGCGATGAACCATGCCTGTGCGGTCGAGAAACCGGCGAGGTTGGAGATGGTGCCGTCACGGAACTCCACGTACTGGTTGACGTAGGGCATGAGCGGCTCGATCTTGGCGAGCTGCGCCTTGCCTTCGTTATAAGCCTGGGTGTTGTCCTCGATCTGCTTCTTGCCGGCGGCGTAGGCAGCCTTGCCTTCCTCAAGCTGCTTCTTGCCAGCGTAGTAGGCTGCATAGCCCGCAGAGAGCGTCGACTTGCCCTCGGAGTAAGAGATCAGGCCGGCGGTGTAGGTGTCCACACCGGCGAGGTAGGTGTCTTCGTTCTCCTTGAGCTGTGCAATGCCGTCGAGCAGCGTGTCCACAGCTGCGAGCCCGTCCTCGGAGTCCTTCGTCTTGTACTCCGACAGGTTCTGCGCGTCCTGCAGCCCGGTCACGCCGGTGAACAGCCCGAACAGGCATGCCAGCACCAGCAGAATGCTGCAGATCATGAGCGATACGCGTTTCATGATGTTCCTCCCCATGTATGTTTTTCCGTGTGCGATTTCCAAAAATCGCTTTGCCCAAGATATAACATACTTTCCTCAACGGGAGGTCACATGAACGTCAACGCAGCGTCACGCGAACGTCAAACATCGTTGAGCCGGGCCCTACAGCCGCTCCAGCCGGTAGCCGATGCCGCGCACAGTCTCGATGCGCAGGTCGCGGTTATGGCGCAGGCGGCCGCGCAGCCGGCTGATGTGCACGTCGATCGTGTGCGTGTCGGCGTCGTTTTCGTAGCCCCAGATGTCGTCCATGAGCTGCTGGCGCGAGATGATGCGCCCCGGTGCGGCGCACAGCTTATATAGAATGAGAAATTCCTTGAGCGGCAGCGTCAGGCTCTGCCCGTCGAAGGACACGGACAGCGCGTCGTAGTCGATGACCGTGCCGCCGATGACGCGGCAGCGCTCGCCGCCGGTCTGCGTGCGCCGCTGCAGCGCCGTGATGCGCAGCAGCAGCTCGTTGTCATCGACCGGCTTGACGAGACAGTCGTGCGCGCCCGACAGAAAGGCCTGGTGCATGGCCTCACCGTGCACGCGCTCCGTGAGCAGCAGCACGGGCGTCGGGCTGCCGGCCGCGCGCAGGGAGCGCACGAGCGCGCAGCCGTCCACGGCGGGAGTGCAGGCCTCGGCGATGACCATGTCAAAATAACTCCTGCCGATCTCGTCGAGTGCGGCCTGACCGGTTTTCACGGCCGTGGTCTGGTAGCCGTTTTTGACCAGCAGGTGAAACAGCCGCCCGGCCAGCGCGCAGTCGGCCTCCGCCAGCAGGATCCTCATGGTGTGCCCTCCTTTGCTCCCGGCGAGAAGGAATTCCACAGGTGCTCAAAGACGGTGGTCATCTCTGCCGTCAGCGCGTCCGGGTCGAGGTTCGGCTCGGCCAGGTAGCGCTTGAGGTTCTGGATGAGCCCGCCGACGATAAACGTCGCCAGCGTGTCGGCAAGTTCCGGGCTGTCCGTCACGGCGCTGCAGTAGGCGCGCACGCGCCGGCTGGAGCTGGCGAAGATGTGCTCGCTGAGGATCTCGAAGATGATCGGCAGCGACTTGCTGCGCAGACCCATGCGGATGAGCGCCGGATGCTCGTCCACAAAGGTGATGAGCGCGCGCCACGAGTGCTGGAAATGCTCGGCCGGCGAGTCGGTCGCGGCGTCGGCCTCGCTCTCGATCTGCCACTGGACCTCGTTGAGGTAAAAGCGCAGGAAGTCGTACTTATCTTCAAAATGCGAGTAGAACGTCGGGCGGCGTATGAGCGCCCGGGCGCACAGCTCGTTGACCGTGATGTCGTCGAACGTCTCCTCGGCCATCAGCGCCTCAAACGCCGCCATGAGCGCGCTGTAGGTTTTCTGCACGCGCAGATCTTTCTTTTTTTCCATGATTCCGCACTCCTTTACGCCCATCGTATCATATCGAACAAACGACACGGGCAGAACAAACGATAAATATCTTACGCTTTCATGATAACTGACATTTGTAATTTATCATTTTTCAGCTTATCTTTCTGTTATCAAAAAGTCAACCCCCGCGTTTTTGTCGGGGCAAGGAGTGGTGATCCCGTTATGAACAAGAAACCGTCCCCGCTGCACCGTGCATCGGAATGGATCGTCGACCATTACCGGCTGTTTTTCATCGTGTTTGCCGTGCTGCTGGTCTTTTCCGCGGTCGCGTCGGGCTGGGTGAAGGTCGAAAACGACGTCGCGGCCTACCTGCCGGCCGATTCCGAGGCGCGGCAGGGGCTGGACATCATGGAGCAGGAGTTCCAGACCTACGGGTCGGCGAAGATCCTCCTGCGCGATACGGACGCGGACACTGCTGCGGCCACGGCGGAGCAGATTCGCGCGGTCGACGGGGTGGACAGCTGCACGTACACGATGAATGACGCGGGCAGCGCGCTGCTGTCCGTCAGTCTGGCGGACTTTGAGGGCTCGGACGCGTGCGCGCAGACCGTGCAGAGCCTGCGCGACCTGCTCGACGGCAGCGGTGCGTACATCTATTCCGCCGAGGGCTACAGCGTCTCCGACCAGATCAACGGCGAGGTACGCGGTCTGCTCGTCATCGTGGCGGTCATCCTCGTCACGGTGCTCACGTTCACGTCCTCGACGTATGCCGAGGTGCCCATCCTGCTGATCACGTTCCTTGCGGCGATGCTCATCAACAAGGGCACGAACTTCATCTTCGGCACGATCTCATTCGTGTCCAACGCCGTGGCCATCCTGCTGCAGCTGGCCATGTCGGTGGACTACGCCATCATCTTCTGCAACCGCTACAAGCAGGCGCACGAGACTCTGCTGGTGCGTGAAGCGGTCATCGAGTCGCTGGAGAAGTCCATTGTCGTCATCAGCTCCTCGAGCCTGACGACCATTGCGGGGCTTGTCGCCATGACGTTCATGCAGTTCGGCCTCGGGCGCGACCTCGGCATCGTGCTCATCAAGGCGATTTTCATCAGTCTCATGACGGTGTTTCTGCTCATGCCGGGGCTGCTGCTCAAGCTCGGCCCGGCCATGGACAAGACGAAGCACCGCAGCTTCGTGCCGAAGATCCCGGGTGTCGGCCGTCTCGCGTGGCGGACGCGCCATGTGGTGCCGCTCGCGTTCGCGGCCGTGCTGGTTGTGGCGTGCATCGGCGCCAACCGCGTGAGCTACGTCTATAGTGAAGGCCCGCTCAAAACGCACAATATGGACGTCAACCGCACGGCGTCGCAGGCGATCACGGCGGATTTCGGCGACGAGACGGTGCTGGCCGTCGTCGTTCCGGCCGGGGATTACGACCAGGAGGAAGCGCTGCTCGATGCGCTGGCCGCCATGCCGGAGGTCAAGAGCGCCGTCGGCATTGCGGGCACAGAGGCGGCCGGCGGCTACCGGTTGGCGGACGCGGTCGATTACCGGACGTTCGCGCAGCTCAGCGGCGTGGACAGCACGAGCGCGCAGGCGCTCTTCGCACTCTACGCGGCCGAAAATGGCGACGCACAGACAGCCGCGCAGGATCTGGGTGGCTATCAGGTGCCGCTGCTGAAGCTGTTCAAGTTCCTGAATGATAAAATTGCCGACGGCACTGTCACGCTCAGCGATGCGCAGGCGGCGCAGGTCACGGCGCTCAGCGGCCAGCTCGAGCGCGCCAGCGCGCAGCTCGAGGGCACGTCGTACCATCGCCTCGTGCTCACGCTCGCCGCAGCCACGGACGGGGACGAGACATTTGCCCTGCTCGACCGCATCCATGCCGTCGTGCACCAGTATTACCCCACGGACAGCTACCTCGTCGGCGACGCCATGTCCGCCTACGGGTTCGAGCAGACGTTCACGCAGGACAACGTTATGGTCAGCGCCATGTCCATCCTCATGGTCATGCTCGTGCTGCTGTTCACGTTCCGCTCACTCGGTATGCCCATTTTGCTCACGCTCGTCATTCAGGGCAGCATCTGGATTAACTTCGGCATCACCGTGCTCACGGGTGAGTACGTGCTCTTCATGGTCTATCTCGTGGCCAGCGCCATCCAGATGGGCTGCAACGTGGACTATGCCATCGTCGTTGCCTCGCATTATACCGAGGCGCGCAGCGAGCAGGCCCCGCGCGAGGCCATGATCACGGCGCTGAACCTCGCCTTCCCGACCATCATCACCTCCGGCACGATGCTCATCTCCGCCGGCCTGCTCATCGGCGCGCGCGTCTCGTCCGGCTCGGTGGCCGGCATGGGCCGGTTCGTCGGCGTCGGGTCGCTCATCACGGTGTTTCTCGTGCTGTTCGTGCTGCCGCAGCTTCTGTTGCTGGGCGACACCTTCGTGCGCCGGACCGCGCTGCCCGCGCAGCGCCGCCTGCCGCGGACTTCGGCGAGCCGCGCGGCCCGCTGGGTGCTGCTCGCGGCGGCCGTGTTCGTCATGGCCGTGTCGCCGTGGAGTCTTGTGCGCACGCAGCGGGAACGGGCCGACCGCGTGGATGCCGACACCCAGCTGTGCGACAGCGCCCGTTCGCTCGGCGAGCTGGCGGCATCGCTGGGCGCGCAGCAGGAGACGTATGACGCGCTCAAGCTCTCGTTTGCCACGGGCGTCGTGACGGACAATGTCGGCCAGAGCCAGCTCCAGAGCGGGCAGGCGGAGTATGACACCGGCAGCGAGAAGCTCGCTGCGGCCAAGGCGCAGTATGCCGCCGGGCAGGCGCAGCTCGAGCAGGGCAAGGCGGACTATGCCGCCGGGCAGGAGCAGCTTGCCGCGGCGAAGGAGGAATACGCCACCGGTCAGGCACAGCTCGCCAAGATCCAGCCGGTGTACGACGCGGTGCACCCGGCTTACCAGCGCTATCTCGACCGGCAGGCGGCGTATGACGCGGCGGTCGCAGACGGTGACCTTGCCAGGGCCGCGCTGCTCTGGCCGGGCGTGACGGCGCAAAAGCAGCTCTATGAGACACAGCTGATCGGCACCGGCTACTCCATCGAGTCGCTCGTGCAGGCGTATGAGGCCGGGCAGGCACAGCTCTCTGACGGCGCGGCGCAGATCGCCGCAGCGGAGCAGCAGCTTGCTGATGCACAGGCGCAGCTCGCGGCCGGACAGGAGGTGCTCGACGCTGCGGCGGCCGAGATCGCGGCCGGGCAGAGCAAGCTCGACGCGGCGGCGGGCACATTGGCCTCCGGCCGCCAGACGCTGGCGGCGAACCGGCAGCAGCTGGCGCAGGACCTTGCGGCGCTCACCCCGTATGAGGACGACACCGAGCGGCTGGAGCAGGGCATCGCCGTGCTCATGCAGGATGAGGCGCTGCGCGCACGCGCCGGTTCCGCCGCGAGCTATGGTGACATCTGCGCGCTTGCGCAGGATCTCTACACGGCGGATATGGACACCGCGCGCACGGAAGCGGCGGTCTGGACGGGCATCTGCATCGTGCTGTTCGCGGCCGGTGCACTCGCGCTCGCGGGCGTGTGCCTCGGCCACCCGAGAGGGAGGGCCGTGGCGTGGTGCACGGCGCTGGCGGCGATTCTGTCCGTCGGCTGCCTGATCGCCATGCTGGCCGCCGGTCACGGCGCGCTGCGCACACTGTGCCTGTGCGCGGCGCTGGCGCTGCTCGTGCTGGCGTTCGTAGCCGCCGGGCTCACGCTCCGGCAGTGTGCGGAGCGGGCGCAGTAAGGGCGTAAGGGAAAGAAAAAATCGGGGCGCAGGCAGCTGCCTGCGCCCCGACTTTGCTTTTGCGGGCCGGTCAGGAGATCGAGAGATTCGCGGGGTGAAATTTCGCCGGGACGACGGCGATCTCATACCCGTCGGGGTCCTCGACGTAGTAAATGTCCTTCTGCAGTTCCTCAATGCACACGACGCCCATGGCTTTGTGCCGCTGGTAGCTGCCCTCAAAATCGTCCGTCACGAGCGCGATATGTACGTTGTTCTCCCCCAGCTCGTAGGGCGTTTTGCGCTCGCCGTACCACACGAGCGTGATCATGGCGCCGCCGTGCCGGTCGCTGAGGAAGCACAGCACCATGTCCAGTGCGCTCTTCGGGTGCATGCGGAACACTTCCTTCATCCCGAACACGTCCTCATAGAACTTCACACTGCGGTCCAGGTCCAGTACATTGATCCCGATGTGTGCGATCGCGTAGCTCATGGCAGCCTCCTACTTTCCGTCGTTGATGTCTGATTTGAAATATTGCTGGATGAACGAATCGAGCAGCGCGAGCTGCGATTCATTCAGCTGATCGATCTCGTCGAGCACCTTGCTCTTGATCGACGAGTCCGCCGGCACGAGGAACATGTCGCCCTCGCCCGTGCGCAGCCACTCGCCGTTGACCTTGAAGGTGTTGGAGATCAGCAGCTGCAGGCGGGAGTTGAGCGGCATCTTGCCCTGGATGATCTTCGACAGATAGCCCGGGTCAAGATACAGCGCCTGCGCAAACTGCCGCTGCGAGAGATTGAGCGCCTGCAGCAGCGCTTTGAGATTTTCATTGACAGTCGGCATATTCGTTTCCTTTCTTTTCTGGTTTCAGTAATAGCACAATCCGTTGGCTATGTCAATAATTTATTGTTATGGTATTGACATAGTCAATTTTTCGTGCTATGCTGTTGCCATAAGCAATACGCAACGTTGCATAAGCCACCACACAAGAGAAGAAAGGATGCGTCAGCATGAAGTATGAAAATCTGTTCACGCCGATCCAGATCAACGGCGTGGAGCTCAAAAACCGCATCGTCATGTCGCCGATGCACGACGGCCTCGGCCTGACCGGCGGCGATGTCAACCAGCAGGTCATCGAGTATTTTGCCGCCAGAGCCAAGGGCGGCGTGGGCCTGATCATCAACGGCTTCACCGTCGTGTGTCCGGACGAGCTGTGCGGCACCGCGGGCGCGGGCCAGTCGCACCTGACGACGCTCGATAACCGCAACTCGTTCCAGCTGCTCGCCGAGCGCCTGCACGAGTATGACTGCAAGCTCTTCGTGCAGCTGCACCACCCCGGCCGCTCGGTCTATGCGCCGCAGTTTCTCAACGGCGGCCGCCAGCCGGTGTCCAGCACGGCGATGCCCGCCTCGCTCAAGGGTGACAGCCACGCGGCTCCGGCACGCGAGCTGACCGTGGCCGAGATCCACCAGATCGTCAAATGCTACGCCATCGCGGCGCAGGGCGCCTATACCGCCGGCTGCGACGGTGTGGAGGTCCACTGCGCGCACGGCTACCTGTTCTCGCAGTTCATCAACCCCTTTAAAAATGAGCGCAAGGACGAGTACGGCGGGAGCCTCGAAAACTGCTGCCGCATCGCCACCGAGACGCTCGACGCCATCCGCAGGGTCGTGCCGAAAAACTTCCCCGTGTCCGTGCGCATCAACGGCGCCGAGGGCGACTTCCGCCCCAACGGCAAAGAGTGGGACATGAACTACATGCAGGGCGTGGCCAAGCTGCTCGTCGCCCACGGCGCGGACATGGTCAACGTGTCCATGGGCGGCATGGACTGCATGCCGAACCCGGATATACGTGCCCGCTACCGCGACGACATCATCCAGAACATCAAAAACGTTGTCGATGTGCCGGTCGCGGCCGTTAACTGCCTCAAGACCCCGGAGGAGGCCGAGGGCATGCTTGCCGACGGTGTGGCGGACATGGCCATCCTCGGCCGTCAGCTCATCTGCGATCCGGAGTGGGCCAACAAGGCCAAAGCCGGCCGCGAGGACGACATCCGCCCCTGCCTGTCGTGCAACAACTGCATCCATCATTCCTCGCTCATGCAGCCGATCCGCTGCGCCATCAACCCGCTGGCCGGCCGCGAGGCGGAGGACAACACGCTCGTGTCCGGCTCCGGCAACGCGGTCGTGATCGGTGCGGGCCCCGCCGGTATCGAGGCGGCGCTCACGCTCGCCGCCAAGGGCTACGACGTGACCATGTACGAGAAGTCCGGCGTCATCGGCGGCAGCATCAACCTCGCCGATAAGGCACCCGGCAAGTTCCGCATGGACATCCTGCTCGACTACTGGAAGCGCCAGATCGAGAAAAACGACAAAATCACGCTGCACCTCAACACCGAGATCACGGATGCAAAGCTCGCCGACATCAAGCGCGAGCTCGACCCGAAGGTCGTCTGCCTGAACGTCGGCGGCAAGCCGGTTGTGCCGAACATGCCGGGCCTGGACGGTGCGGTCACGGCGCACGATGTCCTGTCCGGCAAGGTGTCCATCGAGGGCAAGCGCGTCGTCATCATCGGCGGCGGCATGACTGCGCTCGAGACGGCGGAGTTCATGGCCGAGCGCGGCAACACGATCGTCCTGTGCGAGATGATGCCGCAGTTCGCGGCCGACACGTTCATCTACCGCGTCGTCAAGACCCAGCTCGGTCTGGCGCGGCAGGGCGTGTGCATGAAGCCGAACACCATGGTCCTCGGCGCGAACGAAGAGGGTGTGCTGTATAAGGACCTCGTCACCGGTCTTGAGGGTGTTCTCCCGGCGGAGGTCGTGGTGCTCTCGCTCGGCGTGCGGCCGGACCGCAGCCTGCGCAGCAAGCTCGAGGCCACGTTCGACAACGTTGTCGTCCTCGGCGATACGAATCAGACCGGCACGCTCCAGAACGCCACCGGCGCCACCTTCCACCGCATCAAGCGGATCTGAGCGGCATTTTGCGAAAGGAGAAAACACAATGGAAAGCTTCTATACACAGGTTCCCCTGACGTTTTTCGAAGAAGACGCATGGAAAAAGGCCGCCGGTCTCTGCAAGCTGCAGGGCGTGACGAAGGCAATGCTCGTCTTCGGTAAGGTCACGCGCCGCACCGGCCTTGCGGACAAGGTCATTGCGAGCTTTGAGGCCATGGCCATCGACGTCGTCGAGTGGACGAAGGTCAAGCCCGATCCCAGCTATCACGACATCAACGAGGGCGGCATCCTCGCGCGCAAGCTCGGCGTCAATGCCGTCATCGGTATCGGCGGCGGTTCGGCAATGGACACGGCCAAGGGCATCTATGCCATGCTCGGCAATCCGGACACCGACAACATCATGGACCACTGCTTCGGCGGCCGTGGCAAGGCCAAGCCCATCAAGCGCCCCATGGCCATGCTTGTCATGATTCCCACCACGTCCGGCACCGGCTCCGAGGTCTCTACGGGCGCGGTCATCACGGACGACGAGATCAACTACAAGGCCACGCTCGGCGGCCTGCAGATCCTGCCCAACGTGGCGCTGCTTGACCCGAAGCTCGACGTGACCATGCCCTTCAACCTCACGGCGCACACCGCGTTTGACGCGCTCACCCATGCCATCGAGAGCTACCTCGTCGGCGGCCTGGCGCACAAGGTCAAGCCCCTGATGAACTTCAACCCCCTGACCGACACGATGGGTCTCGAGGCGGCGCGCCTGATCTACGCCAACCTCCCGACCGTGCTCGCGCACCCGGACGATGTGGACGCCCGCGCGCACGTGAAATATGGTGCCATGCTTGCCGGCATCGGCATGTGCCCCGGCGGCCTCACGCTTGGCCACGGCATCGGCCAGCTTTTCGGCGCTCAGTGGCACATCCCGCACGGCCTTGGCTGCGCGCTCGGCCTTGTCCCGGCCATCCGGCAGGGCACGAAGGTGCCGCACAACGACTGCGAGCGCTACGCCCGTCTGGCCTATAACCTCGGCCTGAAGGTCGCGGACGACGCGTCCATGGAGGACATCGCCGAGGAGATCGCGCAGGCGATCGAGCGGCTTATGTCCATTGCCAAGATCCCCACGGTGCGCGAACTCGGCCATACGCCGGACGAGATCCCCGCGCTGGTCGAAGCCGGCATGAAAGACCCGCTCAACTTTGTGAGCGTCACGCCCGAGGAGCTGCGCGGCCACCTCGCGTATCTCTTCAGCAAGTAAATCTCTCGCCGCATCTCCTTCCTTATTCCCGGCCGGCCAACGGTTTCAAGCCGTTGGCCGGTGTTTTTAGCGCCGCGTTGTGTTATATGTTATAATGGGCTGTCCCAGTCGAAAGGAATTGCGATCCCGATGGTCAAAGTGCTCTTTATCTGCCACGGCAGTATCCTAAGAAGCCTCGAAAAAGCCTGTTATATCAACGGTTTTCATCGCTCAAACGGGGCGTACTACACCACAATTACACCATTTGCGAAAGAGCTTTGATCTGACAGCTTTGGGCGGCATGTACTAAGGTGCGCCGCAAAGCCTTGAAATTGCTTGATTTTTTGAGTGTGCAAAAGCGGATTTGCGCCAAACTTACGCCACTGCGCCAGAAATTCAAGCGCATGACAGGGCAACAGAAAGCGGCACCTGCCTGAAAAGCAGGTGCCACTTTTTATATTCAACACCGCTTGGCGGTGATTGCTGGTAGTCTGCCGCTTTCAGCACATTGCCCCGGTGGACAGTAACCGTCGGCACGCTTTTATGAAGCTATAGCCGAGAATGATATTGTCGCGTGTCTATGTTTTGCAGTATGCCGCCGCACCTTAAAATGGACTTCAAAAAAGCTGTAAGGAAATTATGAACTTCTCAGGGTCCTCAATGCTTTATTTGGACATGATTTACGGCTATAATAAAAGAGATTTCAGGCTCATTTTGACTTACTGTGCAAGAATAGGCACAGATTGGAGGGAGCGGCCGTGCGTATCCTGATTGCAGAAGATGAAGTGACCATCGCCCGTGCGCTAAAGGTCATGCTGGAAAAGAACAAATACGCTGTGGATTTGGTGCATAACGGGAACGATGCGCTGGATTACATACAGGCGATGACCTACGATGCACTGGTACTGGATATTATGATGCCGGGAAAGGACGGGATCGAGGTGTTGAAAGCCGCCCGTGCGGAGGGAAACACCACACCGGCTCTGTTTCTGACAGCAAAGGCGGAGGTGGCCGACCGGGTGGCCGGGCTGGATGCCGGTGCGGATGATTACCTCCCCAAGCCATTTGCGACCAGCGAATTTCTTGCCCGCGTCCGCGCCCTCACCCGGCGCAGCAATTCCTATACGTCATCTGTGCTCAGCTGTGGAAATGTCACATTGGATTGCGGCCAATATCTGCTGAAAACCGTTTTCGGGGAAGTGCGGCTGAACAATAAGGAATATCAGCTCATGGAACTGTTTTTCCGCCATCCCCGGCAGGTGTTTTCCTCGGAACACCTGATGGAGAAGGTATGGGGCCTTGACAGCGAAGCGGATATGGACGTGGTGTGGACGTACATCGGCTTTCTGCGGAAAAAACTCAAACAGATTGGTGCAGATACGGAAATTCGGACGATCCGCGGCGCGGGCTATGCGTTGGAGGAAATGCGATGCTGAAAAAGATGCGCTGGCGCTTTATTGGCGCGGCAATGGCAGCGTTTACCGCAGTTGTTCTAACGCTTTTGTGCTTCGTAAATATCTGGAACTATTTCAGCATGACCCGGCAGCAGGATGCGACGCTCGACCGGCTTTTGGAAGTGGATCAACAAAAGACCGATATACCCGCCGGAGAGATCACGCCCCCTTTTGAGAACATGGACAGGTTTTCCCCGGAAGTGCCTTATATGATCCGCTTTTTCTCGGTGCATTTTTCTGAGGATGGTACGGTAGGGCGTGTCAACCAAAACTATATTGCCTCGATCTCTGAAGTTGACGCGGAAACCTATGCGGACACCGTACTCTCTTACGGGAAAACACACGGTTATGAAAGCGGCTACCGATACCTTGTCAGCCACGAGAATACGGAAACCGTGATTTTGTTCCTGAACTCGGAACGGGAGCTGCAAACGATGCATTCACTGCTTTGGATCACGCTGGCGATTGCGGGCTTCTGCCTTGTGGTCGTATTCGGTCTTGTCATTCTTTTTTCCCGGCGGGCGATCACGCCGTACCTGAAAAATATGGAGGCGCAGAAGCAGTTTATCACCAACGCCAGCCATGAGCTGAAAACCCCTTTGACCGCCATCTCCACCAGCGCGGATGTGCTGGCGATGGAGCATGATGACGATGAATGGGTCCACAACATCCAGACGCAGGCGGGGCAGCTGTCGAAGCTCAT
Source organism: Bacteroidaceae bacterium (assembly GCA_963627135.1). Taxonomy (GTDB): domain Bacteria; phylum Bacillota; class Clostridia; order Oscillospirales; family Oscillospiraceae; genus CAG-103. Next base: position 1,039 of record CAVFZY010000017.1, on the reverse strand, counting down.
TACCAATCTTGTGACCCTTTCTCGGCTCGATGAAGAAGATCCGTTTCCGGCTCGTGCAGACTTTTCCCTCAGCGACGCACTTTGGGAGATCAGCGAGCCGTTCGGCTCTCTTTCGCAGGCAAAAGAAAAAACGTACTCGCAGGATATCGCGGATGGGCTAAGCATGACCGGTGATCGGGCAGCCATTCAGCAGATGGTCTCCATCCTGCTGGACAATGCGCTCAAGTATTCTCCCGACGGCGGCAGCATTTCCCTGACTGCCCGGCGCAGCGGGAAAAAGACAGAGATCGCCGTCTCGAACACCGTGGATACGGTGCAATGCACTGACACCTCCCGCTTATTTGACCGCTTCTACCGTGCGGATGAATCCCATTCCAGTACCGTGAGCGGAACTGGCATCGGCCTTTCTATTGCGAAAGCCACGGTGCAGGCTCACGGTGGAAAAATCTTCGCAAACCAGAGCGGAAATACGATCACATTTCAAGTGTTGCTGTAAAAGGGGTGGACAATGCCGAGGTTTTATAAGGCAGTATGATAAAACTGAATCAAGACTAAGGCATTACAATTGCGCAAATTATATTGATGTACTTTTTGCTGGATTTTACAGTGGAGGAACCGCTGCGGAGCAATTTGATTACGCTCATAGCATGCTGGCCGGTGATTTCCGGCTGTCTGCTAATGTTAGCTGTTCAGTGGAAAATCAAAGCCGTTTCTCAGCCAAAGCGTCATACGAGGTCAACCGTGATTTTGACGGTGGCGATCGTATCCATCGCCTTATACGATTGCTTTTGCGGAGCCATCTATATGGTGTACATGACATAATGCAATGTGCGTTATACAAGCAAACCGCCGACAAATTGAAAACGTGGAAATGCCGCTGCCTTTATGTGAGTCAGCGGCATCCTTTATGTCCCTTTTCAAGCTCATTTCAAGTCCATCAGCTACGATTTTCAAGATACCTGACATAACCGGGCAAGGAGGTACAGCAGATGATTCAGGTTTCGCACCTAACCAAGTATTACGGCGATTTTCTGGCGGT
>CAVFZY010000016.1:0-25688 GCA_963627135.1 Bacteroidaceae bacterium | reverse complement strand
TCGCCACAAGGCTTTTTTTGAACCACTCGCCTAGCGAGTGGTTTTCGATATACAAAAACAGCCCCCATCATCCGATGGGGGCTGTTTGCTGTCGGTGAACAGAAACTCAGTCGGTCACGTACGGCAGGAGGGCGATCTGACGTGCTCTCTTGATGGCCTCGGTGAGCTCGCGCTGATGCATCGCGCAGGTGCCGGTCGTGCGGCGCGGCAGGATCTTGCTGCGCTCGGACAGGAAGCGGCGAAGCTTCGCGGTGTCTTTGTAGTCGATATAAGTGCACTTGTCCACACAGAACTGGCAAACTTTTCTGCGTTTGCGGTTCTTGCTCTTATCTCTGTCAAAAGCCAAGACTGTAATCCTCCTTTATCAAAATCAGAACGGCAGATCGCCGTCATCGTCGTCCAGCTCGGAAAAGGCGCTGCCGCCCTGGGGGACATTGTCATATCCGCCATAGCTGCCGCGGTGAGCCGGGGCCGATGCGCTCGGCGCTGCCGGGCGAGACGTGTCGCCGCCGTCGCGGCGCTTGCTCTCGCCGAAGTAGACATTGTCCGCCACGACCTCCGCGCTGCGGCGCTTGCCGCCTTCACGGTCGGTCCAGTCGCGGATCTGCAGGCGGCCGCTCACGGCGGCCATGCTGCCTTTGGTGAAGTACTTGGAGACGAACTCCGCCGTGCTTCTCCAGGCGACAATGTCGATGAAGTCCGTCTGCTTCTCGCCGCCGTCCCGACCGCCGAAATCGCGATCGACCGCCAGCGTGAACGACGCCACAGGAATCTGGGACTGGGTATAACGAAGCTCGGGGTCACGGGTCAGACGGCCCATGAGCACAATGTGGTTCAGCATTGCCGTGCCTCCTTATTCCGGGCGACGGGTGATCAGGGAACGGAGAATACCGTCCGTGATGCCCAGCACACGGTCCAGCTCGGCCGGGAAATCCGGTCCGCTGGTGAACTTGACGAGCACGTAGTAGCCCTCAGAAATGTAGTTGATCTCGTAAGCGAGCTTGCGCTTACCCATCTCCTCCATTTCCTCCAGCGTGCCGTTCTGCTCGACAAGCGCCTTGAACTTCTCGACGACTGCTGCAGTCTCTTCCTCCGACAGATTGGGGTTGATGATATACATCAGTTCGTACTTTTCGGTGGTTTTTGCCATTTCAGTTGCACCTCCTTCTGGTCTAGTGGCCCTCATCTCAAATGAGAGCAAGGATCACCCACGTCAATACGCAGGCCATATTATTATACCTGAAAAAATGGGAAAGTCAATCTTTTTTTGCACTGTCCGGCATATCGAGCACGTGCACATTCATCTGCGGGTAGGACATGGACACGCCGTGGGCGTCAAACGCCGCGCCGACGGCCTCCATGAGGTCGTAATACACGGTCCAGTAATCGGCCGTTTTGCACCAGACGCGCACGGTATACTCGATGTTGCTCTCCCCGTAGCCCGACACGCGCACGAACGGTGCCGGCTCCGGCAGGACACCGGACACGAGCGACACGGCGTTATTCAGCGCCGCCTTCACCTGCTCCGGACGGCAGGTATAGTCCGCGCCGAACGTCAGGTCCACGCGGCGCTGCGGCTCGCGGCTCCAGTTGACGATCTTGGAAGACGAAAGGTCACTGTTCGGCACATAGATGACCTTATTATCCAGCGTGCACAGCTGCGTATAGATCAGGCCGATATCCCGCACTGTGCCGCTCATGGTGCCGTCCTCGATGAAATCACCGTCCTCGAACGGCCGCGTGAGCAGAATGGTGATGCCGCTCATGGCGTTGGACAGACAGTTTTGCACCGAGAGCGACAAGGCCAGACCGAGCAGGCTGAACACGGCCAACAACGCCGTGACATTAAAGCCGAGACTGTCGGCCACGATAAGGATGGCCATGAACTCCAGCGCGATCTTGAGTACCTTCAGGATGAACTTGCTCAGGCTCTCAGACAGGCGCGAGTGTGCCGAGACGCGCCGTGCCACACGCATAATCAGCCAAATTGCAAGCACGCAGATCACAAGCGTAACAGCAGAGGAAATGAGCTGATCGACCGTAAGATTTCCAATGCTGAAGCCGATTGCGTTGTTCACGTCCTCGATGCTTTCTTTCGTGGATTCAAGCGCACTCTGATAGTTATCCGTATTCAAATGGCGGTCTCCCCTTTCGTGAGTGATCTGATGCTTAGTATACGCCATACCCCGCCGGTTTTCAACACGTTCCGGCGGGCGGGATATTGCGGGAGGAAGCGGTGAAACCACCCCCTCCGGAAACTCCTCATCCGCCGCAGCGCACAGTGCCGCCTTCTCCTCAAGGAGAAGGCTTTCAAAGGAATCGTACCCTTTTACGCATAATGCACATACACAGGAAAAAAATACCTCATCTTAAAGCGGTGCAGGAACTTCCGTTCTCAGAGCAGCAGGGGAACTCAAGGGGGCAAGGCCCGCCTTGAATCGGGTCACACCTTTTCTATCCGGCTTGCCAGTTGGCAAGCCGGATAGAAAAGGCGGGGCTGAGATCAGCCCCGCCTGCGTGGGTAGGAAAATTTATGCCTCGTCGTAGAGCTTCTTGAGCTTGAGCAGGTGCTCGTAGCGGGCCTTGGCGTTGGCCTCGGACTTCGCGAACAGCTCCTCGGCACGCTCTGGGAACTCGTTGGTCAGGCGGGCATAGCGCGCCTCGTTCATGAGGAAGTCGCGGTAGCCGCCGGCCGGCTCCTTGCTGTCGAGCGCGAAGGGCTTTTCAGCGGACGGATCGTAACGGAACAGGTTCCAGTAACCGCAGTCGACCGCGCGCTTCATCTCGCCCTGGCAGTTGGTCATGCCGCCCTTCTTGATGCTGTGCATCTCGCAGGGGGCGTAGCCGATGATCAGAGACGGGCCGGGGTAAGCTTCCGCTTCCTTGATGGCCTTGATGGTCTGCGCCGGGTTTGCGCCCATGGCGACCTGCGCCACGTAGATATAGCCATAGCTCATGGCGATCTCGGCAAGGCTCTTGCTCTTGAGTTCCTTGCCGGCAGCCGCGAACTGCGCAACCTGGCCGATGTTGGAGGCCTTGGACGCCTGTCCGCCGGTGTTGGAGTAGACCTCGGTGTTGAAGACGAACACATTCACGTCCTCATCCTGCGCCAGGACATGGTCCAGGCCGCCAAAGCCGATGTCGTAAGCCCAGCCGTCGCCGCCGAAGATCCAGCAGCTCTTCTTGTTGAGGAAGTCCTTGTTGGCCATGATGCGCTGGTAGCGCTCGCAGTCACAGGCGGGCTTGGCCTCCATCACAGCGAGGAACTCCGCCGTGGCGGCCTGGTTGGCCTCGCCGTCGTTATAGGTCTCGAGGTACTTCTTCGCAGCCGCGACCTTTGCGGAATCCTTACCGTTTTCGGCGATGTAGCGGATGTCCTCCGCCAGATCGTCGCGGATCTTCTTCTGGCCGAGGTGCATGCCGAGGCCGTGCTCCGCGTTATCCTCAAACAGGGAGTTGGCCCAGGCGGGACCCTTGCCTTCCTTGTTGACGGTGTACGGGCTGGTGGCAGCCGGGCCGCCCCAGATGGACGAGCAGCCGGTCGCGTTGGAGATCATCATGTGATCGCCGAACAGCTGCGTGATCAGACGGGCATAGCTCGTCTCGGCGCAGCCGGCGCAGGAGCCGGAGAACTCGAGCATGGGCTGCCGGAACTGGCTACCCTTGACGGTAAAGTCCTGAAGCTCTTTCTTCTCGGCGACCTTGGCGACCATGTAGTCAAACACGGGCTGCTGGGCCTCCTGGCTCCCGAGCGGCTGCATCGTCAGCGCACCGACCGGGCAGACGTGCGTGCAGACGCCGCAGCCCATGCAGTCGAGCGGAGAGATGGCCATGGAGAACTTGTAAACGCCCTTGCCGGCGCCGACCTTGAAGTCAACCGCCTTGGTCTGCTCGGGCGCGGCGGCCAGCTCGTCGGCCGTGAGCGCGAACGGGCGGATGGTCGCATGCGGGCAGACATAAGCGCACTGGTTGCACTGGATGCACTTGGCGCTGTCCCACTCGGGCACGGAAACGGCCACGCCGCGCTTCTCATACGCGGAGGCGCCGAGCTCGAACGTGCCGTCGGCATGATCGACGAACGCGGAGACCGGCAGGCTGTCGCCGTCCATCTTGTCGACCGGGGTAAGAATGTCACGCACCATCTTGACGGTGGCCGGACGGCCAGCCAGTTCCTCGGCCGGAGCTTCGTCCACAGCGTCAGCCCAGTCGGTCGGAACGTCGATCTTCACATACGCGGTCGCGCCGAGGTCGATGGCCTTGTAGTTCATCTCGACGACGTCCTCGCCCTTCTTCATGTAGGAGGCCTTGGCCTTCTCCTTCATGTAGCGGATGGCGTCCTCTTCCGGCATGATTTTCGCCAGGGAGAAGAACGCGGACTGCAGGATGGTGTTATTGCGCTTGCCCATGCCGATCTGGATGGCCAGGTCAATGGCGTTGATCGTGTAGAGCTGGATGTTGTTCTTGGCGATGTAGCGCTTGGCGGAAGCGTCCAGATGGTGGCTGAGCTCCTCGGGCGTCCACTCGCAGTTGACCATGAACACGCCGCCCGGCTTGACATCCTGGACCATCTTGAAGCCTTTGGTGATGTAGCTGGGGTTGTGGCAGGCCACGAAGTCGGCCTTATTGATGTAGTACGGGCTCTTGATCTCATGATCGCCGAAGCGCAGGTGGCTGATGGTCACGCCGCCGGTCTTCTTCGAGTCGTACTGGAAGTAAGCCTGCACATATTTATCGGTGTGGTCGCCGATGATTTTGATGGAGTTCTTGTTCGCGCCGACGGTGCCGTCGCCGCCGAGACCCCAGAACTTGCAGGCGATGGTGCCCTCGGCAGAGGTGTCGGGCGCATCATGCTCCGGCAAGGAGAGGTTGGTCACGTCATCGACGATGCCGATGGTGAACTGACGCTTCGGCGTGTCGCGCTTGAGCTCTTCATAGACCGCGAACACGGAGGACGGCGGGGTGTCCTTGGAGCCGAGGCCGTAGCGGCCGCCGGTGACGACGATGTCGTTGCGGCCAGCGTTGGCCAGCGCGGTAACGACGTCGAGGTACAGGGGTTCGCCCTGAGCGCCGGGTTCCTTCGTGCGGTCGAGCACGGCGATCTTCTTGCAGGTCGCCGGGATGGCCGCAATGAGCTTGTCGGCGCGGAACGGGCGGTACAGGCGGACCTTCACGAGGCCGACCTTCTCGCCGTGCGCGTTGAGGTAGTCGATGACTTCCTCGGCCACATCGCAGATGGAGCCCATGGAGATGATGACACGGTCAGCATCCGGAGCGCCATAGTAGTTAAAGAGCTGGTAGTTGGTGCCGAGCTTGGCATTGATCTTGCCCATGTACTCCTCGACCAGATCCGGCACGGCGTCATAGTACTTATTGGATGCCTCACGGTTCTGGAAGAAAATGTCGCCATTTTCGTGACTGCCGCGCATCTGCGGATGCTGCGGGTTCAGGCCGCGCTGACGGAAAGCATTGACCGCATCCATGTCCACCATCTCGGCCAGATCGTCATAATCCCAGACGGCGATCTTCTGGATCTCGTGCGAGGTACGGAAGCCGTCAAAGAAGTTCAGGAACGGGACGCGGCCCTTGATGGCGGCCAGATGCGCCACAGGGGACAGATCCATAACTTCCTGCACATTGCCCTCGGCGAGCATGGCAAAGCCGGTCTGGCGGCAGGCCATAACGTCGGACTGATCGCCGAAGATGGACAGCGTGTGCGACGCGAGCGCGCGGGCCGTCACGTGGAACACGGCCGGGAGCAGCTCGCCGGCCATCTTGTACATATTCGGGATCATGAGCAGCAGGCCCTGAGAGGCGGTGTATGTCGTGGTCAGGGCGCCGGCATTCAGCGAACCGTGGACAGCGCCGGCTGCGCCGGACTCTGCCTGCATTTCCTGCACACGGACCTTCGTGCCGAAGATGTTCTTGCGGCCGGCAGCGGCCCACTGATCGACCAGGTCGGCCATCGGGCTCGACGGGGTGATCGGGTAAATGGCAGCCACTTCCGTGAACGCGTAGGACACGTGGGCAGCAGCGTTGTTGCCGTCCATGGTAACGAGCTTTCTTGCCATAAACTTCATCTCCTATTTCTCTAGTTCTTCGTGTTGTTGAACAGGGTCTCCCACAGACCCACATTCACGTCAACATGATAGCACATTTTCAAATGGCCGTAAACCACTGTTTTGCAATTCGCATTCAAATTTTGAAACACAGTCATTGCATTTGCGAAAAGTTTCCGTGGAAAAACCGGTGTTTTCACGGAAAAAATCCGGTTTTTTCGGTGTTTTTCCGCTTGTGATTTCCCGCCCGTTGATATATAATATATCACTGCTGTTAAGAAAGGGGCTGTCTACATGGTCAAAATCGAACAATCGAATGGCACCATCAGCATCACCAACGAAGTATTCACCAACCTTGCAGGCGACGCCGCAACCAGTTGCTTCGGCGTGAAGGGCATGGTCGGCCGCAGCAAAGACAGCGGACCGTTCCAGCTCCTGCGCCGTGAATCCATGTCCAAGGGCGTCAACGCCACGTTCGCCGACGACGGCAGCATCTCGCTCGAGCTGCACATCGCGGTCGATCACGGCGTGAACATTTCCGCGCTTGCCCACAGCATCATCAACGAGGTCAGCTACAAGGTCAATCAGGCCACCGGCGTACCCGTGGCGCGCGTGGACGTGTACGTGGACACCATGTTTCTCGATTAAGCGGGAACATTTCGCACCGCTTCCCTCCCGGGAGCCGCGCTTCCGGGCCATTTTCATTCCCCCTGTCGGAGGTGTACAGATTTGAGAGAAATCATTGATGCCGCAGCGCTTCGGGAAATGCTCCTGTGCGCGAACGCGGCACTGGAAGAAAACAAACAGAAGATCAACGAGCTCAACGTCTTCCCCGTTCCGGACGGCGACACCGGCACGAACATGAGCCTGACGATGAACTCGGCCGCCATCGAGCTTGGCCGCAAGCAGACCGAGACCGTCGGCGCCGTGGCCGACTGCGCCGCGAGCGCGCTGCTGCGCGGTGCGCGCGGCAACTCCGGCGTCATTTTGTCGCTGCTGTTCCGCGGGATCGCCAAGTCCCTCAAGGGCCGCGAGACCGCGAGCGCCGCAGAATTTGCCGCCGCCGTCTCCGCCGGCGTGGACGCCGCCTACAAGGCCGTCATGAAGCCGGCCGAGGGCACGATCCTCACCGTCAGCCGTCTGGGCGCGCAGGCCGCCGTGGCCTTTGCCAAGGACAGCACAGACTTTGAGGGTATGCTCGACGCGCTGCTCGCCGCCGCGCGTGAGGCGCTGGCCGACACGCAGAACATCAACCCCGTGCTGCGCCGCGCAGGTGTGGTCGATGCTGGCGGCGAGGGCTTCGTGCTCGTCATGGACGCTATGCTCGGCTATCTGCAGGGCCGCACCGCCGCCCCCGTGACCGCCGCCGCTCCGGCTGCCGCTCAGGCGCCGAAAGAGGGCGCGGACTTCTCCGAGTTCGACACCGGCGAGATCACGTTCGGCTACTGCACGGAGTTTATCGTCGCACGCGAGAACAGCAAGAGCCCGGAGCTCCTGCGCTCGTTCCTGAAGAATCTCGGCGACTGCGTCGTCGTGGTCGACGATGATGAGATCATCAAGGTGCACGTGCACACGAACGTGCCCGGTGAGGTGCTGACCGAGGCGCTGACCTACGGCCCGCTCCAGACCGTGAAGATCGAGAACATGCGCAACCAGCACACCGCGCTCTCCGGCAAGGACGCTGCCCCTGAGGCTGCGACCTCCACCGCCGCCGAGACGGAGGCCGAGCCCGCCGTAGCCAAGCCCGAAAAGCAGTTTGGCGTCGTGGCCGTGTCCGCCGGTGAAGGCATGGCGAACCTCTTCCGCGAGCTGGGCGTGGACCGCGTCGTTACCGGCGGCCAGACCATGAATCCCTCCACAGAGGACATCCTCACTGAGGTCAACAAGACCCCGGCAGAGGTCGTGTTCGTGCTGCCGAACAACAAGAACATCATCATGGCCGCCCAACAGTGCATCCCGCTGTCGGACAAGAAGGTCATCGTCATCCCGACCAAGACCGTGCCGCAGGGCATCACCGCGATGCTCTCGTTCGACCCGGCGAGCGCCGAGGACGTCATCGAGGCGGAGCTGAGTGCCGCGATCGAAAGCGTGCACACCGCGCAGATCACCTACGCCGCGCGCGACTCCGACTTTGACGGCCACGACATCCACAAGGGCGAGTATCTGGCACTGATGGACGGTGCGCTGCTCGGCAACGACGCCGACCTCGACAAGGTGCTGACCAAGATCGCGGACGCCGCGAACGACCTCGACCCCGAGATCGTCTCCATCTACTACGGAGAGGACGTGCAGGACGACGCCGCCCAGCACGCAGCCGACCTGCTCGGCGAGCGCCTGCCGATGGCGGACGTGAACGTCGTCAACGGCGGCCAGCCGGTATATTACTACATGATCTCGTTTGAATAAAGCCATGCACCATCCGGCAGCAAAGCGCCCGGACATTTCGTCCGGGCGCTTTGCTGCGTTTTTTCCTCTCTATAACAGAGCGCCACGGCTGTACCGGAGCGCTCTGTCGTTTTTTTATTTCTCCTGCGCGCGGATGAGGTTCTTGTAGAAATCGACCGCGCCGGGCAGGCAGCCGCAGGCGATGTTCTCGTTGAGGCCGTGCATGCCCTTCATCTGCTCCGGACCGTAAATCACGGGGGCGAAGCGCACGCAGCTGTCGCAGATCTCCTGATAGAAGTGCGCGTCCGTCGCGCCGGTCATGACATAGGGGCTGACGGGCAGGCCGGGGAACGTCTCGCCGATGACCCGCTCCACCTGGCGGAACGCCTCGCCGTGGATGTCCACAGGCTCGGAGTAGTCGTTCGTGTGCACGACCTCCATCTCCAGACCGTGCTTTTCGGCGAGCCGGCGGATGATGGCGAGGCTCTCCTGCTCGCCCTGGTGCGGGATGAAGCGCATGTTCGCGCCCAGCGTCGCCTCCTGCGGCAGGACGTTGTACGCATCCGAGCCGGACTGCATCGTGAACGCGATCGTCGTGCGCAGCATTGCCCCCGCCTGCGCCGACACACGCGGCAGCACGACCTTCATCAGCGGCGCAAACAGCCAGAGGTTGCCCATCACGAGCCGCAGGCCGAACGGCGCATACGGCGCAAGGCGCGTGAACATGGCCGTGACCTCGGGCAGGAACTTCTTGCGAAACGGTGTATGCTTTTCCACATCCGTCACGAATGCGGACAGGCGCGCGATGGGGGTGTTCGCCGTCGGGGCGCTGGCATGGCCGCCGGTGCTGCGGGCGGTAAACTTCACGTCCGCCTTGCCCTTTTCAAACACACCGACCATGGCGAAGTTGCCGGGGATGCCGCCGATCGGCTCGGTGATGATGCCGCCGCCCTCATCGCAGACGAGAAACGGCCGTACGCCGCGGCGCTTGAGCTCGGCAACGAGCTTCGGCGCGCCGTCGCCCGCCCACTCTTCCGTGCAGGACGAGGCGATGTAGACATCGTTGGCCGGCTCGTATCCGGCGGCGAGCAGCTCCTCGACCGCCTGGAAAAACGCCATGACCGAGCACTTGGTGTCCGCCGCGCCGCGGCCCCAGACCTTGCCGTCGGCAATGTCGCCGGAAAACGGCGCATACGCCCACGTGCCCTCGGCGGGCACGACGTCCTGATGGCTCATGAGCACGATCGGGCGGTCGTGCGCCCGGCCCGGCCAGTAATAGAGCAGGTTGCCGTCAATGTCCGTGCGCGCGAGCTTTTCATGCACGAGCGGGAAGAGCTCGGCCAGCAGCGCATGGAACCGCTCGAACTTTTCCGGCTCGCGGACATTGGCGTGCGACGTGGTGTCGCACCGGATCATGGCCGAGAGCTTCTCGGCGTAGGCCATGGCGCGGTCGGGATCCGGCTGCGGCTGATAGTCGGACGTTTTGCGCGGTGTGAGCGCGGCATGCGCCACGGCCGCCCCCAGCGGGGCCAGCGGCGCGAGCGCAAGATAACCGGGACGGAACTTCATTTGACATCTGCCTCCTTTTTCTGCTTGCGGTATATGCTGTAGGCAATGCCGATGGCCAGTGCGCCGCTCGGAATGATCATGAAGCTCGTGGAACCCGTCAGCGACGGGACGAGCATGAACAGCAGGCTCATCACGACCAGCGGGGCGACGGCGACCTGCACGTTCTTGCGGAAGTACTGATACGCCATCGCGCCGAAGAGCGCCGGGACGACGTTGGCAAACGCCGGCTGGAGCACGGGGCTCTGCAGCACGGGCTGCAGCGGCACGAGCAGCGCCACGCCGAGCGCGAGCACGACGATGGTCACGAGCGAACTGGTCGCGATCGAGAGCGTTGAGATGATCTCGTTTTCAGCCGTGCCGGTCTTGGTGCCGACGATGTCGCGCGCGTTGACCGCGCACGGGATCTTCATATTGATGAGGTTGCCGGTGATAAAGGCGAGGTAGCCGCCGCCGGCGCCGAGCATGGGCGTGTAGATGAGAAACTCCGCCACGCTGCTGACCGTCCACACGAGGCCGACGGACAAAAAGCCCTTGGCCACGGCGCCCATATCGGGCATGGCGCCGAGGAACGTGCCGATGAGAAACGGCGCGCCAACGAGCAGCACGAGCGTGATCGCGCTCACGATGCGGCCGAGGACGTGCGTCCGGCGGCTGAACTGTTCGAGATATGCTTTGCGTTCGGTTTCGTTCATGATGTTCCCTCCTTACAGCCGCACGAGCACGGCCGCCGCCATGCCGATGAGCATACTGCCGGCAATGGAGAAGCTCTCCAGCCAGGCCATGTTCTTTTTCTCTGCCAGATACACGAACAGCGCCATCACCGCCGCCGACACGGCCACGACGACCAGCGGCGTCCAGTCGCCTGCGCAGGTGAACAGCCCCTCGCTGGACACGAACGCGCCGATGTAGCTGCCGATGTACGCGCACACGAGGCCGATGAACATGGCCGTCATGGCGCTGTCGCCAAAACCGACGCCGGAAGCGGACTTGGCTCCGTCGTTTCCGAGGCGCTTGAGGTAGCGCTTGTTGAAGAAGATCGACAGGATCATGCCCCACATGATGCAGATGCTCATGAGCAGGGCGATCGTCGTGAAGCCCTGCGGCGTCATCTCGGCGGCGGACAGGGCGTGCATGCCGACCTGCTCGGCCGCGGCCTGGGCGACCTGCGTCTCATAGTGCAGCGCGCCGATGACGGACAGGCGCAGCCACGGCCACGGCGTGCCGAGGCTGCCGGACAGAGCGATGACGCCGAGCAGGATGCCCACGCTCGGCAGGACCGAGAACGTGGCGCTCGACGTGATGGCGCGCTTCATGCGCGCGGGGTCGATGCCGATGGCAAGGCCCGCGCGGTAAGAGCGCACAAGGAAAATGACGCACACCACCGCGACGAACGCGATGATGCCGCCACAGATCGCGTACATAGGTACGCTGTTGAGCTGGGCTAAGATGTTGTTCATAGACGTTTCTCCTCTCCGGCTGGTGCCGGTCTCTATAGGAAAGGCCCGCATGGCGCTGCCATGCGGGCTTTTCACAGCTTATTGCGCGCCGCCGACCGGCCCAGACACGGCCGGGCGGATGTTGGATGCGGTCAGGTAGGACTGGAACAGCAGCATGCCCGCGATGGCCGCCAGCATGAGCTGCTGCCCGCCGGTGCGGTCATCCGGCAGCGCCGTGATGCACAAAAAGGCCGCAAACTGGCTCCAGAAAATGCTCTTGATCGCCTTCGGGCGGCCGTAGGCAAAGCCGGCGAGCTCATAAAACGCAATGAGCGCGGCGCACAGTGCCAGGATCTCGACCGCATAGGCGGAGACGGTGGGGTTGATGATGTTGACCTTATAGCTCACGATCAGCCAGAACACAAGCAGCACGATCGGCATGGACGCGCACACGACAGTGCCGGAGATCGTCTCCCCGTTCCCGATCGAGAGCATCTGCCAGATAAACGCCGCCCCCGTCACGATCGTGAGCACAGCCAGCACCCGCTGCAGCCCGGGCGACGAGAGCGTGCCGGAGCTGATCATCAGCCAGGCGCCGCCGACCGCCAGCAGCGCGCCGAGCACGATGCCGCCGATGGTGCGCACACGCTGCGCCGCGGCAAAGGCCGCCGGAAGCGAATCCGGAAAGCTGGTGTGCGGCTGGTTTTTCATCCGGAAACAGACCACGGCCAGCACGACCGCGGCGATGACGATCATCAGCGCGACGGCGTACGGCCAGATGCTGCCACGCACGGCGAGGCCGGTCTCGGCTTCAAAACAGACCTGATCCTGCAGCCAGCGGAAAAAGGTCCCGAACGCTGCCAGCACAGCCGTACAGCAGCAGATTACCCAAGCATTTTTGCGCATAACAAACTACCTGTCCCAATACATATTGAATAGACTTATTTTATACTGATTTCCCCCCTGCGTCAAGGCACAAAACACCCCCGCAGGGCAGAAAGGAGGCGGCACATGTGCGCAAGGTTTTCCTGCTGTCGCTGCTGCTCGTGGTACTCTCACTCGTGATCCCGTGGCTCGTGGTCACGCTCGGCCCGGCCGAAGAGCCTGCGGCGCAGCCCATCCCGTCCGTGACGGCGTCGGCCGCCGTCGCGCCTGACAGTGAGACAGTCATCACGGCGCTCAGCGGCGGCGCGCTCGTCGAGACGACGATGGCCGACTGGCTGCCCGGCGTTGTAGCCGCCGAGATGCCCGCATCCTTCGCACCCGAGGCGCTGCGGGCGCAGGCAGTCGCTGCGCGCACCTATATTCTCCAGCGCGTGCGCGGCGGGGCTGCCAACCATCCGGAGGCCGGCGTCTGCGACCAATACACCTGCTGCTGCGCGCACAAGGACGACGCCGCGCTGCGCGAGCAATGGGGCACAGACTTCGCGCACAACATGGCACGCATCCGTCAGGCCGTGACCGACACGGACGGGCAGTACCTCACCTACGGCGGGCAGCTCATCCGCGCAGTGTTCCACGCCTCGTCCGCCGGGGCGACCGAGAGCAGCGCCGCGCTCTGGAGCGGCGACGCGCCGTATCTCGTGAGCGTATCCTCCCCCGAGACGGCGCAGGACGTGCCGAACTACGTCTCGACGGCCGAGATCGCGGCCGACGCCGTGCGCACGGCCGTGCTCGACAGCTATCCGGACTGCGTGCTCGGCGACGACCCGGGCACATGGTTCGGCACACCGGTGCTCGATGACAGCGGCCGCGTGGCAAGCATCCCCGTCGGCTCCGAGACGCTCACGGGTGCGCAGGTGCGCGCACTCTTTTCCCTGCGCTCGGCGGCGTTTTCCGTCACGTACAGCGGCGGGACGTTCACCTTCACCGTCACGGGCAGCGGCCACGGCGTCGGCATGAGCCAGTACGGCGCGAACGTCATGGCCCTGCGCGGCAGCGGGTATGCCGACATTCTCGCGCACTACTACCCCGGCACGACGCTCATCCGCGCGGAGGGGTAGATGCGGAAATAGAAAAGAGACGTTCTCCGAACGTCTCTTTTCTTCATTTATCGTGCGGTTACTTCTGCATCGTGGCATCCGTGTACGTGTTTTCGTCCACATAATAGACCGTCACATCCGCGGTGGCCAGCAGCACACCCTCAGCGTTGAACACCTCCGCCACGGCAAGGCCGGTCGTGCGGCCTTCCTTGACCATTCGGCCGTGTGCCACGAGCTTTGGCGTGTCCTTGCCCGCGCGCAGAAAGTGAATACTGCTGTCAAGCGTCACGGTGATGCGCCCGCCGGTACGCGCGGCGACGCCGGTCGCCACATCGCAGAGCGTAAAGATCAGCCCGCCATGGGCCATGTTGAGCGGGTTCATGCCGTCCTGCGTCATTTCGACCTCCACGACGCTGGTACCGTTGCCGACCTCGGTGACAACGACATGGTTATGGGAATTGAAGCCCACAAATTCATTATAGCGAAATGGGTCGAGATAAATTTCCTTGTTTTCCTCTTGGGTATTCTGTGCCATATTGGGGTACGCCTCCGTCCAGATTACATTCAGGATGTTATCGTACCACGTTCGCGCGTTTTCGTCAAAATAATTTTTCCGTCGCGCACCTCCGCCGTCACGACATCGCCCTGTTGGAGTGTGCCGTCGAGCAGCATGCCCGCCGCTTGGTCGGCGATCGTGCTCTGGATGGCTCGGCGCAGCGGCCGCGCACCGTACACGGGGTCATACCCCGTGGCCGAGAGCGCATCGAGCGCCGCGTCCGGCACCTGCAGCTCCACGCCCGCGCGCTCCATGCGCGTGTTGACCGTACCGAGGAGCTTTTGCGCGATCTGGCGGATGTTGGCGCGCGTAAGCTTGTGAAAGACGATGATGTCATCGACACGGTTGAGAAACTCCGGCCGGAACGTCTTTTTCAGGTCGGACATGACCATACTGCGAATCTCGGCGTCCGTGCGGCCGGTGCCCTCGCCCGTCTGCTGCGTGAAGCCGAGGCTGCGGCGGATGTCCGTGATGGCTTTCGCGCCGACGTTCGAGGTCATGACGACGACCGCGTTGCGGAAGTTCACCTTCCGCCCGAGCGAGTCCGTGAGCTGGCCGTCCTCCATGACCTGCAACAGGAGGTTGAACACATCCTCGTGCGCCTTTTCGATTTCATCGAAGAGCACGACGGAATACGGCTTGCGGCGCACCTTTTCCGTGAGCTGGCCGCCCTCCTCGTGGCCGATATAGCCCGGGGGCGAGCCGATGAGCCGTGAGACGCTGTGCCGCTCCATATATTCCGACATGTCCACGCGGATAAGCGCTTTCTCGTCGCCGAAGAGCGCCTCGGCCAGCGCGCGGCAGAGCTCCGTCTTGCCAACGCCGGTCGGCCCGAGGAAGAGGAAGCTGCCGATCGGGCGGTTCGGGTCGCCGAGGCCGACGCGGCTGCGGCGGATCGCATTCGAGACCGCGTGCACGGCCTCCTCCTGCCCGACGACGCGGCGGCGCAGCGACGTCTCCATCTGCAGCAGCTGCTTGCTCTCGCTCGAGGTGATGCCCGCGACCGGGATGCCCGTCCAGAGCGAGACGATCTCGGCCACGTCCTCACCCGTCACGGCGCGCACGGGGCCCGCGTGTGTCTGCTCCCACTGGCTGCGCAGCTGCTCGAGCTCCGTGCGCAGCTTCTGCTCGCGGTCGCGCAGGCGGGCCGCGCGCTCGAAGTCCTGCGCGCGCACGGCGCTCTCCATGTCCGCGGTCGTGTTGGTCAGCTGCATCTCCAGCGCGTGCACCCGCTCCGGCTGCACGAGCGCCTGCATGCGCACGCGCGAGGCCGCCTCATCGACAAGATCGATGGCCTTATCCGGCAGCCAGCGGTCGCCGATATAGCGCACGGAGAGCGTGATGGCCTTGCGCAGCGCGTCGTCCGTGATATGCAGGCGGTGGTGCGCCTCGAGCCGCTCGCGCAGGCCGCGCAGGATCAGCAGGCTCTGCTCCGGCGTGGGCTCGGCGATGCGCACGGGCTGAAAGCGCCGCTCGAGCGCCGCGTCCTTTTCGATATACTTGCGGTACTCCTCGAGCGTCGTCGCACCGATGATCTGCAGCTCATCGCGCCCGAGCGCGGGCTTGAGGATGTTCGCCGCGTCGATGGCTCCCTCGGCCGAGCCCGCGCCGACGATCGTATGCAGCTCATCAATGAACAAAATGACGTTGCCTGCGCGCTGCACCTCGTGTAGGACGCACTTGACGCGCTCTTCAAAGTCGCCGCGGTACTTCGTACCCGCGAGCATGGCTGTCAGGTCCACGCTCACGATGCGCTTATTGCGCAGGTCCTCGGGCACGTTGCCGTCCGAGATGCGCTGCGCCAGCCCCTCGGCCACCGCCGTCTTGCCGACGCCGGGCTCGCCGATGAGCACGGGGTTATTCTTGCTGCGGCGCGAGAGGATCTGGATGGCGCGCTCGATCTCCCGGTCGCGGCCGATGACCGGGTCCATTTTCCCGCCGGTGGCCAGGTCCGTGAGGTCGCGGCCGTACTGGTCGAGCGTTTTCGTGTCGGCGGCGCGGCGCGTCTGGGACCGCGGGGTCGACTGCTGCGGCCGGGGCTTATACTCGGGCCGGCCGAACACGTCCATAATGTCCGTGTAGATCTTGTTCAGGTCGCCGCCGGCCGCCACAATGATGCGCGCGCCGGCGCTGTCCGCCTCGCGGAGGATGCCCATGAGGATGTGCTCCGTGCCGACGTAGCAGTGGCCGAGCCGGTTGGCATCCTCGGCGGCCAGCTCAATGACGTGCCGCGCCCGGGGGCTGAGCCCCTGCTCAGGCGCTCCGGGTACGCCGCGGCCGACCGTCTCCGTGACCATGCGCGTGAGCACGGCGTCCGTCAGCGCGTTGTCGGTCAGGATGCGGGCGCCGAGCCCCTCCCCTTCCCGGATGATGCCGAGGAGGAGATGCTCCGTGCCAACATAACCGTGCCCCATGCCCATGGCTGCATCGTGCGCCTTTGTGATCGCCGTGGATGCCCGCTGTGTAAACCGTTCGCTGCCGCGCATAGATCGTTTGCCTCCTTCGCTGGTCATACGCCTCTATTATCGCCCGGACGGCACAAGGAACCTGCCGAATCCGGGAAGCTGATTTTTATTATTTCCACCCCTTCCTGTATTTTAATCAGCACGTTTTTTCAAATTCAGAAATTGACGGTTGATTTTTCGGATTTTTGTGCTACAATGGCTGATACCAGAGGAAGAGAAGTCTGGTCAAAAACATAGGAGGTAATTACAATGGCTTTTGTTATCAACGACGATTGCGTCATGTGCGGCACCTGTGCTGCGAGCTGCCCGGCTGAGGCAATTTCCGAGGGCAATGGCAAGTACGTCATCAACGCGGACAGCTGCATGGAGTGCGGCACCTGCGCTGCGAACTGCCCGGTGGGCGCGATCTCTGTCGACTAAGATTCGACCGGAGAAAAACGCAAACGGATGAGGCGATATGCTCCTGGCATATCGCCTCTATCTATTTCAAGCGATTTTCAGCGGAAGGAGCGTACGCCATGCCCCCCTGCGCACAATATGACGACCTGTGGCCGGGCGGCCCGCGATTTGCGCGCTCCGGCGTCGGGTTCGCCCTCGGCACGGACAGCGTGTTGCTGGCCGATTTCGCGGCCGACCGCCGCGTGCGCCGCTTTGCCGACCTCGGCTGCGGCGCCGGCGTGCTGACGGTGCTGCTGCTGCACGCGCTGCCGCAGGCGGCGGCCATCGGCGTGGAGCTGCAGCCGGACGCGGCGCAACTCTGCCGCGGCAATCTCATCGCAAACGGTCTGAGCGGCCGGGCGGAGATTCTCTGCGCCGACCTGCGCAAGCACCGCGCGGTGCTCCCTGCCGGACAGTTCGACCTTGTCGTGGCAAACCCGCCGTATTTCGCCGAGGGCAGCGGTTACACCTCGCCCGACCCCATGCGCGCGCATGCGCGCGACGAGCGCACCTGCACCATGCAGGACATCTGCACCGCCATGGCCTATCTCACGCGCTGGGGCGGCTCGGCCGCGCTCGTACACCGGCCGGAGCGGCTGAGCGAGCTGCTGTGCACGCTCACGGCCGCCGGGCTGGAGCCCAAGCGCCTGCGCACCGTGGCGCGCACGGCGGACGCCGCGCCCAGTCTCGTGCTGGTCGAGGCCCGCCGCGGCGGAAAGCCGGGGCTCCGGATCCTGCCGCCGCTGGCCCTGTGTGCACCCGACGGCACGGATTCGGAAGAGATCCGCAGAATTTATCACAGGAGGACGCAACCATGAGCGGAACACTGTATCTGGTCGGCACGCCGATCGGCAACCTCGGCGACCTGTCCGTGCGCGCGCTCGAGACGCTGCGCAGCGCCGACTTCATCGCCGCCGAGGACACGCGCGTGACGGCAAAGCTCCTCAACCATTTTGAGATCAAAAAACCGTGCGTGAGCTACTATGAGCACAACAAATATGCCAGCGGCGAGAAGATCGTCGCCCGGCTGCTCGCCGGCGAGACGTGCGCGCTCGTGACCGACGCCGGCATGCCCGCCATCTCCGACCCCGGCGAGGACATCGTGCGCCAATGCGCCGAGCAGGGCATCGACGTGCAGGTCATTCCCGGCCCGTGCGCAGCCATCGCGGCGCTGGCCGTGTCCGGCCTGCCGACACAGCAGTTTTGCTTCGAGGGCTTCCTCGCCGTGAGCGGCAAGACCCGGCGCGAGCATCTCGAGCGTCTGCGCGGCGAAACGCGCACGCTGATCTTCTACGAGGCACCGCACAAGCTGCTGCGCACGCTCTGCGACCTGCGCGACACGTTTGGCGGCGCGCGGGAAATCACGCTCGCGCGCGAGCTGACCAAGCTCCATGAGCAAAAGCTACGCACGACGCTCGATGGTGCCGTGGCCTACTTCACCGAGACGCCGCCAAAGGGCGAGTTCGTGCTCGTACTGCGCGGCGCGCCCGAGCGCTCGGAGCCGGCCGTCACGGCCGAGCAGGCGCTCGAGATCGTGGCGCGCTACCGCAGCGAGGGCCGTGCGCTCAAGGAGGCGTGCAAGCTCGCCGCGGCGGACACCGGCTTCGGCAAAAATGAACTGTATCAGATGGCGCTCAACACCTGAGCGGACACTCACGATAAAAAAAAGTCCCCTGACCGTCGGTCAGGGGACTTTTTTTGCTCCGTGCTCAGAGCTTCTCGTTCATGGCGCGGATGCACTCGGGGCAGATGTTCTTGCCCTTGTAGTTGATGATGTCCTTCGCGTTGTCACAGAAGATGCAGGCCGGCTGATACTTGCGCAGGATGATGGACTCGCCGTCCACGAAAATCTCGATGCGGTCTTTTTCCTCGATACCGAGGGTTCTTCTCAACTCGATGGGGAGCACGATGCGGCCAAGTTCGTCAACTTTTCTCACGATGCCTGTAGACTTCATAGCAATTGCCTCCAATACAATGGGATAAATGGGATTCATAAAAACTAATCAATCATTCATTTCAACAATTGCATTATACCAAACGTTGACAAAATGTCAACAAATTCGCACGAACTTGTCGGACGAATTGTGTTTTTCTACCATTTGCATATTTGGGAACGTGTCAGCATAATCTGTTTTGTGAATAATCACCGAAAATCTAAAAAATCTAGCGACCAGATATGGCCATCGGTGAGCGCTTACACCACGGAAAAATATATATATTTCCTTGATTTCCAGCGCATTTGCAGCCGAATACGGCACGGAAACAACCATCGAACGCTGGAAATGCCATAAGAGACGGCAGGAAAATCGCAAAATTATTAAGAAAGGGCGAAATTGATATGGCATTGACCTGGGTCTGGGTAGGCATGGTGTGCATTGCGCTGGTCTTCGGCGCGGCGACCGGGCAGAGCGCAGCCGTCGGCGCGGCGGCGGCGCAGGGCGTGCAGCAGGCGGTGACGTTCTGCCTGACGGTAGGCGGCATGATCTGCCTGTGGTCGGGCGTGATGGAGATCATGCGGTGCAGCGGCATCGCGGCCGGGCTGTCGAGATTGCTGCAGCCGGTACTGCGGCGGCTGTTTCCCCGTGCGTCGCGCGATGCGCAGACGCTCGACGCGCTGAGCATGAACGTGAGCGCAAACCTGCTCGGCCTCGGCAACGCGGCGACGCCGGCCGGTGTGCGCGCCGCGCAGGCGATGGCGCGCGAGATCCGGGGCGACACCGCCAGCGACGAGCTGTGCCTGCTGGTGGTGCTCAACACGGCGTCGATCCAGCTGCTGCCGGTCACAATCGCCGCAGTGCGTGAGGCGGCAGGCGCGGCCGTGCCGTTTGACATTCTGCCGGCCGTGTGGGCGACCTCCCTGTGCTCGGTCACGGTGGGGCTGCTGACTGGAAAAAGACTGGCACGCATATGGCGGTGAGCGATGTACTGGCGCTGACCGTCCCAGCGCTGCTGGCCGGTGTGGGGCTCTACGGCGCGCTGACGGGGACGGACATCTTTTCTTCGCTGACAGCCGGAGCGCTCGACGGGCTGAAAACCGTCGTGCGCATCTTCCCCGCCCTTGTGGCACTGCTGGCAGCCGTGAGCATGCTGCGCGCCTCCGGAGCGCTCGACGCGCTCACGCGTCTGTGCGCGCCGGTGCTGGCGTGGCTCGGCATCCCGCCGGAGACGGCGATCCTCATGGTCGTGCGGCCGGTCAGCGGCAGCGGCGCGCTGGCCGCGGCGAGCGACATCATCGGCACCTACGGCCCCGATTCCCGCATCGGCCGCACTGCCGCCGTCATGCTCGGCTCGACCGAGACGACGTTCTACGTGCTGGCCGTGTATTTCGGCGCCTGCGGTGTCCGGCGCAGCCGCTGGGCCATCCCCGCCGCCATCGCCGCCGACCTGACCGGCTTTCTCGTGGCCGCCGCACTCGTGCGCTGGATCTGGGGTACATAGCGCCGCCGACAAATTGCACAAAAGCGCCTTTCTTGGCTGATATTTTTTTGACAAAACGCCTATTTTGCAAAAAATCGCACTTTTCGCTTTACAACGCTGCACGAATGTGTTATAAAATAATCACGTTAGTTAATAAATTAACTCAACGTTCTTCCGATTTCTTTCTTTTCTCTTCTTATTTTTGCTCTCTCGACAGCAGCGTGTCGCCACTCTCCGGCGGCACGCTGTTGCCGTTTCCGGACGGCCGCGCAGAAATGCCCTCCCACCGCACACGCGGGGGGAGGGCATTTGCATGTCTCAACATTCGGGTCACATTTTTTCCGGCGCGGTCACGCCGATAATGCCGAGACCGATCTCGAGCACGCGGCGCGTCGTGTCGGCCAGCTTCAGGCGGGCGTCGCGCACGGCGGGCTCTGCGTCCTTGATGCGGCAGACATTGTAGAAGCGGTGGAAGCGCGCGGCCAGCTCCGTCACGTAGCGGTTGATGCGGCTGGGATCGTAATCGCGCGCGGCGTAGTGGATCTCCTCCGGGAGCATGGCGATCTGCTTGATGAGCTCGCGCTCCTGCGGCGTCGTGAGCAGCGCTGCGTCCACATCCACCGCGGCGGGCACGGCGCAGCCGGCCTCCGCCATAGCGGCGAGCAGCGTGCAGATGCGCGCGTGCGCATACTGGACGTAGTAGACGGGGTTTTCGCTGTCCTGCCGGATGGCAAGGTCGAGGTCAAACTCCAGATGCGAGTCCGGCTTGGCGTTGAAGAAAAAGCGGCAGGCATCGACGCCGATCTCGTCCATGAGGTCAGCGAGCGACAGCGCCTTGCCCGTGCGCTTGGAGACCTTGACGATCTCATTGCCGCGCATGAGGCGCACCATCTGCATGATGAGGAAGTCGAGCTTGCGGCCCTCGAGCCCCAGCGCGGGCGCGCGCATGGTCGCAGCGAAACGGATGGCGTGGCCGTGGTGGTCGGCGCCCCAGACGTCGATGACACGGTCAAAGCCGCGCTCGATGAATTTGTTGCGGTGGTAGGCGATATCGACCGCGTAGTACGTATAAAACCCGTTCGAGCGGCGCAGGACCTCGTCCTTGTCGGCGCCGAGGTCGGTGTTGCGCAGCCAGAGCGCGCCGTCCTTTTCATACGTCAGGCCGGCGTCCACGAGCAGCTGCACGGTCTGGGCCACGTAGCCGGAGCTGTGCAGGCTGCTCTCGAGGAACCACTGGTCAAAATGAATGCGGTAGCGCTCAAGATCGCGCTGCATGCGCGCGATGTTATACGGCAGGCCGAAGGCCACGAACGCCGCACAGCGCTCGGCGCTCGGCACGGTGAGGTACTTATCGCCGTCGCGCTCGTAGATGAGCCGGGCAAGCTCCTTGATGTCATCGCCGTGGTAGCCGTTGTCCGGAAATTCGACGGCATCCTCACCCTGGATGCGCTGGAGGTAGCGCGCCTCGATGGACTTGCCGAACAGGTCGACCTGATTGCCGGCGTCGTTAACGTAGAACTCACGCCAGACGTTGTAGCCCGCGCGGTCGAGCACGGACGCGAGCGCGTCGCCGAGCACGCCGCCGCGCGCGTTGCCGATCGTCATGGGGCCGGTCGGATTGGCGGACACGAACTCCACCATGACCTTCTCGCCGTGGCCGTCGTCCACGCGGCCATAGTCCGCACCGGCATCGTCCACCGCAGTCAGCACGTCCTGATACCACTTGTCGGACAGGCGGAAATTCAGAAAGCCCGGCCCGGCCGCCTCGACGGAGGCAAACCACGTGCCGTTCAGGTCCATATGCGCAATGAGCGCCTCGGCGATCTTGCGCGGGGCCATATGCATGGTCTTAGCCGACGCCATGGCGTGGTTGGCGGCAAAGTCGCCGTTGGCGGTGTCCTTTGGCTGCTCGACGGAGCCGCGCACGTCCGCGCCCTCGGGCAGATCACCCGCCGCGGCGGCGCGCAGATATGCTTCCCGGATGCACGCATCCACGGCGGCGCGTGCCTGTTCGATTCGATTGGCCATAATCAGTTACCCTCTATTCTATAATCTTATTGTTCTCGGACGGTGATCTTCAACTGGCTGCGGTTGGCGCAGGCGTGGTCAAAATCCACGACATACAGCAGCTCCAGCACCCCGCCGTGCTCGCCCAGCGTGGAGCGGTAGCGCTGCGTCTCCAGCCCGACCGTGCTGGTGCCATACGGCGTCTGGTACAAAAACGTGTT
Source organism: Bacteroidaceae bacterium (assembly GCA_963627135.1). GTDB lineage: Bacteria > Bacillota > Clostridia > Oscillospirales > Oscillospiraceae > CAG-103. Next base: position 3,156 of record CAVFZY010000016.1, on the reverse strand, counting down.
GCGCGCGCCGGGGGCGAAGACCATCCGGCTCATGACGGTGCCGGTGCGCTTGAGCACGGCGCTCGACGGTGTGAAGGTGATGGTCGTGAGCGTGCCGGCCATGCCGGTCAGCTCGCTCTCGGGATAGGTGAGCACCCCGCAGCCGTCGGTGCAGGTATACTCCCCGTCGGTCGAAAACTGTACCAGCTCGTCCGGCTCCTGCTCGAAAACATCGGCCTGAGAGCCCTCGATCGTGATGACGACCTGCATACGCCGCCTCCTTTGCATAACAATGCGATTCTATTATCATATACTGTTTTGTCCAACTTCGCAACAGAAAAATGGTGTGGAATTTCCCGCCACCGTTTGCTATAATGGTAGCACAAGCGCATCCGCCGCCGACCGCTGCGGATGCCAGCCATTTTTCGGGGGCGCAGGCTCCCGTCGGGAGGGATGACCGGATGAACATAGAACTCACCGACAAGGAGTTCCGGCGGCTGCTGGATCTCGTCTACATCGGCAACTGGATCCTCAACTCCACACGCGAGAAAGACCGGTTTGAGGATTACGATATTTTGCAGGAAAAGCTCTTTGCGCAGTGCGCCAAAAGCGGCATGAACGCGCTCATTTCCCGCTGGCAGGGGCACATTTTCCCCTCGCCCGCCTACGAAAACGGCGGCATTCACGAGGCCATCGCCGACTATGAGGACGCCGTGTTTTTCGACATTCTGGCCGAGGAGCTGGCGCGGCGCGACCTTGGCTGTCTCGACAGTGAGCCCGCCGACTATACGGAGCTCAACGCCCGCATGGACGAATACATGGACGAATTTGAAAAGTCCGGCGTGGAAAATCTGGTGCTGGAGGCATGAGCACACGAACCATCGAAACGCCCATCGGCCCGCTGACGCTCCGAGCGGACGAAAGTGCCGTCACGGCCATCCGCTTCGGCACGGACGGCGCGCAGGACGCCTCTCCCCTGCTTGACGCGGCCGAGGCGCAGCTGCGGGAATACTTCGCGGGCACGCGGCGGACATTTGACCTGCCGCTCGCCCCGCACGGCACCGCGTTTCAGCAGCGGGTCTGGGCGGCGCTGCGCGCCATCCCCTACGGCGAGACGCGCACCTATGGCGAGCTCGCCGCCGCCATCGGCAGCCCAAACGCCAGCCGTGCCGTCGGCATGGCCAACCACCGCAACCCGATCCCGCTCGTCATCCCCTGCCACCGCGTCATCGGCGCGAACGGCACGCTCACCGGCTATGCCGGCGGGCTGGAGATCAAGCGGAGGCTGCTGGCGCTTGAGGGGAGCACCATTTTAAAATAAGGTACCCACGGCGGGCAGCCGAACCAACGAGGAGGGACAGCGACACGATGGATTGTGAAGAAGTTCGGGTCGATATGCGTGTGCCGAATCCTGAAGGCCACGCGGAAAATACCCGGTCGGCGCAGGTGATGTTCCGGCTGAACCAGACCATGCCGTTTACCGAGGAATACAACGCCCTGCTCCGGGATCTGTTCGGCGACAACCTCGGCGAGGGCAGCTACGTTGCGGCGCCGATCAGCGGCGCGTGCGTGAGCGCGATGTGCATCGGCAGGGGCGTGTTTATCAACGCCGGCCTGCTCGCCATGGCGCGCGGCGGCATCACGATCGAGGACGGTGCGCAGATTGCGGCAAACGTCCAGCTGATCTCCAACAACCACGACCCGTATGATCTCTCGGTGCTGACATGCAAGCCGGTGCACATCGGCAAGTGCGCGTGGATCGGCGCGGGCGCGACGATCCTGCCCGGCGTCCGCGTCGGCAGGCACGCGATCGTCGGCGCCGCCGCCGTCGTAACGAAGGACGTGCCCGACTATGCGGTCGCGGTCGGCAATCCGGCGCAGGTCATCAAATACCTTGACGCCAGCCGTTTTCACGACAAAGTGTAAACACAATCAAATATTTTAAAAATGGACAACAAGCGTCTCCGTGCTTTCTGCGCGGGGCGCTTATTTTTGTATAGTTTTGCGCACGCGCGGCCATACTGTGCGCAGGAGATGAGGACAATGCACATGAGCAACGAAGAATATGCGGCGTTTGTCGATTCGCTCTCGCCGCGCTCGCCCATCTGGGGCGACCTGCTGCGTGCGGGGCTGGTCGGCGGTGCGATCTGCGTGGTCGGTCAGGCGCTGGTGAATCTGTATGAATACTGGGGCGCATCGGCGACCGTAGCGGCGACGTGGTGCTCGATCACGCTGGTGTTTCTCGGCGCCCTGCTGACAGGGCTGGGCGTATACGACGATCTGGCGCGATTCGCCGGGGCGGGATCGCTGGTGCCGATCACGGGTTTTGCAAACTCCGTCGTGTCCCCGGCGCTGGAATTCAAAACCGAGGGTTTTGTCACGGGCACGGCGGTCAAGATCTTCACGATCGCAGGACCGGTGATCGTCTACGGCATCAGCGCGAGCGTGATCTACGGGCTGATCCTGGCCGTCTTTGGGCTGGCCTGACAAGGGGGAACACAATATGAAAGAAGATAAACGCGGCGGGCGCAAACCCGCACCGGTGCCGACCGGGCACGATCAGCGCGCGGCGGCGCGCGACCACAGCACCCCGCACGGCAACCGGAAAAACGATGCCGTCCCACTGAGCAAGGCGCACGCGCCGGACGGCATCTCCGGCTACTGGGGATAAGGACACCCGCCTCGAATGGGATCGTTCGCTTTTTTCTGCGCCGCGCGAACCGGAAGGCCGTCGATGATTGGCGGCCACTTCCAATAGATAAACCCCCACTCCCAATGGAAAACTTCTGAGCAGCGAGGGGGAGCTCGAGGGGGTGAAGCGCCCGCCTCGAATGGGATCGTTCGCTTTTGTCTATGCTCCGCATAGACAAAAGCGGCCGCTGATCACTCAGCGGCCGCTTGCGGGAAGGATTTAGAACTCGGTCGTAACCGGTCTGCGGGTATGGAACTCATGGAGGACATTGTACAGCCAGCCAACGAGCTTCATATCCAGATTGAACTGGTACACAGTGAACAGAGCACCTGTGGTAGCCAGCAGGATGGTGAGAAGCTTCTTCAACAGTTTCATGTAATCGTCTCCTTACTTCTTGGCGAGACCCTTCTGGCGAGCGTACTCGGCAGCGCCCAGAGCGCCCATCAGCTGCGGGTCGGTCTTCAGCTCAACGACTTTGAACTTCA
>CAVFZY010000015.1:0-73747 GCA_963627135.1 Bacteroidaceae bacterium | reverse complement strand
TCGCCACAAGGCTTTTTTTGAACCACTCGCCTAGCGAGTGGTTTTCGATATACAAAAACAGCCCGCACGGATTTCCGTGCGGGCGTGGACACTGCCTGTGCAGCTATTATGCGTAAAAGACGTGGTCACCGATCGTAGCCGTGTAGGTCAGGCTGCTGTTGAACCACGAGGCGTTGCAGGCCGAGGGATTGATGAAATACAGACTCTCGCCCACCGGGTCGTAGCCCTCAAAGGCGAGCTTCGCCGCAAGCACGGCGTCCTCGTCCGGTGTGAGGCTGATGCGCCCGTCGGCCGTGGGCGAAAACTGCGCCACGCCACCGCGCCGGTCAAACACGACCTCCTTGACGCTGTTCGGAAAACGCTCATCCGCCACGCGGTTGAGCACCACATTGCCGACCGCGATCTGCCCCTCCATGGGCTGATTGCCGGCCTCGGCATTGATGATGTGGCTGAGCCAGTAGACATCACGCGCGCCGTAATAGCTCTCGCCGCTCTCGAGCAGCGCCTGCTCGGACGCGTCGACACGCAGGCTGGTATTGTCCGCGCTGAACGCGGCCGTGACACCGAAGATCTTCTCCAGATCCGTCAGCGGCAGCACCACTTCCCCGTCGAGGGCATACACGCCGTCGGGCGCGTAGAAGCAGCGGCCGTTAGCCGTGTAGTACGTCGCGCCGTAAGTCGCCGTGATGTCCGCCCCGTCGACCGTGACGGTCTCGGTGTCACCGTCGGTGACGGTGCTGCTCTCGAGGCCGAGCATCTCGGCGAACGCATCCGCCGGGAGCCAGACCGCATCGCCGAGCACGTAGCAGTATCCGCCGAAGCGGTCATCCACGTACACGGGCGTGTAGTCGCAGGTGACGGTCTCGGTGTAGTCACCGGCGTCCATGCCGACGGCGACCGTGCGCACGACCGGCGAGGTCACCTGCGCGGTGGCCTGCACCACGAGCTTCTCGTCGCGCTCGGGCGCGGCCAGGGACGTATCCCCGCTCACGACCGCCTTTGCCGCCAGCGCGCTGCCGTCCGGCCCGGCGGCCAGCGCCGAGTTTTCACCGGCGAGCCAGAAAAATCCGCACAATAAGCCGCAAAGCAGGCAGACGATGCACATCAGCGACAGGCCCGACTTTACGGACAGGCCCGCTTTCTTGGTTCGATTCATGACGTGCAGCCTCCTTTGCTGATTCATCACAGGGCACACGGATTTCCATCCGCACGTCCCATTACGGATAATTATATTCATTTTTCAAGCCGCGCGCAATCGGCAAAATGCACAAAGCGTGTTTTTAAGTTCTGAATAATATCCACAAAAAATCGCGTAAACTACAAAATATAGCGTTATGTTATGTTATTCTGTGCAAGAAGTTGTGTTGTGTACTTTGACTAAACCAGACGATTCGACGCAAAGTGACGAAAATAAAAAGATGCAAGTTCGCAAAAAATTCTTGCAAACTCGCATTATGTCAACTATTTTTATTATTTGAAAGAATTATGTTAATCTTTTTTCCGCCTCACAGCGCCTGACGCAGCGCCTTGGCGAGCTGGTCCGGGCAGGAGGTCAGCTTGCCGCCGCAGCGCACGCCCTCCATGCGCTCGATGGCCTGCTGCACCGGCATCCCCACCAGGAGCCGCGAAATGCCCTGCAGATTGCCACTGCACCCCCCTTGGACCTCAACTTTGCAAATAATTCCGTTCTCCACCTCCACCCGCATCAGACGGGAGCAAACACCCTTCGGCCGGTATGTGATCGTCATGACGACGCCTCCTTCAAAATATTTCTGTGCTTAGTATAGCAGACGCGGTGACATAATTCCACCCCCGAAACCATATATATTGTGGAGAACGGATCGGAGGTGAGCAGATATGACGCTGCGGCAAAAACTTGCCTGTGTGGGCCTGACGGTGTTCGGCCTACAAATCGCATCGGCTGCGGCGGGCGGCGCGCCGTTCGCGGACAGGCTGCGGCTCTGGCTCGACCCGGAGCAGCTGCTGGCGGCATCGGTGCGCATGGAGCTGGGTGCGCCGCCGGTGGACGCGTCCCCCACGCCGGAGGCAGTGGCGGCGCTCAGCGCAGACACATCCGCGCCGGAGGCAACACCTGCCCCCACAACGGACGGTGAACTCGCCGAGGACGCCCCGACCACGACGGCCGACGGGCTGCCGATCGTGGCGACGAGCATTGCGGGCGGACTGAGCATCAAAAACGAGACGGACATCGCGGTCGACGCGGCCGCGCTGCTGCAGCAGGGCCCGGCCATGACGCTGCCGGCAGGCAAACCGCAGATCCTCATTATGCACACGCACGCGAGTGAGGCCTTCACCCCTGCGGGGCGCGACCTCTACCCCGCGAGCGACACGTGCCGCACGGAGGACACCAATTATAATATCGTGCATGTGGGCGACGTGCTGGCCGACACGCTCGAAGCCGCCGGGCTGCAGGTACTGCACGACCGGACGATCTACGACTACCCGAGCTACACCGGCTCGTACAACCGCTCGGGCGCGGCCGTGCAGGAATATCTGAACCAGTACCCGAGCCTGCGCATCGTCATCGACCTGCACCGCGACGCGCTGTGCTCGGACAGCGTAGTCTACAAGACCGTGGCCGAGCTGCCCGACGCCGCATGCTCGCAGGTGATGCTGCTCGTGGGCACGAATGCCTCAGGCCTCTACCACCCGTACTGGGAGGAGAACCTGCGCCTGGCAGTGTACCTGCAGGACGCGGTGAATGCCGCGCACCCGACGCTCATGCGGCCGATCACGCTCGTCAACGAGCGCTACAACCAGCACCTCACGCGCGGGTCGCTCATCATCGAGGTCGGCAGCAGCGGCAACACACTGCAGGAGGCCACGCGCGCCGTGCGCCTGTTCGGTGAGAGCGCGGGGCCGGCGCTCGCCCGGCTCGTGCAGTGACCGGGCTCGACACGGTGCGATATAACGGTGCGATATAAATAATAGGTATAATAGGTATAAAACCACCCCCGGCGGGCGAGAATCTCCGCAGACGGAACTTCCGGCCAAAGGGGGTGTTTTTATGCAGGTCCGCAATTACATGACGGGCGCTGCCGCCGTGACGCATCCGGACGAGCCGATCGTCGCCGCTGCGCGGCTGATGCGCATGCGCGGCATCGGCGCGCTGCCCGTGTGCGAGGACGACGGCACGCTCGCCGGGATGCTCACCGACCGCGACATCGTGGTACGCTGCGTCTCGTCCGGGGGCGACCCGGGTGCCGTGACCGTGCGCAGCATCATGTCGCGCGATCCCGTGACGGTCGAAGCCGGCACGGACATCCGCCGCGCAATGGAGGCCATGCGCGCAGCGCAGGTACGCCGCCTGCCCGTGACCGAGGGCGGCAAGCTCGCGGGCATTCTCTCGATCGACGACATTGCCCGCTCGGGCAAGTGGGACATGGAGTGTGCACAGGCTCTGTGCGGCATCACGGCCAACGTCTGCCGGCGATGAAGCGCACCACAAGCCTTCTCCTTGAGAAACGAATGGTGAATCATTCCAAGATATCTGAGCAGCAGGGGAGCCCGAGGTGGGCAAAGCCCACCTCGGGCTCCCCTGCTGCTCAATGATTTCCGGAATGGCGCATCACCCGCCGCACGATGAACATGCTTGCCCGCACACAATTTCCCCCCCCGCCGCCTTTTTGTCCATTTTTTCGCTTTTGTCTCCAACCGTACCGGAAAGGCTGGAAATACCCGCAGCGCTATGTTATAATATTTGGACGATTATGATTAGACTGGGTTATTATGCCGCAGGCACCCAGATCTGAGAGGAGTTTTGTTCGTGCTTGTGCCCTATTCCTGGTTCCAGATCCTCTGGTACTTCTACATCTACGGTTTTCTCGGCTGGTGCTCCGAGGTGGCCTTCGCCGCCATCGCGCACGGCAAGTTCGTCAACCGCGGCTTCGTCAACGGCCCCATCTGCTCCATCTACGGCTTCGGCGTGATGAGTGTGCTGCTCGTGCTCGGGCCGCTCAAGAGCAGCTTCTGGCTGCTGTTCGGCGGCAGCGTGCTGTTCACGAGCGTGATCGAATACTTCACCGGCTGGGTGCTCGAAAAAGTGTTCCATGACAAGTGGTGGGACTACTCCAAGCGCCCGCTGAACATCAAGGGCTACGTGTGCCTGGAGTTCTCGGTGCTGTGGGGATTGGCGTGTGTGTTCGTGGTCGATGTATTCCAGCCGCTCGTGGCCAGAGCCGTCGGCCTTATCCCGAAAAGGCTCGGCTGGATGCTGCTCGGTATATTCAGCGTCCTGTGGATCGCTGACAACATCATCACCGCCATGGAGATCCGCAAGCTGCCGAAAAAGCTGCGCGCCCTGCAGGCCATTGAGGACTCACTCACGGTCATCTCCGATGAGATCGGCGAGGAGATTTATATTCGCGCCTCGGACGCGAAGGACCGCGGCATGGAGGTTTACACCGGCATGAAAGAAAAAAGCGCCGTGATCGCCGAAAAAGGCGAGCAGATTGCCGAAAAGCGCGCCCAAAGCTCCCTCATGCGTCGCAGCGAACTTCTGCAGCGCCGCAGCGAACTTCTGCAGCGCCGCGAAGAGCTGCTGAGTCAGCGCAACATCGTGCACGAGCGTATCGCGCAGGCATTCCCGGCGCTGCGTGAGGGCAAGACCAACGGCCTGGCCTTCACGCGTGTGCATGAGCACGCACAGCGCCGCAAACAGCTGGCCCGGGCCGTGAAGGCAAAGGCCAGAGAACTTAAGAACAGAGCCAAGGATCGCTCCTGACCTCGCGGGAAAAAAGGAGGAGAGCATATGAATCTCTATCTGATCGGACATGACTACCGCTATGCGGTGGAGCAGATGCTCCTGACGCTGTTTCCGGACGAGCGACCGGTATATCCGGACGGCCGGCCGACCGGCGACCGCGTGGAGCTGCGGCTCATGCCCGGCCCCAAGATCACGACCGCAACGTGCGTGCTCGTCTATCATGGACGGACGGCCAACGGCCGCACGAGCGTGCCCAACGGCGAGCTGACCGACCCCACGGAAAAAGACCGGCAGCTGCAGGGCGCGGTCAAGCGCGCGTTTTACCGCGCGGCCACGGGCATCGGCCTGCCGCACACGCCGTGGGGCATGCTCACGGGCGTGCGCCCCGGCAAGCTCATGACCCCCCTGCTCACGCAGGGCATGGACGACACGCAGGCCATGCGCTATTTTGAGCGGCACTACGACGTTGCGCCCGCGCGCGCTGCGCTCGTGGTGCGCACCGCCCACGCCACGCTGCGCGCCAAGGACTCGCTCGGCGAGAAGGACGTGTGCCTGTACGTGGGCATCCCGTTTTGCCCGACGCGCTGCGCCTACTGCAGCTTTGTGAGCCAGTCGGTGGAAAAGAGCATGGCGCTCGTGCCGGCGTTTCTGCAGGCGCTCGCGCGCGAGATCGCCGCGACCGCCGAGGCCGTGCAGCGCGCCGGATTGCGCGTCGTGTCGCTCTACATCGGCGGCGGCACACCGACCACGCTCTCGGCGCGCCAGCTCGACGCGCTGTGCACGCAGCTCGACGCGGCATTTGACCTCAGCAGCCTGCGCGAGTTCACCGTCGAGGCCGGCCGGCCCGACACCATCACGGCCGACAAGCTGCACGTGCTGCGCGCGCAGCGCGTCGACCGCATCAGCGTCAATCCCCAAACGCTCGACGACCGCGTGCTCGAGACGATCGGCCGCCGCCACACCGCGCAGGACATTTTTGATGCGCTGCGTCTCGTGCGCGAGACCGGCGGCTTCGCCGTGAACATGGACCTGATCGCGGGCCTGCCCGGCGACACGCCGGACGGCTTTCGCGCCACGCTCGAGCAGGTGCTCGCGCTCGCGCCCGAAAACGTGACCGTACACACGCTCTCGCGCAAGCGCGGGGCCGACCTCATGGCGCAGCCGGCGCCCATCCCCGATGGGGAGGCCGTCGGCGAGATGCTCGACTTTGCGGGCCGCACGCTCGACGCGGCCGGCTATGCACCGTATTACCTCTACCGCCAGAAGTTCATGTCCGGCGGGTTTGAAAACGTCGGCTGGACGCGACCGGGGCAGGAGAACCTCTATAACATCTGCATCATGGAGGAGCTGTGCAGCATCCTTGCCATGGGCGGCGGCGCCTCGACAAAGCTCGTGCGCCCCAGCGGCAGCAGACTCGAGCGGCACATCGACCCCAAGTATCCCACGGAATACATCACCAATATCGACCGCATCTGCACAGCCAAGGCAGAACTGGAGGTGTTTTTTCAATGAGAATGAGTTATCACATTCAGGAGATCAACCGCCGCATTCAGACTGACCCCAAGGAATTCGTCGACGCGTGCGACGCGGCCTATGCCGCCAAGATCGAGCGCGCGGCACGCGCCATCGCCGAGAACGTGCACACGTGCCCGATCGTGCTGCTGTCCGGCCCGTCCGGCAGCGGCAAGACCACCACGGCCATGAAGATCGCCGAGGCCCTGCGCAGGATGGGCATCGGCAGCCAGAGCCTGGCCATGGACAACTATTTCCGCACGCTCGATCCGCGCACCGTGCCGCGCACGCCGGAGGGCGGTGAGGACCTCGAGTCCCCCGCGTGCCTGGACATGGACCTGCTCGGCAAGCACCTCAACGCGCTCGCCCGCGGCGAGGAGATCCACCTGCCGCGCTATAATTTCGTCACACGCGTGCAGTCCGGCCCCATCGGTCGGCCCATGCGCCTCGGCAAGGACGAGGTCGCCGTGTGCGAGGGCATCCACGCGCTCAATGACGACATCGCCACCTGCTGCCCGGACGCGTTCCGGCTGTATATCAGCGCACGCTCGAACGTCGTTGACAACGACGGACGCGAGGTGTTCAAGGGCACGTGGATGCGTCTGCTGCGCCGCCTCGTGCGCGACAGCAACTTCCGCGGTACCCCCGCCGCCGCGACGCTGGACATGTGGGCCAACGTCCGCCGCGGCGAGAAGCGGTTCATCTCCCCGTTCAAGGAGCGCGCGAACCTGATGTTCGACTCGTCGTTCCCATGCGAGGTGTCCATTATGAAAAACTATGCCGCGCCCCTGCTCGCGGCTGTACCCGAGGGCGCGGAGCGCTATGCGGAGATCCGCAGCATCCTGCCGGCGCTCGAGCACTTCGAGACGATCGACCCCGCCCTGCTCGCGCCCGAGAGCATGCTGCGCGAGTTCATCGGCGGCGGCGTGTACAGCTACTGAGCGGTATCGCCGTTCGGCGATGCCCGATCTCATCCAAGGCGGACTCCCCTGCTGCGCTGTCCCGTTACACTTGTGCACAGGTTTTTCGGCAGCCGCTCCGGCCGCGCGGACACCGCGCGGCCAATTATTTTGCGCACATATACCGAAACGGGGTGCAGAAAATACAGCAGAATGCACAATCTTGAGAATCATTCGCAAAAAGGACTTTACAAATGCGAAGCTCTGTGGTATCTTCATATCAGTAATAATTCTTGTTACTGATTTTTAAGGAGGTGCTTCGATGCCCACACGCAAAAACAGCAAAAAGCGGCAGGTCATCCTCGAAGCCCTCGCAGCAACGACTGCCCACCCCACCGCGCAGGAGCTGTACCAGCAGCTCAAGCCGGACTACCCCGACCTGAGCCTCGGCACGGTGTACCGGAACCTGAGCCTCTTCGCTGAGGAGGGCGACGCGATGAGCGTCGGTGTGTTCCGCGGGCAGGAGCGGTTCGACGCCCGCACGGAGCCCCACGCGCACCTGCACTGTGTGCAGTGCGGCCGGGTCATCGACGTGCCGCTGCCCGGTCAGCCGGAGGCGCAGCTGTGTGCCCTCGCTCAGAGCGTGACGGACGCGCAGGTGCTCGGGTGTAGCATCACGTTCACAGGGCTTTGCAAAACTTGTCAGCAAGCGGACAAAGGATCCGCTTCCGAATAAAAAAACCAACGATCGAAATCAAAAAACATCAGGAGGAATCTTACTATGAAAAAATGGGTTTGCAGTGTCTGTGGTTACGTTTATGAAGGCGAGCAGCCGCCGGTTGAGTGCCCGGTGTGCCATGTTGACGGCTCCAAGTTCATCGAGCAGAAGGCTGAGAAGTCCTGGGCTGCCGAGCATGTCGTCGGCGTGGGCAAGACGTTCGGCGCGGACGTCCCGGCCGACGTGCAGAAGGAGATCATCGACGGCCTGAGAGCCAACTTCGAGGGCGAGTGCTCCGAGGTCGGCATGTATCTGGCCATGGCGCGCGTGGCGCACCGCGAGGGCTATCCGGAGATCGGCCTGTACTGGGAGAAGGCCGCCTACGAGGAAGCCGAGCACGCCGCGAAGTTCGCCGAGCTCCTCGGTGAAGTTATCACCGACAGCACGAAGAAGAACCTCGAGATGCGCGTCGACGCCGAGAACGGCGCGACCGACGGCAAGTTCCAGCTCGCGAAGCTGGCCAAGCAGTATAATCTTGACGCGATCCATGACACCGTGCACGAGATGGCCCGCGACGAGGCCCGCCACGGCAAGGCATTTGAGGGCCTGCTCAAGCGCTACTTCGGCAAGTAATTCCCCCCCAAGACAGTCGCCGACCCGGGAGCACCTGCTCCCGGGTCGGTTTTTTGCCAGAAGGCGGCGAATTCTCGCCCAAAACGATCGTGCCGGAATTGACAATCCCGCGGCGGGATGCTACACTGACCTTGTCATATGACAGGCATCGCCGCCATGTGACAAGTATCGCGGCCGCGCGGCCGCGAAGGAGGGGGAAACACCATGAAATACTGCGCTCATTGCGGCGCGCAGCTGGTCGACGAGGCCGTCGTCTGCCCGCAGTGCGGCTGCGCCGTGGCGACGACGAAGGCCGTCGACCCGAACGCCAGCCCGAAATCGCGCCTGATCACGTTGCTGCTGTGCATCTTCGTCGGTGGGCTCGGCATCCACCGCTTCTACGTCGGCAAGATCGGCACGGGCGTGCTTTGGCTGCTTACGGCCGGCTGCCTTGGCGTCGGCGCGCTGGTCGACCTGATTATGATCGCCTGCGGCACATTCACAGACAGCGACGGAAAACCAGTCACCGACTGGCAAACCTGAACGCTGCGCAAAAAAATCGCTCCCCGGCCGGATGGCCGGGGAGCTTTTGCGTTTTTACGGGTCGATCTCGATGATGTAGCCGATCTTGCCGCTGTAGAACTGTGGGTAGCGGCCGGCGGGATCGCCGATGCAGTCGTTATAATACCAGCCGTCGGCCGTGCGCGTAATGAGCACGTAATCCTCTGCAGCACCGTTGGTATCGTGCACAGACGGCTCGCCGGACGCCCAGTTGTAGACCGGGTCGACGTTGTCCTTGACCCAGGTGAGCTCGCCGCTGTCGGTGCGGTGCAGGCCGATCCAGACATAGGTCAGGCCGGACTCATCGGCCAGTTGGGCGACGCGCGTCCACTTCTCGGCGCTGTCGATCACGACGAGGTGACCGCCCTTGGCCTCGGCCGCCGCTTCGGCATCCGCCCAGGAGACATCCGCCGTGACGACTTCATATGTCGGCTCCGGCTTCGGTGTCGGGGTGGGCGTGGGCGTCTCGGTCGGGACGGCGGTCTCGACAGGGACGGTCGGCGTCGGGGTGGTCTCCGCCGTGGTGGGCGTGCCGAACACGCCGAGCGAGCGCAGCAGCAGCACGGCCAGCACGGCCGCGCAGAGGATGAGCACGGTCAGCAGCACGGCCGCCTTGTGCGACTGGCGCTGTTCGGCCGACGCCCGCTTCTTCGGGGCGGGGCGGTAGGCCTCCGGCTTTTTCGCCGGCTCGGGGCGCTTGCGCTCCGGTTTCGGCTTTGCCGGGGTCTCCGGCCGGGCAGGCTGCTTTTCGGGGCGGAATTTATTCGGCAGCGGCTGCGCGGGCTTTTGTTCCGGCACGGGCTGCGGTTTGGCTTCCGGTTCGGGCTCAGATTTGGTTTCCGGTTCCGGCTTGGTTTCCGGTTCCGGCTTGGCTTCCGGTTCCGGCTTGGCTTCCGGCTCCGGTTTCTCCGGCGCTGCCGGGACTTCCTCGTCCGCAGGCTCCTCGGCAGGGGCTTCCTCGGCAGCAGGTTCCTCCGCCGGGGTCTCCGCTTCCGGTTCGGGTGCGGCGGCCTCCTCGGTGAGGATGCTGAGCATCATGCGCTCAACGTCGCTGAGCTCCTGCTCCGGCTTATTGAACATCTCCTGCGCGGTCGGCACGCTGCGGCGCTGCTCGGCGTCGTACTGCTCGAGCGCGGCGCACAGCTCCGCCGGCGTGGCATAGCGGTCGTCCGGCTTGCACTGCGTGGCGCGCGCGATGATCTCTTTCAGACCGCGGCCGGCCTTGCGCGCCGGCGGCAGCGGCTCGCCGTTCATGCGGCGGCGCAGCGCGGCGGCCTGATCCTCGGGCTGCACTGCCCGGTCGTCCGGGTAAAACGGCAGACGGCCGCCCGACACGCCCGCATACAGCAGCAGGCCGAGCGAATACACATCGGCCGAGGCATCGCGCGTGCCGCTCCAGAACACCTCGGGCGCCATGAACTCCAGCTCCTCGGTCGTCCAGTCCTTCGTGTCCGTGCGGGCGGGCGCGCCGAAACCGACCGTGCCGTCTGCGGCGCGGCTGATGTTGTCCGGGCGGATGCCGCCGTGATATGTCCCGCGCTCCGTCAGGATGCGGCACAGCGCCTCGGCCAGCGCGGTCAGCTCCGCGCGCGAGAGCGTCTGCAGCCGGTCACCGAGCAGGCAGGCAGGATCCAATGCGTGTTTGTCCATGTGATACGCACCTCTTTATGTCCGTGTTGGCATGTTTACATAACTTTATAAATAGTAACACACTTATGACGACAAGTCAATTTAATCTGACGCGTCGGACGCAGGTTTGTTCCGCCCGAGGCGGCCGAACCAGCCAAAGGTCATCGGCCAGACGCCGGCGGCAAAGACGACCATGAGCGCATAGCGGATAAGGTTGGCAATGTTGTGCCCGCCGCACAGCGCGAGCAGCGGCGCCTTGAGCACAGCGCGCAGGCCGATCGTGATGGCGAGGCCGAGCACGGCCTTGAGCACCTGCGCCCACCAGACGGCGCGCACATCAAAGTGCACGTACCGCCGGTCGAGCCAGTAGGAAAATGTCATGCCCAGCACCGCGCCGAGCAGCGTGTAGGCGTTCTTGCGGCCGGAGGCGAGGTTGGCTGCGTCCACGTCCGCGGGAAACGGCCAGAGCTCGGCAAAGAGCAGATACGCAAGGCCCAGCGCGGCCATGGCACCGAAGAGCCAGTAGAGCCGGGCGGGACGGCTATCGATATCGCGAAAGAGCGGATAGAGCGCAAACACCAGCACGAGCCCGATGCCGAACGACACGCCGACATCCAGCGGCGTGTGCACGCCGAGGTACATGCGCGAAAACGCCGTGAGCACGATCACGACGGTGCAGACCACGCGCAGCCACGTCCGCCGCGTCCAGCGGCCGAGGCAGCCGAAGGAGGCAAAGACATTCTGTGTGTGCCCGCTCGGGAACGAGTAGCCGGTGGCCTCGGCCCGGGCGCTCTCGACAATCTGAAAATCCGGGTCCTTCACCCACGGGCGCGGAATGCGGAACACCAGCTTGAGAAACTGGTTGACGATCGTGCCAACGAAGCCGACGGTGAGCATATAGTACCCACAGGACTTGCTCACGCACCAGAACACGATGATGGCGACGGCCATGAACACAATCTCGCCGCCGCAGTTGGTGAGCGCGCCGAGCACCATGTCCAAAAACGGTGTGCGCAGCTTTGCCAGCGCATAAAGCAGCTGCATGAATGATCTCTCCCCTCTGTGTCTGTCTGCCGCCATTATAGCAAAGCGCGCCGCCGGATTCAACCGCAAAGGAAATTGACAGCGGCGGATGACAATGGTAGGATAAGGGCAGAATATATCGGAGGTGTGTCCCATGGACATCGAAAAAACCATCCGCGCCCTGACCGGCCGCGGCTTCGCCGTGCGGCACTTCGCCGCGGCGAGCGAGGCGGCGGACTATCTCGACGGCGCGATCGACGGCACCACCGTCGGCATCGGCGGCAGCAAGACCATCGACCAGATCGGCCTGTACGACCGGCTGGTAGAGCACAACACCGTCTGGTGGCACTGGCGCACGCCGGGGTTTGATACGCTTGACCACGCACTGACCGCGCCCGTGTATCTCAGCAGTGCCAACGCCATCACGGAAGACGGCCAGATTCTCAACATCGACGGCCGCGGCAACCGCCTCGCCGCCATGGTCTACGGCATCGGCAAAACGGTATACATCATCGCGGGCACGAACAAGATCTGTCCGGACTTCGACAGTGCCCTGTCGCGCGCGCGCAACACCGCCGCCGTGCAGAACATGCAGCGCTTTGACGGCGACCAGCCGTGCCATAAGGTCGGCCACTGCCTCGACTGCCGCAGCAAGAGCCGCGGCTGCAACGCCTTGCTTGTACTCTGGGGGCAAATGTTCGACATGGCCAAGGTCGAGGTCGTACTCATCGACGAGCCGCTCGGCCTGTAAGGAGGCATACCTATGAAAATTTTCAAGCGCATCAAATGGAGCTACGTCGTGCTCAGCGCGATGTTCCTGCTCCTCGGCATCTATCTCGTCGTCAACCCCGAGACGTCGCTGATCATGATCTGCCGCATCCTGGGCGCTGCCATGGCCGTGTTCGGCGTGATGAAGATCGTGCTCTATTTCATCCGCGAGGTCGAGGGCGTGGCCATCCGGTTCGACTTTGCAGTCGGCCTGTTCTGCATCATCCTCGGCGCGCTCATGCTCTGGCGTGCGCCGGCGCTGACGGACATTCTCTCGGTCGTGATTGGCCTGCTCGTGCTCGTGGACAGCGTGTTCAAGCTGCAGGTCGCCGTCGATTCGCGGCGCATGGGCGCGCACTCGTGGTGGGTCACGCTCGTGTGCACGGTCGTGTGCCTGGTGCTTGGCATCCTGCTGGTGTTCAACCCCTTTAACGGCAAACAGGTGCTCACGATCATGATGGGCGTGTCGCTCATCGTCGACGGCGTGCAGAACCTGTGCACTGTCGTGTATGCCGCCGTCTTTGTCAAGGACGTGAAAAACGCCGTGCATGACTTTATGGACGGCGCCACCGCCGTCGAGACGACCGGCGAGGTCATCGGTGATGACGACGCCGAGCCGAAGCCCGATGACGACCCAAAGGCGCCGTAAGACGTCAAATTCTGCGCGATTTTTGCCGGACGCGGGGAAATTCCCGCGTCCGGCTCTTTACTTTTTCGGTGCCAGGGTGTAAAAAAGAGAAGAAAATGTGTGCGAATCGAAGAAGTAAGGGGGAACTTCCGATGCTGGAGCAGAATTTTCAGAGCGTGTACGAGAAGTTCAAGCTGCAATTTTTTCGCCGCCTGTTTTCGCAGGTGCGCGAGCGCGAGGGCTCGCTGAGCGCGATGGAGGCGTTCTCCGTCGAGGTCATCCACGAGCTCGACGCGCCGACCATCGGTCAATTTGCGGATTTTCTCGGCATCTCACAGTCCAATGCGACCTACAAAGTCAACAACCTCATCCGTAAGGGCTACATCGTCAAGGAGAACTCCGACACCGACCGGCGCGAATACCACCTGAAGCTGTCGGACAAGTTCTACTGCTACAACGGCCTCATGCAGAGCTATATCGACACCGTGCTCGAGCGCATCCGTGAGCGGTTCACACCCGAGGAACTGGCGACATTCGAGCATGTGCTGGCCGTCATGAGCGACGAGCTGATGCCCGAGTGCGACGTGCCGAAAAAGTGACCACACGTCCGGAAAAACGGCGGCAGCCAAATTGGCTACCGCCGTTTTTTGCTTGCAGGGGGCGTGTCTGACGCATATCTATCGCTTTCTTCTTTTCGGAGCGGTTGGAATGTCCGCCGCCTTCTCCTTGAGGAGAAGGCGTTGAGCGGAGCGAGGCGGATGAGGTGGAAAGGTCGTGCTCCTCTCCAGCAGTTCCGGTAATGCGTCCCGCATCCAACGACACCTCATCCGTCGCGGCGCACCGCCGCGCCACCTTCCCCTCGAAGGGGAAGGCATCGCCAAAAGGCGATGCCAGATTCCATCCGAGGCGGGCTTTGCCCCCTCGGGCTCCCCTGCTGCTCAGATACCTTTGAATTGTGCACCATTCAAGCCTTCCCCTTGAGGAAAAGGTTTATGGGGTGGCACGGCACAAAGACGATTGCCTGTGTGCGCAACGTCAGGGAGTGCCTCCGTTTTCTTGTATTTGCGGGCAAAGTGTGATTTAATGAGGGGAGAAAAACGATAGAAACGGAGCATCGCCATGACGATCGCAGTCATCGGCGCGGGCGCGTCCGGCATGATGGCCGCGCTGACCGCCGCCGAGCAACCGGAAAATGAAATTCTGCTCTTCGAGCGGCAGGCGCGCGTGGGGCGCAAGCTCGCCGTGACCGGCAACGGCCGCTGCAACCTGACAAACACCGGCACCGCGCCCGAAAACTACCACGGCACGCAGCCGGACTTTGCCGTGCCGGCGCTCGCGGCCTTCCCGCCCGAGGCGGCGCTGCGCTGGTTCGCCGCGCACGGGCTCATGACCGTGACGGAGCCGGGCGGGCGCGTGTACCCGCTCTCGAACGCGGCCAACAGTGTCGTGGATGTGCTGCGCTTCGCGCTCGCGCAGCCGAACATCACCCTGCGCGCGGGCGAGGCCGTGACGGCCGTGCGCCGGCAGGGGCACGGCTTTGTCATCGAGATGGAGGGTGACAGCGTCCCCGCCGACCGCGTCATCATTGCGTGCGGCGGTGCGGCCGGGGCGAAGGCCGGCGGCGTGCGCGACGGGTATGCCCTGCTGCAGAGTCTCGGTCACCGGCGCACGACGCTGCACCCCGCGCTCGTGCAGCTGACGACCGACCCGACCTATCCCCGCACGCTCAAGGGCGTGCGCGCCGACGCGCGCGTGACGCTCACGCGCGGCCGGGAAATTCTCGCGCGCAGCGCGGGCGAGGTGCAGTTCACAGAAAAGGGTGTGTCCGGCCCGGCCGTGTTTGAGATCTCCCGCGCAGCAAGCTGCGGCGGCGAGGGCCAGACCGTGACGCTCGACCTGCTGCGCGAACACAGCGCGCAGGACTGCCTCGCGTTTTTGCAGGCGCGGCGCGCGGCCGCGCCCGCCCTCCCCTGCGAGGAGGTGCTGACCGGCACGGTACACAACCGCGTGGGCAAGATGCTGCTGCGCTACGCCGCCATCCCCGGCGGGCGGCCGCTCAGCGACGTAACGGACCAGGAGCTCAAGGCGCTCGTGCGCGCGGCGAAGGGCTTTGCACTGCCGGTGCGCGGCACGGAGGGCTTCGAGAGCGCGCAGGTCACGGCCGGCGGCATCCGCACGGACGAATTTGACCCCGCGACGATGGAAAGCCTTCTTGTGCCCGGGCTGTACGCCTGCGGCGAGGTGCTGGACATCGACGGCGACTGCGGCGGCTACAACCTGCAGTGGGCATGGGCCAGCGGCCGCGCGGCCGGGAGGGCGTGCCGATGATCGCAATTTCGAACCTGAAGCTCGCCCCCGGCGCAGACGAGGCGCAGCTGCTTTCACTTGCCGCCAGGGCGCTGAAAGTGCAGCCCGGCGATATCGCCGCCCTGCGCATCCGCAAAAAGTCGCTCGATGCGCGCCGAAAGGACGACATTCACTATGTTTACACCGTGGGCGTGACCGTGCACGGGGACGAGCGACGGCTCGTCCGCCGCTGCCGCGGCGCGGCGCTCGTACAGGACAAGACCTACCCCATAGCGCACATCGCACCGCCGGAGACGCGCCCCGTGATTGTGGGCTTCGGCCCGGCGGGGATGTTCGCGGCGCTGCTGCTCGCGCGCGCGGGCGCACGCCCCATCGTGCTCGAGCGCGGGCCGGACGCAAAAACGCGCAGCGCGCAGATCGCGGCATTTCGCGCGGGCGGGCCGTTCGACCCGGAGTGCAACGTGCAGTTCGGCGAGGGCGGCGCAGGCACATTTTCCGACGGCAAGCTCAACACCGGCACGCACGACGCGCGCATCGGCTTCGTGCTGGCGGAATTCGCGGCGCACGGTGCGCCGGAGCACATCACCTACGACGCCAAGCCCCATATCGGCACGGACGTGCTCGTCGAGGTCGTGCAGAACCTCCGGCGCGAGATCATCGACCGCGGCGGCGAGGTGCGCTTCGGCCACCGCGTGACGGGTCTGTCCACGCAGGACGGACACATCGCGGCGCTGACCGCGGCCGGGCCGAAGGGCGACTACACGCTCCCGGCGCGGCAGGTCATCCTCGCGATCGGCCACAGCGCGCGCGACACGTTTGAAATGCTGCACACGCAGGGCGTGCCGATGGAGCCGAAGCCGTTTTCCATGGGCGTGCGCATCGAGCACCGGCAGGCCGATATCAACGCCGCGCAGTATGGCGCGGCGGCGGAGCATCTGCCGGCGGCGGACTATTCCCTCTCCTGCCACCTGCCGGACGGGTCGAGCGCATACACGTTCTGCATGTGCCCGGGCGGCGAGGTGTTCGCTGCGGCGTCGGAAGCGGGCGGCGTGTGCACCAACGGCATGAGCAACTCCCGCCGCGACGGGGAAAACGCCAACGCCGCCGTGCTCGTGACGCTGCGGCCGGAGGACTTCCCGGATAAAAGCACCCTCGGCGGCATGTACTGGCAGCGCAGCATCGAGCAGCGCGCCTTTGCGCGCGGCGGCGGCAATTATCACGCCCCGGCGCAGCTGGCGGGCGACTTTCTCGCCGGGCGCGCGAGCACCGGCCCCGGCCGCGTGCAGCCGACGTACCGCCCCGGCGTGACGTGGTGCGACCTGCACGACGTGCTGCCCGCGCGCATCACGGCGACGCTTGCGCAGGCGCTGCCCGCCTTCGGCAAAAAGCTGCGCTGTTTTGATGACCCGGACGCCGTGATCACCGCGCCGGAGACCCGCTCGAGCAGCCCCGTGCGCATCGTGCGCGGGGAAGACCGGTGCAGCACCGGCGTGCCCGGGCTCTACCCCTGCGGCGAGGGCGCGGGCTACGCCGGCGGCATCACGAGCGCCGCCGTGGACGGGCTGCGCTGCGCTGAGAGCGTACTCTCTGCGCTGCAAAACGAAGCATGACCTGTGCCAAACGGCACATCCTATGGATATAAGGAGGTTTCCACGATGAAAAACGAAGCGTTTGCACCCACACCGGAGCTGCTGGCCAAAATGGACGCCTGGTGGCGCGCGGCAAACTATCTGTCCGCCTGCCAGCTCTATCTGCTCGACGACCCGCTGCTGCGCCGGCGGTTGACCGAGCGCGACATCAAGAAGAAGATCGTCGGCCACTGGGGCACTGTGCCCGGCCAGAACTTCATTTACACGCACCTCAACCGCGTCATCAACGAATACGACCTCGACATGATCTATCTCTCCGGCCCGGGCCACGGCGGCAACGCCATGGTCGCGCAGGACTATCTCGACGGCTCGTACACCGACGTGTACCCGAACATCACGCGCGACGCGGCCGGCATGCAGCGCCTGTTCAAGCAGTTTTCGTTCCCCGGCGGCATCCCGAGCCATGTCGCGCCCGAGACGCCGGGCTCCATCCACGAGGGCGGCGAGCTGGGTTACTCGCTCGCGCACGCCTTCGGCGCCGTGATGGATAACCCCGGCCTGATTGCCGCCTGCGTCGTCGGCGACGGTGAGGCCGAGACCGGCCCGCTCGCCACCGCGTGGCACGGCAACAAGTTCGTCAACCCCATCACGGACGGCGCGGTGCTGCCGATCCTGCACCTCAACGGCTTCAAGATCGCCAACCCCACACTCTTTTCCCGCATCAGCCACGAGGAACTCGAGATGTTCTTCCGCGGCTGCGGGTGGGAGCCGCGCTTCGTCGAGGGTGACGACCCCGCCGAGATGCACGCGAAGATGGCCGAGACAATGGACTGGGCCATCGAGGAGATCCACGCCATCCAGCAGCACGCGCGCACCGCGCACGACACCACGCGCCCCTACTGGCCGATGATCGTGTTCCGCGCGCCGAAGGGCTGGACCGGCCCGAAGGAAGTGGACGGCAAGCAGGTGGAGGGGTCGTTCCGCGCGCACCAGGTGCCGATCGCGATGGACAGGCCCGAGCACCTCGTGCAGCTCGAGGAATGGCTGCGCAGCTACCACCCAGAGGAACTCTTTGACGACAACGGCACGCTCATCCCCGAGCTGCAGGCCCTCGCGCCGAAGGGGCAGCGCCGCATGGGCGCGAATCCCCACGCCAACGGCGGACTGCTGCTGCGCGAGCTGCGCATACCGGACTTCCGCAGCTATGAGCAGCCCGTGCCGGCGCCCGGCGCCGTCGAGGCGCAGGACATGACCGTGCTCGGCGCGTTCGTGCGCGATATCATGCGCGAGAACATGGACGCGCGCAACTTCCGCATCTTCGCCCCCGACGAGACGGCCTCCAACCGCCTGAGCCCGGTGTTTGAGGTCACGGGCCGCCGCTGGGTCGCCGAGGCGACGGACAATGACGAGTTTCTCGACCCGGACGGCCGCGTCATGGACTCCATGCTCTCGGAGCACATGTGCGAGGGCTGGCTCGAGGGCTACCTGCTCACCGGCCGCCACGGCTTTTTCAACAGCTACGAGGCCTTCATCCGCATCGTGGACTCCATGGTCGCGCAGCACGCCAAGTGGCTGAAGGTCTGCAACCAGCTGCCATGGCGGCAGGACATTGCCTCGCTCAACTACGTGCTCGCCTCGAACGTGTGGCAGCAGGACCACAACGGCTTCACGCACCAGGACCCCGGTTTCCTTGACCACGTGTCGAATAAGAAGGCCGACGTCGTGCGCATTTATCTGCCGCCGGACGCAAACTGCCTCCTGAGCTGCTTTGACCACTGCATCCGCAGCCGGAACTATATCAACGTCATCGTGGCCTCCAAGCACCCGCGGCCGCAGTGGCTGACCATGGAGCAGGCCGTGCGCCACTGCACGCAGGGCGTGAGCATCTGGGAGTGGGCCAGCAGCGACCAGGGAACGGAGCCCGATGTCGTCATGGCCTGCTGCGGCGACACGCCCACGCTCGAGACGCTCGCCGCCGTGACCATCCTGCGCGAGAAGCTGCCGGAGGTGCGCGTGCGCGTCGTGAACGTGGTCGATCTGATGAAGCTGCAGCCGCATGCGGACCACCCGCACGGCCTCACGGACGAGGACTACGACCTCATCTTCACGAAGGACAAGCCCGTCATCTTCGCCTTCCACGGCTACCCGAAGCTCATCCACGAGCTGACGTACACCCGCCATAACCAGAACATGTTCGTCTGCGGCTACGTCGAGGAGGGCACGATCACGACGCCGTTTGACATGCGCGTGCTCAACGAGCTCGACCGCTTCCACCTCGTCATCGACGTCGTCAAGCGCTTGCCGCAGCTCGGCAACCGCGGTGCCTACGCCGTGCAGCAGATGCGCGACAAGCTCGTCGAGCACCGGCAATATATCGCCGCGCACGGTGTGGACCTGCCCGAGATCGCCAACTGGCAGTGGACCGGCAGCACCAGCGCCGCCACGAGCTCCGAGCGCTGAGCGCGCCCGCCGCGCTGGGAAACTGTGCCGCGCAGCCGTGCGCGTAACCGCGCGAAGCGGCCGTCCCGGATGACCCCCACCCGCACATCCGCCGCCTGCCCCGACCGGGGCAGGCGGCTTCCTTTTGACTCCGGAGGGGCCATTTTCCGCCATTTTCGAATCAAAACACACCGCATAACTCGGCAATTTTCTGCAATTTCCCCGCAAAAGCATCCGCTTTTCTGCTCAAAAGTGCAGGGAAAATTTTGTGCAAGTCCACAGTTTTTCGTCAATTTGTATGTTAAAATTTAGATTTTTCGTTTCTCTCTTGTGCAAAATTTGCGATTCGGCTATAATAATGCCTTGAGGTGATTTTCATGTTCAAAATCGTCAATAACGAAAGATTATCTGACAATATGTTCCGCGTCACGTTTGAGGCCCCGCTCGTCGCCCGCAAGGCGCAGCCGGGTCAGTTCCTGATGTTCCGCGTCGACGAGTTCGGCGAGCGCATGCCCATCACGATCTCTTCCTACGATCGCGAGGCCGGCACCGTGTCGGTCATCATGCAGCGCGTCGGCAGCACGACGGCCCTGCTCGCCGGCAAGAAGGCCGGCGACTATGTGGCCGATGTCGTCGGCCCGCTCGGCAACCCCGCCGAGTTCGACGACATGCACAAGGTCGTGGTCGTCGGCGGCGGCTCCGGCTGCGCCATCGCGTGGCCGCAGGCCAAGGAGGCGCACCGCCTCGGCTGCGATGTCGACATCATCGCGGGCTTCCGCACGAAGGGCATTGTCGTACTCGAGGACGAGATGCGCGCCTGCTGCGATCATCTGTACATGATGACCGACGACGGCACCTACGGCGAGAAGGGCTTCACGACCGTCAAGCTCAAGGAGCTGCTCGAGAAGGCCAAGGCCGAGGGCAAGCAGTACGACCACTGCATCTGCATCGGCCCGCTGCCGATGATGAAGTTCGTCTGCCAGATCACGAAGGAATACGGCGTGGCCACAATGGTCGATATGAACTGCATCATGATCGACGGTTCCGGTATGTGCGGCGGCTGCCGCCTGACCGTGGACGGCAAGATGAAGTTCACCTGCGTCGACGGGCCGGAGTTTGACGGCCACCTCGTCGACTTCGACGAGGCGATCGCCCGTTCCAAGATCTATGAGGCCCAGGAGCAGAAGGTGTTTCAGCGCCGCCACCACTACTGCAATCTGCAGGCCATGGCCGACGCAGAGGAAGCCGCGCAGAAAAAGGAGGAGAAGTGATCATGGCGAATATGTCTCCCAAAAAGAATCCGATCCCGGAGCAGGATCCGAACGTCCGCAATAAGAATTTTGAAGAAGTCGCACTTGGCTACACCGTCGAGATGGCGGTCGACGAGGCCAACCGCTGCCTGAATTGTCCAAAGCCCGCCTGCATGCAGGGCTGCCCGGTCAATGTCAAGATCCCGCAGTTTATCGCCCGCGTCCGTGAGCAGGACTTCAAGGGCGCTTACCACAAAATCCTCGAGGACAGCTCCCTGCCCGCCATCTGCGGCCGTGTCTGCCCGCAGGAGAAGCAGTGCGAGAGTAAGTGCGTGCGCGGCATCAAGGGCGAGTCCGTCGGCATCGGCCGTCTGGAGCGCTTTGTCGCCGACTGGAACCGCGAGAACGCCGACGAGATGCCCGAGAAGATCGCCACCAACGGCCACCGCGTCGCGGTCATCGGCTCCGGACCGTCCGGCCTCGCCTGTGCGAGCGACCTGGCCAAGCTCGGCTACGACGTGACCGTCTATGAGCACTTCCACAAGGCCGGCGGCGTGCTGGCTTACGGCATCCCCGAGTTCCGTCTGCCGAAGGCCATCGTGCAGAAGGAGATCGACAAGCTCGTGGCCATGGGCGTCAACATCGTGTGCGACGCGACCATCGGCAAGTGCATGAGTATCGACGAACTGCTCGGCAAGGACGAAGAGAAGCTCCTCGGCGACGACAAGTACGAGGCCGTGTTCATCGGCTCCGGTGCCGGTCTGCCGAAGTTCCAGAACATCCCGGGTCTGAGCTACTGCGGTGTGTTCTCCGCCAACGAATTTCTCACCCGCATCAATCTCATGCATGCGTATGACGAGCGCTACGACACCCCGCTCATGCCCATCCACGTGACGGCCGTCGTCGGCGCAGGCAACGTCGCCATGGACGCCGCGCGCTGCGCCAAGCGTCTGGGCGCGGACGTGACGGTCGTGTACCGCCGCGGCGAGGAGGAGCTCTCCGCCCGCAAGGAAGAGTACGAGCACGCGAAGGAAGAGGGCATCAACTTCTCCCTGCTGTGCAACCCCGTCGAGATCCTGGCCGACGAAAATGGCTGGGTCCGCGGCCTCAGGTGCATCCGCATGGAGCTCGGCGAGCCTGACGAGAAGGGCCGCCGCCGTCCGATCGAAGTGCCGGGCAGCGAGTTTGAGATGGCCTGCGACTCCGTCATCATGGCGATTGGCACCTCCCCCAACCCGCTGCTGCGCAAGGCGACGCCGGACCTCGCGTACAGCGATCGCGGCGGCATCGTCGTCCAGGACGACACCGTGACCACCATGAAGGACGGCGTGTTCGCCGGCGGCGACGCCGTCACCGGTGCGGCCACCGTCATCAAGGCGATGGGTGCCGGCAAGAAGGCCGCCGCTGCCATCGACGCATACATTCAGGGTAAATAAGTGCATACATAAGATCAGCGGGCATCCGATGGATGGATGCCCGCTGATTGCTTTTCATTTCCGTTGTTTATGCCTGCACGGGGAGATTGAGCACAAGGGCCAAAAACTCCAGCGGCTCGGGGCCGTCGTTGCGCAGGAAATGACTTTCGCCGTCGCCCGTGAAGGTCACGGTGCCGGCGTCCACGGTCGTCGTCTCGCCGTTGCTGCGGTAAATACCGTGGCCGGAAAGGAAGTAGTACACTTCATAGTTGCCGTGGTGGGTGTGCTCGCCAACTTCACAGCCGGGCTGCAGCACGAGACGGGCGCAGAGTGAGCCAGCGCCGAGCATCTCCTCCGGGGAGAGGAGCGGATAGCGCTCGAGGTAGCCTGCGCCGCCCCGGACATGCTCCTGACACTCTGGAGTGTCGGTGAGCTTACGGATAAATGCCATAGAGATCAGCCTCCTATTTTATTAGTATTTCTATTCGTAGCACAACGGCGCGAAAAATGCAACCGTTTTTCAAACGAAGGCCGGTATGGATCGCGTTTTAAATATAAAAAATCCACGCACATGGCGTGGCGTCATCCGGCTCTATGGCTTCTCACTTGCTGCTGGGCTGCCAGCTGCTGTCCGAGAAAATCAGATCGTCCAAGTCCTGGACTCGATTGGTACGCATAACGTTATCACGCTCCTTTCTTTTTCAGTTATTTATAGTTTAACAGAGAAAATGCAAGATTACAAGCGGGGATTTTCACAATTTCCATAAAAATTAACTAGAACTTTGCAGCAAAACGCACAAATCCGGGGCGTTTCCTGCAGGACGCACCCCGGGGAGATTCATTTATACAGGTCGAGGAACTCCTCGAAGCAGAGGCCGTTGCCCATGATGTACGCGGCCGCCTCCTTGCCGACGTAGCGGAAGTGCCATGGCTCGTACATGACGCCGGTGATGTCCTGCTTGTCGGCGGGGTAGCGCAGGATGAAGCCGTAGTCCTGGCAGTGGGCGTACATCCACTGGTAGAGCGCAGTCTTTTCGAGGTCCTGCGTCTTGACCTCGTAGAATTTGTCCGTAATGTCGGCACACAGGCCGAGCTGATGCTCGCTCGTGCCGGGGCGGTTGACGATGCGGGCGGCCGCGGCCTCGTCCCCGCCGCACTGACCGACTTTGCGGTTGAACAGATACGTCTGCTCGTTATAGCTGCGGTACGCGCTCGACAGGCACACACTCAGCCCCTCGGCGCGCGCGCCGGCGATGAACTCTTTCAGCGCGTCCACGGCGCGAGCATCAAAATACCGGCCGCCCTCGAGCTCGGCAAGATCCTCGGGCACGGCCTCGCCGATGGAATGCTGCGCGTTGACGAGCGTGAGCTCCCAGCTGCCGGTGTTGACCTTCGGCAGGCCGTTGTCCGGCTCGAGCGTGGGGGTGGGCGCGATGGTCGCGGCCGGGGTCGGCGTGACGGCGGCGGACTGCGCCGGGGCATTCATCGGCGGCAGCACGCGCAGCGCAATGACCACGGCCAGCGCCAGCACGAGCGCGACGCACAAGACGGTTTTGAGAGCTTTTCGCATATCCCCACATCCTCGGTGACAGGTTTCGGCACAAAGTGACCGAAAATATGGTATCACGTTTCCGGCGGCGGGTCAATCCCAAAACCGCAGCCACGGCTCCTTCCAACGAGAACCCAACGAAGCGGTTCTCGTTGGAGCATATCAGTCCCCGATGTACGTGAAGCGGCGGACGGTCTGCCCGTCGCGCTCAATCACTTCCTCCCACATGGCGGCGGGGCGCACCCAGATGCCCCGCTCCCCGTAGAGCGCGCGGTAGACGACCATCGGCTCCCGCGTCTCCGAGTGCGTGGCGAGAAACAGCAGCTCATATTCCCTGCCCTTGAAGTGCCGGTAGCGGCCGGGGCGGAGCGTCTCCGCCGCGCTCATGCCTGGTCCTCCGGCAGGCCAAAGCTCTGGATGAGCAGGCGCGTGAGCGCGTGCGCCCCCTCGCGCGTGAGCATGATACTCGCGACCTCGCCGACCGTCTTTTCCGGCATGTCGATCAGCCCCTTGGGCTGGGGCGTGTAATTGTGCTGCATATACATATGGTAAAAGCTCAGCGAGCACTCCGAGCGGTTGTCGTTGACCGAGACGTTGAACACATTGGCAAACTGGGGCTTCATGATGGGCACCTCCTGCAGATCTTCTGCGCCCATTATACCACAGCGGTGGTGGAAACGGGTGGTCAATTTTTGCACATTTTCAGGAAAGATGTTCAAAATCTATTGCGATATCGGACAATGTCCTGTATAATGTGTCTACCAGTATGCGACTTTTTTAACATGGAGGGGAGAGCCGTTTGAAAGACCTGAAATATCTTTACGAATTTGAAAAGCTGCTCGAGAGCGCGAACAACCCGCTCGTGCAGCAGGCGTGTGCCGAGGGGAAGCACGCGCTGGCCTACACCTGCTACCACATGCCGGAGGTGCTGCTCAACACCGGCGACTGCTTTTCGGTGCGGCTGCGCGCGCCGCTGACGGGGTCGCTGGACATCTCGTCGTACTACATGTCGAACTTCATCTGCGACTACTGCAAGTCGCTGCTCGAGCGCGGCATCGAGGGGGGCTACAACTTCCTGTCCGCCCTGCTGGCGACGGAGACCTGCTCGGAGATGAACCGCGCGCTCGAGCACTTCGAGCTGCTGCATCTCGTGGACAACGAAAATTTTTTTGTCACCTTCCTCGACATGCCCTTCAAGGTCACGCCGAACACCGTGCGCCACTATGTCGACCAGCTCCGGCGCAAGGTGCTTGAGCCGCTGCACGAGGTCTACGACGTGGACGTCTCGGACGACGCGCTGCGCAAGGCGGTGGCCGAGCACAACGAGGTCTGCCGCATCCTGACCGAAATTGGCCGGTTCCGCAAGGAGGAAAACCCGCGCATCACGGGCTATGAGTACCACATCCTCAACCTCGTGAGCTACTGCTGCCCGAAGTACCTCATCGTCGATAAGCTGCGCGAGACGCTCGAGGAGCTGCGCCAGCGCGAGCCCGATGCAAAGCCGAACTTCCGTGTGAAGATCGCCGTCGTCGGCAGCGAGATCGACGACCCCGGCTTCACCAAGCTCGTGGAGGAGGCGGGCGCGCTCGTCGTGGTCGACCGTTTCTGCTTCGGCTCCACGCCCGGCCGCGAGGAGATTCATCTCGACCCTGACCTGCCGGTGCTCGAGAGCATCGCCCGTCACTACCTCACCACGAGCCAGTGCCCGCGCTACATGCAGCGTGAGAAGGTGGAGGGCCGCTGGCGGCTCGTGCGCGACCTGTGTGAGGAATACCACGCGCAGGGCGTGCTGTACGAACAGCTCAAGTTCTGCGAGTACTGGGGCTATGAGCGCGCGCTGGCGAGCCACGTCATCACGCACGACTACGGCATCCCGTCCGTCGCGGTCGACCGGCAGAACGCCACCGGCGGCAACGGCCAGCTGCGCACGCGCGTGCAGGCATTCGTCGAGAGCTTGGAGATCAAGCAGATCCAGGCGCAGAGAGGAGGCAAGTGACCATGGCTGACAAAGAAAAGCGCTCCCTGCGGGAATTTCTCCGCCACATCAATGACTATACATACCGCTTTGATCCCGAAAAGGGCCGGTTTCGCTACCGCGAGCTGCGCGGCGTGCGCGACACGGCGTTCGATTTCTACATGTGGCTCAAGTGCTGGAAGGACATGGTCGTCTTTGTGGCCAAGTGCCCGGTGTCGGCCGTGCGCGCGCTGTTTCGCTACCAGTGGTTCACGACCTATCTGACCTACCCGAACTTTGTCGACCGCGGCACGCTCGGCATGCGCGGCAACCAGCTGCGCATGGCCCGCGCGCAGTACGACCGCATCGTGAAAAAGGCCACCGACATGCTGCGCATCTCGTTCGTGGCCGACGAGCACTTCCACCCCGACAACAAACTATCCAAAAAGGTCGTGCTCTTTGACGAGCTCGTCCCGGGCGAGATCATGGCCGGCTTCCCGAACCTCATCTACCTGCCGGCGCAGGTGCTGCCGGTGTTTCTGTGCTCCATCCTCGACCAGCAGATCACCCCGCCGTACCTCGACGCGGCCGAGAACTTCGGCATCCCGGCCGACGTCTGCCCCCTGCCCTCAGCCGAGGCCGGCTGCGCCCTGCGCGACGAGTATCCCAAGCTTGGCACGTGCTTTGTCGCCTGCAACATGCCGTGCGATGGCAGCGTTGCCACAACGTCGTATCAGGACCGGTACTTTAACCTCCCCACGTACTACTTCGGCGTGCCCATCCGCTACAATGAGGAGGCAGTGCAGGACTACGCCGTCGAGGAGCTGCGGGGGCTCATCCGCTTCATCGAGGAGCAGACCGGCGAGACGTTCGACTGGGACGCGTTTTTCCGCGCCATGAAGGTCTACAATCAGGAGACGGAGTACGAGTTGCAGAAGTGGGAGGTCAACCGCACGCCCTACCCGCAAATGACGGGCGAAACGTTCTGGATCTACCGCATGTTTTTCTACCATCTCTCCGGCGGCATGGACCCGCATTTTCTCGACACCGACCGCCGCGTCAACCGCATCATGATGCGCGGCTACCAGCAGAAAAAGCCATGCGCCCCCGCAATGCGCCACCGCTGCGTCGAGTGGTCGTGCCCGGCGAACTTCTACCCCGACTTCTCCGTCTGGGCGGAAAACTGCTGGGGCATCAACGTCGTGGCAAGCATGGAGTCGCTCATTTCCGACATCATTATTAACACCAAGGACCGGGATCAGGCGCTCGCCGATCTCGCGCGCAGCTATCAGCGCACCACCATGCGCAAGCACACGAAGGGCGGCTACGCAAACGTGCTCGATGAGCTGTGGATCGTCTGCAGGCAGTACAACGCCGACATGGTACTCATGTACGACCAGATCTCCTGCAAGGGCATGGACGGTCTGCGCGGTGTGTTCGAGGAGCAGGCGGCCGCGCGCGGCATACATATGCTCTGGGTCGCGCAGGATCTGCTCGATTCGCGCACGATCTCCAAGCGCGATATGCGCCGCCAGGTCAATCTCTATATGCAGACCGTCATGGGCGAGGAGCCCGTGCGGCCCGACCTCGTGGACTTTGACGACGCGCTGACGTGGTAAATTGCGGCAGCGTCTCCCATGCAGAAAACGAGAGGCGGCACGGCACAAACGCGAAGAAAGCAATACGACAAAATCCCCTGACCGAACGGTCAGGGGATTTTGTTTGGGATGGAAAAAAGATAAGGGGGATTTATCGACCAATCAGTCCTTGCGCTCGTCGCCCCAGAAGAACAGGGCCACGGTGCCCGGACCGGTATGGCTGCCAATGGTAGTGCCGACGCTGTAGATCTCGACCTTGCCATTGAGCTTCGGGAACTTCTGCTCGATCTCGTCGGCCACGGCGCGCGCGTCGTCATAGCACGCCGAATTGGAGATGTAGCACTTGCCGGAGTAGTCGAGGCCGCCCTGCGCGTGCTCTTCCATGCGGGCAACGATCTCTTTCATGACGCGCTTCTTGCCGCGGATCTTGGAGCGCGGGATGAGCCGGCCGAGGTTATCCATGTTCAGCAGCGGGCAGATGTCCAGCAGGCCGCCGAACACACCGGCCACCTTCGAGATGCGGCCACCCTTGACATAGAACGTCAGGTCCGTGGAGAAAAACCAGTGGTGCAACTCGAGCTTGTGCGCCTCAGCCCAGTCGCGCACGCCGTCGATGGACATGCCCTCGTCGCGCAGGTCGGCCAGGCGGTCCATCAGCAAGCCGTAGCCCGAGGACGCGCCGAGCGAGTCGACGATGTAAATTTTCCGGTCGGGATAGCGCTCGCGGACGATGCGCGCGGCGTTCTCCGCCGAGTTCGACACACCCGACAGGCCCGAGGACAGGCAGACGTGCAAAATGTCCTTGCCCTGCTCGAGAAACGGGGTGAAATAGTCTACGAACTCCGAGATGTTCACCTGCGAGGTGCGCGTCTCGGCGCCGTTTGCCATTGCGGCGTAAAACTTGTCAAAAGGCATCGTCTCGCCCAGATCATCCGGGTAGTCCACGCCGTCGAGCGCGTAGTGGAAGCAGATATACGAAATGTCACGCTGCTGGAAATGCTCCTTGGTCAGGTCGGCGGTGGAGCAGCAGCTCAGTACGAAATCGGCCATGTTGTCGGTCTCCTTTGCATCCTTCGATTTGCCCGCCGGGCGGGCAGGTGTGGTTCCTTCTCAATACGCAGGTATCATACCCGCAGCGGAGGGCATTGCGCAACCTACAAAACGGAACCGGGGCGTAGAACACGGCTCTGCCCTGTTCTACGCCCCGAAAGACGCACTCTACAAATCATAGAATGCCTGCAACATCAATGCTTTGCACGGATATTGAAGCTGAAATACACGACGGCCTCGGCCGGGATGAGAATGAGGAAAAGCTGCCAGAAATTCATACCGAAGCGCAGCAGCATGAGGTAAGCGGCCGCGAAGATGCTCGCCACAAGGCCGAGCACGACGTACAGATTGCCCCGCCCGCCGAAAAATACGCTGTTGAGCACGAGGTACGTGATGACCGCCGCCGGCACGAAGCAGGGAAACACGATCCATTCCACCTGCCCGAGCCACAGCCACAGCACCACGAACACGAGCACCGCCAGCGTGACAATGCCCATGAGGGCGACGAGAATGATCGCATAATGGCTGCGGTCGCGCGCACCGGCGGTATCAGGTGCCGGCTGCCAGGCGTCGTGCTCGTTGAGCAGGTAATCGACTGTGACGCCGAAGATCTCGCTCATGCGCTTGAGCACCGCCGCGTCGGGAATGGCCTCGCCGCGCTCCCATTTGGAGATCGACTTGTCCGAATAATTCAGTTGTTCGCCGAGCTCGGCCTGCGTCATGCCTGCGGCCGTGCGCAGGCGGATCAGGTTGCTGGCGAAGATGAGTTTCAGTTCATCCATGGCGGCGACCTCTCGATGGTTTTATCTTGTCTATTTTACGCACGCGCGTGTGCGTTGTCAACCGTCACGTGTGCCAGACGATCTCCCCGGCCGTGCGCGCGGCGGTCTGCTCATCGGTGAGCAGGCGCACAAGCTCGAGCGCAAATGGGATCGCCGCGCCGAGGGCGCGGCCGGTCGTGACCGGTCCGTCGGTGACGACATCGGCATCGACCATGTCCGCGCCGGTGCATTTTTCCTCAAAGCCGGGATAGCACGTGGCGCGCCGGCCTGCGAGCAGGCCGTACTGCGCAAGCACGCTCGGCGCGGCACAGATGGCAGCCACGCGGCCGCCATGCTCGAGCGTGCGGCGCACAAGCGTCTCCACGGCTGGGCTTTTGGCCAAATTCGTCGTGCCGGGCATGCCGCCTGGGAGCACAATGAGCTCCGGCGGCGCTGCCAGCAACTCCGGCAGCGTGCGGTCGCACGTGATGGGCACGCCGTGCGTGCCGACGACGGTGTGTGCGTCCTGAACGGACACAGTATACGTCTCCAGTCCGGCGCGGCGGAGAATGTCGAGCGTGATGAGGCCCTCGCACTCCTCGAGCCCCTCGGCAAACAGCAGATAACATTTGGACATGATGGGTTCCCCTTTCTCAAAAAATCGATTACATAAGCGGCGCGACAAGCTTGAGCAGCGCGGCCGCGATGCGTGTGTGCAGCGGGATGCGCGCAAGGTCGCCGTGCGTGACGATCTGCGACTGGGCGCGCGTGGCGTCGAAGTCCGCCACAATGTCCTGGATGCACGGACAGTCATAGAGATACACCGCGTCTTCAAAGTGCAGGTACAGGCTGCGGTAATCGAGATTGATCGTGCCGACGACAGCCTTGCGGTCGTCGCTGACGAACACCTTCGCGTGCACGAAGCCGGGCGTGTACTCGTAAATTTTCACCCCGGCGTCGAGCAGCTCGCGGTAGTGTCCCTTGGCGAGGGCAAAGGCAAACTTTTTATCCGGCACGTGCGGCAAAATGAGCTCCACATCCACACCGCGCTTGGCCGCGAACGTGAGCGCCATGACCATCGTCTCGTCGAGGATGAGGTACGGGGTCATGATGCGCACATAGCGCTCGGCGTGGTTGAGGATGTCGAGATACACGCACTCGCCCACGCGCTCATCGTCGAGCGGGCTGTCGGCATACGGCAGGACGTAGCCTGAGGCTTCCGGCAGCAGCCGCTGGGGCACATGGAGATAGCGGCCGTAGGAGTCGGTGTCCGGCTCGCGCTCGTCCATGCCCCACATCTGCAGGAACATGAGCGTGAGCGAGCGCACAGCCTCGCCCCCCAAGCGCACGGCCGTGTCCTTCCACACACCGTAGACGCTCACGAGATTCGCGTATTCATCGGCGAGGTTCACGCCGCCAGTGAAGCCGACGCGCCCGTCGATAATGGCGATCTTGCGGTGGTCGCGGTTATTATAATACGTGCTCACGAGCGGGCGCAGCGGCGCGAACATCTTGCAGCGGATGCCGAGCGCCTCCATGCGCTTGGGGTAGCCGTACGGCAGGCGGTAGAACGTGCACGTGCCGTCATAGAGCACGCGCACCTCGACCCCGGCGCGCACCCGCTCCTCCAGAATTTTCAGGATACGGCCCCAGACGTCGCCCTCCTCGATGATGAAATACTCAAGGAAGATGAAGTGCTCGGCCGACTGCAGCGCCTCGATGAGCGCGCCGATCTTATTCTGACCCATGGGGTAGTAGGTGACGGCGGTGTTTTCATACACGGGGTAGTCGCCGGAGCGCAGCGTATACTCGGCGAGGTTGTGCAACTCGGGCAGCTCGGTACGCAGGCGGGCCATGAGCTCGGTCTGGCGCGGGACGTACTGTACGGTGCTGAGGATACTCTCCTGCACGCGGCGGTTGGCGTAGCGGTGGCCGATATCGAGCTGCACGAACAGGTACAGCAGCACGCCGAACGCGGGCAGCGCCATGACGAGGATGATCCAGGTGATCTTCGTCGTCGCACTGCCGGACTTGTTGACGAGGTAGATGATGACCACGACGCTCAGCACGCGCAGGACGATCGTCAGCGCGGGGTAGTAGCGGCCGAGATAGTGCGCGCCGAGCACCATGATGGCGATCTGCAGCACGAGCAGCAGCGTGATGACCATCGTGCGGCCGAACACGATGTCCAGCAGCCGGCGCTTGCCGCGGCGCAGCAGGCGGATCTCATTGTCGTCCTCGAACCAGTCGTTGTGCACGCGCGCACCTCCTTCCGTGTTGTTATCTTTCTATCATATCCGAAATTCCGGAAACGGTCAAGGGACATTCCGGTCGATTTTCCTGCGGCAAAAAAGCCCCCGGCCGTAGCCGGGGGCACATACGCCGTTCAGGTCTTACCGTCTGGCGGCGTGACCGGCAGGACGAACTCAGCCGAGAAATCATCGCCCACGCAATGCGTGAAAAACTGGCCGCCGAGCAGCTTCAAAATCGCCTCGCACGTGCGTAGGCCGATGTGGTTGCTCTCCACGCGTGCAAGCTCCCTGCGCGCGCGGTTTGCAAAGCAGACGTGCAGCCGCCCACCCTCGCACTCAGCCAGAATGGTCAGGCGCGCGGCGGGGTCGGCGTATTTTTCGATGTTCGAGAGCAGATTATCCGTCACGCGCTTGAGCATCTGCACGTCGGTCGTGACGGTACAGGGCGTGGTCAGCGGCAGGAGGTTGACATCAAAGCCCCGGCTGCGCAGCTCGGCCGCGCACTCGCCGAGCAGCTGCACGCAGAGGATCTGCGCGTCGTAGGACTCGGGGTGCGTTTCCTGCTCGCCGCGGCTGAACACGAGAAAATACCGGAACATCTCCCCGGTCAGGTCCTTGAGCTGATAGGCCTTGTCGCGGCTGGCGAACACATAGCTGCGCAGGTCCTCCGGCAGGCGGTCCTGGCTCATCTCGAGCAGTTCCAGATAGCCGATGAGTGACGTGAGGGGGTTGCGGATGTCGTGCGACATGGCGGTGATGAGGTCGCTGTTGGCCTGCCAGGCAGTCTGCTCATTGCGTGTGCGCTCCAGGATCATGTCGCGCATGGTGTTGACGCTGGCCGCCAGCCGCGCGAGCTCGTCTGTGCCGACGATGGGGATCGTCTGGTTGAGCGCGCCGGCCGCGCTGACGGCCTCCGACAGGCGCGTGACGCGCCGCGTGAACCGCCGCGCAAAACCGATGGAGATGCACGAATAGATTAGAAACGCCAGCGCGAGCGCACCAAGCTGCACATAGCCGTAGAGCCACTGCTCGGAATAGTCGCACACAGCGACACGGCATTCCCCGTCGGCAAACTGCAGGAGACAGAAGCTGTAGCCGAGATTACTGATATCATTTTGCGTTGTGTCCTCGAGTAATTCGCTCGTGCCCCAGGCACCGGCCTCATAGGGGCCGCCGCTTGCCTGATAGACGATGACACTGGCGCTTTTCTCATTGCGTGACCACTGCTCGATGGCCTCCGTGTCGCGCGACGAAACGCCGCCGTCCCACACGAACTGCTGCAGGCTGCGCTGGTGCTCCAGGTTGCGCGCCGCGACGGCGTCGTCGCTCAGGTACCAGCGGTCGATCGCCGCAACACCGAGTGCGTCCACACCGAAATAGCACATCACACCCACGACCAGTGCAGCGATAAGTACGAAGATCATGCGCGCATTGATCGACGAGCGCCACTTTCTAATCAATCTGATACCCCTTTCCCCAGACCGTGCGGATGAGGGTCGGGTTGGCCGGGTCATCCTCGAGTTTCTTACGCAGCTTGAGGATGTGCACCATGACGGTGTTGGCGGAGCTGGGCAGGAACTTCTCGTGCCAGACATCCTCATAGAGCTTGCGCGCGGACACGGCCGCGCCGCGGTTGGCGATGAGGTACTGCAGCAGCTCAAACTCCGTCTTGGTCATCTCGACGGCGCGGCCGTTTTTGCACACGGTGCCCTTTTCGCGGTTGATCTCGAGCGCGTCGATGACCGTCGGCGCGTCGCCCTTGCCGTGGTAGACGCGGTAGCGCCGGATGAGTGAATCGACCCGCAGGAACAGCTCGTGGTTGGAAAAGGGCTTGATGAGATAATCGTCGCCGCCGCTGCCGTAGGCGTCGCTCATGTCGGCGGGCTGGGCCTTCGCCGTGAGAAACAGGATCGGCGCGACGCTGTGCTGCCGGATCTCCGTGCAGGCAGCCACGCCGTCCATGCCTGGCATCATGATGTCCAATATAATGAGATCATAGTCCGGCTGCGCGCGCACAAGCTCCACGGCGCGCAGGCCGTTTTCGGCCTCGTCAACCTCGTAGCCGCGCGACGAGAGCAGGATATGCAAAATATTGCGGATGTCCGGCTCGTCATCCACGACGAGGATGCGGACGGGGGTCTCCAGGTTTTCCATGGTATCACCTCTGGGGTCTATCCTAACACATCCGGGCCGTCTTCGCCCAGAGGCTTTGGGCCTCTTTAAGAAAAATTAAGTGCCCGCAAAAACATGCATCCGCGCCGTTTTCGGCGCGGATGCACAAAAAGCCGTGATCTTACTGCGCGTAAACAATGGCCTCACAGAAGCCCTTAAGAAGGGTCGCGACCTGCGCGCGGGTAGCCTGACCCTGCGGCAGGAGCCAGAGCGCGCCGTCGATCTCGGCGCCGCTGAGGATGCCGAGCGCCACGGCGTCAGCCATGGCGGCCTGCGCCCAGTCGGATACGTCCGCCCCATCCGGGAACGCCGAAAGATCCGCCGGAGTCTCACCGCTCTCGAACTGAAGGACCTTTGAGGCAAACTCCATAAGGATGACAGCGATCTGCTCACGCGTGACAGGCGCTTCCGGTGAGAAGGTCGTGTCCGACGTGCCGGCCACGACGCCGGTCTGGTACGCCCAGAGCACCGCATCCTGATACCAGTCATTCGTCAGGTCGGTGAACGGCGTCGTGCCGTTGACGGCCGGTTCGCCCGCGAGGTTATAGAGGATCTGCACGATCTGCGCACGCGTGGTCACACCGTCCGGCAAGAACGTTGTGTCACTCGTGCCGGTCATGAGTCCGTTCTGCACGCAATAGGCGATGCCGGAATAGGCCCAGTTATCCGGGTCCAGATCGGTAAAGCGGCTCATCGGGTCAGACGTTTCCACGGTCGTGCGCCAGAGCTGTGTACCCATGAAGGGGTTGGCCGTTCCGATAACCATCCACCCCTGCTCATCGTTCGTGGCGAAGATACGCAGGCCGTGGTTGTACGGGTCGCCGAAGCCGTCGCGCGTGAGCGTTTCGAGCGAAAGCTGGCCGTCGTCGGACGTGATGGCGTACAGGCCGAAGCCGCGCGTAGCGGTCGAGAGCTTGTTGAGGCAGATGACAAGATCTTTCATGTTTTCCAGCTCGGTCACGCGCACAAGCACTTCATAAAGCTTCTTGAGCGCATCGGGCAGCTTGTCGCTGAGGCTCGCGTACAGGTCGTTGGCCTGCTGATAGATCTCAACGAAGCCCGAAATATCGTTCGTTTCGACAAGATCGGTCAGCTGAGCAAGCAGGCTGTTGAGCTGGTTCAGGCTGCTCAGCGTGGACAGGCTGTAATATGCAGTATAGGTTCCGTCCTGCAGTGCCTGACGCAGCGTGGTGTATTGCACGTCGGTGAGCGAGTAGAGTTCAGGGTTCTCGTCGTTGACCGCTTCGACGGCAGCGTCAATAGCAGCGTCCGCGTCCACGGGTTCAGCGGCCAGCAGCGTGCCGTCGCCGGACTGGTTCTTATTCAGCAGGAGTTTGATCAGCACCTTGAGGTAACCAAGCTGGCTGGCCCACTCCTCGCGTGACATCTTCAGGAGGTCACCGTTGGTGAACTGACCGAGCGGGTGCAGCAGAGAGCTGGTGTCGAATGTGCCGAGAAAGAGCTTACCGTCGAACACCTTCGACTGCCAGAAATACTGGTTTTCATAGTCACCGAAGCCGGACTCCTGGCACAGGATGCCGCCAGCCGGGAACATATCCGTCGGCTCGCCGACGACGAGCTCCATCTGCTCAGTGCCGTCAGATCCGATGGACATACGGTAGAGGTTGACAGACTGCTCAAGGTTGCGCGCGAGGAAGCCAAAGTCCTGGCTGAACATGAGCTCCTCGAGCGGGATCTCCTCATCGTTGTACTCGCCGATGTAGAGATAACCGTCATAAATACACATGTTGCAGGCCGCAGCGCGGGTGCGTTCCGGGTCGATACCGAAGGTGTACTTCGCACCATCAGCCTGATCGCCCACGACCGGTGTCCACGTCCATGCGTTGGGGTCGCTCCAGTCGCCGGAGCAGTTGCCGCGCACAATGGCGAACGAGCGCATGTTGTCGCCCACGCGCGTGGCGGGCGTGCCGGTGCACATGGCGACATAGAGGCTGCCGTTGTACTCGACGATCTCCCAGATGCCGCCGCCGTAAACGCTGTCGACATAGTGCACGGCGGGATAATTATAGAGGTCTGCCTGCGTAGCGATCTTCGTGAAGCCCTGCGACGGATCGTCGCTGATGAGCAGATAGCCGCCGTCGATGCCGACGTTGCTGATGACGAGCTTGCCGTCATAGACCGCCATGCCGCGGATGCCGGTGCAGACGCCGGCCTTGTACGCCTGCGCGTATTCCTGCATATTTGACAGGCCCTCGTAGACGCAGGTGATGCTGTCGTCGCTCGGGTCGATCTCATAGACGCTCGGCAGCCCACCGCGGCCGTTGGTGTTGACACTGCCGCAGAAATAGAGCTTGTCTTTGTAGCAGATGGCATTGCGGAACAACGGCGCGATGCCGTTGAGCGACTGGGACATGAGCAGCGTCATCTCACCGGTGTGCACATTGACCTTTACGAGAATACCCTTGGAGTCGGCGCCGTCGTCCTGGCCGTAGAAGAACGTTCCGTTGAAGATGGCGTTGAGTTCTGCACGCATGGTCTCCTCATCAAAATCGTGGCCCATAACGGTATCCATCGCTGTGAGCGTCTGCCCCATGGCGGCATAGCAGGTGCCGACATAGACATAGTCGCCGTAGGCCATAGCAGACCAGGAATAGCTCTGGCCGCGGTCGCCCTGGCCAGCAGCGGCGTCGGTGCTTCCAGTCACGGCTACGGTACCGTTACCGGTGTAATCGACCAGGCCGTCCGCCTGGCCTGGTGCACTGTTCGGGTGCGAAATTTTACCGAAGGTGTAGTCTCCGGCGTCGTAGGTATAGGGGGTCGCGGAGTACGCAGTATCGACCGCGAGTGCCGGGACCATCAGACTCATGACCATAGCCGCTACCAACAGCAGGGTCAGGAGCTTGCGTGTGCGGGTCTTCATAAGCAAATGTGCTCCTTTCAGGTAAATTCGTGAGAATGTAACCACATTGTAACCGTTCTTTATTTATGAATCAACTGACGATTTCGCAAAAATCGCACATATTTTGAACATAATTTTAAAAAATGTTCAAAATATGTGCGATTCTTACACGTTTTCAGAAAGTGTTACACAGTGTCATGTCCTGTCTGCTTCATACGCGGAAAATAGTTCAGCAATTGCTCCGGCGTCTCACGAAAGCCGTTTTCGATCCAGCGCTGAAGTACAGCCAGACCGCCGTGCGATGAAGCAGCGATACCGTAGAGCGCCTGCTCGGGCTCGATTTCCGGATGGTAGGCAGCCAGCCACTGCCGGTAGTGCGCATAGATCAGCGCGCGTGCCTGTGCACGCGCTGCCTCACCGCGCTCCGTACAGAGGAGGACCCGGCAGTATTTCGGGTGCGCGGTCAGCTGCTGCATCAGCTCCGTAAGGATGGACAGCGACACCGTTCGGTCGCGCTCGGCGAAGGAAAACAGCCGCTCGATATACGGCGTGAGCAGCCGGGCATACCATCCATCAACGTCCGCCGAGAGGTCAGCAACATCGAGATAATAGCGGTAAAAAGTCCCGCGGCTGATACCCGCGCGCTTGCAGACGTCCGTGACCTTGATGGTCTCGGCCGGCTTTTGCTCCAGCAGATCAAGAAAGCTGCTGTAGATCTCGTCCCGGGTGAGCTGGTTTTGTTTGCTCCGGATGGTCTCGCCCATACGCCTCACTCCTTCTGTACATCCGCAATTGTTTAAAAGAATTGTATCATTTCGCACACAGCTTTGCAACCGGAGATTGTATCCTGTCCCGCCGCGCAAAAAACCGGCGTCCCAAACGGGACACCGGTCGAAAGACGGATGCGGGTCAGGCGAGTGTGATGGGGTCGTTCCAGACATTCAGCTCGCGGCAGAACTGCGCCAGAATGACGGCCATCTGCTCGCGAGTGGCATCGCTCTGCGGCTTGAGCGAAAGGCCGCCCGGGCCCGGCACGCCGCTGAACAGATTGTGGTCCACCGCCCAGTTCATGGCCGTGCGCGCATAGGCGGAGATGTCCGCACGGTCCTGATACGGGAAGAGCCGGTCATACTGGTTCGGATGGTACTTGTCGAGCACCCGGTCGGCGTACTCCATGAGGATGACGGCCGTCTGCTCGCGCGTGACGGGGTCGTCGGGAGAGAAGGTCGAACCGTCGCCCGTGCCGGCCACAACGCCGGTCTGGTACGCCCAGAGCACCGCGTTCTGATACCAGTCGGACGTGAGGTCAGTAAACGGGGTCTCGCCGGTGACGGCCGGCTCGCCCTCGATGTTATAGAGCACCTGCACGATCTGCGCGCGGGTCATCACGACGTCGGGTGCGAAGCGCCGGCCGCCGACGCCGGACATGAGGCTGTGGTCCACGCAGTACTGAATGTCCTCGTACGCCCAGCCGTCGGGATCGACGTCGTCAAAGCGCTCGCTCACGGGCACCTGCGGGGTGAGCTTGGGGATCTCCTCGGTGCGCGTGGCATTGCAGCCGTAGGTCTTGCAGGTATAGGTGCGCACGCCGGTTGTGGTCTCCGTCGCCGGTGTCGTCACACGGCCGCCGTCGAAGTAGTGGCCGCGGGCGGGGAGTGTCATTTCCTCCGTGTGACCGCAGCCGTCGTCCTTGCAGGTGCGGGTGCGCTGGCCCTCGGTCGTGCAGTGCGGGTCCGTGCCCATCCAGGAACCGTAGTGGTGGATGGGCGCGTTGAAGTTCACGGTCACGCCCTCCGGCAGCGCGTTCTCGC
This sequence comes from Bacteroidaceae bacterium, assembly GCA_963627135.1. GTDB lineage: Bacteria > Bacillota > Clostridia > Oscillospirales > Oscillospiraceae > CAG-103. Next base: position 35,664 of record CAVFZY010000015.1, on the reverse strand, counting down.
CCTTGGTCAGCTGGGCCCACTCGGCCTCGGTGCCGCTGTAGTCGATGGCCGTGAGCGCGGTGCAGCCGGTGAAGGCGCCCGCGCCGATGCGCGTGACGCTCTTCGGGATGAGCACGCTCGTCAGCGCGGCGCAGCCGGCAAAGGCAAAGTCGCCGATCGTCTTCAGGCCGTCCGGCAGCTGAACGTCCGTCAGGCTCAGGCAGCTGGTGAAGGCCTGAGCCTCAATGGTGGTGAGGCTCGCCGGGAACGTGACCGCCGTCAGGCCCTGACAGTAGCGGAACGCGCCCGTCTTGACGGTATTCACCAAGTCGGGGATCTCATAGACCGTGCACTTGTTCGGCGCGGCCAGCATCTGCTTGCTGTCCTCGGAGATGAGGCCGCCGTTGTAGGTCCGGAGATACCAGCTGCCCTTGATGGTCTCAAAGGACACGAGGTTGACGCAGCGGGCCAGCACATCCTCGGCGATGCCGCTGATGTTAAACCCGAGGGCAATGTGCGTAACGGCGGTCCAGTCGCCGTCCCAGCAGTCGGCCGTTGCCGTGCCGCTGCCGGAGAAGGTGAGCGTTGTGCCATCGCTTCCCAGTTCGGCGCTCACCTCGTCCGCCGCGAAGGCCGCCGGGACGAGCGCGAGCATCAGGCTCAGCACGAGCAGGATGCTCAGAAGTTTCTTTTTCATACCATTTCTCCTTTACTTTCAATAGTCGGTGTATTCAGTATACTGGAAATCGTCCCCTGCCGCAAGTGGCTTTTTGTACTGTCTGTGCAAAAAGTGACAAAAAAAGCCGGCGCCCCGTTCAGGGACGCCGGCTCGGTGATCGGAGATGGATTTACGCGAGACTTGCGCAGAAGCCCTCGAGGAGCGTTGCGACCTGCGCACGGGTGGCCTGACCCTGCGGCAGGAGCCAGAGCGTGCCGTCGATCTCGGCGCCGTTGAGGATGCCGAGCGCGACCGCGTCAGCCATGGCGTCGCGCGCCCAGTCGGAGACCTGCGCGCCGTCCGGGTATGCGGACAAATCGGCCGGAGTCTCGGCGCCGCCGACTTCGAGCACCTTATCCGCGAACTCGGCCAGCAGGACCGCGATCTGTTCGCGCGTCACGGGCTCCTCGGGCGAGAAGGTCGTGTCCGACGTGCCGGCCACGACGCCGTTCTGATACGCCCAGAGCACCGCGTTCTTGTACCAATCCTGCGTGAGGTCGGTGAACGGCGTTTCGCCGGTGACTTCCGGTTCGCCGACGAAGTTATAGAGGATCTGCACGATCTGCGCGCGTGTGGTCACGCCGTCGGGCGCGAAGGTCGTGTCGCCCGTGCCGGACATGTAGCCCATCATGACGCAGAACTGGATGCCCTCATACGACCAGGCGTTGGGGTCGATGTCCGTGAACTGCTCATAGGCAAGGACCTCAGGGTCGAGCACCGTATAGCCCGTGCCGCCGCAGCGGCGGCAGGTGTGCTCAATAAAGCCGCAGAGCAGGCCATCCGGCTCCGAGAGGACCTTACCCTCGTCCCAGTCATGGCCGTATGCGGGCAGCACGGTGTCCATGCTGTAGCCGCAGACGGTGCAGGTACCGGCAATGCGGCCGTCGTCCGTACAGGTCGCAGGCGTATTCGTCAGCGGGTCAAAGACATGGTCCGGATGCTCGTAGCAGATCTTCGCACCGGAGAACAGGTCCTTTGAAAGGGAGAGCGCCTTCCACTGCTCCTCCGTGCCGGCATAGCAGACGACCTTGACATTGCGGGCACCGGAGAATGTCAGATAGCCGATGCTCGTCAGTGAGGCGGGAAGCGAAATGCTCTCCAGCCCGGTGCAGTTGTAAAACAGATGGCTCTCGAGTCTTGTAATGCCCTCCGGGATGGAAACGCTCTTGAGTGCGCGGCATTCGCCGAAGCAAAAGCTGCCGATCTCCTGCAGTGTCGAGGGCAACGTCAGACGCACGAGGTTCGTGCACCCGTCAAACACGCCTTCGCCAAGCGCCGTCACACCCTCGGGGATCACGACCTCGGTCAGGCCCTCGCAGCTGGCAAAGCTGTCCGAAATGAACTTCAGTGTGTCCGGCAGCGCGATCGTCGTCAGGCTTTTGCACCCCGTGAAGGCGCCGACAAGCGACTCCAGCTTGGCCGGCAGACGCACGCTCGTCAGCTCCGGGCAGCCGCTGCACACGTTTTTCAGCAGGGTGATCGTGTCCGGGAACGACACGCTGGTCAGCGATGTGTAGCCCAGCCAGAGCGCGCCCATGTCCGTGATGCCCTCACCGATGACGGCAGAGGTCACGTCACTGCGATAGCTCAGCTGCCGGATCTGCATGGCGTCGGACGTGATCGCACCGGTACCGGTGACGGTCAGAACGCCGTTTTTGTCGATCGTCCAGGTGACGCTGCTGCCGTCGCCGTCGGCGCCGCAGGTGCCGCTGTCGACAACGTCGGCCGCGAAGGCCGCCGGGACGAGCGCGAGCATCAGGCTCAGCACGAGCAGGATGCTCAGAAGTTTCTTTTTCATGTCAGGTCTCCTTTGCTGCAAAAAGTCAGTATATTCAGTATACCGGAAATCATCCCAAGCCGCAAGCGGTTTTTTTGCTGTCTGTACAAAAGGCGACAGAAAAACCGGTGTCCCGCTTTCGGGACACCGGTTCGAAAAAGTCTGTGCTCATGCGCCGAGCTGCTGCTCGACCCAGGCGATCTGTGCCTCGACGCTCGGCACGGACGTGCCGCCGAATGACACGCGCCGCGTGACGCAGTTGGTGAGGTCGATGGCGTCATACACGCCGTCGTCAAAGAGGTCGCTGAAGGTCCGGAAGGTCTCGAGCGGCAGCTGCTCGAGCACGGTGTTGTGCGCGATGCAATAGGCCACAAGCTGGCCGGAAACCTTGTACGCGCTGCGGAATGGCAGGCCCTTCGTGACGAGGTAGTCCGCGAGGTCGGTCGCATTCAGGAAGCCTGTCTGCGCCGCGTGGAGCATCTTGTCGGCGCGCACGGTCATGGTCGCGAGCATCGGCGCCATGACGCGCAGGCACATCTTCACGGTGTCCACCGCGTCGAACACGGCCTCCTTGTCCTCCTGCATATCCTTATTATACGCCAGCGGCAGGCCCTTGAGTGCCGTGAGCATAGCGATGAGGTCGCCGTAGACGCGGCCGGTCTTGCCGCGCACGAGTTCGGCCATGTCGGGGTTTTTCTTCTGCGGCATGATCGACGAGCCGGTCGTGTAGCTGTCCGAGAGCTGCACGAACTGAAACTCCCAGCTCGACCAGAGCACGAGTTCCTCGCTCAGGCGCGAGAGGTGCATCATCTCGATGGCGTAGGCATCGAGCAGCTCGACGCAGAAGTCCCGGTCGGACACGCCGTCGAGACTGTTGCGCGCCACGTCGTCAAAGCCGAGCTGTTTGGCCTCGAAGAACCGGTCGGTGTCATACGTCGTTCCGGCGAGGGCGCAGCAGCCGATGGGCGAGACGTTCATGCGCTTGACAGCATCCTGCATGCGGTCAATGTCGCGCAGGAGCATCATGGCATAGGCCATCAGGTGGTGGCCGAAGGTGATGGGCTGCGCACGCTGCAGGTGCGTGTAGCCGGGCAGAATGTCACCCTTGTGCGCCTTGGCCTGCTCCACCAGTGCCGCAAGTACGTCCTTCGTCAGCGCGATGATATCCGCCGTCTCATGGCGCAGGTACATGCGCAGGTCGAGCGCGACCTGATCGTTGCGCGAGCGGGCGGTGTGCAGCTTCTTGCCGAGGTCGCCGATGCGCGCGGTGAGCACCTGCTCGACGAACATATGGATGTCCTCGCACGCGGGGTCGAACGTCAGCGTGCCGTGGTCGAGATCATCCAGAATGCCCTGCAGCGCGTCGATGATGGCATTGGCGTCCGCCTGCGGGAGGATGTGCTGCGCGCCGAGCATTGCCGCGTGCGCCATGCTGCCCGTGATGTCCTCGCGGTACATCCGGCTGTCGAAGTGGATGGAGGAGTTAAAATCGTCCGCGACCGGATCGGTCACGCCGGCCGTGCGGCCCGCCCACATTTTTGTCATGGTGATGGTCTCCCTTCGTCAGTTGTCCCCGCGCCAGGCGGCCCGGCGCGGGGATAAAATCATTTCTGTATTCTTATTGTACCGCTTACATACTCTTGCCGTCAACCTTTGCCTGCACGGCGATCGGCAGACCGTAGAGCTGGATGAAACCGGCGGCGTCCGCCTGGTTGTAGTCGCTCTCGCCGAAGGTCGCGATCTCCTCGGAATACAGGGAGTACGGGCTCCAGACGCCGGCGTTGATCATGTTGCCCTTGTAGAGCTTGAGCCGCACCGTACCGGTGACGTGCTCCTGCGTCTTGGTCACAAACGCGCTGAGCGCCTCGCGCAGCGGCGTGAACCACTGGCCGTTGTACACGAGTTCGCCGAAGGTCACGGCGAGCTTCTGCTTCTCGTGCATGGTCATCTTGTCGAGGCAGAGCGTCTCGAGCACACTGTGCGCCTTGTAGAGGATGGCACCGCCCGGCGTCTCGTACACGCCGCGGCACTTCATGCCGACGAGCCGGTTCTCCACAATATCCAGAATGCCGATGCCGTTGGCACCGCCGATGGCGTTGAGCTTGAGGATGATGTCCTTGGCGCTCATCTTCTCGCCGTCGAGCGCGACGGGCTTGCCCTGCTCAAAGTCGAGCGTGACGTAGGTCGGGGCGTCCGGCGCGTCGATGGGGCTCACGCTCATCTCGAGGAAGCCCTTCTTCTCGTACTGCGGCTCGTTGCCCGGATCCTCGAGGTCCAGACCCTCATGGCTTAGGTGCCAAAGGTTCTTGTCCTTGGAGTAATTGGTCTCGCGGTTGATCTTCAGGGGCACGTTGTGCGCCTCGGCGTAGGCGATCTCTTCCTCACGCGACTTGATGTCCCACTCCCGCCACGGGGCGATAATGGGCATGTCGGGCGCGAAGTGCTTGACCGCCAGCTCGAACCGGACCTGATCGTTGCCCTTGCCGGTGCAGCCGTGGGCAATGGCGTCCGCGCCCTCTTTCTGGGCGACCTCGACGAGGCCCTTGGCGATGCACGGCCGCGCGTGGCTCGTGCCGAGCAGGTACTCCTCGTACATCGCACCGGCCTGCATGGTCGGGATGATGTAATCGTCGACGTACTCGTCCGTCAGGTCGAGCACGTAGAGCTTCGATGCGCCGGTCTTGATGGCCTTCTCTTCGAGGCCGTCGAGCTCGTCGGCCTGGCCGACGTTGCCGGACACGGCGATGACTTCGCAGTTATTGTAGTTCTCCTTCAGCCAGGGGATGATGATGGATGTATCCAGACCGCCGGAGTAAGCAAGAACGACTTTTTTGATATCTTCTTTTTTCATCATGGTTGCCTCCAATGATTATTCATTCACAAGATGTGCATATTATTCACCTTTTTCGCGAAAATGTCAACCCCCCTTTTTCGAATAAAATTCACGCCGGAAACGTGTTTCTTTCGGTGATATGCACAAAGAGGCGAAAATCATGCGCAAAGCGCCGCCGCGCGCAGGAAACCGTCTTGCATGGTCATTCCTCCCTTTTGAGTCAGTATGCCCAAAAAACGCGCAAAAAGCCCCCGTGCCCACTTTTCAACCGCCTCGCCGCGCGGTATAATACAATGTAATTTAAAGCCTTCCCCTGGAGGGGAAGGTGGCGCGGCGGGCACGCCGCGACGGATGAGGTGTCGTAGGATACGCACCGCAAGACCGGTGCCGCTGGAGGAATCCACGACCTTGCCGCCTCCATTTGTCGCGGCACTGGTCGAGCGGTGCAGAAACGGAATTACCATGGTGCGTAACGTCAGGAAACACCTCATCCGCTTCGCTCCGCTCAGCACCTTCTCGGCAAGGAGAAGGCTGCGCCGCAAGGAGAAGGCAGCGCTGAGTCCGCCCCGCCCGCAGGGCGAGGGCTTTCCACATGACACAGCAGCGAATCATCCCGCAAGGAGGTTTTCCATATGACCGACCAGACGCTTATGACCGACCAGACGCTTATGACCGACCGGACCCTTTCCGAATTTACCGCGCAGCTCGCCTCCGCGTCGCCTGCACCGGGCGGCGGGGGCGCGGCCGCGCTCACGGGGGCACTGGCGGCAAGCTTAGCCGCGATGGCCGCAAACGTGACGGCCGCGAACCCCCGCTATGCTGACCGCCGCTGCGCGCTCACGGCGATGGCAGCCGCGGTCGATACGCAGCGCACAGCGCTGCTCGCGCTCATCGATGCGGACGCGGCAGGCTTCCTGCCGCTGCAGAAGGCCTATGCCATCCCCAGGACCGACCCTGACCGCGCAGCCAAACTCGCGGCCGCAGCACAAACGGCGTGTCAGGCCCCGCTGGGCATGCTGGAGCACTGCGCGCAGGTGGCGCTGCTGCTCGACGCCGCACGCGAGACGATCAGCCCCATCCTGCGCTCGGATATTGGGTGTGCGGCAGCGCTGTGCCGCGCGGCGGCGGAGGCTGCGGCCATGAACGTCTTTGTCAACACCGGCCTGCTCGCGCCCGCCGACCGCACCGAGACCGAAACGCGCGCCGAGCACCTGCGCACGACCGTGGTGCAGTGCTGCGCGCAGACCGTGGACGCGGTGCTGACCGCGCTGCGCGGGGAGGGCTGACCCATGGCGAACACCCTGACCGGAACGAAGGCGGCCGCGGCGATCTATGCACAGGTGCGCACTCGCGCCGCGCTGCTCGAGGTGCGTCCCTGCCTCGCCGCCGTGTCCGTGGGCGCGCAGCCAGACGACCGGGCCTATCTGCGCAGCATCGCGCGCACGGCGGATACCTGCGGCATCGCCGTACGCCCAGTCCCCCTGCCGGCGGACTGCGCGCCCGATACCTTGACCGACACCCTGCGCGCCCTGAGCGCGGACGGCTCGGTGCACGGCGTGCTGCTGCTGCGGCCGCTGCCGGCGGCGCTGCGCGCGCAGGAAATTCTGGACACGCTCGATGCGTGCAAGGACGTCGACGGCATGACAACGTTATCGCTCGGCGCGCTCGTGACCGGGGCGGCGGGCTTCGCCCCCTGCACAGCTGAGGCGTGCATGGAGCTGCTGCGCGCGCACGGCATCGACCCTGCGGGCAGGCGCGTGACCGTCGTCGGCCGGAGCCTTGTCATCGGCCGGCCGGCCGCGCTGCTGCTCACGCGCGCGGACGCGACCGTGACGCTCTGCCACCGGAAAACGCCCGACCTCGCCGCCCGCTGCCGGGACGCGGACATTCTCCTCGCCGCGGCGGGCGTGCCGGGGCTCATCACGCCCGACTGCGTGCACCCTGGGCAGATCGTGCTCGACGCGGGCGTGACCGCGCTGCCAGACGGCACGCTGCGCGGCGACATGGCGCCCGAGGCCGCGGCCATCGCCGTCTGCACGCCCGTGCCCGGCGGCATCGGCAGCGTAACGACCGCGCTGCTGCTGCGGCACACCGTGCAGGCTGCCGAAAATTTGCACTATTTTTAAGCAAATATTCACAAACTGTTGTTCCTTTCCGCCGCGCGAGACGCTATAATATTGGGTATTCTCACTCTGGAGGCAGACCTTTGGCCAATCTGATCGAAAAAATCAAAGACAAGCGCGCGCCCGAGTCCAAGACGCCGGAGCGGCAGGACGTGCCCATCGTGCACCCCGACCCGCAGCAGGGCCTGACGAGCGCGCAGGTGCGTGAGCGCACGGACGCCGGGTGGACGAACGCGCCCGTCGACCCGCCGGGCAAGACCGTCAAACAAATCGTCCTGAGCAATATCTTTACCTATTTTAATATGCTGTTTTTCCTGCTGGCGCTGTGCGTGATCGCGGTGCAGCAGTGGCTGAACCTGACGTTCATGGGTGTCATCATCGTCAACACCGCCATCGGCATCATTCAGGAGATCCGCTCGAAGAAAACGCTCGACAAGCTCAACATCCTCGCGTCACCAAAGGCCGTCGCCGTGCGCGACGGCAGGCGCGTGACCGTCGACACGGCGCAGCTCGTGCGCGATGATATCGTCGTTTTCGCCGCCGGCAACCAGATCTATGCCGACGCCGTCGTCGCGGCCGACAGCTGCTATGTCAACGAGGCGCTCATCACGGGCGAATCGGACGAGATCAAGAAAAACCCCGGCGACAAGCTCCTGTCGGGCAGCTTCGTCGTCAGCGGCATATGCCGCGCACAGCTGACGGACGTCGGCGCGGACTCCTATGTCTCGCGCCTGACGCAGGAGGCCAAGCGCGCCAAGAAGCCGCAGCAGTCGGAGATGATGCGCTCGCTGCAAAACCTCGTCAAGTGGATTGGCATCCTCGTCATCCCGCTCGGTGTGGTGATGTTCATTAAGGAGTTCGTGTGGCTCGACCGTGCCGTGCCCATCGCCGTGACGAGCACGGTCGGCTCCATCATCGGCATGATTCCCGAGGGGCTGTATCTGCTCACGAGCCTTGCGCTCGTGGCCGGCGTGGTGCGTCTGGCCCAGCGCAAGACCCTCGTGCACGAGCTCGGCTGCATCGAGACGCTCGCGCGCGTGGACACGCTATGCGTGGACAAGACCGGCACCGTGACGGAAAACAAGATGATCGTCGAGGACGTCTGCCCCCTGTGCGACGACCGCTTCACGCTCGAGGACATCCGCATGATCATGTCCGACTACGTCTACGCCATGCAGGCCGACAACGACACCATGGCGGCGCTGCGGCGCTACTTCACGGGCGAAAAGATGCAGGACGCGACGGCGACGCTGCCGTTCTCGTCGGCGAAGAAATACGGCGGCGTGTCGTTCCACGCCGAGGAGACGTATCTGCTCGGCGCGCCGGACGTGCTGCTCGCCGGGCGGGAAAACCCGTATCAGGAGCAGATTGAGGGCTACTCCGCCAAGGGCTGCCGCGTGCTGCTGCTGGGCATGTATGACGGCGCGCTCTCGGACGAGACGCTGAATGCCGACCTTCTGCCCATCGCGCTGATCCTGCTCTCGAACAAGATCCGTGCCGAGGCGCCGGAGACGTTCGGCTACTTTGCCAGCCAGGGCGTGGCCGTGAAGGTCATCTCCGGCGACAACGCGCGCACGGTGTCCGAGGTGGCCAAGCGCGCCGGCATCGAAAATGCCGACCGCTTTGTCGACGCGCGCACGCTCACGACCGAGGAAGCCATCCGCGACGCGGCGGGCCGATACACGGTCTTCGGCCGCGTGACCCCGGCGCAGAAGCGCAGCCTCGTGCAGGCGCTCAAGGCCGACGGCCACACCGTAGCCATGACGGGCGACGGCGTCAACGACGTGCTCGCGCTCAAGGAGGCCGACTGCTCCATCGCCATGGCCTCGGGCAGCGACGTGGCGTGCCAGGTGTCGCACATCGTGCTGCTCGATTCCAACTTTGCCTCCATGCCGTCGGTCGTGGCGGAGGGGCGCCGCGTCATCAACAACATCGAGCGCAGCGCGTCGCTGTATCTGGTCAAGAACATTTTCTCGTTCTGCCTCGCATTTTTCACACTCTTTGCCACGCTGCCATATCCGTTCAGCCCCGCGCAGCTCACGCTCGTGAGCGCCGTGACCATCGGTATCCCGTCGTTCATCCTCGCCATGGAGCCGAACGAGAGCCTCGTCAAGGGAAAATTCCTGCGCAACGTGCTCTTCCGCGCGCTGCCAGCCGCGATGACGGACCTGGCGATGGTCGTGGGCATCCTGCTGTTTTATATTGCCTTCCAGCTCAACGACACGGCCATGATCACGATCTGCACCGGTGTCATGGGCATCGTCGGTCTCATGATGGTGCACCGTACGTGCCAGCCGTACAACACCATCCGCAAGGTGATGATCGTCGTGCTCGTCGTGCTGTTCGTGATCGCGTATTTCGGCTTCCCGACGCTCTTCAGCCTGCAGAAGCTGAATCTGCAGAGCGCGCTCATCCTCACCGTGTTCGGCCTGCTGTCGTGGCCGGTGATGAAGGCATTCTGCCGCCTGAACGACCGTATGCGCGCCAAGTTCGAGGCGTGGCGCGCGGCCAAGACCGCAAAGGCCGCGTAAGGGCTGCATAGCACAAGTAGAAGAAACTCCGCCCCGCATCGTTTCGATGCGGGGCGGAGTTTTTCGTGTCTGTTTTGCAGAGAGTAGCGCCTGAAAGGCGCGCCGGCGGCCGTCACGCACCCAAGCCTTCTCCTTGAGGAGAAGGTGGCGAGCTTTGCTCGCCGGATGAGGTGGAAAGGTCGCGGTTTCCTCCGGCACTTCCGGTAGTGCAGTGCGTATCCAATGCCCACCTCATCCGTCGCGCCGGAACGCACCGCCGGCATACGCATACACCGCGCAGCCGAGCGCGGCGGCGTCGGCCGCGTCGTGCGTGGCGAGCACGAGGGTCTTGTCTTTCGCCGCGTCCGCGATCAGCGCGGTGACGCGTGCGCACAGCGCCGCGTCCAGGCCGCGAAACGGCTCGTCGAGCAGCAACACCGGCGCATCATACGCGAGCGCGCGCGCGATGGCCACGCGCTGCTGCATGCCGCCGGAGAGCGCCGCGGGGTACCGGTCGCACGCATCGGCCAGCTCCAGCCGCTCCAGCCACGCCAGCGCCTGCGGCATGGTCTGCGCCCGGTCGGAGAGCACGGCGTTGACGTTTTCCACCGACGTGCGCCACGGCAGCAGCCGCGGCTCCTGAAAAACGCAGGCCATGCGCCCCGGCACGACGCGCACGGTGCCGGAGTCCGGCGTTTGCAGTCCGGCGAGCACGCGCAGCAGCGTCGTCTTGCCGCAGCCGGATGGGCCCATGAGCGCGATGTGTGCGCCGTCGGGCACGGTGAGGCTGACATCCCGCAGGACGGTGCGGCCGTCGTACGTCACGGTGAGGTCATGCATCTCGATCATGCGCCACCGTCTCCTTTCCCGCGCGGGGTGAGCGCGCGCAGCACCAGCCGCTCGAGCCCGACGCTGAGCAGGATGACGGCCAGCGTCCAGGCGAAGAGATCGGTGGTCTGCAGATAGAGCTTCGATTCATAGATCATGCGGCCGATGGCGCTGTGCGGCACGGTGAGCACCTCGGCGGCGATACCGGCCTTCCAGCCGAAGCCGAGGCCCGCGCGCAGCGCGGCCAGAAAGTGCGGCCGCACGCTCGGCACATAGATCCGCCGCAGGACGCGTCCGCGCGGCCAGCCGTACACCCGCGCGAGCTCGAGCAGGGCGGGGTCGGCCGAGCGGATGCCGGTGCAGACATTGCTCCACACGACGGGTAGCACCATGAGCAGCGCGATGAACACCGGCAGCCAGTCGCGCGCGATCCAGATGAGCGCGAGCACCACAAACGACGCCACCGGCGTGGACTTGACGACCGTCATGAGCGGGCGCAGCAGCGCATCTGCGGTCCTCGACGCCGTGCAGGCGACGGCCATCGCCACGCCGAGCACGACCGCACCCATCACGCCAAGCAGCACGCGGCCGATGGACACGGCCGTGATGCGCCAGAAAACCCCGGTCGCGGCAAGCTCACAGAGCCGGCGCACGACCGCCCACGGCGCGGGCAGCAGCAGCTCCCGATGCACGAACAGCGCCAGCGCCGCCCACACCGCGAGCCAGAATGCAAGCGTCAGCGCGCCGCGGGCAAAGCGCTTCATTTCAGAATGCAGTAGAAGCTCTCCGCCGGCACCTCACCGCCGATGCTCTGCGGGGCGACGGTGCTCAGCGCGGTGAGAAACTCCGTCAGCGGCGCCTGCATGTCCGCGCCGGACACGAAGCAGACGTTGCAGTTTGGGATGGCCTTGGCAGCCACGGCGGCCTTGGCGAAGATACCGGCATCCTCGATCATCTGGCCGGCCTGGTCGGGCTCGGCCGTCAGGTACTCGATGGACGCCTGATACTCCTTGAGGAAGGCCTTGACCTCGTTCGGGTGCTCATCGGCAAACGCTTTGCGCACGACGACGCAGCCCTGCACGAGGCTGCCGGCTGTGGCGACCTTGTCCCACTCGGCGGTCAGGTCGAGCGCGACGGTGAGGTCCGGATTGGCCGCGCAGGCGATGGTGACCATCGGCTCCGGCAGCACGGCGATGTGCACCTCGCCGGAGGCGAGCGCCGTGTTGAGCTCGGCCGGCTGGGCATAGGTGTTGTCGATGGTGATGTCCGTGCCGACGGTCATACCGTTATGCTCGCACAGGTACTGGAAGATGAACGTCGGGTTCTGCACAGGGACATAGACGTTTTTGCCGCGCAGGTCGGCAAAGGACGTAATGTGCTCCGTGCTGTCGGTCACAACGTACAGCACGCCGCGCGTGTTGAGCGCGAGCACCTGCACGGCGCCGTCAGTCTTGTTGTAGAGTGCGGCGGCGGCGTTCGTCGGCAGGGCGGCGATATCGGCCGTGCCGTTGACAAGCGCGGCGGTGGCGTTGCTCGGGTCGGTCTCGACGGTGAAGTTGTAGTTCAGTGCGGCAGTGCCTTCCTTGCTATCGGAAATGAGCTTGGCCATACCGAAACCGGTCGTGCCGTTGAGCGAGATGACATTGACGGCCAGGTCCTTGTCGACCGCGGCGGTGTCCTCGCTCTGCTGACCGCAGGCGGCGAGGGCGAGCACCAGCACGACGGCCAGCAGCACCGCTGTGAGCTTGCGCAGATGGGTCATTGCAGATCTCTCCTTTTCATGTTTGCCGCCCGCGCGAAAGACAAAAAATACCATGCCCGAAAGGCATGGCGGTGCTCTGTGCACGCACGCAGCCTTCCACCTCATGGGCGATTCGGTGTCAGATTCGGTGCGGGATCGGCGGCGGCCAGGCCGGAAGCACAGCTTGCGGTCCGGGCGCATAGTTTATTGCAATTATGCCATGGAAATGCAGCCGTGTCAAGCGTTTGCGCCAAAATTTCCAAAAGACGGACAGTAACTCGAAATTGTGAATATTTGTTAAAGAATCTCGCAGTTTGTCGTTATTAAAATTACGAGTCTGGGCATTGAAAACTTTTCATAAATACTGTATGATGGGAGCAGGGAATCCTGCATCCGGTCGGTATAGGAGCCGGCAGGTGCAAATTTGTCGAAAAGGGAATGAAAAAAATGGAACAGATCGATTACAAATTCATTGACCAGGTCCTCGCAGATCACGCCTGCGACGCCTCGCAGATCATTGCGATCATGCAGGATGTGCAGGGAAAGTACCGTTATCTGCCAAAGGGCGCGCTGCGCTACATCGCAGACAAGGTGGGCATCAGCGAATCGAAGATCTACGGCGTGGCGACGTTCTATGAGAACTTCTCGCTCGACGTCAAGGGCAAGTATGTGCTCAAGGTCTGCCGCGGCACGGCGTGCCACGTGCGCAAATCCGGCAACGTGCTGCAGGCACTCTACGACGCGACCGGCCTGAGCGAGAGCAAGCCGACCTCGGACGACGGCCTGTTCACCATCGAGATCGTGTCGTGCCTCGGCGCGTGCGGTCTGAGCCCGGTCGTCATGGTCAACGACACGGTGCACCCGGCCATGACCCCCGACAAGGCCGTAGATCTCATTGAGGAGCTGCGTGAAAAGGAGGGAGCGTAATGCGTCAGAGAATCGAATCCCTGGAGCAGTTCCGCGCTCTGCAGGCCGATTACATGGCCGCTCGCAACGCAGAAAAACGCAAAATCCTCGTCTGCTGCGGCACGGGCTGTGTCGCCGGCGGTAACCTCAACGTCTATCATGAACTCAAAAAGCGCATGGTCGAACTCGGCATCCCGTGCGAGGTGTCCCTGACTGAGCACCATGCCGACTCCATCGGCCTGAAGAAATCCGGCTGCCACGGCTTTTGCGAGATGGGCCCGCTGGTCCGCATTGAGCCGGAGGGCTGGCTGTACACGAAGTGTCAGGTCAGCGACGTGGAGGAGATCATCCAGAAGACCATCCTCGGCGGACAGTTCATCGAGCGCCTGGGCTACAAGCAGAACGGCGAACTGTATGAGCGCCAGGAGGATATCCCGTTTTACAAAAAGCAGACCCGCCGCGTGCTCGAGCACTGCGGCCATATCGACGCGGAATCCATCGAGGAGTACCTGTCCATCGGCGGCTACGGCGCGCTGGCCAAGGCCCTGTTCGAGATGCAGCCGGACGAGATCGTCCAGGCCGTGAGCGATTCCGGTCTGCGCGGCCGCGGCGGCGCCGGCTTCCCGACCGGGAAGAAGTGGGCCCAGGTCGCAGCACATACGGAAGAACCCGTCAAGTACATCGTCTGCAACGGCGATGAGGGCGACCCCGGCGCCTTCATGGACCGCTCCTGCATGGAGGGCGATCCGCACAAGGTCATTGAGGGCATGATCGTCGCGGGCGTGGCCACCGGCTCCACCGAGGGCTACATCTATGTCCGCGCCGAGTACCCCATGGCCGTGCACCGGCTGACCGTCGCCATCGAGCAGGCCAAGGAAATGGGCCTGCTGGGTGACGACATCCTCGGCAGCGGCTTCAACTTCCACATGCACATCAACTGCGGCGCAGGCGCGTTCGTCTGCGGCGAGGGCTCGGCCATGACCGCGTCCATCGAGGGCAACCGCGGCATGCCGCGCACGAAGCCCCCGCGCTCCGTCGACAAGGGCCTGTACGGCAAGCCCACCTGCCTGAACAACGTCGAGACGTTCGCCAACGTCCCCGACATCATCAAAAAGGGCGCAGACTGGTTCAAGTCCGTCGGCACCGAGGGCAGTTCCGGCACGAAGGCCTTCGCCCTGACCGGCAACGTCGTCAACACCGGCCTGATCGAGGTGCCCATGGGCACAACGATGCGCGAGGTCGTGTATGACATCGGTGGCGGCATCAAAAACGGCAAAGCGTTCAAGGCTGTGCAGATTGGCGGCCCGTCCGGCGGCTGCCTGACGGAGGCGCACATGGACCTGCCCATGGACTTTGACTCGCTGAAAAAGGCCGGCGCCATCATCGGCTCCGGCGGCCTTGTCGTCATGGACGAGGACACGTGCATGGTGTCCATCGCGCAGTTTTTCATGAACTTCATCTGCAACGAGTCGTGCGGCAAGTGCACCCCGTGCCGCGAGGGCACGACCCGTATGCTCGACATTCTCACCAGGATCACAAAGGGCAACGGGAAACCCGGCGACATTGAGGAGCTGCGCTCCCTCGCCAAGATGATCCAGAACTCCTCCCTGTGCGGGCTCGGCAAGACGGCGCCGAACCCCGTACTGTCCACGCTCGCGAACTTCGAGGACGAATACCGCGAGCACATCTTCGATAAGAAGTGCCGCACCGGCAGCTGCCGCAGCCTGACGAGTTTCGTCATCGACCCGGCCATCTGCAAGGGCTGCACAAAGTGCGCGCGCAACTGCCCGGCCGGCGCCATCACCGGCGAGCTGAAAAAGCCGCACCACATCGATTCGACAAAATGCATCAAGTGCGGCGCCTGCAAGGCCGGCTGCCCGTTCGGTGCGATCAAGGAGGCGTGAACCATGGCTGAAAAGAAAATGATCATCGACGGCGTGTCCTGCCCGTTCACGACCGAGCGCAACGTGCTGGAGGTCGCCCGCAACAACGGCATCGACATCCCCTCGCTTTGTTACTGTGAAAACCTGTCCATCTACGGCGGCTGCCGCCTGTGCCTCGTCGAGAACGACCGCGGCAAGATGGACGCGGCCTGCTCCATGCAGCCGCGCGACGGTATGGTCGTCAACACCCACACGAAACAGGTGCTCGACAGCCGCCGCACAACGCTGCAGCTGCTCATGAGCAGCCACAGGGCCGACTGCCTGACCTGCGACCAGAGCGGCCGCTGCAAGCTGCAGGAGTACGCCCGCCGCTACCATGTGGACGCGCACCGCTTCGAGCCCAATACCTACTGCACCGAGCCGATGGATCTCTCCTCGCCGAGCATCGTGCGCGACCCGAGCAAGTGCATCCTCTGCGGATTGTGCGTGCGCACCTGCGCCGAGATCCAGAACATCGGCGCGGTCGATTTCAGCGGCCGCGGCAAGAAGGCGCACATCTCTGCCGATTTCGGCAAGACGCTCAAGGACACCGACTGCGTCGGCTGCGGCCAGTGCGCGTCCGTGTGCCCGACGGGCGCGATCACGATCCGCAACGAGACCGAGAAATTCTGGTCCATGCTGCAGGACCGCAGCCGCAAGGTCGTCGTGCAGTACGCGCCGAGCGTGCGCGCCGGCATGGCCGAGCGCTTCGGCATGCCCGCCAATGAGCCCTGCACCGGCAAGCTCGTCGCCGCGCTGCGCCGCCTCGGCGCCGACGTGGTGTACGACACGAACCTCACGGCCGACCTCACGATCATGGAGGAGTCGGCGGAGTTTCTCGAGAAGGTCAAGACCGGCGCGAAGCTGCCGATGTTCACCTCCTGCTGCCCCGGCTGGATCCAGCACGTGGAGCACCGCTACCCGCACCTCATGCCCCAGGTGAGCACCTGCGGCAGCCCGATGGCGATGTTTGGCTCGCTCATCCGCAAGCAGTTCGCGGGCGAGAACGTCTACTCCGTGGCCATCATGCCCTGCACCGGCAAGAAGTTCGAGGCTGCGCGCCCCGAGCTCGAGAAGGACGGCGAGCGGCTCATCGACCTCGTCATCACGACGAGTGAGCTGTGCGACATGATCGAGGAGGCCGGCATCGACTTTGCCCACCTCCCGGATGAAGAGCCGGACGCCC
Organism: Bacteroidaceae bacterium; assembly: GCA_963627135.1. Classification (GTDB taxonomy): domain Bacteria; phylum Bacillota; class Clostridia; order Oscillospirales; family Oscillospiraceae; genus CAG-103. The sequence continues at coordinate 19,141 of CAVFZY010000015.1, read as the reverse complement.
CGCTCGGCGACTACACCGGCGCCGGCGTCATCTTCGGCGTGACCGGCGGCGTGACCGAGGCCGTCATCCGCCGCGTGCTCGACGACGCCAGCCCGAATACCCTGCAGACCATCGCCGCGTGCGGCGTGCGCGGGCTCGAGGGCATCAAGGCCTTCACCGTCACGGCCGGCGATCTGACCATCCGCATCGCGGTGGCCAATGGTCTGGCCAACGCCGATCAGCTCATCGCCAAGGTCGAGTCCGGCGAGGAGCAGTTTGACTTCATTGAGGTCATGGCCTGCCCGAACGGCTGCATCGGTGGCGGCGGCCAGCCCCCCGCCTGCAACAAGCGCAAGGCCGAGCGCGCCGAGGCCATTTTCAAGGCAGACACCGCCTGCGCCCTGCGCATCCCGCAGCAGAACCCCGACCTGGGCTATGTCTACGACAATCTGCTCCAGGGCCGCGCCCACGAGCTGCTGCACATCCACTACCCGGCCCACGGCCAGCACAGCTGAGCCGCCGGAACCCCCGCATGACCCAAAACGTGCATGGAAGCTACCCTTCCATGCACGTTTTTTTCTTGCGCGGGCACAGATACAAAATACAGTATGAAAACGGAAAGGACAGCAGCCCCTTCCATTTTTGTGCATGCAGGCGGAGCCACCGGTCGTGCGCCGGCCGAAGCGGCGGTTTTCGTGCCGCGCCGTGCACACCGGGTCGGGCGCTGTCGCGGTGACAAGACGCATGTCGGAATATTGGTTTACATAACATGCAGGCGCATTCGACACATTCTGTCTGTCGAACACGGACGAGGTTTCCCGATATACTTCGAAAAATTGTATCTTTCGACGGATACTATCAGATTATGTCAACGGAAAACTAGAGTAATTCGCCAAAAATCACATTGTTCTCGCATTCCAGATATGGTAAAATATCCTCGCAAGACAGGGGAAACGAGCGATTCGGCAGAGAGCTGACCGCAAGCCTGAATTTTTGCGGAGGAGAATGTTATGGAAACGAAAATCAGTGTTCTGCTGGCTGATCCCGGCGAACAGTACCGCGCGGCCTATTCTAAGGCTATCGGCCAGGAGACGGATATAGAACTGGTCGCCCAGACGGACAATGGGCTGCGCGCGGAAGAACTCATCACCAAATTCCAGCCCGATGTCGTAGTGCTCGACCTCGTGCTGCCGAATCTGGACGGCCTGTCCCTGCTGACGCATCTGCGGGCGAAAAATGCATCGTCCCGCGTGATCGTCACCTCCGCGATCTGTAACGATCAGGTGCTGATGGAATGTGCAGAGCTCGGCACGACGTACTTTATGCAAAAGCCGTTTGACCCGCCGCTGCTCGTGCAGCGCATCCGCCAGACGGCCCGGCCGCGCCAGCGTACCGGCGGCACGGGCACACAGCTGGCCGCGGCGGAGCCGGAGCCCTCGCTCGAGAGCGTCGTCACCGACGTCATCCACGAGATCGGCGTGCCCGCGCACATCAAGGGCTACCAGTACCTGCGCGAGGCCATTTTGCTGACCATCGACGACATGGACATCATCAACTCTGTGACCAAGGTGCTCTATCCCGAGGTCGCGCGCAAGTTCAACACGACGCCCTCGCGCGTCGAGCGCGCCATCCGGCACGCGATCGAGGTCGCGTGGGATCGTGGCGACATCGAGACGCTGCAGAAGTTTTTCGGCTACACAGTCTCGAACATTAAGGGCAAGCCGACGAATTCTGAGTTCATCGCCATGATCGCCGACTGCCTGAGCCTGCGGCAAAAGCAGGCGAGTGTGCACTGAATGCGCACAGGGAAACAGAAGGATGCAGCAAGCCCCCGGACGGAATGTCCGGGGGCTTGCTATGCGATTGGTGGGTAACTTTGTGGGATGCGCCTGCTCACCAGCTCGGGAGCAGGTCGAGGAAATCGTCCAGATCATAATAACTGCCGCCCTGTGGCGTGAGGTCCGGCGCGGCGGCGTAGGCGCTGCCCGGCACGGCCGTGACGGCGAGGCTGGCCGAATCGACCTGCGTGCGCAGCGTGATCTGGCTCGGCGTGAGCGAGATATGGAGCGGGGACGCCGCGATGTTCGCCGTGATGTTCAGCGCCCCGTCGGCATAGCCAAACTCGGAAATCGCGCCGACGACGCTCGCAAACGACAGATGCTCGAAGAAGTAGGTGTAGGCCTCGATGGCGTTCTGTACGGTCTGGCGGTCGATGCCCGGCGTGATGGTGAGCACGGCGTAGAGCGCCTGCTCGAGCGAGGCTATGGACGCCTCGACATGGTGCCAGCCGAAGTCGATATAGACGCGGTCGTTCCAGAACGTGACGGTCAGGTCGCGGCCGAGGATCTGCGACACGGCGCGCGCCGCGACGGGCTTGCCGAGCGAGAGCACGACATCGGTATCGAGACTGTAGCCGTTGACGCTCACGGTCGCGTCCATACCCATGGCCTGCGCGTCGACATAGCGCTCGAGCACCGGGGCGAAGGGCTGCAGCTGCGAGAGGGTGACATAATTGCCGCTCGTGGGGCTCAGTGCCGTGGCAGAGCCGGACGTGCCGGTGATGGTCACGCGCACCGTCCAGCCCGCGGCCGTGACGGTCACGCTGTCGGCCGAGAGGGCGGCGGAGACGGGTGTGCCCGCGATGTTCAGCTGCGCGTGCAGCGCGTTATTCGCCCACGCGAGATCCTGGATGCTGTCCACGGCGGACTGCGGCGTAAGCTCACGGAAAAACTGCGCGTAGGCATTGCCGGCGGCCGCGGCGTCGTTTGCCCCGGCGAGCTCGCCCGCCCAGGCGACCAGGTCTTTAATTTCGCTGCCTGTGCCGCTGACGTGGATGTTCCCAGCTGAGACGTACACCGTACTGCCGATGTACTCGGCCGTGACGGTCACGCCGTCGACCGTGGTGGTGAGCGCGGCATCATAGCCGCCGGAGGTTTTGGTCACGGTGGCTGTGCCCGAGAGGTTCAGCGGGCCGCTGAGCGCAACGTTGAAGGTCGCGGTCTTGGCCGTGGCCGCGTCCATGAGGGGGCTCACGAGGCTCAGCGCACCGGTCAGGTCGGTGTAACCCTCGAGGGACTGCACTTGGAAGCCGCCGTAGTACGGCGTGGCGGTGACGTGCATGCGCGCGCCGCCGAAGTTGAGCGCCACGTCCGCGCGCGTCAGGCGCAGGGCGTCCGGGTCCGTGAGCAGGACGCTGCCTGAGATCATCGGGTCGTCGAGCCGGATGGTCATGCCGGTGTCGGTCTCCTGCATAACGACGTTTTTCGTCAGCGCGGTCATGTCGGCCGCGTCGAGCGAGATGTTCGGGATCTGCACGCCGAGGTAGCCCGCGACCGTGCGCGCCGCATCGATCGTGTCGGTCGCGCGCAGGGCGATCTTCTGGCTGCCGAAGGCGATGTACACACGCTCGTTGCTGTAAGCCGCGAAGAGGTCGATGCCCGCGACATTGCCGCGCACCTGGAAGGCTGTCTGGTCAATGTCCACGTGCGCCGTCAGGCCGTAGGACTGGCCGTTGGCGGTGACCGTGATGTTGTAGTTCGGCGTGCGGCGAAAGAAGTCGCGCACCATGGCCTGCGTGTCCTGCCCACCGTCGGAGAGCTTGCCGAGGTTGTTCGGGTCATATTCGGTTTCGAGGTAGTGCTGGAACTCCGTCTGGTCATCGGTCACGGCGCCGAAGTCCGAGAACACCTCGGTGAGCGTGCTCGTGCAGTTGAGGCTGCCGAGGCCGGACATGGACACGGCGTAGCTCTCCACAGTGTCCATCTGCAGGAGGTCCCAGTTCGAATCGATCGTCCAGACCATGTGCACAGCCGTGAATTCGGGGTTTTTCGACGCGCCGCTGTACGTGCGCACCTGATGGCGGTAGTACGCGCTCGCGCCCACGGGCTCGAGGTCAAAGGTGAGGGTGTAGGTGCCGTCGTCGTTCGCGGTCATGGACGGATTCTGCACCGTATCGCGGCTGATGACGTAGTTGCTGAGGTTGCGCGGGTCCTGCCCGTAGGCGTCCTGATAGTCCTGCTGCGAGATGGCCACGATCTGGTCGCTCCAGGTGGCGGTGTCGCCGCTGATGGAGCTGGCCTTGCGCACGAGGATGGCCCCGTCCTTGAAGTACTTCTGCTCGCCGAGCTTGACGAACATGCTCGTGCTGATGGCCTCGGTGAAGACGCTGTCGCTTGTCACGACGCGCACGTTGTGCACGGCCTGATTGTAGTCGATGAAGCCGACCTTCGCCTTCGTCTCGCCGGTCGTCTCGGAGCGGTAGGTCTCCTGATCCATGACGCCGGTCGTGATGTAGATGTTGTCCTCCGCGCTCTGGCCGGAGGGGTCGCCGTCCGGGCGGGAGAGCGTCGTGCTCGCGCCGCCGGCACCGTCATCGTCGCCGCTGCCGGCCATGCCGGGCAGGATGATCGCCGCCACGATCGCCAGTGCCAGCAGCGCGCCGCCGATGACATAGGTGCGCTTGCCGTGCTTGCGCCGCGTCGGCCGCGCGGCGCTCTCCGCGGGCACCAGCCCGCTGTCGGCGATGTCCGGCGCGGTCTCATCTGCCTTCGGCTTGCGCCGCCATGTCGGCAGGCGAAAGGTCTGTTTGCTCATGAATATCGATCTCCCTTGCAGGTGATACCTGACGTGCACATCGTCAGGAAAATCACATTTCTTCATGGCTTTATTATACGGCAGGCTCTTTTTAAATGCATCCTCCGCGCGCGCGAGCGGTAGAAACATTGGGAGAAGGCGATTCTACCAACGGGAGAATTCCATGATTTAGGTAAAAACGCGCCTCTTGCGGCCGAATGCCCGGCGTGGTATACTCATAGCATGAATGATGTGAGAGGCGCGCTCGCCGCCAACCTTGCCGAGCTGAGAAAAGAAGAAAACCTGACCCAGGCCGAGTTTGCCGCGCAGTTCAATTACTCCGACAAGGCCGTGTCTAAGTGGGAGCGGGGCGATTCCCTGCCCGACGCTGTCATGCTCAAGACCATCGCCGACCTCTACGGCCTGCGCGTGGACGATCTGCTGACAGATGGCGGCGTAGCAGCCGCGCGCGCCGAGGCCGCAGAGGCCAGCGGCGAAAAGCAGCGCGACGTCTATCTCATGCCCAAGGTGCTCATCGCCGCCATGTGGGTGACGATGGTGTGGGTTGTGGCGGTCGTGGTGTTTCTGTATTCGCAGTTCAGCATCGGCAAAATGTACTGGATGGCGTTCGTGTGGGCAGTGCCGGTGTCGTTCGCCGTGGCAGGGCTCTTCGCCCGTCACTGGGAGGGCGAGATAACGCTGCAGTGCGTGTTTTCGTCCCTGTTCGTGTGGAGCACGATCACGGCGTTCTACTTCCAGTACCTGCAGTACAACATCTGGGCCGTGTTCTTCGTCGGCATCCCGGTGCAGATCGCGCTCATCCTCGGCGCGAAGCTCCGCCGCGCCGGCGTGCACTGGCTGCACAGATAAAAAACCGAACATACCGCTTGACGGCCGGCCGCGCGCGTGCTATACTCGCTGCTAATGACAGGCCGAAACGGCCGGGCGGCGTCCGCGCCGCAGCAGACAGGATATCACCGCGTCTGTGGGACTCATATGCCCCACAGGCGCTTTTTTTGTGCGAAAGGAGTCTTTATTTATGCGCGCACGCACTTCCTCCACACCCGATGACGCCAAGCGCGTGACCATGCAGGTGTCCACCGTCGGCATCGTGTGCAATGCGGTCCTGACGGTGTTCAAGCTCGTCGCCGGCATCGTGGCGCACTCGTCGGCCATGGTGGCCGATGCTGTGCACTCGGCGTCCGACATTCTCGGCTCGCTGATCGTGATGCTCGGCGCGGTCTTTTCCCACAAGGCGGCCGACGCCAGCCACCCCTACGGGCATGAAAAGCTCGAGTGCATCGCGTCCATCCTGCTGGGCAATATTCTCGTGGTCGTAGGCGCCGCCATCGGCTACGCGGGCTTGATGAAGATCGTCCGCGGTGAGACACTGGCTGCCCCTGGCGTGCTCGCGCTCATTGCGGCGGTCGTATCCATCGTCGTCAAGGAGGGGCTGTACTGGTATACGATCGCGGCGGCGGGGCGCATCCGCTCCGTGTCGCTCAAGGCCGAGGCGTGGCACCACCGGTCCGACGCGCTGTCGTCCATCGGCAGCTTTGCGGGCGTGCTCGGCGCGCGGCTCGGTGTGCCCATCCTTGACCCCATCGCGTCGATCGTCATCTGTCTGTTCATCTTCAAGGTGGCCTATGGCATCTTCCGCGAGAGCATCGACCGGCTCGTCGACCGAGCGTGCGATGCCGACACCGTTTCCGCCATGCGCGAGACGATGTTGCACACCCCCGGCGTAGTGCGCGTGGACGATCTCAAGACGCGGCTGTTCGGCAGCCGGACGTATGTCGATGCCGAGATCGCGGTCGACGGTGCGTTGCCGCTGCGGGACGCACACGCCATCGCCGAGGCCGTGCACCACGAGCTCGAGCACGACTACCCGGACGTGAAGCACTGCACCGTGCACGTCAATCCGGCGTGACGCGGGCTGAAATACTGGCGCAAGCATGGCGAGGGGCCGTCCGGAAGGGCGGCTCTTTTTTGCGCGCCGCAGGCGGCAGAATGCCACATCATTCGCACAAAAAAACGTTCGTAGAAGGCGCTAAGAATTTTTTGGGGCACGTTTTGACGAATCCAGCCATGCATTTGACGGGATTCGACACAGGGCGCGGAAGCCGGTTGACATAACGACGGAAGTGCGCTGAAAATTCAGCAGGCGCGAGCGGTCGGCAATCTTGTCACGCGTGATGTAGCGCCAAAGTAACGGGACACCGTGCCGTTCCCAACCGTACCGTACAGCACCATCCCCCCCGCTGCGCAGTAAAAACGACAGATCATCCTCTGAAGTGCAGCACCCGAAAAAAGAAAAGACAGCATGGCTCAACTTGTGCAAAATGTAATCACCACAAGAACATTCACAAGGAGGAAGCCATGTTGTCCGACACACATTTTACACATGATGAGCGTATCTGTCTACACAATCTTCTAGCAGCAAAAAACGGAAGGGACTGCTGTCCCTTCCGCTTTCATACTGTATTTTGTATCTGCGCCCGCGCTCAATCCTTGTCGTCGTGGCGGCTGTGGATAGCCGCACGCTCGGCATGGCGCTGGGCCTTTTCGGCCAGATGATCGGCTTGCTTCTGTGCACGCTCGGCTGCGTGCTTCGCGTGACGCTGGGCCTTTTCGGCCGCGTGCTGCGCCCGGCGGGCCAGCTCTGCCGCCTGCCGCTGTTCGCGCGCGACCTGCTCCTCCGCCTGACGGCGCAGGCGCGCCTCAAGCTGCTGCTCATAGCGCAGCTGCTGCTCGGTGGCGTGCTGGGCGTGCCGCTCCTGATGCGTGGCCACGTGCTGCTCATGCCGCTCCTGATGTTCAGCGGCGTGCTGGGCATGGCGAGCGCTGCGTTCGGCGCGCTCGCGCTCGATGCGCGCGTGCAGCTGCGCGCGGCGGGCCTCAATGCGGGCCGCGCTCGTGGGATGATTGGCGCGGAAGTCGTGGTCAAGGTGGTCGCGCCGCTCGCGCACGTGCTCGACGAGCTCGGGATAGTCCTGCTCGACGCGGTCGATGAGACTGTCGCGCTCGACCTCGAGGTCGGTGAACACATCGTCCTCGGAGTTGCCAAGCAGCGCGGCCAGCTCGTCCGTGTGGCCCTCCAAATGCAGCAGCACCTCGTCGGTGTCGATGCTGCCGAAGTGGAAATCCTCGTTGAGAAAATGCTCGAGCATGGTGCGGCGGGCGTCGACGTCCTCCGTTGCGCGCATGCGCGCGAGCACGAGCTGCACGTTGCGCTCGATCTGCACCTCGGCGTCCGCGCCGTAGAGCCACTCGAGCTCCTGCAACTGGCGGATATCGTCCATGTTGTCGGGGATGCGCTGCTGCGCCCCGCCGATGTCGACAGCTGCACCGGCATCGCGCAGCGCGCCCTGGATCGTGCGGCGCACGGCGCCGGATTCGATCAGCTCCCCGGCCTCGAAGTGCCGCAGCTGGTCGTTGACCTCGCCGATGTGCTCGGTCAGGTAAAAGCGCACGCCCTGCGCGCGCAGCTTGCGGTTGAGCGCGACGAGCCGGTCGCACGCGGTGATGTCCACGCTCACGATGGCACTGCCGTCGACGATGACGGCCTGCGTGTTGGGCTGCACCGCGCCCTCAATGTCCTCCTGAAAGCGGCGGATGTTGGCAAAGAACAGGCTGCCGCTGAAGCGGTAGAGCACGATGTGCGGCAGCGCCTGCACGCCGCTGACGCGGTCGATCGGGAAGAAGCCTGCCTTGCCCGGCAGCGTGCCGAGGAAGGTGCGCTGCGGTGCTGCCGCGCGCATAAGCACATCGATGAATGATAGCACCATGCCCACGAGCACGCCCTTGATCGCGCCGAGCAGCAGCACGCCCAGAAACGCCCCGACAAAGATGCCGAGCTCCACACGGTTGACGCGCCAGAGCCGCCGCGCGATGTCGAACTCCGTCGCCCCGATGAGCGCGTTGACAACAATGGCCGTCAGCACCGGCACAGGCAGAAAGCAGATGAGCGGCGTGGCGACGAGCAGCACGACGAGCATGGTCATGCTCGCCATGACGGACACGAGCTGCGTTTTGCCGCCGTTGCGCTCGTTGACGGCCGTGCGCGACACGCTGCCCGACACGACGCAGCAGCCGACGAGCCCGGCGGCGACGTTGCAGACGGCGTACGCCTCAATCTCGCGGCGGCCGTTGAGGCGGTAGCTGTTTTTCTGTGCGGTGCCGGCCGAGGCCAGCAGCGTCTCGGCCAGAATGACGGCCGCGACCGGCAGCGTCGCCACGAGCGCTTTGGTAAACGGCAGCGCGGTGAGATCCGGCAGCACGACCTTCGGCAGGCCGCGCGGCACGGCGGCCAGCAGCGCCACGCCCCAGTCAGTCAGCGGCGCGAACGCGCCGAGCAGCCCGCCGAGCACCATCATCACGAGCACCCACGGCACCTTCGGCCATTTGCGCGGCGCGATGAGCAGGATTGCCAGCGTCGCAAAGCCGAGCGCGGCAGTCGGCCAGTTGATGACCTTCGCCGCGTTGAAAATGTGCCCCAGCAGCTCAAAGAGCTCGCCCGTGCCGGTGCCGGAACCGAGCAATTTCGGCACCTGCATGAGGATGATCTCGCAGCAGACACCGCTGATGAACCCGCCCATGACGGGCTCGGAGATGTAATCGACGGCCTTGTCCGCGCGCACGAGCGCGAACACGGCCAGCCACAGTGCGACGTACACCGTCAGCACCGGCACGACGCGCATGGCCTCCGCCCCGCCGGGCGCGACGCCGAGCGACGTAAGCACCGCGCCGATCATGGCGGCCGGCGCGGCGTCGACGCCGAAGATGAACTCCCGCGTCGTGCTGAGCATCGCGAAGAGCAAAATCGGCACCAGCGACCCGTACAGCCCGTAGACCGGCGGCAGACCGGCCAGCTGGGCATAGCCCATTGAGATCGGGATGGACAGCAGCGCGATGAGCGCGCCGGAGAACAGATCCGGCCCGAGCTGCGCCCTGTCGTACCCGCGCAGGGAGGCGAACAGCGGCTGGGAAAGCGCTTTCATAGCATCACCTGACTTTAAAATATAGAGTGTATCTCGCTCAAACGAGCAGGAGGTGGAGCGTGCGCAGCACGCGCAGATTGGGCTGCACGCGCATGTCCTTTGTGCCGTCGATCAGATTGGCGTTGTCAAATGCGTATTTCATGCTGCTTATCTCTTTCTGAGCGCCGATCATACCTAGCAAAATGAACAGAAACAGAATACCACATTTGGCGAATATGTCAAGACACGCAGTCACCCTGCACCCCTACCTTCTCCTCGAAGGAGCGGTTGCATCAAGCGAGGCCTTCTCCCTCGTGCCGTCATGCCTCCAGTTCGCCGGCACCGCGGGTCACGTCGTGGATCCACTTTCCGGAGCGCAGCCGTGGCACGCACAGAAAGATCTGCACAAACACGTCAATGGACATGAGCGGGTACACATACCGGATGTCGAGCTTCCACACAAGCGCCGTGAGCGCCGCCAGCGGCAGGCACACCGCATACAGCGGCCCGACGTCGCACAGCATCGCGTAGCGCACGTCACCGCCGCCGCGCAGCACGCCGACGATGTTCGTCAGGCTCACACTCGACACCGGCTGCACGAGCATCAGCACCCCCATCATGTACATGGCAATGTCGCACGCCGCGCCCTCCATGTGCATCAGCGGCAGGATATACGGCCGCAGCAGCACATTGCGCACAAGGGCGATGATGCCCATGCACACGAGACCGACACACAGCGCCAGCCCGTCGAGCACCCAGGCCTTGCGCTGCACCTGATCGCGGTTGCCGCGGCCGATCTCCCGCCCGATGAGCACGGCGGCCGCGCCGCCCGCGGCGAACGACGCTGGGGTGAGCATGCGCTGCAGATTTCCGGCGATGGTGTAGGCCGAGAGGATGGGCGTGTTATTTTCCATATGCCCCATGATGACCGTATAGAGCGAAAACGCGAGCGACCACAAACACTCGTTGCACACGACGGGCAGGGCGTACTTGACGAAGTCCCTTGCGATCACGCGACCGGGATGCAGCAGCGCGCGCGGCATCAGCAGCAGCCGACGGCTGACATTGGCATAAACGCACAGCACCGCGACCTCGAACGCACGGCTGATGAGCGTGGCGATGGCCGCGCCCGCGCAGCCGAGCATGGGCGCGCCGAGCTTGCCGTAGATGAGCACCCAGTTGAGGAAAATGTTCAGCGCGCCGGACACGGTGAGTAGCACGGCGCCGATGCGGGGATTTTCCGTGCTGCGCTGGGCGGCGATGTACACGCCGCTGATGGCGGAGAAGAAATACGAAAAGCCAACATAACGCGTATACGCCGCGCCGGGCGCGACGAGGTCGGCATTGTTGGTGAGCACGCGCATGATCTGCTCCGGGATGCAGAATGCCGTGATGGCGAGCAGGCCCGTGGTCGTCGTGGACACAAAGAGCGCGATGCCCATCACGCGGTTGATAGCCTCCTGGTCACCGCGGCCGTGGTACTGCGCCACGAGCACGCTCATGCCGCTCTGCACGCCGAAGATCATCAGCTGCATGACGTAAAACGGACTGTTGGCCATCGTCACGGCGGCGAGCGCCGTCTCGCCGAGCACACCGACCATGAACGTGTCGGCCATGGACATGGAAAACGTCACGAAATTTTGCAAAATCATCGGGAGCATGAGCAAAACGGCCTCCCGGATGAAGGCTTTTTCCTCGCGGATGAGACGCATGGGGCTACCTCCTTTGCGCACAGTTCGTTTATCATACCATGATTTCCCGCCGCGCGCAACCGCGCGCGCCCCCTGCCCTACAGCACCGGCAGTCCGGCCGCACGCCCACGTCCCCCCCCGCCGTGTAGGTCTGCCTGTCGCGGGCAGCCGCTTGCAATGGCAGGAAAAATGTTGTACACTGGGTACATCTTGTCACAAGCGATCAGCACCCAGAGGGAGGGACTCACGGATACTGTTTGACGCAAAGATCAGCGCCGCTTATTCCGGCCTGACGTATTCCCAGCGGAAAGTGGCAAACTATGTGCAGGAGAAATATGAGGACGTCGCGTTTGAGACGCTTGAAAAGCTCGCGGCCAAGGCCGGCGTGAGCACGACGACGGTCATCCACTTCTCCCGCGCGCTCGGCTATTCCGAAATCCAGGAGGCCATCCGTCTCATCAGCGGCGCAAAGAAACATCTATGTGCTCGGCATGCGCAGCAGCTTTTCCCTCACGCACTATATGGTTTCGCGCCTCGGCGAGATCAAGAAAAACGTGCACTTCGTCCAGCTCACCGGCCTGATCTATCCTGAAGAGAGCGTCAGCGCCGACGTGGGCGATGTCTGCATTGCCTACATCTTCCCGCGCTATTCCAAGACGGGCATCAATATCCTTGCCTGGATGCGCAGCCGCGGCGTGAAGATCGTGCTCATCACATCCAACAACAATCTCCCCGTGCGCAGCTAAGGGGGACATTTGCTTTCGCTGCGCGATCCAGAGCGTGTCGTGCAAAAACTCGCTCACGGCGCCCATGTGCCTGACCAATTACCTGGTCGCCGAGCTGGCGCTGCGCAATTATGACGAGGCGCACGAGGTGCTCTCGCGCACCGAGGAGATCCTCAGCACCGGCTTCTACCTCGGCATCTGACAGGATCTAACCGCCGCACGGCGGCAGCGACTACCGCAGCTACTGCCCGAACTGCCTGTGCAGTCTGCACGTGGACATCAAGCCCGACGACCGCGTGGCTGCCGACAACAACCCCATGAAGCTCATGAGCATTGCCATGCGGCCGCTGTGTGCCCCGCCGTTCCCGCTCGAGCGCATCGAGGAGATGATGGCGCTCATGGCCGGCGACGGCCGGCTGCCGTGACGCAAGCAACGACCGACGCTCCAGACTCTACGGAGCGTCGGTTGCATTCCGGGCGAAAATCCGTACAATGATACCTGCACGGGAGGTACGAAACATGGATCAGACACGCACGGGGGCGCTCATCCGCGCCCTGCGGCAAGCCAAGCATCTGACACAGCGGCAGCTCGCCGACACGATCGGCGTGAGCGACAAGGCCGTCTCTAAATGGGAGCGCGGCTGCGGCGCGCCGGACATTTCCCTCCTCCCGCGACTGTCACAGGCTCTGGGCACGAGCGCCGAGGCGTTGCTCCGGGGCGATCTGGAGGAAAACGATTTGACAAACGGAAACATGAAGCGCGTGCGCTTTTGCGTCTGCCCACACTGCGGCAACCTGCTGCTGGCGAGCGACGCGGCGGACGTGACCTGCTGTGGCCAGACACTGCAGCCCTTAATGCCGCAAACGCCGGACGACGACCACCGCCTGACAGTAGAACGGAGCGACGGCGAGTGGTACCTCACGTCCGACCACCCCATGCGGCGGGAGCACTACCTGTCGTTCGCGGCGCTGGTCAACGAGGACACGGTCGTGCTGCGCCGGCTCTACCCCGAGTGGGGCGCGCAGACGCGCCTGCCGTACTTCGCGCACGGCACGCTGCTGTGGTACTGCACGCAGCATGGGCTGTTCGCGCAGCCGATCGACGCACACAAAAAGTGAACAGAAACGGCAAAGGCGTCCCTGAGAGGGGACGCCTTTGCTGCAAATTTCAGAATGAAAATATCCATGCTCTTTATCATGCAGTAACAGCATGGCGGTATGTGCGGCGGAAACCTTTGCTTTCCGCTTCCTGAACGGTCTGTGCGTAACATTCGCCTGTGCCGGAAATGATCGCAACGTGGTTATATTGCTGGTCAAACGGCAGGTGATAGATGCGCTCGCCGGTCGATTTGTTGATGTTGCATTTGATGCGGGGAAAATCTCTGTATTCATAAAACTCTGAATACTGAACCTTCAGATAGTCTGCGTACTGCTTTGCGGTATCGGACAAAGCACAGGTGCAGACGAGCAGCGGCGTGACAGCCTGGCCGGGGTGCTCCAGTTGGTAAGCGACCGTGGTGGCATAAAGCTGAAAAACAACATTCTCATGAATGTGCTTTTCTGCGGAAGCCCAGCGCTTGCACTGCACAATGACCGTGTGGCCGGATTTTGTGCAGATCAAATCGCGCCCGAGATCGTCCATGTGCTTAACCGCACCGTAGTATGTAACGCGGTAGCCGTCGGTTTCATACCGGTAGCCGACATACTGCTCAAACTCGACGCCAATGTCCCAAGGGGATTTCTTCCTCTTCGACCAGCGGTCGAGCGCAAGCTGCGACTTTTCGGCAGACGGCAGGGAGCCATATTCCTCCTCGGAAAGCCAGCGCAGGAGCGGGGCGCGGTCGGCGGCCGGTTCTTCCGGGGACAAGGGCGGGATGTCATCCCACTCCGGGAATTTGAGGTGATACAAATAAAGGCGGTATTCCATTGCCTTTGCAGAGCGGTGCAGGTCGCGCATTTGCGCAAGATATTCCTGCTCGATGCGTGCAGCGGTTTTCTTGGCCGGGCGCGCACGCTCGCACAGATGCTCGACCAGCTCGGCGTCAAACTGCGCATGAAAATCCGCATACAGCTTGGCCAACCAGTCGGGGTTATAGCCATATGTATCCAACGAGCGGAGAAACATCTTTTGCACGGACGCCTCCTGCCGCGCACGCTCGTCGAGCTTCTGCTGTTCGCGTGCGAGGCTGCGCTGATCGGCCACAAGGGCTTTCCACTCCAACGCGACCTGACCAAGGGCGGTGTGAATATCGTCGATCGCGTCCATCACGGCAGCCTCATTGACGGTAGAGAGAAGGCCGAGGCGCAGCGCAAGATAGTACATGTGTTTGCACGGCTGTCGGCGCACCTGATAATCTTTGCAGATGCAGCTTTTGAGCGTGGTTTTATAGACTTCACCACGTTCTCCGCGAACGCTGCAGAAAACGGAAACGGGCGGCAAAAGTGAAATTTTCCCGAAGCATGCAGCGTAGAGGCGTTCATTTTGGAGCGCGTCTTTGCTGTTCAAATCCTGAATATCTGATATCCCGAGAATGTCGGGCCAAGACAGCTGCGGGAACAGAGCGCGGCAGCGTTCTGATAGGCAAGCGTATCCTGCCGAGCAGCCTTTTTCTCATATGCGCGGCGCGCTGCGGCACAGTCGCTGCGCTCTCGCTCGAGCGCGGCACGCTTCTGCTCCAACTCGGTTTTCTGGCGCTGCACATCATTCAAATCGCTGTTCAGCATGCGCTTTAAGGCGGCAATTTCTGCACGCTCTCTCCTGCTTACAAAATAGGTAACGACACAGTAGATAACAAAAGCAACGAAAGCAAGAGCCACGACAAACAATATGAATTCGATATGGCATCACCATCATTCTTCAGGCGTTTCATATTTCGGCCGCAATGTGGCAAGCTATCCATACAACCAGCTATATGCATCATACCAGATAAAAACATATGCGCCCAGCAAAAGGAAAAATCCTGACTCGGGAATGAAAGCCGCAACCGATCGACGCGCGCAAAAAGTGAACGAAAACAGCAAGGGCATCCCCTCACGGGGACACCCTTACTGTTTTTTCCTGCTTTACGCGATTCCGGTGACCTTGTAGTCCTTGGCCTCGACCGCTGCGCGGAGCTTGGCCTCATCCACCGGGGCGCTGAGCGTCACAACGGCGGTGCCCGCCGTGTGGCTGACCTCAGCCTCGGTAACTTCCGGCAGCGCCTCGAGTGCCTTCTTCACGGTCGCCTCACAGTGAGAGCACATCATGCCTTCGATTTGGATCGTCTTTTTCATTGTGGTTTCCTCCTTGATTTCGGGTACTCCTTTGAGATGGTTTGCACGTTTATGATCATGGCGCGTATCGCGCAGCTTGAACAGATTCAGGCGCAGGGCGTTCGTGACCACGCAGAAGCTCGACAGGCTCATGGCCGCCGCGCCGAACATGGGGTTGAGCGTCAGGCCCAGCGGGACGAACACGCCCGCCGCGATGGGGATGCCGATGGTGTTGTAGAAAAACGCCCAGAACAGGTTCTCGTGGATGTTGCGCAGCGTCGCGCGGCTGAGCCGGATGGCCGCTGGGACGTCGCTCAGGCGGCTGTTGACGAGCACGACGTCGGCCGCGTCAATGGCCACGTCCGTGCCCGCGCCGATGGCGATGCCGATGTCCGCGCGCGTGAGCGCCGGCGCGTCGTTGATGCCGTCGCCGACCATGGCGACCTTGCCGCGCGCGCTCAGGCGGCGGATCTCGCGCTCCTTACCGTCTGGCAGCACGCCCGCGATCACCTCATCCACGCCGGCCTGCGCGCCGATGGCCCTGGCCGTGCGCGCGTTATCGCCCGTAATCATGACGACGCGGATGCCCATGTTCTGCAGCTCGCGGATGGCCTGTGGGCTGTCGGGCTTGAGCACGTCCGCCACGGCGATGATGCCGAGGAGCTGCCCGCCGCGGGCGAAAAACAGCGGCGTCTTGCCGGCCTCGGCAAGCGCCTGCGCCTGGGCCTGCATGGGCGCGGGGATATCGGCTGCGGTGCGGATGAAGTCCGCGTTGCCGCCGCAGAGCGGCTGCCCGTCGAGCATGGCGCGCAGGCCGTTGCCCGGCAGGGCCTGAAAGTCCGCGACCTCGGCGGCGGTCAGCCCGTCCGCCTCCGCGCGGCGCAGCACCGCCTTGGCCAGCGGGTGCTCGCTCTTGCGCTCGAGCGCGCAGGCCAGGCGCAGCAGTTCGCCCTCCGTCACGCCGGGAGCGGGGCAGATGTCCGTCACCGTCGGGTCGCCGGAGGTGATGGTGCCGGTCTTGTCGAGCGCGACGATCTGGATGCGGCCGGTCTCCTCGAGGGAGGCCGCCGTCTTGAAGAGGATGCCGTTTTTCGCGCCCATGCCGCTGCCGACCATGATCGCCACCGGCGTGGCGAGGCCGAGCGCGCACGGGCAGCTGATGACGAGCACGGAGATACCGCGCGCGAGCGCATAGCCCACGGTGCGGCCGAGTAGCATCCAGACGACAAACGTCACGAGCGCGATGCCAATGACCGACGGCACGAACACACCGGACACCTTGTCCGCGATCTTCGCGATCGGCGCCTTCGTGGCCGCCGCGTCGCTGACCATCTGGATGATCTGCGAGAGGGTCGTGTCCTCGCCGACGCGCGTGGCGCGGCACTTGAGAAAGCCCGACTGGTTCACTGTGGCGGCCGAGACGGACGCGCCCGGCGCCTTGTCGGCCGGAATGCTCTCGCCAGTGAGCGCCGCCTCGTTGACCGCGCTCGTGCCCTCGAGCACCACGCCGTCGACCGGGATGCGCTCGCCCGGGCGGACGACGAAGACATCGCCCTTTTGTACCTGCTCGACCGGGACGGTCACCTCTGCGCCATCGCGCTCGACGGTGGCGGTCTTGGGCGCGAGCTCCATGAGGCTGCGCAGCGCATCGGTCGTTTTGCCCTTCGAGCGGGCCTCGAGCGTCTTGCCCACCGTGATGAGCGTGAGGATCATGGCGGCGGACTCGAAGTAAAAGTCCACCATGTAGTGCATGACGGCCTGGTCGTCGCCGCGCACCTGCGCGCCCGTCATGGCAAAGAGCGCATAGGTACTGTACACAAACGCCGCCGTCGCCCCGAGGGCTACAAGCGTGTCCATGTTCGGCGCACGGTGCCAGAGCGCCTTGAAGCCGCTGATGAAAAACTTCTGGTTGATGACCATGATGATCACCGTCAGCAGCAGCTGCGTCAGGCCCATGGCGACGTGGTTGCCGTCATAAAACTTCGGCAGCGGCCAGCCCCACATCATGTGGCCCATGGAAAAATACATCAGGATGAGCAAGAAGCCCAGTGACCAGAAGAGTCTGCGCCGCAGCTTCGGTGTCTCGTGGTCGGCGAGTGCGTCGGCGTCGGCGGCAGGGTTTGCGCTCTGCTGCGCGCCCTTGACCGACGCGCCGTAGCCTGCGGCCTGCACCGCGCCGATGATGGTCTGATCCGCCGCCGTGCCCTCCACCCCCATGGAGTTGGTCAGCAGGCTGACCGAGCACGCCGTCACGCCCGGCACGTTCGACACCGCCTTTTCCACGCGCGCCGAGCAGGCCGCGCAGCTCATGCCGGTGACATTGTATTGCTTCAAAGTGGTTCCTCCTTTGCGGTGCGGCTCATTTCATGAGTTTCTGCAGCGTCGCCACCAGCTCGTCGATCACCTCGTCCTTGCCGTCGCGGATGTCCTCGACGACGCAGGTACGGATGTGGCTGGCCAGCAGCTCCTTATTAAATGCATTGAGCGCCGCGCCCGCCGCCGCCGACTGCACGAGAATGTCCGGGCAGTAGGCGTCGTTCTCGACCATGCCGCGGATGCCGCGGATCTGGCCCTCAATGCGGTTGAGCCGGTGGATGAGCCGCTTGTATTCCTCCGGCGTGCGCTCCTTCTTGCGCTGCGAACAGCCGCAGCAGCAGTTTTTTTTCTCATCATCCATAGGTTCGTACCTCATTGTTTTCCATATACCCCTTGGGGGTATTTTTGAATATATACCCCCAGAGGGTATTTGTCAAGTGGGCGCGTGCATTTTTCTTGACAGCAGGCGCGCGTGTGCTATCATAAGAGCACAACGAAAGGAGTGTTCCCATATGAAGGTATGGTTATCCCGCAATACAAAGCGCCTCGCGGCGCTCACGCTCATGCTGGTGCTCGTGCTGGCGCTGGCCGCCTGCGGCAACGAGACGCAGACGCCGGAGACATCCTCCACCCCCACCGTCGTGACGCCGACGGTGCAGACGCCGACGCCCGCCCCGGCCAACGACCCGGCCCGCCCGGCCGGTACGCAGACAGACGAGCTGGCCACGGTGCTCAACGACATTGAAAAGAATGTGCAGCTCGGCACGGCCGGCAGCTCGATCAAGGTGGTGCCTTACGCCGTAAAGCTGCTCGACTGGGGCGAGGCGAGCACGATGACCCAGAGTGAGATCAAGTCCGCCGTCACCACGTGGCTCAGCAGCAAGGGCAACGATGAGCAGGTGGCTTTCAGCCAGCAGATGGATCTGATCGACACGACCTGCCAGACGCTCATGGGCAGCGGCGCACGCGACCTACTCGATTCCGCCGGCTGCCAAAACGTCAAGGGAGACTGGCCGGTACAAGCGTCCGACCGCGTCGAGGCCATCCTTGAGGCCATCGGTCTGCGCGGATAAGGCGTCGGCGAAAGATGAAAGCGGATATGCCCCTGCGTTCCAATCGGAGCGCAGGGGCGTTGTTTTTTGTGGGCAGCGGCCGGGAAAAGCCGCAAGATACCCCCCGGGGCGCAAAATCCAGATGTGAATTTTGCGCGCGCGCCCTGTTTTTGCGCCGGTGAGACCGGCGCTTTGCGTGCGGCGCTCCCCGCCGGGATCATGCATTTCTTTCCAGCTCCGCCTCGATTTCGGCCAGCACCGTGCTCGGCCGCATATGCAGGGCCTCGCCGATGCGGTAAAAAGTCTCCAGCGTCGGTTTGCGTTCTCCGCGCTCAATGGCGCTCAAATGCGTCCTGCCGATCCCGGCGAGACCGCTCACGATCTCTTGCGACAGGCCGCGTTCCTCCCGCAGCCGCTGCAGCACTCTGCCAACCACTTTTGCATCCAACATCGTCCATAACTCCCTTCACTGTATTTGCTTTCAGTGTAGAGAGAAATTTTTCAGATTATGAATAATACATATGATAACTGTTCCGATCCACAGCTAAAGCTTCTAATCAGTCTTATGATCGCAC
>CAVFZY010000014.1:0-46502 GCA_963627135.1 Bacteroidaceae bacterium | reverse complement strand
CCACTTCCATTCTGACCTCAACCGTCAGTGGATTTGTTTCCCGTGACAAGAGGACCACCGTCTCTATGTGCGCCGTTTGCGGGAACATGTCCACGGCCAGCGCCTGCGTGAGCGTGTAGCCGCGCTGCGTGAGCAGCTTCACGTCGCGCGCGAGTGTGCCCGGGTCGCAGGAGACATAGACGATCCGCGGCGGCTGCATGGACACCATCGCGTCGATAGCTTCCGGGTACATGCCCTTGCGCGGGGGATCGACCACAATGCAGTCCGGCCGGACGCCGCGCCGGGCCAGCTCTGCCGCAGCGGCACCGGCATCGGCGCAGAGAAACTCCACATTTTCGATGCCGTTTCGCTCCGCATTACGGCGCGCGTTCTCAATCGCCTCCGGCACGATCTCGGCCCCGATGACGTGCGCGGCCTTGCGCGCCAGACACATGCTGATCGTCCCGGCACCGCAGTACAGGTCCAGCACCTGATCCGTCGGCGCGTTGACGGCGTATTCCACCGCGCGCTCATACAGCCGCTCGGCCTGCACGGGATTGACCTGATAAAACGCCTGCGGCGAGAGCGCGAACGTCAGCCCGCAGAGCCGATCAGTCAGCTCCGGCTCGCCCCAGAGCGTATAGAAATCTCCGGCGAGCACAACGTTGCCCTTTTGCTTGTTGACATCGAGCACGATGCCGGTCAGCTCCGGGCAGTGCTCTCGCAGGTAGGCAATTAAATCGTCTGTCTGCGCGCCGAAACCACGCGCAGAGACAATACACAGCACAGCGTCGGACGTATGCATGGCACAGCGCGTGAACAGATGCCGCACCGTACCGCGGCCTGTGGCCTCGTCATATGGTGCGATGCCGCGCAGATTCATCCAGTCGCAGACCGTCTGCGCCGCCTTATCCGCGAGCGGGAGCTGGAGCAGGCACTGCTCCACGGGTGTGATGTCATGGCTGGATGCGCGGTAAAAGCCCTTGACCACGCTGCTGTCCTTTTTGCCAACGGCGTAAATCGCTTTGTTCCGGTAGCAGAGCGGATACTCCATGCCGATGATATTCTGCACCGGTGCTGAAACGCCGCCGATGCGCTTGAGCGCATCATTGACACGCTCAAGCTTCATGCGCAGCTGCTCGTCATAGTCCATGTGCTGCAGGCTGCAGCCGCCGCAGGTACGGTAAACGGGGCAGGGCGGCTCCGTGCGCGCTGGGGCAGGGGACAGGCACTGCTCCGCCTTACCGTAGACGGCATTTGCCGTCACCTTCAGGATGCGGACCTGCCACGTCTCACCGACGAGCGCGCCTTTCACGAATACGGCGCGGCCGGCAATGCGGCTCACACCCGCGCCGTCGGACGTATAGCCCGTGATCTCCGCGGTATGCAGTTGGTTTTTCGCAAGCTGCTCCATGGTTTATTCCGCTTCCTGACCGGCGATGTGCATATACTCGTCGTACGTGCAGCGGCGGTCGATGATGCCGTCGGGCGTGATCTCAATGATGCGGTTGGCGACCGTCTGCGTGAGCTGGTGGTCGTGGCTCGTGAAGATGATATTGTAGGGGAAAGCGGCCATGCCATTATTTAGCGCCGCAATGCTCTCCAGATCGAGGTGGTTCGTCGGCTGGTCGAATACGAGGAAGTTGGCCCCCGAAAGCATCATCTTCGAGATCATGCAGCGCACTTTTTCGCCGCCGGACAAGACCTTTACCTGCTTATAAACATCGTCGCCGGAAAACAGCATCCGGCCGAGGAACGTGCGCAGGTAGCTCTCGCGCTTATCGGTGGAGAACTGGCGCATCCAGTCGATGAGATCATAGTCGCAGTTTTCAAAATAGCTGTTGTGATCCTTGGGGAAGTAGGCCTGCGTGGTCGAAACGCCCCACTTGACCGTGCCCTCGTCCGGCTCCTCGTTGCCCATGAGGATCTTGAAGAGCATCGTCACGGCAAGCTCATTCTTGCCGAGGATGGCAATCTTGTCCTCCTTACCGACAATGAAGCTCACGTGGTTGAGCAGCTTTTCGCCGTCAACTGTCTTGCTGATGTCTGTCACGAACAAGCGGTCCTTGCCGGGCTCGCGCTCAGCCTTGAAGCCAACCCAAGGATAGCGGCGGCTGGAGGCGGGCATGTCCTCGACGGAGATCTTTTCAAGCAGCTTGCGGCGGGACGTCGCCTGCCGGGACTTGGACTTATTGGCGGAAAAGCGGGCGATAAAGGTCTGCAGCTCCTGAATTTTCTGCTCGGCGCGCTTGTTCTGGTCTTTGACGAGCTTTTGCATGAGCTGGCTGGATTCATACCAGAAGTCGTAGTTGCCGACGTACATTTTGATCTTGCCGTAGTCGATATCGACGATGTGTGTGCAGACGTTGTTGAGAAAATAGCGGTCATGCGACACGACGAGCACCGTGCCGTCGTAATCCATCAGGAAATCCTCCAGCCAGACGACGCTCGCAAGGTCGAGGTTGTTCGTCGGCTCGTCGAGCAGGATGATGTCCGGGTGGCCGAAAAGGGCCTGCGCCAGCAGGACTTTGACCTTCAGGCGCGGATCCATGTCGGACATCATGGTCTCATGATACTCCGGCGTGACGCCGAGCCCCTGCAGGATGCGGGACGCATCCGACTCCGCCTCCCATCCGCCGAGATCGGCAAACTCCTCTTCCAGCTCGGAGGCACGGATGCCGTCCTCGTCCGTCATCTCGTCCTTGGCATAGATGGCATCCTTCTCCTTGCCGCAGTCGTACAGGCGCTGGTTGCCCATGATGACCGTGTCCATGACGGTATAGGCATCATACATCGTCTGGTCTTGCTTGAGGACGGACATTCTGGCCTTGGGGTCAATATAGACGCTGCCGGAGCTCGATTCGAGCTGGCCGGAGAGGATCTTCAGGAACGTGGATTTGCCGGCACCGTTGGCGCCGATGATGCCATAGCAGTTGCCGGGGGTAAATTGCAGGTTCACCTTGGAAAACAGCGGGGCACCGCTGTACTGCAGCGAGAGGTCATCAACAGTGATCATTTTGGAAACTCCTTCGTTACAATAGATAATGTATTAGTTTATCATATTTTCCGGCACTTGAACAGCACAAATGAACAGAGCCGGCGATTTTTCGCCGACTCTGCGTTTTGTTTATTCTGCAAGCACCTTTTTCAGCCGCGCATAGCGTGGAAGACCGTTTTCCAGTGGGATCTCCGGCACGCCCTGAATGAGCGGCAGGGCATAGTCAATAAAGTCCTGCGTGACATTGTTGCCCTCCGGCACGATCCATTCCACCGGGACCTTCTTTTCGTAGTTCGCAACATCGGAGAGCGGAATGAGCTTCATGCGGCAGGTATACTGACCGTCCACCATCACACGCTCAAACGCGACCATTTTGCCGGTATCACCGGAGAGCGCGGCCTCGACGGCCATCTTACCGGCGGCAAACGCCTCGTCGATGTCCGTCTGGGAGGCAAGATGCGCGCCCGCGCGCTGCAGCAGTGACAGCTCAATGCCGCGCACTTTCGTATGTTCGTGTTCTTTGATCACCTGCGCCAGACGCGCCGCCAGGCCGCCGAGCTGCGCATGGCCGAAGCCGTCGGTCGCAGAGGCCTTGGCCTCGGAAACAAACGAGCCGTCCGCATAGTGGATGCCCTCGGAAACAGCGATGAGAACGTCATTTTTCTCCTGATAGATGCGGTGCACATCCGCGAGGAACCGCTCCATGTCAAAGTCCATTTCCGGCAGGTAGATCAGATCCGGCCCGGAGCCGCAGGCCGACGCCAGCGCGGCGCTGCCGGCCAGCCAGCCGGCGTGGCGGCCCATGATCTCCACAACCGTGATCGTGCCGGTGTCATACACGCGGCAGTCTTTGGACACTTCCATGCAGGAAGTCGCTATGTATTTGGCGGCACTCGCAAAACCGGGGCAGTGATCGGTGCCAAAGAGATCGTTATCGATGGTCTTGGGCACGCCCATCACGCGGCAGTCCCAGTCGTGCGTCTGCATATAGCGGCTGATCTTGTTGCAGGTGTCCATGGAGTCGTTGCCGCCGTTATAGAAGAAATAGCGCACGTTGTATTTCTGAAAGATCTCCAGAATGCGCCGGTAATCCGTATCGTCCGCGTCCGGGTCCGCCATTTTGTAGCGGCAGGAGCCCAACTCCGACGACGGCGTGTGCAGAAGCAGGCGGAGCTCATCCGGATCCTCCTGGCCGATATCATACAGGCGGTCATCCAAAACACCGCGGATGCCGTGAGCCGCGCCGTAAACGTTGGTAATGGCATCAGATTCTAACGCAGTCTTGAGCACACCGTAGGCGCTGGCATTGATGACTGCAGTCGGCCCGCCGGACTGCCCAAAGATACACGCGCCTTTCAATTCACCGGACATAACGTACCTCCATAAATTCAAAGAATTGATAGATTTTACTGAAACATTGAATTCCGCTATTGATATTATCTAAAAACATGTGTAAAATAAATTGAATCGATTATCTGTTTTGCATCATATTGATATTCTATATATTATATGAAAGTGAGTTGACTTGTCAATGTCGATTGTAACTTCTCAGGAAATGTTTGCAAAAGCGTATGCGGGTGGCTATGCCATCGGTGCCTTCAACGTGAACAATATGGAGATCATTCAGGGCATCACGGAGGCCGCCAAGGAGTGCAATGCGCCGGTGATCCTGCAGGTATCTTCCGGTGCGCGCAAGTATGCCAACCGTACGTACCTGGTCAAGCTGGTGGAAGCCGCCGTGATCGAAACCGGCCTGCCGATCTGCCTCCATCTGGATCATGGGGACTCGTTCGAGCTGTGCAAGGCCTGCGTCGATGACGGTTTTTCTTCTGTCATGATCGATGCCTCCTCCAAACCGTTTGAGGAGAATGTCGTACTGACGCGTCAGGTCGTGGAATACGCGCACGCGCATGGTGCTGTCGTGGAAGCGGAGCTCGGCACGCTGGCCGGCATTGAGGACGATGTCAAGATCAAGGCCGAGGATTCGTCCTATACGCGCCCGGAGGATGTGCAGGAATTTGTCGAGCGCACCGGCTGCGACTCGCTCGCGATCGCCATCGGCACGAGCCATGGCGCCTATAAGTTCAAACCTGGCACGAAGCCGCAGCTCCGGTTTGATATCCTTGAGGAAGTGTCCGAGCGTCTGCCCGGCTTCCCAATCGTGCTGCATGGCTCGTCGTCTGTGCCGCAGGAATACGTACAGATGATCAACGAGTTTGGCGGCGATATGCCCGGCGCGATCGGCGTGCCGGAGGATCAGTTGCGTCAGGCGGCACGTCTGGCCGTATGCAAGATCAATATCGATTCCGACCTGCGTCTGGCAATGACCGGAACAATCCGCAAGTATCTGGCTGAGCACCCTGCAGAGTTTGACCCGAGAAAGTATCTCGGCCCTGCGCGTGAAAACATCAAGCAGCTCGTCAAGCACAAGATCGTCGATGTGCTCGGCTGCGACGGAAAAGCCTGAGCTGCGGTCAGCACACTGCTCAGTCTGAACGGGGGGAACACCCATGAATTTTCAGGAACTTCTGACACGGCTGTCTGCAAGCTGTTTTGCTGCCGACCGGCCGGATTGTGATTGGAAAACACTGCGCCTGTTTCCGGAAACGGGGCTTAATCTTGTGCTGATCGTGCGTCTTGCGGCGGCATTGATCCTGTGTATCGTCGGCGCACTTGTGCACAGCACTGTGCTGCGTTATGTGCTTTTGGTTCTGTCCGTGCTTGCTGCCGGATATGATTATCTTGCGGCTGCGATTGCCTGCATTCTCGACCGGCAGCTGCTCCGGCCCGCAGTGATCGTGTGCGTGTGCGTGATCGGCACCATGGCGGTCGGGCAGCCGGTGGACGCCGCTGTTTTTCTACTCGTGTACCGGGTCGTATCGATCCTGATCGCGGTCGTTACGGTCCATGCGAAGAAAACGCTGGAGGCCGCCGTCGGCGGTGAGATCCATTCTCCAGCCGAATTCACCACTCCGAAGTGGGTCGGGTATCTTGCGCCGGCCGGTCTGTGCATCGCGGTGCTGGTTGCCGTGCTGGAGATCGTGCTCAAGATCGCAACGGTTTCCCGGGCAATTCACGCCGCCATGATCGTGCTCTTTCTTTCCACGCCGTGCGCGCTGCTTATTTCCGTACCGCTGGTGTGGTACAGCGCCGTCAATGGTGCTTACTGCTGCGATGTGCTGTTTCGCAGCTGCCGCAGCATGCGTGCGCTCAATGCCGTGCGTTCGGTTGCGGTCGATGAAGGGGAAGGGGACAGCCGGCTCCCGAAAGTGATCAGCGTGAAATCCAATCAGTTGACGCCGGAAGCGCTGCTGCAGCTGGCGGCCAATGCGGAGTCCTGCTCGAACAGCCGCACGGCGCGCGCGATTTGCGCTGCGTACAGCGGCCCCATGCACACTGAGTATCTCTCCCGTGCGGTCGATATTCCCGAGAGCGGTGTGGAGGTTTATATTGAATCGACCCGCGTTTGCGTTGGCACGCGCGAGCTGATGATCCTCAAGGGTGTGGACATTCCTGACGCGGACCTGACGGACGGTTATGCGGTCTATGTATCCGTCGGTGAGCAGTATGCGGGTAAGATCCTGCTGCAGGAAGTTGTGCAGTCGGATACGAAGCCCGCGCTTAGAGATCTGCGTGCGTTGGGCGTGCATACGATCACGCTCTTCAGCAACGCCAGCAACGACTCCGTGGCCGAGAACGCAAAGGAACTCAAGGCAGACCATCTCTATTGCAAATGCAGCGGCCAGGAGAAAGAGCAGATTCTGACGCAGCAAGTAGATAACCTGAGCGTCGGGGAACTGCTGCTGTATTATGACCGCCGCTGCACAGCACATCCGGAGCACTCATCCGCAGACCTGGACGCTTGCGTGATCCCGGAGGAGAGTGATGAGCGGTTTGACGCGGATATCCTGCTCACGAGCCGGGATCCGTACCTGCTGCCGGAGGCGATCGAGACGGCCGGCTGGGTCGAGGGCATCTGCCGCGAGCATCTGGCAATCGGCGTTGTTGTGAAGGTCCTACTGCTGGTGATGGCGGAGCTCGGCTACTGCACGCTGTGGTTTGCCGCCGTCTTGGACGGCGCCGCCGCGCTCGGCACGCTGCTGATGGCGATTCGCGCGTTCGGCTTTGATAAGCCGCATCATCGCGTCCGCGATTACCTGCCGAAGGTCAAATCCAAATAAGAAAGCAAAATCTCCGATCCCTGTTTTCAGGAATCGGAGATTTTTTTTACCGTATTCTCGTCAGGGGAGAATTCTCCCAGCGGGTTTGCCGCCGCCGCCGTGCGCAGCTGATCGTTATCCACATGCGTGTAGATTTGTGTGGTGTTCAGGTGCTCATGGCCGAGCACCTCCTGCAGCGTGCGCACATCCACACCGTTTTGCAGCATGAGTGTGGCCGCTGTGTGCCGCAGCTTATGTGCGGAATACTGGCTGGCATCCAGTCCTGCACGGGCCAAGTTTTTCTTGACCATGACCTGTACAGAGTCGCAGCTGATGCGTGTGCGCCGATTGGAGAGAAACATGGCTGTCGTGCGCGGCGGCGCTATCTCGCTGCGTACAGCCAGATAGCGGTCGAGCGCTTCACGACAGGCGTCGTTGAGGTAAACAACACGCTCTTTGCTGCCCTTGCCGAGGATGCGCAGGCTGTCGCCGTGGTCATCCTGCAGGTTCAAGCCGACCAGTTCCGAGATACGCAGACCGCAGTTGAGAAAAATACACAGGATGCAATAATCGCGTTCCTTATTTTTCCCATCCACGGTGGACAGCAGCCGCTTGCTCTCTTCCAGTGTGAGATAGTGGGGGAGCGTCTTAGGGATCTTCGGGGAGTCGAGATCCTGCACTGGGTTTTCCTCGAGCAGCTTTGCTTTCACGGTCAAGTATTTGAAAAAGCTGCGTATCGCCGCAATTTTGCGCGCACGGGAGTTCGCGCTCAGACCGTATTCCAGCTCATGCGCATTCGCCTGCTTGACGCGATCGCGTGACAGATAGGCCAGAAAACTGTAAACCTCCGTGAGCGTCACTGTGCACAGAAAGGAAATATCGACATCCGCGATGGAGATCTCGTCCAACTCCGCCGTGCGCGGTGCGAGTCCGCGGTCAAGCTTCAAAAACCGCAGGAATATCCGCAGATCGAGATAATACTGGTCGACTGTCGCCTTGGAATGTCCGCAGATCGTTTCATGATAAATCAAAAAGTCGCGCAGTACCTGCGGCGCATCTGTATAGTCCATACCCAACACCTCAATTTCTGATATGAGCATACCAGAAGTACGGGGCAGTGTCTATTGACAAAATCCACAAATAATTCGGCAAAATAAAAATTTTGCCGAATTTGTAGGAGGAGAAAACCGCCGAAAAGCCGTAACCAAGACTTCCGGCGGTTTTCATCATCATGTTCTCAATTCCTCAGTCCCTCAGTGCATGCTTTCTTGCAGCAGGAATCAAAAGATTTACGCACCGAACACGGCCTTGAGCGCTTCCCGAATGTTCTTGACCGGGATCGTCTGCAGACCGTTTTGCTTCTGCACATCATCGCGTACGTGTGCCGGAATGATACAGCGTCGGAATCCCAGCCGAGCGATCTCGGACAGGCGCTGGTTCAAATGGCTCACGGAGCGTATCTCACCGGACAGGCCGACCTCGCCGACAGCAGCCAGATCGCTGCCGACCGGCAGATCCTTATAGCTCGATGCGATCGCCAGAATGACCGCCAAATCTGTTGCCGGCTCGTCCAGCCGCAGGCCGCCGACAACGTTGATGTATGCATCGCAGCCCGACAGCGAAAAACCGGCGCGTTTTTCCAGTACGGCCAGCAGCAGCATGGCGCGGTTATAGTCAACACCGTTGGCGTTCCGGCGCGCGCCGCTGTAGCCCGACGGCGTGACCAGCGCCTGCACCTCGGCCAGCACTGTGCGCGAGCCCTCCATGACGCCGACAACACAGGTACCGGGCGTGTTGGTCGGGCGTCCGGATAGTAACATTTCCGACGGATTTGTCACCTCGCAAAGCCCGGAATCCTCCATTTCAAAGACACCGATCTCGTTTGTTGACCCGAATCTGTTTTTTGCCGCCCGCAAAATGCGGTAAGACATACTCTGGTCGCCCTCAAAATACAGCACGCAGTCGACCATGTGCTCGAGCACTTTCGGGCCGGCAATGCTGCCCTCCTTGTTGATGTGACCGACAACGAACGCCGTATAGCCGCTGTCTTTGGCTGAGCGCATGATGCGCATCGTGCACTCGCGCACCTGGCTGATGCTGCCGGGCGTCGAGGCCGTCTCGGCGTCGTACATGGTTTGAATGGAGTCGACGATCAGGATGGTCGGCTGCAAGTCATCGATCGTAGACAGAACGGTGTTCAGATCTGTTTCAGCCAGGACATAAATGCTGCCGTGATCAACGCCGAGGCGCTGCGCGCGCATTTTCAGCTGACGCTGACTCTCTTCGCCGGAGACGTAAAGGATCGTTTCCCGCGCACTGATGCGGCCGCAGAGCTGCAGCAGCAGCGTGGATTTGCCGATGCCGGGCGCACCACCGACCAGAACCAGCGAGCCGCGCACGGCGCCGCCGCCGAGCACGCGGTCAAACTCCCCGATCCCTGTGGAAAATCGCAGCTCTTCCTCGGCGTCCAGTTCCGAGATCAGCTTTGGCTGCGCGATGCGTTTTGCACGCGTGCCAAGCGCCATTTTGGACTCCTTCGGTGCCTCGACCAGCGTGTTCCATGCGCCGCACGCCGGGCACTGCCCCATCCATTTTGCCGTCTCATTGCCGCATTCTGAGCAATAAAATACGGTTTTTGTACTCGATTTTGCTTTCATGTAACCATTCCTGTTTGCGGCAGTGACTGCCGGTATTGTAAGTAGGACGCGATGATAACGGCCGCCAGTTTTGTCTGGTAGCCGCCGTCTTTGAGCTTTGCGCACTCGGATTCGTTGGATAAAAAGCCGCACTCGACCAGCACTGCGGGGCATTTCACCTCGCGCATCAGGTAGATCTTATCCGAGATCGGTGCTGCAACGCGCCGGTTTTGCGTGTCAAGATACGCGACGAGATTATCGTGCATCAGCGTGCCGAGCGTGTCGCTTCCGGCGCTTGTTGCGTACAGCACCTGCGCGCCCGACGGCTTCCGATCCGGATAGCAGTTCTGGTGGATGCTGATGAGCACGGCGTTGTCCGTTTTGCGAATGAGCTCTGCGCGCTGGTGCTGGTCGGCTTTTTTCCGCTCGGCAATCGTAGTAGCATCGTCCGGGTAGAAAATGTCCGGGCTGTCGCGTGTCATGACGACTTCAATACCGGTCAGTTCCGCGATGGCGCGGGCGCGCAGCGCGATCTGCAGGTTCACATCTGCCTCAATGGTCCCGTTTGGCGCCAC
This sequence comes from Bacteroidaceae bacterium, assembly GCA_963627135.1. Lineage (GTDB taxonomy): Bacteria > Bacillota > Clostridia > Oscillospirales > Oscillospiraceae > CAG-103. The sequence continues at coordinate 36,154 of CAVFZY010000014.1, read as the reverse complement.
TGCCCCGCCGTCCTCCCCGCCGTGACCGGCGTCAAGGATCAGGACTTGCTTTGGATCAGTCCAGTTTGCGGCCGCTTCCGCGCGCCGGAGCTGCCAGTCGGCAGCGAACCAGCCGCCGAACACCACGATCAACGCCAGCAGCACGACCAGAATCCGCTGATAGAGTAACTTTGTCACAGCGCTCCCCCCTCTTGCTATGGTATGCGGTGGGGATAGGCGCTTATGACATGCTCTCAGGATACCATTTTGTGCCCGGCACGTCAACCAAGGCACAGAAAAAGAGGCGCGCGGTTGACCCACGCGCCTCATAAATACCGGTTTACTGAAGCTGCTTTAGAAACGCCTCCAGGCGATCCATTCCGGTCTCGATATTTTCCGTCGAGATCGCATAGCTCAGGCGCACGAAATTCGGCACGCCAAAGCCGCTGCCCGGCACGACCGCGACCAGGCTCTTTTCCAGCAAAAGTTTTGCAAAATCATCACCGCTGCTGATAACCTGACCATCGATCTGTTTGCCGATGATCTGCTCCAGATTCATCATGACGTAGAACGCGCCGCTCGGCTTCAGGCAGCTGACACCGGGCATGGCATTGATGCGGCGCACGATCAGGTCACGGCGCTGCTCAAACACCTTGCGCATCTGCTCCGCCTCGTCCTGCGGGCCGGAGAGCGCCTCGATGGCCGCACACTGGCACATGGTGCCCGGTGCGCCGGTCGAATGGCTGAGGTAATTGGTCATAGCCTTGGCCACCGGTGCCGGTGACAGCGAATAGCCGATGCGCCAGCCGGTCATGGCATAGGTCTTGGAAACGCCGTTGATGAGGATCGTGTGCGCCTTGATCTCGTCGCTGAGCGCGGCAACGCTGGTGAACGGCACACCGTCATATACAAGCTTATCATAGATCTCATCCGAGATGATATACAGATCATGCTTCACGCAGACATCGGCAACGGCTTTGAGCGCCTCTTTCGGATAGACAGCGCCGGTCGGGTTGGAGGGGTTATTGAGGATGATGGCCTTGGTCTTATCCGTGATGGCCTGCTCGAGCTGCTCCGGCGTGAGCTGGAAGCCCTGCTCCTCGCTGACATTGACAACAACGGGCACACCACCGAACAGGCGCACCATCTCATAATAGCTGACCCAGTACGGGGCCGGAACGATCACTTCGTCATCCGGATCGACCAGTGCAGCCAGCGCGATGTAGACCATGTGCTTGGCGCCGCTGGCGACAACCGCCTGCGTGGCATCGTATTCCAGACCGTAGTCCGCCTTCGCGCGGTCACAGATCGCCTGGCGCAGCTCGATCATGCCGGCCGCCGGGGTATAGCGTGTCTTTCCGTCGCAAATCGCGTGCACACCGGCATAACTGATACGGTCGGGCGTGGCAAAATCGGGCTCACCGGCACCGAAGCCGATGACATCCTTGCCTTCTGCTTTCATCTTCTTGGCCAGGGCGCTGACAGCTAGCGTTGCGGACGGGCTCACGCCGGCAGCAATTTTGGAAAGTGCCTTCATAAACATCCCTCGTTTTCTTTAGAATTCTTGTCCATAGTTTACCACAGCACTGTGAAGAAAACAACGCAAACCTTACACAAAACGCCAGCCGGAATCCACGTCATTTTTGCCGGATTGAGAAAAAACGCCCCGGCAGTGCCGGAGCGTTTTCCTCACAGAATAATACAGATCAATGTACCGCTGCCCTCATTGACGACGCGCTGCAGTGTCTCCTGCAGCTTACTGACGGCTTTGGTTGGCAGACAGCTGAGTTTTTCCTCCACGCCCTCCTGCGCGATCGTATAGATCGGCTTCCCGAAAATGTTGGACTGCCAGAGCTGCTCGACATCACCGTCAAAGCCCTGCAGCAGGAAACCAAGGATCTCACTGGAAGCGTTTTCTCCGCCAATCTCCGGCGAGACCTCTATCTCGATATTGGTCTGGAACATATGAATGGCTTTGGCGCTGGCCTTGAGTCGGACGCCGTAGCGCCCGCCCTTGCGGACGATCTCCGGCTCTGCCAGCTGCAGGTCACCGGCCGACGGCATGACGACCCCGTAACCCTTGCTGCGCACGTCCTCCAGCGCGCCGCAGATGTGCTGATAGTCGGACTGGATGCGCCCCATTTCTGCCAGAAATGAGATGAGCTCCCCGTCACTGCGCAGCGCAACACCCGCCTGCTCGCTGATGATACTGTAATACAGCGCACGCGGAAATGTGAGCACATAGCAAACGGCCCCGGTGGCCACGGAGACATTTTCTACGTCTGCCGTTTCCAGCATCTCGCTGTCTGTGAGCGCCTGCGCCGCGCGTCGCGCGTCACGCAGGCGATGCAGCGACGGCATCTGTTCGCGCAGCAGCGCATAGATCTGCTGCTTTGTTTCGTTGCCGGGCGGCAGAACGTCCATCCACTCCGGCATGCGGAAGCATGCCTCCGCGACCGGAAATTCGTACAGGACCGAGCGCAAAATCTCCAGAATGTCCTGCTCCGTCAGCTCCAAACAGTTGACCGGCAGGCAGGCGGCATCGTACTGTTCCTGTAGCAGGGCAGCCAATGTTTGTGCAGCCTCCCCCGCCGGATTGGCCGTGTTGAGCAGAATGAGAAACGGCTTACCAATGTCCTGCAGCTCTGCGACGATGCGTGCTTCCGCTGCGGCATAGTCCTCCCGCGCAAGCTCGGTCACACTGCCGTCGGTCGTGACGACGATACCGATCGTCGAGTGCTCGCGGATAACTTTGCGCGTCCCATCTTCCGCCGCTACGCGCATGGGGATCTCATGATCGTACCACGGCGTCGTGACCAAACGCTCTTCCCCGTTTTCGTACTGGCCGTTTGCGCCGGGGATCATATAGCCGACACTGTCGATCAACCGCACGGAGGCGCGCACGGACGCGTCCAGCTCGATCGAGACGGCATCCTCCGGGACAAACTTCGGTTCCGCTGTCATGATCGTCCGGCCGGAGCCGCTTTGCGGCAGCTCGTCGCGTGTGCGCTCCCGCACGTAATCATCGGAAATATTCGGCAGCACGAGCGTTTCCATGAATCGTTTGATGAAGGTCGATTTTCCAGTGCGCACCGGGCCGACAACGCCGATGTAAATATTCCCGCCGGTACGGGCGGCAATGTCTGCGTAAATTGAAGAATTGTCCATTCTGTCGTCCTCTCCTCATCAGTCTTACCAAAACTGTATGAGGTCTGGGACGAGAATATGCCGCCGGCAGCGTACCGGCGGCATACGTTATGGACAATATGTCTGTATGGTCTGGTTATGCACCTTACTGATGTTAAACGCGACGTCCGGGAACTGCTGCTGAAGCTTTGCCTGCAGGACCGGGATGATCACATTTTCCGTGCAGAAGTGGTCGGCGTCGATCAGATTGATGCCGAGCTCCTTTGCTGCGAGGAACCGGTCGTACTTCACATCCGCCGTCACAAAGGTATCGCAGCTTTTTGCAGCCGCCAGCTCCAGCATATTCCCGCCGGAGCCGCCGCAAACCGCGAGCCTTTCTACCGGCAGTCCGCCATCCACATACCGCACGCCGTTGGCATGCAGGCGTCCGGCAACATAGGGCAGAAACTCTGTCATTGTCATGGCCTCCGGCAGCTTCCCGATGCGGCCGCAGGTAAGCGTGCTCCCGTCGACTGCCGTACCGGCCGGCTCCAGACCGCCCATGACCTCCGCACCCAGTGCCGCCATGAGCGCGTCATTGACGCCGCCGGCGGCTATATCCAGATTCGTGTGCATACAGATGGCGGAAATGCCGTACCGTGCCAGCGCCAAAACCTTGCGTCCAGCGGGATCGTCCGTCGTCGCGTGCCGCAGCGGTGTAAAGATGAGCGGGTGGTGCGAAAGGATGAGCTGCGCGCGCAGCTCGACCGCTTCCGCGATCACGTCATCCGTGATGTCCAACGCCAGCAGCGCTTTTTTCACCGCAGTGCCGCCGTCACCGACCAGAAAGCCGGCGTTATCGAAGTCCATTTGATACCGCACCGGCGCGATCTCGTTTAAGAAAGCGTAGATGTCGTTTACGATTTCCATGTCTGTACCTCCTTCAGGCAGGCCTGCAGCTGCGAGAGCCACGCATCGATCGCTGCCAGTTCTGCCGCTGGCGTCTGTTTTGCATGCGCCATGCCGGCACGTGCACGCGTTTGCCGTCGGATCTCTTCCGTCAGGTGCTCCGGCAGCAGCGGATCGCGGCGCCGAAGCAGCAGCTGCTCCACCGTATATGTCTGCGCGGCCACTCGTCCGAGTACACGCAGGGCAAGATAGCGCTTCCCGGCATCGCGGCACAGAGCCGCGTCCTCAATCGTAAAACCATTGTGCCAGAGCCAGTCTGTCAGCTCCGCCACTTTGCTCTGCGGCTGCAAAACGAGCTGTTTTCCCTGCCGCAGCCACGGCACAGCCGCCAGAATCGCGCAGATCGTCTCCCCGCCCATACCGGCAATGGTGATAGCGTCCGCTGTTTGCGCGCCCGGAAATTGCAAACCGTCTGCCTGCACGAACCAAAAGCGCTCCTCCAGATCGTAGGCGGCAGCAGATTGCCGCGCATTGGCGAGCGGGCCGGCATGAATGTCGGCAGCGATCGCCGTTTGAATGACGCCGCTTTGCAGCAGCCAGACCGGCAAATATCCGTGATCCGTGCCGATATCCGCAGCGCAGGCACACGGCGGAACAAAATCTGCGACCATTTGCAGCCGCGGTGACAGGCGAATGTGATCCATAAATCTCTCCCCTGAAATGCCAAAAGCCGGCATACCGCCGGCTTTTGATCCTTGTCTGTATCTTTACAGGCTCTCCAGATAGGTGCGCAGCTGCTCGAGGAACTCGTCCGGGTCGACATCGTGCGCGAGGCAGGCCTGCTCCAGCGTCTCGCCGCTGGCCATGGCACAGCCGAGGCAGTGCATACCGATGTTCTGGAACACGGGCATGGCTTCCGGGGCGTTGGCCAGGATCTCCGAAATCATCGTATCTCTGGAAATTTCAAACATAACTTTTACCTCCGGTATTTTGCTTGTGAGAAAATGATTGGGTCGCACGAAGCGCCCCAATCATTTTAACCAGTTTATCTGCTGATTAGTGCTGCTCTCTCATCTTCGCGAAGCACTCGCTGCAGTAGACAGGACGGTCAGACTTCGGCTCAAACGGAACTCTGGCCTCGCCGCCGCAAGCAGCGCAGGTGGCAGTGAAGAACTCGCGGGGACCGTGGGCGGCGTTCTTGCGCGCGTCACGGCAGGCCTTGCAGCGCTGAGGCTCATTCTGGAAGCCCTTTTCCGCATAGAATTCCTGCTCACCTGCGGTGAAAACGAACTCTGCGCCGCACTCTTTGCACTTCAACGTTTTGTCTTCGAACATGATAAATCCTCTCTTTTGAAAAACTTGCCTATCGGCTATATTGCGCTCAGCTCTTGCTGAAGTCGCTGAAATTGGGGAGCCGCGCCAGTTTGCGGCGGATCCGCTGCACGGCATTGTCAATGGATTTTTCGGGTTTGTTCGTTTCGGCCGCCATTTCGGCATAGGACAGGCCGGACAAATACAGCCGAAGTACCCGCGCCTCAAACGCTGACAAGTACCGGGTAAATGCGGACAATAGCTCTTGTTCACTCTCTCTGGCCAGAACCTGCTCCTCAGTAACACGACAATTTGCTTCCGGATAGGTGGATGCCTGGGTCTGTGATTCTTCTGAGAGGATGCTGTCTAGGGAAATGCCGCTGTTGAGTGGAGAATGCTTCTGCCTGGAAGCAGACTTGATGGCACTGTAAATGCGGTTGCTGATACAGACTTCCGCATAAGCTTTGAAAGGTACATTGGATGCCGGGTCATACTGCCGGATCGCCGAGAGCAGGCCAAGCATTCCCTCCTGAATGAGGTCCTCACTGTCACCACCTGCGAGAAACAGCGGACGCGCGCAGATACGCACCAAGCGGCTGTAGCGCTCAGCGAGTGCTTCCTCAGCGGCGGTGTCTCCGGCGCTCACCTGCGCCAGCAGCTCTGCATCGGACAGTTGGGAATCATCCATCATAGCCTTTCAAACTCCAATACCACACAAACAAATTATAGCTGAAATCGTTGAAAAGTCAATACATTTTTGTACAAAATGCACGTTTTCAGCGACATTCAGCGTTTTTTCAGAGATCGATCTCCTGCTGGCCGATATATTCCAGGCCAAGGTGCTCGTAGGCGCGGCGTGTAACGCATCGGCCGCGGGGCGTGCGCGTCAAAAAGCCCTGCTGCAGGAGATACGGCTCGTAGACATCCTCAAGCGTCACGGCCTCCTCACCGATCGTAGCTGCGAGCGTTTCAAGGCCGACCGGTCCACCGTGATAAAACTCGATGATGCTGCGCAGCATGCGCCGGTCTGTCGCATCGAGCCCCATCTTGTCCACCTCCAGGCGCAGCAGCGCAGCATTGGCAACTTCCTTCGTGATGATGCCGTCGGCGCGCACCTGCGCATAGTCGCGCACCCGTTTAAGCAAACGGTTGGCGATACGCGGCGTGCCGCGCGAGCGCGAGGCGATCTCGTATGCGCCGGCGCTGTCGATCTCCACCTTGAGGATCCCGGCGCTGCGTTCCACAATCTTCTGCAGTTCCTCCGGACTGTAGAGCTCCAGACGCAGATTGACGCCAAAGCGGTCGCGCAGCGGCGCGGTCAGCTGCCCAGCGCGCGTGGTCGCTCCGATGAGCGTAAAGTGCGGCAAATCCAGACGGATCGAATTGGCCGACGGGCCCTTGCCGATGATGATATCGATCGCGTAGTCCTCCATGGCGGGGTAAAGGATCTCCTCGACCGCACGATTGAGCCGGTGGATCTCGTCCACGAACAAAATGTCATTTTCCTGCAGGTTGGTCAGCAGTGCCGCCAGATCACCGGCCTTTTCGATCGCCGGTCCGGAGGTGATGCGCATGTTCACACCCATCTCGTTTGCGATGACGGCAGCCATCGTCGTCTTGCCAAGACCCGGAGGGCCGTAGAGCAGCACGTGGTCGAGCGGCTCACCGCGCAGACGTGCCGCATCAATGCAGACCTGCAGATTTTCTTTTGCTTTTTCCTGACCGGTATAATCCTTCAGCAGCCGTGGGCGCAGAGAACCCTCTCCGGAATCCTCCGGAAGCACGCGGGAAGAGGTGACGACCTCCTGCTGGGCGTCCTCGGAAAAACTGATGCTCATATATGCTCCCTCCCCTGCTTACTGCTGTATCATGGCGCGCAGCGCAGCCTTGATGATCTGATCCGCACTCATGCCCTCGATGGACGGCAGCGTGCGCAGCGCCGTATTGATCTCCGGCATACTGTATCCAAGCACGGTCAGGCCGGCGATCGCATCGCTGCGCGCGGCTGAGGCCGCGTCCGACGCGGGCACCGCCGGCGTCAGATCCGCAAAGTCGACGCTTGCGCTCTCTTTGGCCATCTTGTCCTTAAGTTCGAGCAGGATGCGCTGTGCAATGCGCTTGCCGATACCGGGCGCGCTCGTGAGCGCTTTCTCGTCGCCGTTGAGCACCGCCAGCGCCAGCCCGTCCGGCGTGTTGGATGAAAGGATCGACAGCGCCGCCTTCGGCCCGACACCTGAGATGGCGAGCAGCAGCTCAAAGCAGTGCTTTTCGCTCTTGCTGGTAAAGCCGTAGAGATCATGCGCATCTTCGCGGATGATCTCGTAGGTATAGAGTTTGGCACGCTCGCCGGTCTTGACGCTGCTGATCGTGTTCAGGCTGGCGTTGAGCGCATAGCCAACGCCGCCGCACTCCAGCACGACCAGATTCGGCTCAATATCAGTAACGACTCCGTTTATGTGGTAGAACATGGATCAAATCTCTCCTGTTGATGGATCAAAGATGTGGCACTGCGCGCATGACAGAGTGCAATGGCAACGGCGTCCGCCGCGTCGTCCGGTCTCGGTACCGCCTGCAGAGACAGAATGCGGCGCACCATGTCCATGACCTGCTTTTTGTCCGCGCGGCCATAGCCGACGACCGCCTGCTTGACCTGCAGCGGCGTGTATTCACAGATCTGCAGCCCGGCCTGATAGCCCGAGAGCAGAATGATGCCGCGGCCGTGGGCAACGGCGATGCCGGTTGTGATATTCGTATTGAAAAACAGCTCCTCGACCGCCATCACTTCCGGATGGAACTGCGCGATGAGTTCGTTCAGGTCCCGGTAGATCTGGTCAAGCCTGCTCGACAGCTGCGTTTTGGCCGGTGTCGTGATCACGCCGCAGGTCAGCAGCCGCTGGCTGCGCTTTTCCGCGTCCAGCACCGCGAAGCCGACCGTGGCAATGCCGGGGTCAACGCCCAGGATCCGCATATGCATCACTCCAATGTAATAAATATAGCATATTTTCGCACAGTCGGCAACTGCCGGACAAAGGGAAAAGCGCTCCGAGTCATTTCGGAGCGCATAAAAATATGCAAGTCACGCACGCGGGTGCGCTTTGTTGTAAACATCCTTGAGTTGCTTACTGACAAGATGCGAATAGATCTGCGTCGAGGAGATATCCGCATGGCCGAGCATTTCCTGAATGGCATGGATATCCGCACCGTTTTCCAGCAGATGCGCCGCGAAGGAATGACGCAGTGTGTGCGGTGTAATCGCCTTTTCGATGCCGGCCTTGGTCTGATAGTTTTTGATGAGCTTCCAGAACCCCTGGCGCGACATCCGTTCCCCGCTAACGTTGACGAACAGCGCCTGTTCATCCGGCGCCGCGATCATCTGCGGGCGGATAAAGTTGATGTATTCCGTGAGCGCACGCACAGCCGCCGGATACATAGGGATCATGCGCGATTTGTCGCGGCCCTGACAGCGGATAACGCCTGCGGACAGATTCACATCTGTGATGTTCAGCGAAATCAGCTCACTGACGCGGATGCCGGTTGCATACAGCAGCTCGAGCATGGCGCGATCACGGTAGCCCTTGGCGTCCGTGCACTCCGGCTGCGCCAGCAGCAGCTCGACCTCCTTACTCGAGAGGATCTGCGGCAGCTTCTGCTTGGCCTTGTCCGGTACGAGCTTTCCGGTCGGATTATGCTGCACATAGTGATTATTGAGCAGGAACCCATAGAAATTTTTCAGCGATGCGATTGCCCGGGAAACCGTGGCAACGGACTTGCCGTTGCTGCGCATCCAGTCAATATATTCACACAGCTCTTCCTCTTCCGCGGAGCCGAGGTCGGCGTCCGTGTGTTCGTGCAGATATTCGCTGAGTTGGCGGATATCCCGCAGATATGAGGAAATCGTGTTTTGCGAGGAGCGCTTTATGTCGCGCAGATAGGATTCAAACAATTCCATTCCGTCAGGATCCCGCATGACGACTTCCCCCTTTCCAATCAGATTTCATCCACAGAGACCACAGGTCACAGAATAAGCCGTGTGAAAAATGGTACTGCATAGCACGCTGCGGCCGCAGCCGCCAGCAGCAGGCAGAACACGAGCGCCAGCTCACGGGAATACCGCTCCGATGTCACGGGGACCGGCAGGCCGCGCCGCTGCTCGAGCAGGTGCACAGACATCTGCGCGCAGAGTGTGCCGAGCAGAAACAGCGCCGGCACGAGAAAAACACCGGGCAGCCCGACCGCAACGCATGAGAGCCAAAACGCATGATCGCAGCCGGAATTCAGGAAGGCTGCCGCCGTACACGCGGACAGAAAGCCTTTGAACCCGAAAACAGCCGGTATCAGCAAAAAACCAAGATACGATGTAGAGAGCAGCAAAAATGCAAAACCATACGCACACGAGACGCATAGTTCCGGCAGCAAACCGCCGTACAGCGTCCCGCCCGCGCCGCTGCTGCTCAAAAACGAAAGAACCGGATTCGACGGCTCCGGCAGCGCAGCGTTGGCGCCGAAGCAGCAGCCGATCACATAGCCCGCCGCCATTCCAATCACGATCAGCGGCGGCAGCGAAAAGTGAGATACGGCCGGTTTCCGGCGCACACGCAATCTGTTACGTCGCACATTCATCACCATTGACAGCATATGAACGTGCGCTCATAACATGACAATTTACATAATGCGTTGTAGACATAATATAATACAAATTGAAAATGTTATCAAGTAGTTCGTCAGAATTTGTTCATTTTTGTTTATTATGACAAGAAATTATGTTAACAATATTATGTAAACTACGTAACTGAGCAGGAGGAGATGCTCAGTATTTCCAGCGGCGTATGACTATATTTCGGTAATCATTCCACTTGATACGCAACATATAGGTAATCATGCCATGATTATGTAAACCAAACGGCTGATTACGAAGCGTAATATCTCTTCTGTTTCCGTTTTTTCTTCTTTGTTCTATTTCGTAACTTTTTATGAAAAATGCACGAACCGGCAATTCCGGCAACCAACGCGGTCAGGAGCGTAACGGCGGTAGCGGCGCAAAAAACCTGTGCCCCGACGGCCGCTTTCAGAATGAGATATCCAATTGCCCACACCGCCCACGTCATGGCTCCACCAAGTGCCCTCCCCTGCTCCGGCCGCGGCGAGAACGCGCCGGCCGCAAGACACGCGAGCCCGCAGCATACCCACGCGGCAAGGCGCGTGTCCGTGCCAGGCAGCACATCGTGATTCATCGCCAGCGCTGCCAACCAGCCAAACAGCAGCGTGAGCCCAAGTCCGGCCAGGCCGGCAGCCGCCGCGCGCGAGAGCATCGGCAGCCATTTTTGTTCCGTATTCAAAAAAACACCCCCTGCAGAACGTATGCATCACAGCATATTCCCGCAGGGGGTGAATCATTCCGAAAGCAGCTTTACACCTCGGGGCCCTTCGGCTCCTCATGCTTCGGCTCTTCCTTTTTCGTTTCTTTCGCTTTCTGCTTGGCAGCCTTGCGCTCCTGCGCTTCCTTGGCAGCCTGTGCCTCGGCGCGGGCGTTCGTGGAAATGGCCCACTTGGCGACCTGGATGCGAACCTGATCCTCGCTGGTCTCGAAGGTCACGCTGTCATCCGTGACGTGGACGACTTTGCCCATCATACCGCCGATCGTGACGATATCGTCGCCGACTTTCAGATTGGAACGCATTTCATTGAGCTTTTTCTTCTTCTTGTTCTCCGGAAGGATCAGGAACAGGTAGAAGATGACAAGCATCAGAACGATCATGATAATGGATGAATATCCGCCAGAGCTTCCCATGGTTTTACCTCCGTATAAAGATAAAGACATTATATCTGTTTTGCTATGCAAATGCAAGCATTAAATGCGCATATCCAGTACGGATGTGTAACTTTTCCGGAACGCCTCGTACTCCCCAGCCTCGATCGCCGTACGGATGCGCTGCATGAGCGTATTATAAAAATACAAATTATGCATCACGGCGAAGCGCATGGCAAGCATCTCTTCCGCCTTGAACAGGTGGCGCAGATAGGCACGGGAATACCGCCGGCAGACCGGGCAGTCGCACTGCGGGTCGATCGGCTGCTCGTCGCGCTGATACTTCTCGTTTTTGATATTGATCACGCCCGACCACGTGAACAGGTGTCCGTGGCGGCCGTTGCGAGCCGGCATGACGCAGTCGAAAAAGTCCACGCCGCGCGCGACGGATTCGATGATGTTCCCCGGTGTGCCAACGCCCATCAGGTAGCGCGGCTTGTCGGCCGGCATATAGGGTTCGACGGCAGCGATGGTATCGTACATCTCCTGCGTCGTCTCCCCTACCGCGAGGCCGCCGATCGCATAACCGGCCAGGTCAAGGTCCGCGATCTTCTTCATGTGCTCGATGCGCAGATCCTGAAAAATCGTGCCCTGGTTGATGCCGAAGAGCACCTGGCCGGGATTGACCGCATCATCGCGGCCGGTATAATCCTCGAGTACCGTCTTGCAGCGCTGCAGCCAGCGATACGTCCGGTCGCAGGAGTTTTTCACATAATCGTAGGGCGACGGGATTTTGATGCATTCGTCAAACGCCATCGCGATGTCCGAGCCGAGGTTTGCCTGAACGCGCATACTCTCTTCCGGCCCCATGAAGATGTGCCGGCCGTCCACATGACAGTTGAAGGCGACGCCTTCTTCTGTGATCTTCCGAAGCTGCGCCAACGAAAAGATCTGAAATCCGCCGCTGTCGGTCAGGATCGGTCTGTCCCAGGTCATGAATTTGTGCAGGCCGCCCAGGTCGCGGATCAATTCATCACCCGGACGCACGTGCAGATGATAGGTGTTGGACAGCTCGACCTGACAGCCGATCGTCTCCAGATCCTCCGCCGAGAGCGCGCCCTTAATGGCCGCCTGCGTGCCGACATTCATAAACACCGGCGTCTGTGCCGTACCGTGCGGCGTTGTGAACGTGCCGCGGCGCGCATGGCCGTCTTTGCAAATCAGTTGAAACATAGCTTGCTCGCCTTTCTGTTGGATTGCCTACTTATTCTAACAGATTGCCGCATCAAGTCAAGCGTTCCCGGCAGATTTGCGTGTTAGTGAACCGACACTTCCTGTATATGCTTTTTCAGTGCTTCCAGCCCCAGCATCACAGCAACGCCGAGCACAAACCAGAGGATATGAAAATCAGAAAGCGTCATCGTATGCTGCGGCACCTTCAATGTCGCCGGGCCGACGACGATCGCATAGAGGGAGCCGAGCATCATGCCCAGCACGGCATAGGTGACGGCGTCCGGTGCTTTGCGCATCCAGCTGCGGATCCAATGCGGCGCGACCGCAAAACCCACGAGCACACCCAGCCCCACTGCCGCCAGCAGCCAGAACTGGCCGAATTGAAAGTGCAGCAGGTCTTTCATCGCTGTGATCACGGGCAGATACAGTCCGCACGACATCAGCAGAGAAGAACCGGAGATACCCGGCAGCACCATTGCAGAGATCGCCAGTACCCCGGCCGAAAACGCGTACAGCGTCGTTCCAACGCTGAAACCGAGGTCGTTGACCAGCGCGGACAGGCGCAGTGACGAGAGACCGACTACCAGAACGATGCCCGCCAGAAACGGCAGCCAGTTTTGCCGGAACGCGCCGAGTGCAGCGTGCTGCTCACGCATAACCAGCGGGATGGAGACAAGCACAAAGCCAAGAAACAGCGAGCTGAGCTGATAGATGCCGTTCGTAAATGCGCCCGCCAGCACCGTAACGGCCAGCGCCATGCCGACGACCCAGCCGGCCGCCAGCTTCAGCAGATAGCGCAGGCCGCGCAGCCGCTCCTGCTTTGTTCCGTGTACGAGGGCGTCGAGTGAACCGACAAATGCATCATAAAAGCCCATCAGAAAGGCGATCGTCCCGCCGGAGACACCAGGCACGCTGTCCGCCAGCGCCATGCAGAAGCCGCCAAGAACCGTATAACCATGTTTTTTCATTTCATTCTCTCCTGTAATCACGACCGGGCAGCACAGATCGTGCTGCCCGGTTATCTTTAGGGGGGCTTCCTGCTTCAGGCACAGCAGCTGCGGAATGCCGCCGGGGTAACCCCGTCCAGCTCCGGCACCGGCATCGGCTCAGTCAGGTAGCCAAGCACCGCGCCGCTGAGGTCTACATAGCAGTCGTAGCGCATCCAGTCGGTATGGAACGTGAGCTCGGCGAGTGTGCCGGCCCGGGAGATCTGCAGCTCCTGCATGTCTTCCAGCGCCACACCGGCATATTCCGCCGCGATTCTTGCAAGATACGTATTCAAAAACTTTTTCATGTCAATACCTCCGAAATATTTTTCCGTTTCAGTTTCTTTTCCGTTTGCCCTTTGGACAAGTATAGCTTCTCATCTCTGCTTAAAACCGGGATAACGAAAACTTGAACAATGCTTAAACTGTGCTCTGGCTGTCGCTGCGCAGCTGATGCGCCGGGACATTTCGTGTATGTGCAATGTGCGTCCACTCCGGCGTGACGAAGAGCGATTCAATCACGATCGGCAGATAGGTCATCATAAAAAGCGGGAATGTAAATACATATAAAATCTTTTTCGGGGCCGGGCAGCGGATCTTGCGCCACTCCGTCGCCGTTGTGATGGCACCGATCACAAAAAGCGTCAAATACAGGCTGACGCCGCTCTGCAGCACGGATGTGCCGACAACACCCCAGGTGCCTGTCTGCACCAGACTGACAACGGCGGCGCCAAGGTTGATGACCAGCCCCGTGACCGTCAAAACGGCGGCAGGCAGGATGCTCATCGCCATGTCATAACAGGAGAAGCTCCCGTGCGCGATGCCGCCGAACAGCCGCCTGCCGTAGCGCGCAAACACCTGCAGATACCCGCGCGACCAGCGCAGGCGCTGTGCCCACGACTGCCGGAAGTGCACCGGTTGCTCATCATAAATGACTGCATCCGCGCAGTAGCCGATCCGGACGCCGCGCACGACATTGTCGATCGTAAACTCGATGTCCTCCGTGAGCAGGAAGAAATGCCATCCGCCACAGGCCTGCAGCACGGAGCCGGAAAACAGGAAGCCCGTTCCGGACACGGCGCAGCTGCTGCCGAGGCGCATCCGCACGCCGTTGAGATAGCGCGACTCGCGCAGAAACCAGAGCCCGTAACCCGCAGAAATCCAGTTGTCACCATAATTCTTGGAATTGCGGTAGCACGTCACAATGTCGTATCCGGCCGAGAATGTTCTGTTCATATTGGCGACGAAGTGCACATCGACCACATTGTCCGCGTCCAGAACGATATAGGCATCATAGCCGACGCAGCCGCTGCGCTGCATTTCGCGCAGGAGGAAGTTCAGCACCTGTCCCTTACCGCTCCGGCCGACTGCACTGCGCTCGAACACCACAGCGCCGTGAGCGCGGGCAATCTCGGCAGTGCGGTCACTGCATCGGTCGGCCGCCACAAAAATTCCAATCTGCTGCGAAGGACAGGTCTGTGCGCACAGGCTGTCGACGAGTGCGCCGATCACCTCGGCTTCATCATGCGCCGCGATCAGGACAGCGAACGTGTGATTCGGACTTGGCTTCGGTGTTTGCCGCTTCCGCATAGGCAGCCACGCCAGCGGGATATACGCAAACTGGTAAGCGTAGCACACGAAAAACAGGCACATGATGACGTAGTTGATCGTCTCGACCGTATGCATGGCGTGCCACCTCCCCGTATTGCGTTACGCGCGTGCCGGCTGGTCGCGGACGATCCAAAATGCCAGCACGGCAAAGATGTTCAGGAATGCACCGAGGATGGCCCAGAGCGACGGATTCATGCCGGCCACCGTCGCGCTCTTATACAGCCAGGCCACGACCGTCAGCCAGTAGAGAATGATCCAGACGCCCATGAGCATGATGGCGGCGCCAATGATGACGTAATTCATCGCTGTCAGCGGCGTGATCTGGCTCTTCCAGGCCTCGTCATGGTGCGCATCATGGTGGTGACCGTCATCGTTGTCGGTCGGATCGGGCGATGCGAGCGCCGCCTGCTGCTTGAGCACGGATGCGTCGTGAATCTGCTGCGACAGGCTCAGCGGGATCCCAACTGCGCTGATGACCGCAAGGATCACAAAGCAGATGATGAGCCGGCGAAACGCTTTCTTATAGTTTTTTGTCATCACGTAATTTTTCATGACGTTGACCTCCGTAGAAAAAATCTGTCCCCTCAACCGGGCAAGCCCAGTATGAAGGGACAGATTAAAAATCGGATAACGCAGTCTTAAAGCGTATTTAAACGGTAGCCAACACCCCAGACGGTCTGGATGAGCTGCGGCTTGGAGGGATTCTCCTCCACCTTTTCGCGTAGGCGGTTGACGTGCACGGCGACCGTGATGTTGTCGCCCATGGATTCCAGACCCCAGATGAGCTCATAGAGATCCTCGCGGCTGAAAACCTGATTCGGGTGCCGCGCAAGAAACAGCAGCAGCTCATACTCCTTGTTCGTCAGCATCAGCTGCTGGCCGCGCACCGCGGCCGTGTGCGCTTCCGTGTCGATCCGGAGCGGCCCGGCCTCGACGATCGCAGACTTTGTCGGCTGCGGTTTGAGTCTGCGGTACTGCGACAGATTCGCTTTGACACGTGCGACCAGGACGCTGGGCGAAAACGGCTTTTCGATGTAATCATCCGCGCCGAAGCCGAGACCGCGGATCTTGTCCACATCGTCCGCGCGCGCCGTCACCATCAGGATCGGCACATCCAACTTCTCGCGCAGCCGCTTGCAGACGGAAAAACCGTCCATCCCCGGCAGCATCAGGTCCAGCAGGATGAGATCGTATGTACCCGAGAGCGCCGTGTCCAGTCCACTCAGGCCGTCATACGCCGTCTCGACCTCCATCCCGTCGAGTTCCAGATAGTCGCGCTCAATTTCCGCGATCTCATGGTCGTCTTCAATGATCAGGATCTTACTCATGCGCAGCTCCTTTCTTCAGCGTGACCACAATGCGCAGCCCGCCGTCCGGCGGCAGTTCCGCCCACGCGGTCCCGCCCATCTGTTCTGCGGCCCGCTTGACTATGGCGAGGCCAAGCCCGCTCCCCTCCTGCGTGCGGCGGCGCGCAGGGTCAGTGCGATAAAAAACGTCAAACAGCTTCGGCAGCACCTCCGGCGGAACGCCGGGGCCGTTGTCGGCAAAAGAAACGGCCAGCACATCTTCCTGCTCTACTCCGGAAACGCAGACCACAGGCCGCGGCCGGCCACAGTAACGGACGGCATTGTCGAGAATGTTTTTCACAACGCGCCGCAGCTGGCTGCTGTCAGACAGAACCGTACAGTCCGGCAGTGCGTCGAGCCGGATGTCCGCCTGTGACGCATAGTCCGCAGCAATGGCAGAGACAGCCTCCCGCACATTCAGTTGTACAATGTCCAACGGCTCCTCACTCAGGTCGAGTTTGGAGAACGCAAACAGCCGCTCGACCATCTCCTCAATCTCCTGCTCTTTGCGGCAGATCGTCTCGATGTACCGCTGCCGCTGCGCGGGCGTGTTGGCCACGCCGTCACGTAGTGCTTCACTATAGGCGCGGATGGAGGTCAGCGGGCTCTTGAGATCATGCGACATGCCGGCGATCAGCTCCTTGCGGCTCTGCTGCCGGTGCTGCTCGGTCTCAAGGGCTGTTTTCAGCTTCGCCGCCATCAAATCGACCGCATCGCAGGCAGCCTTGAATTCATCCGCATCGGTGTAGGCGATCGGCGTGTCCAGATCGCCGTGCTCCACACGTTCCACCCCTGCAACCAGCAGTTCCAGCGGCTCGGAAATATGCCGGAAGAGCGAGCGCGTGAGAAACACATTTGTGAACACGATCGTCAGCAGCAGCGCCATGCCGACCGTGCCGAGATACACCCAGAGGAACACCTCAAATTTTGCGAACATCGACTCGTACTGCTCCAGCGTGATGTGCATTTCCTGAAGACTCAGGCCAATCTTCGGCAGATACACCGTCTCGAGCACATACAGTGCGATCCCAGCGCCAACGAGCAGCAGCGCTGCCGCGATCAAAAGCGGAATGAGAAACATATAAATATTAGAGCGGCTCAGCCGCTGTTTGACGGTCATTTTGCTCACCTCGCATTGAGTATATCAAGAAGCCGGATGGGATTTTTAAACGGATGTTAAAGCAAGTCCAGTATATACAGTATATACAGTGCGGTTTTTCCAGTCAAATGCGCAGAAAAGCTCCGCTCTTGAATACAGAGCGGAGCTTTCGACGTTATACGAGCAGCGCTCCGACCGTTTCGGCCGGGGCGCTTGTGCATTGCTGCGTGTTACTCGATCGCGATGGTGGTGTGCTTCGGAAGCTCCTTGGGCGCAGCCTTCAGGACGCTGATCTTCAGAATGCCATCCTCGAACTTCGCGGAAACATCTGCCGATTCCACATCGTCACCGACGTAGAAGCTGCGGCTCATGGAACCGGCGTAACGCTCCTGGCACAGGAACTTGCCCTTCTGATTGGGCTCGTCCTTGTCCAAGCCCTTGGCAGCGCTGATCGTCAGGTAACCGTCCTGCAGATCAACCGTCACTTCATCCTTCTTGAAGCCCGGCAAGTCCACGTCCAGCTCGTACGAGCCGTCCAGTTCGCGGACATCGGTCTTCATCAGATTTCTGGCGTGCTTGCCATACAGCTCACTGCTGACCTGCGGCATCATGCGGCCGAAATCAAAGAAATCGGACAGCGAATCATCAAACAGGTTTTCACAAAAAATGCTCGGCAACATAAGTCATTCCTCCATTCATACCTTTCGTAGGCGCTGGGGAAAAACTCCACGCGTTGGCGAACTCTGTTACCGTTTGTACAACAATGCCTGATCTCCGGAGGCCCTCTGGAGGCCCTCTCTCATCGATCGTCTTTATCATAGCACGCTTTTTAGCACTGTCAAGCGCTGAGTGCTAACGTTCACAAAAGACGCTATGTTTGTTCACAAAATACGCAATAAGATACCCCAACTAAATTCCCGCCGCTTGGTGCTCCAGCAGCCAGTCGATTTCCCGTTCAATGAAGTGAATGCCCTCCGGGATCTGCTTCAGCGGGCAGCCGACATAGCTCAGGCGAAGGAAATGCAGCGCGCCGCCGGTCAGGCTGAACACCGTGCCCGGCATGAGCTTGACGCCCTGCAGGCGCAGCCGCTTCCAGAGCAGAACGGCGTCCACGGCGTTCGGGATCTGCACCCAGAAAAACACGCCGCCCGCCTGCTCCGGATATGGAAGAGACAGATGCCTCGCATCCAGGATCGCCTGCGCCATGCAGCGACGCTTTAGCGCATACTGCTTGACCAGCTGCTCCAGATGCGCTGCATATAGCCTGCGTCGAAGATACAGTGCCAGCATCTCCTGCAGGAGCGCGGGGCTTGCAATATCGGCATTGAATTTTGCAAGGATCAGCCGCTTTTCAAACTGCCCCGGAACGAGCAGATAGCTGAGGCGCAAGCCCGGCACAAGTGATTTGGAAAACGAGTTCAGGTACAGCACGGTATCGCCGCCATCCAGACCACGCAGTGTCTGGCGCGGGCGGCCGTCAAACGCCAGATCGCCCAGGCAGTCATCCTCGACGATCGTGAAGCTGTTTTCCCGCGCCAGCGCCAGCAACTCCCGACGTTTGCACTCGCTCCAGCAGACATTCGACGGGCACTGGAACTGCGTCATCGTATAGTAAAAATCAATGTGTGTCTGGTCGATCACGGCGCGAACGGCGTCCATATCCGGCCCGTCCGCCAGCAGCGGAACGGTCACCACACGCGCACCGGCGCGCTGAAAACAATGCAGCGCGACTGAATAGCTTGGGTCCTCTGCAAGCACGACCGTGTTCTTACCGACAAGCGCCTTGCAGATGAGGTCGATGCCCTGCTGGCTGCCGTTGACGACCAGAATGTCCTCATCCGCAGCCGCTATACCGCGCGCAGCCAGATACTGCCGCAATGCCTGCGTGAGCGCAGGTGCACCGCGTATCGGCGGATAACGCAGGAGCACTTCCGGCCGCTGCTGCGCCAGCACATCGGCCAGCGCGACAAACTGCCGTGTCTCCTCCTGCGTTGCCAGCGGCGTGCTGGTGGCAAAATCATAGACCGGCCCATCCTCCGACTGCCCGGCCTGAAAACTGTCGAGCACCACACCATCGGCAAAAAACTCAAAGTTATCCAGCGGCAGGACATGACACCCGCTGCCCTGGCAGCGGCGGATATAACCGTTGGCCTCCAGCAGATCATACGCCTTTTCCACCGTGGCAACATTGACCTGATATTTCCGGCTCATAAACCGATACGACGGCAGCGGCTGTCCGGCTGCAATCTCGCCGGAAAAGATCTGCGCACGCAGCTCAGAATAGATCTGCTGATACAGGCTTTCACCGCCGTCCCTGTTCAATTCAAATTGCTTCATCCGCTCACCCACTGTTCCGGTACACTTTTTCGACTGTACCACTTCACTTCCCGGCAGCAAACAGTTGCAGCCGAATACCGTGTGTGTTATAAGGGAATCATACCATATATTGTGACGTTTGAAAAAACTTTTTCAGGAAATCAAAAAGAAAGGAAACATCATCATGGCTCAGAAAACCTACGCTTCCGCGACGGTCGTCGTCCACGGCAACCATGTGCACAACGACTTTGGAGCCCTGTCGACGCCGATCTTCCAGACCTCCGCCTTCGTCTTTGACTCCGCCGAGCAGGGTGGCCGCCGCTTAGCCGGTCAGGAGAGCGGCTACATCTATTCCCGTCTCGGCAACCCCACCACCAGCCAGTTCGAGCAGAAAATCGCGCTGCTGGAGGGCGGTGAGGACTGCACGGCGTTCTCGTCCGGCATGGGCGCCATCTCCGCCACACTGCTGTCGCTGCTCAGCTGCGGCGATCACCTCGTAGCGGACAAGACGCTCTACGGCTGCACGTTCGCGCTCATCCACGAGACTCTGCCGCGTTTCGGTATCCATGCCGACAGCATCGGCATGACGGACATGGCGCAGGTAAAAACGGCCATTCACCCGGATACGAAGGTCGTCTACTTTGAAACCATGCCAATCCGAGCATGAAGGTCGCAGACATCGCCGCCGTCGCAGCCTACGCGCATGCGCAGAATCGGGACTGTCTCGTCATTGTGGACAACACCTTCGCCACACCACTGCTGGTGCAGCCGCTGAAGCTGGGCGCAGATATCGTCGTGCACAGCGCGACCAAATATCTCAACGGCCACGGTGATGTGGTCGCAGGCTTCTCGGTGGCGCGCAAGGAAGTCATGGACAAGATCCGCATGGTCGGTCTCAAGGATATCACGGGCGCGGTGCTTGGGCCGCAGGAGGCGTTTTTGATCCTCCGCGGTCTCAAGACGCTCAAGGTCCGTATGGACGCCGTCTGCACGAATACGCAGAAAGTAGTAAACTTTCTTGCCGGCTCCAAGTATGTGCAGAAGGTATTCTATCCCGGTCTGGAGAACCATCCCGATCACGCCGTAGCCATCCGCGAGATGACGCAGTTCGGCGGTGTTGTCTCCTTCGAGATGGGCAGCTTTGAGGAAGCCAAGAAAGTGCTCAACAACGTACACCTGTGCGCGCTGGCCGTCAGCCTCGGCGACTGCGAGACGCTCATCCAGCACCCCGCTTCCATGACGCACTCCATGTGCACGAAAGAAGAGATTGAGGCCGCCGGCTTCTCGGATCGTCTGATCCGTCTGGCAGTCGGTCTGGAAGACCCCGACGATATCATCGCCGATCTGCAGCAGACATTTGAAGCTGCACAAAACTGAACAGATACAGCAAAAAAACAGGCTCGCGATCGCGAGCCTGTTTTTTCGCTTGCTTACTTAGTGTTGCCAGCTTCAAGTCCATCCGCAATGAACATTGCATCTCCAAACGAGAAGAACCGGTAGCGGCTTTCGACGGCAATTTTGTATGCGTTGAGGATGTGCTCCCGCCCGGCCAGCGCCGACACGAGCATGATGAGCGTACTCTCCGGCAGGTGGAAATTCGTGACGAGCGCATCCATGCACTTGAATTTGTAGCCGGGATAGATGAAAATGTCCGTCCAGCCGGACTGCGCGTGGAGTGTTCCGTCCGGGGCGGCAAAGCTCTCGACCGTGCGGCAAGACGTCGTGCCGATGCAGATGACGCGGCCGCCATTGGCCTTCGTCTCGTTGACCATGCGCGCCGTTTCCTCCGGGATGATGCAAAACTCCGAGTGCATCGGGTGATCCTCGATCTCGTCCTCCTTGACGGGCCGGAACGTGCCGAGGCCGACGTGCAGCGTGACGTAGCCGATCTTCACGCCCATGTCCGCGATCTGCTGCAGAAGTTCCTTCGTGAAATGCAGGCCGGCCGTCGGCGCGGCGGCGCTGCCGAGCTCGCGGGAATAAACCGTCTGATAGCGTTCCTGGTCCTGCAGCTCCGCCTTAATATACGGCGGCAACGGCATTTTACCCAGCCGCTCGAGCACCTCCAGAAAGATACCGTCATAGTGAAACTGCACGATCTTGTTGCCGTCAGCAATCGCATCGACAACCGTGGCGGTCAGCTCCCCGTCGCCAAACGAGAGCGCAGTGCCGGGCTGGGTCTTGCGGCCCGGGCGAGTCAGGCACTCCCACTTGCCGTCGCCGAGGTCGCGCAGCAGCAGCACCTCGACTGCGCCTCCGGTGCTGCGGTGGCCGAGCAGGCGCGCCGGGAGCACACGCGAATCGTTGAGCACAAGGCAGTCGTTCGGGCGCAGAAACTGCGGCAGCTCGTAAAAGTGATGGTGAGCAACGACACCGGTCGTTTTATCCAGCGTCAGCAGCCGGGAGGCATCACGGCGCTCGAGCGGCGTCTGCGCGATGAGTTCCTCCGGCAGGTCAAAATAGAAATCCGATTTTTTCATGCTACGTATGCTCCGGTATAATAAAAGCTGATGATCTCCTCATAGGTTTTGCCGTGGACCTCCGCCATGGCCTTGGCGCCCCACTGGCTCATGCCGCAGTTGTGACCATAGCCGCCGCCGACGACAGAATAAGCATCCGAGGCGGCGTCATACTCCACGGTGAAGTGGCGGCTGTTATAGCGCAGGCCGCAGACACTTGTCAGGAACGTGCGCACGCCGTCTTTGCTGTAGGTCTTGTCCCCGACCGTCACGGTCATGGCGTTGCCGATGGGCGTACAGGTGATGGAGACGTCCCCGACGGCCATGCGGGAGATGGACGTGCTCCAGCTCTTGCAGTAAAAGTCGATGTCCTTCTCATACGGGTCGACAACGCCGCGCAGATACGGCACCGCCGTCACCCAGACATTCTCGGAGTCCTCAGTCGCGCCGCCGTCTGCCGCGAAATAAAACGTCTCACAGAGCTTGCCCTCATAGCGGACGAACTTCCCAGCCGTTTCGTCCACGGCGCGGTCGCTGTCGGCAGAGGCATCCAGCGTGCCGTAGTAGACCTGACTGGTCGTCGTCCCCGTGACATCAAAGCCGTTGGCCGGCGAACTGTTCATATGCGAAGCAACATAGGTACGCGCGCAGACCGCCTGTGCCTTGAGCGCCTCAAGCGGCCAGCCGCTGCTCATTTCATACGGCGTGACGCCCTTGACATAGGACTCCAGACCGACGAAATTCACCAGCGTAAGCTTTTGCGGATCCTGTGTGCTGAGGCGGGTAAACTGAAAATCGCCGTAATACGTGCACGAACGGGTGCCGCTGCGGTCCTTGCACTCGGCCACCTGTGTAATGGCAGCGCCGCTGCCGCTCTGCGGAGCCAGCGAGAGCGAATAGGTCGAGCCACAGTCGAAGCCGAATAGAATCTGATCTGTACCGGCTTTCACGACCAGCACACTGCGCGCGCCGCCGGAGACAACGGAGCCATAGGCCGTTGCCGCCGAATTTGACGCCGCTTCCATAGTCGTATAGCTGCCGACGCGGACATAGTAAGCCCCATTATAGAACACCGGATAGCCGCCGTGGTCACGGGCGGCCGCCTCCGCCGCATCAAAGCTTGCATAGGCGGTAGCAAGCTGGACATGATAAGCGCCGAAGGTACTGTCCCCAACCGTGACGTTCGTATCCGCGACGACGGCAACAGCGCTCTCGGCCGTGGAGCCGACGGACTGAAACACACGCTCGGAGTCATAATACCCGAACGCGAAGCCAGAGCCGGTCTTGATCTGCAGATGGACCACATCCAGCGCCATCGAGCCGAACGCCAGACCGACGCGGACGATGCCGTTTGGAATATTGGGCTGCTCATTTTCATATTCGCTGCTGCCGAGCAGCTGCGTGCCGCTCGCCGTGGCGGCATAAACGCCGCGCTCCGGCAGCTTCGCCGTACTGCCGTCCGCACCGATGGCATAAGCATCCGCCAGTGCCAGTGTGTTATCACCGTCATTGATGTAATACGTCTGCGCGCCGAAGGCCGGCACACAGGGGGCAGTGGCCAGCAGGACGGCGGCAAGCAGCGCCGTCATCACTCTTTTCAAGCTTGTTTTCATAGCGCACCTCGCTGTTTCGTGAGTGTGGTCATACGCAAAATATGACACTTTATTATAATGATTTTCCGCGTATTATGCAAGTGCTTTTCTACGGAAAAACGCCCCCGGTTTCCCCGGGGGCGTTGCAGTATGCGGGTCAAAAATGCAGGAACATTTTTGCAATGGAAAAATAGATCAGCAGCGACACGGCGTCCGTGATCGTCGAAATGAGCGGACTTGCCATGACAGCCGGATCGACGCCGATCTTTTCCGCGATCATCGGCAGCAGACTGCCCACGACCTTTGCGAACATGACCACAAACACGATCGTGCAGCAGACGGTAGCTGCGACCGGCATTGTGACGGCGGTGTTGCCCAGCAGCAGCCGGTCAACGAGCAGCATCTTGATAAAGTTGGCCGCCGCCAGCGAAACGCCGCACAAAAACGCGACGCGCAGTTCCTTCCAGATCACGCGCAGCGCGTCCGAAGGGGAGGTGTCGCCCAGCGACAGGCTGCGGATGATCGCCGTGGATGACTGGCTGCCGGAGTTGCCACCCGTGCCCATGAGCATGGGCATGAACGATGCAAGCGCGACCTGCGTCGCCAGCGCATCCTCAAAATGCGTGACGATCATGCCGGTAAACGTTGCCGAGAGCATGAGAAACATCAGCCATGGGATGCGGTTTTTCCAGATGTCCACAACACTCGTGCGGGAGTAGGGCTTGTCGGACGGCGTGATACCGGCCATCTTTTCGATGTCTTCCGTTGCCTCCCGCTCCATGACGTCGATGATATCGTCAACCGTGACGATACCGACAAGGCAGCCTTCCTTATCCACGACCGGGATCGCGATCAGGTCATAGTTGGAGATCATATCCGAGACTTCTTCCTGATCGTCGGTCGTAGAGGCATAGATAACATTCGTGTCCATGATGTCTTCGAGGATCACATCATCATCCGACAGCAGCAGATCCTTGACCGTGACAACGCCCTCGAGCTTGCGCTTGGCCGACGTGACATAGCAGACGTAGATCGTCTCCTTGTCCTCGCCGATCTTGCGGATGCGGGCAAATGCCTCGCGCACGCTCATGTATTTTTTCAGGTCCACGAACTCGGCCGTCATGATGCTGCCGGCAGAGTTTTCGGGATATTTCAGGTACTGATTGATGAGGTTGCGCGTGGCGGGTGTCGCCGTGCGCATGACACGCTTGACGACGTTGGCCGGCAGTTCCTCCATCATGTCAACGGCGTCGTCGACATACAGCTCTTCGATGATGCCGGCGAGCTCCGTATCGGTGATGGAGTTGATGATCGTTTCCTGCTCCTCGACCTCGAGGTTGGCAAACACGGCCGCCGCGATCTCCTTGGACAGGATGCGGAACACCATGGCCATCCGCTGCGGATTGTCCTCCCACAACTCACCGAGGAACTCGGAAATATCAAACTCGTTCATCTCGCCGAGCTTTTGGCTCAGCGCCTTCATCCGGTGCTGATCCAGAAGTGCAAAGAGTTCGTCGTGCAGCGCCTCGTAATCTTCGTATTCCCGGTTCTGATCGTCCATCTCCCTGCCCCTCCTTTCCATCCGGTCTCAAAGGATTAACCGTTCAGGTATTCTTTCTGGCTGCAGCTCAGGCTGTCAATGGAAACGCCCATGGCCTTGAGCTTGCGGCGCGCAATGTTCTCATCGATCTCTGCGGGGACCGACACGACGCCCGGCTTCAGCTGGCCGCGTGTGCGCACGAGATACTCCGCGCTCATGGCCTGCACGGCAAAGCTCATATCCATGATCTCCGCCGGGTGCCCGTCACCTGCCGCCAGATTGACCAGCCGGCCCTGCGCAATAACGTAGATCGTCTTGCCGTTCGGCAGACGGTAAGCATCAATATTGTGCCGCGCCTCATAGATTTCATCCGCGCAGCGATTGAGCGCCTCCATGTCGATCTCGACATTGAAGTGCCCAGCGTTGGAGACGATCGCGCCGTCTTTCATCCGCTCGCAATGCTCGAGCGTGATGACGTCTTTGCAGCCCGTGACGGACACAAAAATGTCGCCGATGGCGGCAGCGTCCATCATCGGCATGACCTCGTAGCCGTCCATGACGGCCTCGAGCGCCCGGATGGGGTCAACTTCGGTCACGATGACTTTCGCGCCGAGGCCCTTCGCACGCAGGGCCACACCCTTGCCGCACCAGCCATAGCCGCTCACGACCACGTACTTGCCGGCGACAACGAGGTTCGTCGTGCGCATGATACCGTCCCACACGGACTGGCCCGTACCGTAGCGGTTATCAAACAGGTGCTTACAGTCGGCGTCATTGACCATGATCATCGGGAAGCGCAGTGTCTCGGCGCGGTCCATGATCCGCAGGCGGTGGATGCCAGTCGTCGTCTCCTCGCAGCCGCCGATGACCTGCGGGATGAGATCCGTGAACTCCGTGTGCATCAGGTGCACAAGATCGCCGCCGTCATCAATGATAATGTTCGGACCAACGGAGAGCACACTGCGCAGATGCGCCTGGTATTCCTCGTCCGTGCAGCCGTAGACCGCGTGCACGTCCATGCCCTTCGCCGCCAGCGCCGCGGCAACATCGTCCTGCGTGGACAGCGGGTTGGAACCAGTGACGTGCATCTCCGCGCCGCCCATCTCGAGCACGCGGCACAGGTAGGCCGTCTTGGCCTCCAGATGCACGGAGAGCGCGATCTTCAGACCGGCAAACGGCTTTTCCCGCGCAAAATCGCTGCCAATATCGCGCAAAACAGGCATGTGCGCTTCCACCCAGCGAATCTTCCGCTCGCCGGACGGTGCCAGGCTCAGGTCTTTGATCGTGCTCATAAGGTAACCTCCCGCTGTAAAAATCGTTTCAGGCGCTTTATTCTAACACTTTCGTCAAGCGTTGACAACCGGTTTTTCCGCAGAAAACGACCCGGGGGACACACAGTCCTCCGGGTCGTTGGAAATTCATCCGCTCACCAGCCGCAGTACAGGCAGTAGCCGATGCCTGCCGCCAGCATACCGGCGACAGAGCACAACCAGATCAGCAGACCGGTGTAGGATTTTGGCCGCTGACGGGGCGCAGGCACTGTCGGCACACGACTGACGGCATCCCGCGCCTGCTGCACAAGATCTGCTGCCGTGACACCGCCGCTGGCAGCATCATCACGCACAATATAAATGATTTGCTCGAACAGCGGACTTTCGGCTGCATCGACCACGACAACGCGGCGCGAAACGCCGTGGGCAAAGGCGATCTCGCCCGCGTCCGCCGGCAGGTGGAGCGGCTGCACGGCGTCCGGTCGGCGGATGGGCTTGTTCTTTCGTCTCATCAACTGCGCACCTCCACTTTTACCGCCAGGGCGGTCATGTCATCGCTGCGTCCGTATTCGCGGATCGCCGCGCGCACGACGCTGCCCGCCAGCGTTTTCATATCCCTGTCGTCCGAATCGCTCAGTAGCCTGCGCAGCCAGGCATCGTGCCCATCGGATACAACGCCGTCGCTCGCGATCACGGCCACGCTGCCGGGCTTAAGATGCATGTGCAGCTCGTCCGGCGCTTTGCCGCTCTCCTGCTCGAGTCCGGGCGCAAAGGACGTGCAACGCAGCTTTTTGAGCGCGCCGCCGGACTTGACATATGTCGGCGCGGCGCCGTATTTATAAAAATCCGCTTCACCGGTGAATAGGTTCATGCACATGAGATCGACAGTGGCATAGCCCCAGTTCTCCCCATCGCGCAGGAGCATGGCGGAGTTGAGCAGCTTCATCGCCAGCGCCGGACTGACGCCGGAGCGCAAAAACTCCTCCAGCATGCCGACCGTGCTGATGCTGCCGTCGGCCGCCGTCTCGCCACAGCCCATGCCGTCGGACAGGATCACGCACAGCTGCCCTGCGTCCGTCTTGAAATAGGTACCGCGGTCGCCGGAGACCGTTTCCCCCTTCTTGCGCATAGACGCAATGCCGACGGAAACTGCCAGCGGCTCTGCCTCGAGCAGGAGCAGGCTGTCGTCACGCGCGGCGTTTTCCGGCATGCACAGCCGCACACCCAATGTTGCCGAGAGCTTGTCCAGATAGTCCGGCAGTTCCAGCAGTGGGCGCAGATAGCGGCTGTCGATCGTCACGCGCAGGCGGCCCGTGCTCTCGCGGAACACGGCCGCGTCCGCTTCCACGCCGATGGTGCGAAGCCAGCGGATCAGGCGCTGCTCCGCCAGCGGGTCGGCGCCGTAGCTGCTGTCGAGCTCGCGCGAGACATTCGTGAGCACCTGCGCAAAGTCGGCGTATTGCTCCCAGAGCACGGTGCGGTTTTCCTGTAGCGTTTCCTGCATCCGCTGCCGGTAAGCGCGCAGACGCAGCTCCCCATTGACGACCTCGGTATACTCGTGCAGATGGACGCAGCGGTCACGAAAATACGGTGGAAAATCCTCCGGCAGCAGTCGGCCGCGCGCCTGAATGCTCCGTGTGGCATCGTTCATGATATTGAGCGTATCGAGCGCCCGGCGCGTCCAGCACTCCTGCTGCAGTTTGCACCGGCAGCAGACACGGTCGGCCGCGCGGTCAAACACTTTTGCAACATCGGCGTCATTTTCTGCGGT
Organism: Bacteroidaceae bacterium; assembly: GCA_963627135.1. Taxonomy (GTDB): domain Bacteria; phylum Bacillota; class Clostridia; order Oscillospirales; family Oscillospiraceae; genus CAG-103. The sequence continues at coordinate 7,859 of CAVFZY010000014.1, read as the reverse complement.
AGAGACCGCCTGACTTGCCGTGTCATGCAGCTGCTGATACGCATGCGCTACGCCGCCGACGCGCGCGGCGACATAGCGGCGCAGACCGGACTCCCCGCTCCCGCCGCGCAACGGCTGCAAAAATGCGCCGACCGCTACCACGAACTTTTTCGGGATCACCAGGTACGCGCCGACGGCGAGCGCCAGCTCCACACCCGCAGCGATGCGCAGCTCCGGAAGGGGGATGCAAAACAGCGCCAGCAGGTACGCGGCCGCAAAAATGAGCAGATAAAACCCGCGCCGATGCTTGCAAAACTGCCCGGACAGCAGCCCGGCAGCGGCATAGACGACCGAGAACAGAACGCCTGCACCGGCGGCTACGTCCATGGCAATGCCAAGGATGAGCCCGGCCGACGCCCCGCACAGCGCACCGCCCGTCCCACTGAGGATGAGCAAAATGAGCACCGAGAGCGCCCGGCCGACCGACAGCGTGTCAAACAGCAGCAGGTTGTTCACGCCCATGAGCAGGCACGCCAGCAAAAACACGGTCGAGACATTGCGGCAGATCTCCGCATTGACCGTGCGCGGCTCCTGCGCGCGCAGCAGATCGTCAAATCCATAGGCCGACGCGGCGCATAGCAGCAAAAACAGCGCCATTCGGGACACCAGCAGCAGCGACAGGCCGCCCGTGAGCAGATACAGCACCAGCCGCGTCAGTATGTAAGCCGCCGCGGAGACGGCCGGCGGATACCAGCGTGTCTGCACAAACGGATGGCTGCGCAGGAAATATGCCGTCAAAAACGTCAGACAGCAGCCAGCCGCAAGCTGTGTGCCGGTCGCAACGCCGAACGCCGCAAAGTAGCCAAGTGCGCAGCCGACAAGGCACAGTGCGCCGCCGGAACCATACCCCATGGCCGCCAGAAACGCCAACCCGAACGGCGCCGGCGCCCCGGCAATATGCGCCGTTGACAGGATCAGCCCGAGCGCAAAGCTGACGAGCATACCGACCCATTTGGCATTTTCGCTTGCCGGCAGCAGCCCGATCGGGCTCGGCAAGGTGCCGGGTGCACGCACCGGCCGGTCGTGCCCCGCAATCTTGACATGCATAGTGGTTCCTCCTGACGCAAAACAGTTTACATAAATTATAAATTTCTATCGTTATGAAAACTGTCATTCCCCGCTGTCGCAGTAAATGTCTTTGTGCAGGAATCGTTTGCTTTTGGGCGCAAAAAAGCTGCCGGCCGAAAACCGACAGCTTTTGATGAAATTCGCTTCCAACCGCGTGGACTTAATCCTTGTTGTCCACCGGATGCAGGAGGTGCTCACCAATGCGGAACACATCACCGGCGCCCACAGTCAGGATAATATCGCCCGGGCGGGCAATGCGGCGCAGCTCGGCCTCGATCTCCGCAAACGTCGGGTAGAACTTCGCACCCGGGATCTGCGCGGCCAGATCAGCCGAAGAAATGCCGATAGTGTTTTTCTCACGCGCAGCATAGATCTCCGCCAGATAGACGATCGTCGGGCGGCGGAGCTGCTCGACAAAGTCGTTGAAGAGCTTGGCCGTGCGGCTGTAGGTGTGCGGCTGGAACACGACGATCGTGCGCTGATAGTCGAGCGTATCGACCGCGTCGAGCAGCGCGCGCAGTTCGCTCGGGTGGTGTGCATAATCGTCATACAGATCCGCACCCTGGAACTTGCCCTTATAGTCAAATCGGCGGCCGGCACCTTCAAAACCGGCAAGACCGTACTTGACTGCGTTCGGACTGACGCCGAGCACAATGGCCGCAGTCGTGGCCGCGAGCGCGTTGCGCACGTTGTGGATGCCCGGAACATGAATCGTCACATGGGAAAAAAGATTTCCCCGGTGATAAATATCAAACTCGGACGAAGAGCCGCGGTGCACAATGTTCTCGGCGTACACGTCCGCCTTCGGGCTCAGACCGAAGGTGATGACCTTGCGCTCGATCCTACGCAGAGCGTCCATGGTGTTGGCATCGTCGCAGTTTGCGATCACGGTGCCGGTCTCGGCCGGAACGCGCTCGGCAAACAGACGGAACGAGTGCTTGATATCCTCGATATCCTTGAAAAAGTCCAGATGATCCGCCTCAATATTCAGGATCACGGCGATCGTCGGATTGAGGGCAAGGAACGAGTTATAGTACTCGCACGACTCCATGATGATCGTATTGCCCTTGCCGACACGGTGGCAGGCATGCAGCAGCGGAAGCGTGCCGCCGATCATGACGGTTGGGTCCTTCTCCGCCGCCATCATGATGTGCGTGCACATGGACGTCGTCGTCGTCTTGCCGTGCGTGCCGGAAATGCACAGCGCGTTCGGGTAGCCGCGCATGAGCGCACCCCACGCCTGCGTCCGCTCAAAGACCGGGATGCCGCGGCGGTGCGCCTCGTGCACCTCCGGGTTGTCGTCATGCACGGCGGCCGTGCGGATCACGAACTCAATATCATCCGTGACATTGGCAGCGCTGTGACCGATGTGGATCGGAATGCCGCGCTCGCGCAGCGTGAGCGTATTGTCGCTCTCGCACATGTCCGAGCCGCGGATGTCCAGCCCGGCGCCGTGCAGCACCTCTGCCAGCGGCGACATGGACACGCCGCCGATACCGATCAGCAGCCCGGTTTTTCCGGGAACCAGATAATCCTGAAAATCCATTCAAAGCACCAAATTTCATTCAAAATATTGTGACGTCCGGCACGGCGGGATCACCCCGCGCCGCGCAGACTGGTTACAGACAGGTTACAGTTGTTATTTTCATACCGGGGTATTATAATACGTTTGACGCTACATTACAATAGATTTTTGCCGAACCGGCTGCAAAAAGCCGGTTTATCTAAGGAAAAGGAGCCAGAACGCATGAACGAAGCCTGGACAGAACTCAAGCAGGCGTGTGCGCAGTGCCGGCGCTGCGGCCTCGGTGAGACGCGGCACCATCTCGTATTCGGCGACGGTGCCGAGGACGCACGCATCATGCTCATCGGTGAAGGCCCCGGCGAACAGGAAGACCTGCAGGGCCTGCCATTTGTCGGCCCGGCCGGCAAACTGCTCGACGATATGCTCGAAATGATCTATCTCGACCGGACAAAGGTCTACATCGCCAACATTGTCAAATGCCGCCCGCCGCACAACCGCGACCCGCAGTTCGTGGAACAGAAATGCTGCGGCGAATGGCTGCAGCGGCAGATCGCACTCGTCGATCCGGCGATCATCATCTGCCTCGGCCGTATCGCCGCGACCGCGCTCGTCAAAGACCCGTTTCGCATCACGCGCGAGCACGGACAGTGGTTTGATGTGAACGGCCGGCGCTGTATGGCGATCTATCACCCTTCCGCCCTGCTGCGCGACCCGAGCAAGCGGCCGGAGACGTTCGTCGATCTCAAGACGCTTCAGCGGGAGATCTATGCGCGCTGCCCGGAGGTGTATCCCGATGCCTGATGTGCGTATCCGCCGCGCAGCCGCAGCGGACCTGCCGGCGCTGGCCCGGTTCTGGCAGACGGCCTTTGGCGACCCGCCAGAGCTGATCGGCACGTTTTATCACCGCTTCCCGCCGGAAACTGCCGCCTGGGTGGTCGAGGCGGACGGGAACGTTGCCACGGCCGCGCATCTGCTGGACGGCCAGCTGCATACGCCTGACGGCCGCATTCTTCCCTGCGCCTATGTCTATGCGGTCTCCACCGATCCGGCGCAGCAGGGGCACGGCTATGCGTCGGCGCTGATGCGGCGCTTTGCCGCCGATGCGGACGCGAGCGGCTGTGTATTCTATACGCTCCCCGCGGAAGCCTCCCTGTACGCCTGGTATCAGTCGGTTATGGGCACCACGCAGACCGCCCGGGGCGAGCGGCTGCACATCACACGCGAGCCGGATATGCAGTGCCTACCGGATGTCAAGCAGGTCAACGCGCAGGAATACGCCGCGCTGCGGGAGCTGGCGCTGCAAGGCAGCGCGCACGTAGAGCTGTCAGCGGCGCTGCTGGCATTTCAGGCAGATCTCTGTGATATGTGCGGCGGTGCGCTGGTGCGCATCGCCAGCGGCTGCGCTGTCGTGGAGCGGGACGGGGATCTGCTTCTCGTCAAGGAGCTATTGGGTACGGACGCTTTGCCGGCCGTTCAGGCACTGCTCACAGCCTTCGGTGCGACGGATGCGCAGTTGTGCGTTCAGCGGCCCAACGGCGCGCAGGCACTGGCCGCTTACCGCCCGTTTTCCTGTGCGGATCCGGATGTGCTCTGGGGGATTTATCTGGACTGAGCGGAAACTTAATAAATTGGAAATACTTTTTGCCTTGCTTCTGTAATATTGTCCCGATATTCTTTTATGCAGAAGCAAGCAATCCTTTTTCATTTTATCCTCACCCCTCAACAAAACAAAGCGAAACGGCACAGAAGCATTCTTCTGTGCCGTTTTGTTTTTGCGGCAAAAAATTTTCTTTTCGGACACCACACGGAAGCGTGTCCGGTTACTGAACAAATTCCACAAACAATGTGAAAAAATCGCAGGAAAACAACGAAAATTTGAACAAAAGAAATCCCCCTCAGACGGATATTTTGTTTGACAATTAACAACAAATCCGCTATACTTCAGGTGTATGAGCAGATATCCCCATCGGCAAAGCTGTCTGGTAACCGCGCATATATCCAAGCATTTTTGTCGGGTTTTCATAAACCGGAATGTCAAATCATACAAAGTCTGTTGTTGAATGCGAAAAATTTTAAGGGGGCTTGCACATGAGAGACTTGAAACACCTGATCGCATTTGAAAACCTGCTCCAGGAGGCCAACAACGAGTTGGTCCGGCAAGGGAAGGCAGACGGCAAGAGAGCACTGGGTTACACCTGCTACTTCATGCCTGAGGTTCTGCTCGACCTGCCCGGCTGCTTTGCAGTCCGTCTGAGAGCGCCGAAATGCACTTCTCCGGACATGGCTACATATTACATGTCCAGCCGTACCTGCCATTATGGCCGCAGCCTCTTCGAGCGCGCACTCGAAGGCGGCTACAACTTCCTGGATGCTGATTTCGGCACCGAGACCTGCACGGTCACCTGCCGTTTCCAGGAGCACCTTGGCTACATGGACGTCATCCAGAATCCAGACTTCTTCGTGACGTTCACCGACGTGCCGTTCAAGAGAAACCAGAACAGCATTGAGCACTACGAAGGCCAGCTTCAGGCCCACGTCCTCGATCCGCTGCACGAGAAATTCGGCATCGACATCTCCGACGAGGCGCTCATGAAGGCCATCGACCTGCACAACGAGATCAGCGCGGTCATCAACGAGATCGGCGATTACCGCAAGCTCGACAACCCGACCATCACGGGCTATGAGTTCCAGGTCATCCAGCTCTGCTCGCTGGTCTGCCCGAAGGAACTGATCCTCCCGATGCTGAAGGAAACGGCCAAGGAACTCAAAAACCGCAAGCCCGACAAGAAGAGCCCGTTCCGCTGCAAGGTCGTTCTGGCCGGCTCCGAGAACGATGACCCCGAGTTCACCAAGCTGATCGAAGGCTGCGGTGCCGAAGTCGTCTGCGACCGTCACTGCTACGGTGCTGTGGAGTCCCGCGCTCCCATCGAAGTCAAGGAAGGTGAGAAGCCGCTGACCGCGATCGCCCGCCACTATCTTGAGACCAGCAACTGCCCGCGCTTCATGCCGCAGGATATCATGCGTGAGCGCAAGCAGCGTCTGGCCGACCTCGCCAAGGAATACAAGGCTGACGGCATCATCGTTGCCTCCAACAAGTTCTGCGAATACTGGAGCTACGAGCGCACGATCGATACCATCGTCATGCCGCGTGACTTTGGCTACCCGGTCTGCTCCATCGAAAAGGAATACATCAACGGCGCCTCCGGCCAGCTGCGTACCCGCTTCCAGGCCTTCGTCGAGAGCATTGAAATCAAGAAGATTCAGGAGGGCAAATAATGAAATACGATATGAAAGCACTTGCCCACGATTTCTGGTACGGCAAGCCCCATCAGGAGCGCCGCCTGGGCGATCTCTACATTGACAAGACCGGTCTGTACAAGCACAGAGAGTGGCGTGGCTTCCCTGACACCATGTACTACTTCTACAACATCTGGTTGTACAACTACGCGCACATGGTCATGGACGTTGTCCGCTACGGCGGCATCATCAACTTCGCAAAGGGCGTGTGGCGCTACCGCTGGGTCGGCCAGACCTACCTGCCGGTTCTGCACTGGTTCGACCGCGGCATGGAAGGTCTGCGCGGCGAGGGCCTGAAGGCCTCCGCGTGGCACTACCGCGGCATGGCCAACGCGACCATCTTCCAGTTCCAGCGTATGTTCTCCTCCGACGCCAACCTCCACGGCGGCAAGAAGAACCACAGATGGCATCACAACGTTGCCCACAACGAAACCGTCTGGGGCGGCGTGTTCTATCCCTGGCACGGCAAGCTGACGAACGTCCCGATGGAGATGATCCCGTACTTCGTCACCTGCCACGTCAACAGCCATACCGTTCTCAACTACATCGACGCGGTGCAGTCCATTGGTCTGCCGGGCGATCCGTGCCCGATGTGCCAGGCTGAAGCCGGCCTGTTCGTCCTTGACGACATGCCCGACTACGCGCCGATCGTTGTCACCTCCAATGAGGCCTGCGACGCTTCCGTCGCCACCTCCATCCTGCAGGACTGGTTCCTCGACAAGCCGCTGTTCGCCATGCCGCAGCCGATGCAGTTTGACGATCCGCTGCTCAAGAAGCATTGCCGCGACGAGATCGAGCAGTGCTGGAAGTTTGTCGAAGAGCAGACCGGCATCCCGTTTGACTGGAACTCTCTGGTCAAGTGCATTGAGTCACAGAACGAGCTGCAGAAGTTCGAGTGGGAAAAGTGGGATGTCGCCGCCAAGACCAACTACTACCCGGTCAACGGCGTTGCACAGGCTCTGTACCGTATCTATCAGTCCCAGTTCGGTGATCTGCCGGTCTGGCACGAGGTCGACGGCCACGTCCGCAAGATCCTCAACAAGTGCGTCAAGAAGAAGATCAACAGCTTCCCGGAGACCCGCCACAGAGTGCTGGCATGGTCCTGCGCACCGCTGTACTACTCCAACTGGTGCACCTGGGCGTATAACTGCTGGGGCCTGAATGTTGTCATGAACATGGACTCCCTGATGTTCAACATGACCATCCGCACCGACAGCTACGATCACTGTCTGGACGACATGGCACAGTATCACATGTGGGCGCCGATGCGCCGCATGGCCGTCGGCGGCATGCACCACTTCTTCGAGTGCTGGAAGTACATGGAGGAGTTCAACTGCGATATGATCATGATGTACGACCAGCTGCAGTGCAAGGGCGCTCAGGGTATGCACGGTCTGTTTGAGGATGAGTTCCGTGAGAGAAACATTCACGCCATCTGGATGCCGCACGCGCTGCCCGACAGCCGTACCGTGTCCCGCATGGAGATCCGTCAGATCGTCAATGATTACATGACCACCGTCATGCACGAGGAAGCCCTCGACCCGACCCTGCTCGAGTTCGACGACTCCATGACTTGGTAATTAGAAGGAGGAAACGAAATGAAAGCAAAAATTCTGAAAGCTCTTCTCATGGCGCTTGGCGTCAACGCCGCGCTGTTTGCCGTTTTCTTCTTTGACCTGGACGGCAAGCTGCTGTTCTACGTGGTCGAGCCCACCCTCAAAAAGCATTACGACAACATGCCGCGCCGCGACATGACCAAGATGCCGTATGAGATGAACAAGCCGAACTACGAGTACAACGTCTGATCACCTTACAAAACGTCTGATCACCTTACAATCTAAAAAACATAGATATAACAGGAGGAGAAGTAAATACTATGAAATACTTTGGCGGATGCGACGTAGGTTCCACCTACACGAAGGCAGTTATT
>CAVFZY010000013.1:0-6675 GCA_963627135.1 Bacteroidaceae bacterium | reverse complement strand
GCAAATTCTTTCTGCTGGTTCTGCCATGCCGTGCCGAAATTGCCCTTGAGGTGGGGATACTTTTTCAGTTCAGGATAGCCGTGAGCGGGGAGCATTTCGCCGTGCGTGTAAATGTTGATGCCTTTGCCTTCGGTCTGCTCCAGCAGCAGCTGCAGGTCGTGGAGATCGTGGCCGGTAATGATGATGAACGGCCCTTTCTCCACGGTCAGTGGAACGGTAACAGGCATGGGCGTTCCGTAGCTTTCGGTGTTGGCCTTATCCAAAAGCGCCATGCACTTGAGATTTTTCTCGCCAACCTCCATCACGACGGGCAGAAGTTCGTCCATGCCCCAATCCTCTCCAATGGCAAAGAGCGCCTTGGCGAAAAAGCGGTTCACCTCATTGTCGGTGTATCCCAGCACCATGGCGTGATGGGCATAAGCCGCCATGCCGCGCACGCCAAAGAGAATGAGAGATTTGAGGCTTCGAATATCCTCCTGCGCGTTCCAGAGTTTCTCCATATCGTAGTCATCGGTTCGTCCGCACGCGGAAGCACAGCCAGAACAGTCAGGAACAAGGCGCGCCTTTTCACTGTGTACCCGATCGATCAGTTCCCGGATGGTCTTTTCATTGAAGTTCACATTTGTAATGGTGGTAAACAGTCCTTCGATCATCAGACACCATGTGCCTTCGTTCACATCCGGAGCATTATCTGCCGCACGCGACAGCCCGACCAGAGCACCGGTCAGCTCGTCCTGAAGCTTTGCCACATCGGCGGTCTTGCCGCAGACGCCGGCTTTTCCGGTACAGCCGGTGCAGCCTGCCGTCTGCTCACATTGAAAACAAAACATTTTACGATCCATCTTAAAATCCTCACTTTCTTATATTTCCAGTCCTTTGCTCAAGTGTTTTTCCGCCCGTAGAAATGGTCACGACCTGCCGGGGGATGAACCGCGCTGTCCAATTTGGGGCAGCCGACGCAGGTGATGTGTCTCTTTGTGGAGCGCTTGTGGAATGCGGCAGAAGCATGAGGGATGCAGTCTGCGGCGATAAGCAGCTTTGCGCCGCAACAGGAGCGGACGCAATACCTGACGGCTTTGTGCGCTGGATTGTTTTCCTCCGTGTTTCGGGGCACCTGCCGTGAAGGCACATACCTTTCTTGCTTTTTCGCCCGTATTGTAATATAATCAAATCAACAAGTCGGTTGAATTTTCAACGAAAAGGATTTTTATGAAAGATTTTTTATCCGTTCTTTGCGCATCTCAGCTTTTTTCAGGCATATCTGAAAAAGAGCTTGCAGTTATGCTGTCCTGTCTTGATGCGAGAAAAGAGGAATTCCCAAAGGAAGCCTTCGTGCTGCATAGCGGGGATACAGTAGAATCGATCGGCCTTGTGCTGTCAGGAAGCGTTCTGATCATACAGGAGGATATTTGGGGAAACCGCAATATCCTTTCCAGAGCGGGACCGGGACAGACTTTCGCTGCCGCATTTGCCTGCGCATCCGGCTCCAGACTGAATGTGGGTGTTATAACGGAAACGCCTGTCATCGCAATGTTCCTGGATGTGAAGCGCATTCTGAATGTTTGCCCAACAGCCTGTGCCCACCACAGTCGGATCATCCGGAATCTCCTCGACGAGCTTGCCGAAAAAAATCTGCGTTTCAATGAAAAGCTCACGCATATGGGGCAGCGCACCACACGGGCAAAGATCATGTCTTATCTTTCCGCAGAAGCACAGCGCCTCGGCAAATACGAATTTGACATTCCTTTTTCAAGGCAGCAGCTTGCAGATTATCTTGCAGTCGAGCGCAGTGGACTGTCGCTGGAGCTCGGAAAAATGCGAAGCGAGGGACTTCTTGATTTTCACAAAAGTCACTTTATTTTGAAGGCGTAATTGCCTGTATTCAAAATTGGCATACAGCCAGATTTCGAGGACTTGTCGAAGTGTTGACTTCCCTATACTCTTTTTATTCTCTTGCCCAAGATGTACTGTAGTCCTACAAGTCACGGTGTTTCGCCGGAGAATCATGCTTGCACTTTGCGCTGTTGGATGATACAATACCTTTTTGAAAATAAAAAGGAGGATTTCCTTTATGAAACTCGGTATCGTCGGCCTGCCGAACGTCGGCAAGTCCACGCTGTTCAACGCCATCACGAACGCTGGAGCGGAAGTTGCCAACTATGCGTTTTGCACCATCAACCCGAACGTCGGCATGGTCTCCGTGCCGGACGCGCGGCTGGATTATCTGGCTGAGATGTATCAGCCAAAGAAAAGGACCCCCGCGGTGATCGAGTTTGTCGACATCGCCGGCCTCGTTAAGGGCGCGTCCAAGGGCGAGGGCCTCGGTAACAAGTTCCTGTCCAACATCCGCGCCACGGATGCGATCGTGCACGTCGTGCGCTGCTTTGACGATGAAAATGTCATGCACGTCGAGGGGTCGACCGACCCGCTGCGCGACATTGAGATCATCGACCTCGAGCTCATCATGGCGGACATCGAGATGGTTCAGCGTCGCATCGACAAGGCGGCCAAGGCCGGTAAGAGCGGTGACAAGGCCTGCCTGCACGAGGCGGATGTGTTCCGCGGCCTGCTCGAGCACCTGAACGACGGCAAGAGCGCCCGTACCTATGCGTGCAGCGACGAGGACCGTGCCCTGCTCGAGACGAGCGACCTGCTGAGCATCAAGCCAATCATCTACGCCGCCAACCTCGACGAGAACACGTTCGCCGCCGGATATGCCGACTGCAAGTATTATCAGCAGGTGCGCGATCTGGCTGCGTCTCAGGGTGCGCAGGTGCTGCCCATCTGCGCGAAAGTCGAGCAGGAGATCGGCGAGCTCGAGCCCGATGAGCGTGCGATGTTCCTCGAGGAACTCGGCATCGAAGAGTCCGGCCTTGACCGGCTCATCCAGTGCTCGTACAGCCTGCTGGGGCTCATCTCGTTCCTGACGTGCGGCAGCGATGAGTGCCGCGCCTGGACGATCACGCGCGGCACGAAGGCACCGCAGGCCGCCGGTAAGATCCACTCGGACTTCGAGCGCGGCTTCATCCGCGCAGAGATCGTCGCGTTCGACGACCTGAAGGCCTGCGGCAGCATGGCCGCCGCCAAGGAGAAGGGCCTCGTCCGCTCCGAGGGAAAGGACTATGTCATGCACGACGGCGACGTGACGCTCTTCCGCTTCAACGTCTGATTTACACGTAAAAGAATGACCGCACGTGGCAAAACGCCGCGTGCGGTCTTTTCTCATTCCGTTGTGTCGTCGCCGCCGCGCAGACTGCCAAACGTGCCGCGCAGGCGCTCGCCGAATTTCGGCGGCTGCGCGGGACGCTCCAGCAGGAAAATGCCGCAGTCCGCGCAGTACCGGCAGTCGGCGAAGCTGCCTTCCCAGAGCCCGTGGCTCACCACAAGGTCGCCTTCCTCGTCCGCGCGAAAGGACATGGACTTCTCCTCCTGACTCCAGATGATCTGCCGCGCGCTCTGCAGATAGCCGGAGAACAATCCCCTGCCGCAATAGGGGCAATTATCGCCTATGGTCATGGTCATGCGCTCCTTCCTGTCATTGGCTGTGTTTCCGGATTCAGTATAACATGCGCCTCCTACATTTGGCAAGCGTTCCATGCAGCATTTTATGCACAAACGGCGGAATTTTCAGCTTGCTTTCGTATGAAATTGTGCTTGACAGGAGATAACGGTCGGTGTTACGATGATACCGTTCCAAAGGCAATGACGGGACTTGCACCCGAGCGAGGACGGACAGAGAATGGCGGTCATAGGCTGTGAGCCGCCTGCGGCACCCCTCCGGCGCAGACCTTCCCCGAGCCGATCGCCCGAACATTCGAGTAAGGCGACCCGTGCGGCGCGCGTTACAGCGCCAACTGAGGGAAACTCAGGGTGGAACCGTGTGATTTCAGCACCCCTGTGCCGCAAGGCGCAGGGGTGTTTTTAGTTTAGGAGGAGACATTATGGACGATCAGTACACCTTTGAAAACAAGACCTACAAGGATACCTACCGTCACACCACCAGCCACATTCTCGCCCAGGCCATGAAGCGCCTGTACCCCGAGGTGAAGCTGGCCATCGGCCCGGCCATTGAGGACGGTTTCTATTACGATTTTGACAGCCCCCAGCCGTTCACGCCCGAGGTGCTCGAAAAGCTCGAGGCCGAGATGCGCAAGATCTGCAAGGAAAAGCTGCGTCTCGAGCGCTTTGAGCTCCCGCGCGCCGAAGCGCTGAAATTCATGGAGGAGCGCGATGAGCCGTATAAGATCGAGCTCATCAACGACCTGCCGGAGGACGCCGTCATCTCCTTTTACCGTCAGGGTGAATTCGTTGACCTCTGCGCCGGCCCGCATCTGGACTCCACCGGCCGCGTCAAGGGCAACGCCATCAAGCTCACGAGTGTCACCGGGGCCTACTGGCGCGGCGACAGCAACCGCAAGATGCTGCAGCGCATCTACGGTACCTGCTTCCCGAAGAAGGAAGAACTCGATGCGTATCTGGCCCGCATCGAAGAGGCCAAGAAACGCGACCACCGCAAGCTCGGCAAGGAGCTCGGCCTGTTCACGTTCATGGACGAGGGCCCGGGCTTCCCGTTCTTCCTGCCCAACGGCATGGTGCTCAAAAACCAGCTCATCGACTACTGGCGTGAGATCCATAAGAAGGCTGGCTATGTCGAGATCTCGACGCCGATCATGCTCAACCAGGATCTCTGGCACCGCAGCGGCCACTGGGATCATTACAAAGATAATATGTATACGACCGTCATCGACGATGTGCCGTTCGCGCTCAAGCCGATGAACTGCCCCGGCGGCATGCTGGTCTATAAGTCTCAGCCGCACTCCTACCGTGACCTGCCGCTGCGTGTCGGCGAGCTCGGCATCGTGCACCGCCATGAGCTGTCCGGCGCGCTGCATGGCCTGTTCCGCGTCCGCTGCTTCACGCAGGACGACGCGCACATCTTCATGACGCCCGATCAGGTCAAGGACGAGATCAAGGGCGTGGCCAAGCTCATTGACGATGTGTATTCGCTCTTCGGCTTCAAGTACCACATGGAGCTGTCCACCATGCCGGAGGATCACATCGGCACGGACGAGCAGTGGGAGGTCGCGACCAACGGCCTTGTCTCCGCGCTCAATGAGCTCGGCAAGCCCTATGTCATCAATGAGGGCGACGGCGCGTTCTACGGTCCGAAGATCGACTTCCATCTGGAAGACAGCCTCGGCCGCACCTGGCAGTGCGGTACCATCCAGCTCGATATGCAGATGCCCGAGCGCTTTGACCTCGAGTATGTTGGCGCCGACGGCGAAAAGCACCGCCCGGTCATGATCCACCGCGTCTGCTTCGGCTCCATCGAGCGCTTTATCGGCATCCTTACCGAGCACTATGCCGGCGCATTCCCGCTGTGGCTTGCACCCGTACAGGTCAAGGTCATGCCCATCACTGACCGCACGAACAACTACGCCAAGCACGTTGCCGACCGTCTGGAGAAGGCCGGCCTGCGCGTCGAGACTGATCTGCGCAACGAGAAGATCGGCTACAAGATCCGCGAGGCGCAGAGCCAGAAGATCCCGTATATGCTCGTCCTCGGCGACAAGGAAGCGGAAAACGACACGATCTCCGTGCGCACCCTCTCCGGCGAGCAGAGCGTTGAGAGCCTCTCGGACTTCATCGCGCGCCTGCAGGCGGATGTCAAGTCGCGCAAAAGCTGATTTCTCAAATTTGCCCGTATAAGAAACACGCTCCTTCGCAGACTAGAACCAAACGTCTGCGAAGGAGTTTTGTATATGCAGAAACGATCCAAACGCTTGTGTCTCGTGCTCGCGGTGCTGCTCTCGGTGAGTATGGCGCTCGTCGCGCTTGCCCCGGCGGTCGAGGCGGCCTCTTATAAAAAAGGCTCCAGCGGCGCCGTGGTCACGCAGATCCAGACGAAGCTAAAAAGCTGGGGTTACTATACCGGCGCCGTGGACGGTGTCTATGGCAGCGACACAGAGCGCGCCGTGCGCGCCTTCCAGCAGAAAAACGGCCTGACCGTTGATGGAAAAGCCGGCGACCAGACGCTGGCGGCCATGGGCCTGTCTGCGGGCAGTGGCGGTAATACCGGCAATTCCGGCGGCTCCGGCGGTGCATCCAGCTCACAGGTCGATCTGCTCGCGCGCCTGATCTCGGCGGAGGCGCGTGGTGAGCCGTATTCCGGCCAGGTGGCCGTCGGCGCGGTCGTGCTCAACCGTATTAAGCACCCGTCGTTTCCGAACACGCTCTCCGGTGTCATCTATCAGAGCGGGGCCTTTACGTGCATCAGCGATGGGCAGTTCAACCAGCCAGTCGCGGAGAGCGCTTACCGTGCCGCGCGCGATGCACTCAACGGGGTGGATCCGTCCGGCGGCGCGATCTATTATTTCAATCCGTCCACGGCCACCAGCTCGTGGATCTGGTCACGGCCGCTCATCACGGTCATCGGTAAGCACCGGTTCTGCTCCTGAGTGTCCGGAAACACCGCAAAATAGGGGATGCGGCAGCGTATCCCCGCTACATATAGAGAACTGAAAAAATAACGTCAAAAAGTTTAAAAAGAGTATTGACAAACCGCAACAAGAAGTGCTATATTATCAAACACGCGAGGGGTTGTGCGTCACGAACGAACGAAACTTCCGAAAGAAAGTTGAAAAAAGTTCTTGACAAGCGCAGCCGCGTGTGGTA
>CAVFZY010000012.1:0-50103 GCA_963627135.1 Bacteroidaceae bacterium | reverse complement strand
GTTGGGAGGTGTGCCAAATGACGCTTGATTATTTCTACGGTGCGCAGGCAGACCTGTTTACCTTCTATCGCATTCCCAAGGCGCTGTTCACAGAGGAACGCTTTAAGCCTATTTCGGCGGAGGCGAAAATCCTCTACGGCATACTGCTTGACCGCATGAGCCTGAGCCAGAGAAACGGCTGGCTGGACGAAGAGAACCGTGTGTTCATCATTTTCACGCTGGATGAGGTAATGGACGCTATCGGTTGTGCCGATCAGAAGGCCACGAAGCTTTTGAATGAGCTGGAGAGCAAAGCCGGTCTCATTGAGAGAAAGCGCCAGGGGCTGGGAAAACCCAATCTCATCTATGTTAAAAACTTTGTGGATAACCCTGTGGGCAGTCCCGACGAAATGCAGGAATCACGAATCAAGAGTCGTGAAAATCACGATTCAGGAACAGTGAAAATCACGAATCCAGAATCCCGAAAATCACAGAGTAATAATACTGAGATAAATAATACTGATTTTAGTGATACTGATTCTTATCCTTTCTCTTCCGCACAAAACGCAGATCACGGTCGGGAGTCTCAGGACAGGATGAGACAGGATATGGATGAGAGACAGCGTTATCGGGAATTGCTTGAGAGAAATCTGGAATACGACATTCTCATGCAGAACCATGCGACATCTTGGAAGAAGGCACAGCGAAGCTGAAAAACGGCAGACATGCTGTTTTCGCCTACGGATTGTGAGGTGACGGCATGAAGGAATTTGAAGTGACCATCACCGAGACGCTTCAGAAGTCTGTGACTGTGGAGGCTGCGACTCGTGAGGAGGCGCAGGCCATGGTCGAGGAAATGTGGGACAAGGGCGATGTCGTCCTGGATGCCGATAATTTTGTCGGTGCTGATTTTACTTGCGACAACGGGCATGAGATGGAAGAAAACAAGAGTATCGAGGTGCTGCTGGTACAGCCCGGACAGTACGCCAAGATGGCAACCATTGGTGCTGACCTTAAATCCATGCAGGATGTGGTCGGCGGAAGCATGGATGTCGGGGAATGTGTCCTCAACAAACGAGATGCATTTTAAAAGTCCGGGGTTCGCAGGATCCCGGGCTTTTTCTTGGTCGGTGCAGGGCGCAGCACCTGATTTTTGCGCGCAGCGGCTTGACAAACCGGGGATGTTGTGGCACATTATGCATGGTTAGCTATATCTAACTGCGTTTTGGGGGCACAAAACGCCCTGTTCCGGGGCAAATCTGTAAAGGAGTCAAGCCATTTATGCCGGAATCACTGGATATTCTGAAACTTCGCGTCTTACTCAGCTTTCTAAACGAGGATTCCAGGACCTGCACGGTTACGGGCCTTGCCGGCGTACTCGGCGAGGGGAAGCAGAAGGTCAGCCGTATGTTCATGGCGCTCGAGCGCGAGGGCCTGCTCGACCGGAGCGACCCGCGCCGCCCCTGCCTGACGGAGGCCGGGCGGGCGCGCGCGGCCTATTATGAGGAGCGCACGAACGTCGTGCTCAACCACCTGCTCTATGAGGGGCTGGATATCGACAGCGCCATGCACGACGCCTATGCCTGGGCGCTTATGAGCAGCGACGAGGGCATGGCGCTCATCCGCAGCTCGGAGCAGCGCTACCGCGCCAAGTATGAGTTGCGCCGCCAGAACGAGTTTGACGGGGCAGAGCTTTGCCGCCGCCTGGGCGACGGGGAATACCGCTTCCCGTTCCTGATCTACAAGGAGTACGTCTCCGGCGGCACGAATCTGTCGATGGCCAATGAGGGCTTTGCACACCCGTGCACGCTCGCCGTAGCCGACGGTGTCGGCATGGTCTGCCTGCACCCGGTGGACATCTCCGCGCGTTCGCAGATGACCGGCCGGGAGATGAACGGCCGCGTCCGCCGCCTCATGTACCTCGACGGGGACACGTTCGCGCCCGCATATGACGACGGCGGCACGATCTCATTTCCTGCGCGCACGCTGCATTTTCTCAACATCGGCTCCGGCATGGGGCAGATCCTGCACGGCAGCGTCTGCCTGCGCATGCAGTGCTCCGTCGGCACGAAGCACATGCCGGAATCCACCGCCATCTTCACCATCCTGATCTGAGGGCTGCGGGGCAGAAAAAGTGAAGATTTTTTCTTGCGTTGTCACGCCTGCGTGACAGAAAAATGGCCGGTTTGCCGCGATTTTGAACGAATTTTGCGGCAGAGCGGCCGTTTTTGTATCGCGTGCGGGACAAACGGCCGCTTGCACGAAAAAATCAGATTTGGTATAGTACGATCGCTGAAAGATCACCGATCCGGGCCGCCGACGCCGTGATCCGGATGCGTCGGCTGTGCGGCCGGCAGAATACCGCTTCCCGGACGGTGCCCCCTTTGGGAAACGCAGCCCTGCAGAGGGCGTTTTTCTGCTATGTTGGTTAGTCCTGTCTAACGCGAGTTAGCCGCAGCTAACTGCTCGCTCCGGAGACCGGCCCGCACACCATGCTTACCGGCGGCCCGCTGATCTCAGAGAAAAATTTGCCCGCATCGGGCGGAACCAAAGGAGGATATGTAGACATGACGAAAACGATGAGCCATTGGCTCCAGCGCGGCATGGCGCTGCTGCTGGCTGTGCTCATGTGTGTGAGCCTGCTCTCTGCCGCCGTCTTTGCAGAGGACGCGCAGACGCCGCAGCAGCAGCTCGAGGCGCTGCTCGATGAGATCTACGCGCTCGACCCGAACGACTACACGGAGGAGAGCTGGAACGAGCTCAAAGAGACGGCCGATTCGGTCAACCGTCCCGTGACGCCTTACGATGAGGCGACCGGGGAAGGCATGCCGGACTGGGTTGCCAATATCATGATCACCAACCTGACAAAGCTGAAAGACGGCCTTGTCAGGAAGGAGACGCCGCAGCAGCAGCTTGAGGCGCTGCTCGACGAGATCTACGCGCTCGACCCGAATGACTACACGGAGGAGAGCTGGAACGAGCTCAAAGAGACGGCTGATTCGGTCAACCGCCCCGTGACGCCTTACGATGAGGCGACCGGAGAAGGCATGCCGGATTGGGTCGCCAACCTCATGATCACGAACCTGACGAAGCTCAAGGACGCGCTTGTCCCGGTCAGCCAGAAGACGGTCTATGAGCAGCTGGAAGAAAAGCTGCAGGAAGCGGAAGCGCTCGACTCCGACAAGTACACGGCGGAATCCTGGGCCGCGGTGCAGGAGGTCATCGACTCCGTCGTCCGCCCGGTCTCTGCGGAGAACATCACCGAGAAGCTGGCCACCAAGATGCTCGGCGAGCTGGAAGCGGCGATGGCTGCGCTGGTCGAAAGCGGCATCCGGCTGGACGACGGCACCTATATTGCTTATCTGGATACCACAGCGGCCTCTACTGCGCTCGTCGATCGGGCGAAGATCGTTGCCAGGGACGGCAAGTATCAGGTCACGCTGTACTCTGTGGGTGGCGTCTCCTACAGCTTTGACGGCGGTTCCACGAGCAACAAGATCTTTAAGATGATCGACAGATCGGATTACCAGTATCCGCTGGTGGAGGTCGTGAACCCGGCGTACAACGACAAGTTTGAAAAAGGCAACGAGTATGTTGCCCAGAAGAATCTGGCGCCCGGTTTTGATCTGGCTTCCAGCACGCTTGTGGATTCCGCCAAGGCAAAGGTCAGCTCGGAGAACGACGAGATGTTCTTCGACTCCAGTTATCGCACGATCGCTGACGGCGTCGTGGCGACGACCTTTGAAACGGACACGCTTGACGGCACCTTTTTCCTGAATGAGATTGTCTCTTATGCAAAGCACGAGGCAAGCGGTGAAGTCAGCAAGGTTTACTGCTATCTGAAGTATAGCACGTTTTCGTTCGATGCAGCCCGCATTGCAAAAGCGTCCGAGACGTTCGACGGCATGAGCGGAAACTATACTGTCGCGGAAGATCAAAACGGGACGCTCCGCCGCATGGTGCGCACCGGCGAGGCCACGACAGAGGCGCGCGACGGGAAGCTCTATGTGACCTATCCCATCAATGTGACCGGCTATGTGAACAACATCACGGATGCGCAGAGCGGCGTTTTCTGCGATGAGGCCGGAAACCCGATCGCGCTCAACGACGGCAAGGTCACGCTGGAATACGACAGCCTGGACGAAGTGATCATCGGCAAGCACGTTGCCGTGAATGCGTCGATCGTGAGTAACAGCCGCGGCGCTTACAACCGGCTTTACCATTGGGATCTGGCGCCGGATCTCAGCGCGAAGTCGGTCGTGCTCACGGATGCCGCGACCGGCATCCGGCTCTACACCAGCAGCCGCTATGTCTCCGACAGCGCGCAGCTGACGTCCGCCATCATTCGCGACTCCGGCAGCACCGACACCAAAAAGGACGCCTGGGCGTTCATGAAGAGCAAGGTGCCGAGATACGGCAAGGAATTCTACTTCAGCCTGAAGGTCACGGACGGCGACCGGACAGTCACGGACTTCGGCGGCAACGCCATGGTCGTCGTGCCCGAGGTTGAGGGCCTGAATGCAAAGGCGCTGCGTCTGTTCCTGGCCGCATGGAGCGATGAGTGGGAGACCTATGAGTTCGGCTGGTTCAATCGGGACATCGTCCCTGTGAACGGCGGCTATTCGCTGCTGCTCGATAAGGATTATTTTGACGGCAACTGGTGCATCTATGATGAGCTGATGTCCACCACGGACGGCTCCAACCTGGCCGACGGCACGTACCGCGTGCCCATCACGACCTTCAACGAGGTGCAGCCGGACCAGACCTCCATGTCCGCGCAGTGCCTGGGTGAATACGCCACGCTCGTGGTCAAAAACGGTGTCAAGCGTCTGGAACTGGATTTCCGGCCGGTCAACATCAGCGAACTGGACGGCTATCTCATTCAGATGTGGGAGCAGGAGCAGAACGGCGACTGGAAAGAGCTCACCTACACCTCCTACTTCAAGAATGACGACGGCTCGTACTTCACCGATGCGCTCAATGAGGGCACCAACAATTATTATCCCAAGACGGGTTACATGATCCTGCCCACCGACGATGTGCAGTTCATGACCAAGTTCCGCGTTTCGGCCATGGATGCCATCATGGGCGACAACGGCGATGCGACCCGCGACGCCATCTTCACGATCTACTACGATCAGGCGGAGAAAATCTCCGACGAGACGCCTGATGCGGCTCCGGAAGAGAACCCGAACTTCGAGCCGGCGGATATGACGCGGCTCAACGAGCTGGTCGCTGCGGCGGAGCAGCTCAGTGAGGACAAGTACACCATGTCCACCTACACGACCATGCGCAATGCGCTGGCCAATGCCAAGACCGTGCAGGCCAACGCGAAGGCCACGCAGGAGGAGGTCGACAGCGCGGCTGCCGAGCTGGATGCCGCCATTCAGGCCCTGGTCGAAAAGACTCCGGACATCAGCGATAAGAACAACCTTCCGGACGGCAAGTACACACTCTACGCGCAGATGATCAAGACTGATCGTCAGAGCTTCTCCATGTCCAACAACGCCATCAACCACAATGTGTGGCTGGAGGTCAAGGACGGCGAGTACTACCTGACCATGCAGTTCAAGGGCATGGCAATCTACAACAAGTACGGCTATCTCATGAACCTGTCTTATTTTGACAAGGGCTACACCTATAACGAATACGGCGTTCCGCAGGGCTCGCTCGTGCCCGCTGAGGTGCTCAGCACCCAGAAGGACAGCAACGGCAATGACGTCATCGACCAGTACAACGATGCCGAGCACCTCTATCCGGAGTTGCTGCGCATCAAGCTCGTCGATAAGGCGGGCGAGAAGTATGTCCCGCTGCAGGTGTTCGTCCCGGTCATGGAGTCCATTGCCGATGAGACCGGCACGCAGGCCGTGCTCATGCAGCTCGACTGGTCGACGCTCAAAGAGGACACCGGCGACATCACGCCTGACGAGCCGGAAGAGCAGTCCCCGGCGGTCGACTTCACCGATCTCGCTACGGGCGTCCGCGTCAGCGCGGACAAGGGCGTGCTACCCGAGGGCGCACAGATCGTCGTGACCCCGGTCACGCAGGGCGCTGACTACGACAACGCCGTCAAGGCGCTCGGCAGCCTCGGCAAGCAGTTTCAGCTCTACGACGTGAAGTTCCTGGACAAGGACGGCAATGAGATCACGCCCAACGGCACGGTCAGCATTAGTCTGCCGGTCCCGTCCGGGTACAACAGTGCGACGCTGTCCGCATTCCGCATCAACGACGACGGCACCAAGACCCTTGTCAAGGGCAACTCGGCCGACGGCTTCTACACAGTTGTGACCAAGACCGGCGGACAGTATGCGCTGGCCGATGCCGGCAGCGTGACCGACCCGAACGGCGGTACCACGGCCAACGGCACGCCCAAGACCGGCGACAGCAGAAGCATCGCCGTCTGGACCCTGCTGGCGGTCGCCTTCGCCGGAACCTTCGCGGCGCTGACCCTTCCCGGCAAGCGCAGAAACCATACAGGAGACTGATATCATGAAACGTACTCACAGCTCGAACCTTCTCCGGATGCTGTGCAGTGTGGTCATCATGCTCGCCCTCGCGGCGAGCATGATTTCCATGCCCGTGTTTGCAGCATCTAACGGCATTTATATCGCCACGGCCATGCCGCACTACCGGCATCCGGTCACCGGTGTCATCGAGGATGCCGGCGGCGACGGATCCGCCGTGCTCGGCCAGTCGATGACCGAGTCCGCCACCTATCGCCGTGCGCTCGTCGAGGTCGACAGCGCCGGCCAGACCTACATCACTGTACGTCTGCAGCTGATGGACAACATTGAAAATCCTGTCTTCCAGGTCGATGGCAGCGCCGTCACCGCTACACTCATGCAGGAGGATTACACGAACAATACGGCCGATTACCGCATGCGTGTCGGCAGTGAAAACTCCGTCATTCGCTGCTCTATGTACGTTGTGGCGATGGGACGGCAGGTCGTGTTCTACATCACGGTCTCGAACATGCAGGCGGGTTCCGGTGACTTCGTCACGAGCATCACCGTCAATCAACAGCAGGCGGCCGCACCGGCCAATGATGCCCCAGCGGCGGAGGCGACACCTGCCGCCGAGACCGAGACCCCGGAGGCGACACCCGCCGCCGAGACCGAGGCCCCGGATCCGGACACCGGCAGCGGTGGCCTTGAGGAGTTTGACGCCAGCGGCAACAAGGTTGGCACCGAGGCTGAGACGCATACGGCGGGCAGCGCCGTGTGGTGGATCGTCGGTGTCGTAGCCGTGGCCGCAGTGGGCTTCGGCGTGTGGTATTTCGGCTTCTTCCGCCGGAAAAAGCAGCGAGGGGGCGCGCGATGAGAGTCAAACGCTTGCTCGCGCTCGTGCTGGCGGCGATGATGCTCGCGCTCGCGGGCTGTGTCGATCAGCACCCGGGCGCGCAGGACGACACGGCCGCCGACACGGATAATCCGCGCCTGATCGCGACGTCTCCCGCCGTCGCACAGATCTGCAACCGGCTCGAGCTCGATCTCGTCGGCGTCTGCCAGACGTCCGGCACACTGCCCGAGCGCTATCAAGACCTGCCAAAGGTCGGCATGGCCATGAGTCCCGATCTTGAGATCCTCAAGTCTCTGGAGCCGGATTATATCCTCTCGCCGAATTCGCTGGAATCCGATCTGCAGCCGAAGTACGCCTCCATCGGCGTCAAGTCGCTGTTTTTGAATCTCAAGAGCGTTGACGGCATGTATGCCTCCATCGAGGGCCTGGGCAAGAAGTTCCACCGCGAGCAGCAGGCGCAGGCCATGCTCGAAGAGTTTGACGCCTTCATGGCGGAATACCGCACGAAAAACGCCGGCAAGGAAAGTCCGCGTGTGCTCGTGCTCATGGGTCTGCCAGGCTCGTACATCGTGGCCACCGACAACAGCTATGTTGGCAGCCTCGTTAAGCTCGCTGGCGGCACGAATGTCTACGCCGACGGCGACGGGCAGGAATTTCTGACCGCGAACACTGAGGACATGCAGCAGAAGGACCCGGACATCATCCTGCGCGCGGCGCATGCGCTGCCGGATCAGGTCAAGCAGATGTTTGCCGAGGAGTTTTCCACGAACGACGTCTGGAAGCACTTTCGCGCCGTGCAGGACGGCCGGGTCTACGATCTGGACTCGTCGCTGTTCAACATGAGTGCGAACTTCAGCTACAGTGAGGCGCTGCAGGCCCTGCAGCCTATGCTCTACGGTGAAAACTGATATTCAGGATCTATGCAGCGACCGGTCTGCCGTCGGTGTCTCGGCAGGCCGGTCTGTTTTCAGAAAGGGAGGTCGTCCCCATTGATCTCAAGACGAAAAAAAGTACTCTCCTTTGTCGTCACGGCGCTGGCGCTTGTCGTGCTGTTTTTGCTCGCCGTCAATACCGGCAGCCTGAAGGTGACGCCGGGGGAGCTGTTTCGCGGTCTGTTCATGGCATATGACAAGAATGTCGCCACGATCTACGACCTGCGTTTTCCGCGCATCTTCATCGCGCTGCTCGGCGGCGCGGCCACGGCCGTGTCCGGCGTGCTGCTGCAGGCTGTGATGAAAAATCCGCTGGCTGATCCCGGCATCATCGGCGTGAGCTCCGGCGCCAGTCTGGCGGCCGTGCTCGTGACGGCGTTCGTGCCGTCGCTGTATTTCGTCACGCCGCTGTTCGCGTTCCTCGGCGGCATGCTCGCCTTCGCGCTCGTCTACAGCCTGTCATGGCGCGGCGGATTGAGTCCGCTGCGCATCCTGCTCGTGGGTGTGGCGGTCAACGCTATGTTCACCGGCCTTATGAGCGCGTTCAATTCCGGCACCGGCAGCAGCTACTCCGGCGTGGCCAGTATCGTCAACGCCAACATCACGCAAAAGACGTGGGATGATTTTCAGACGCTCGTGGGCTATGTGCTGGTCGGGCTCGTCGCGTCTCTGTTTGTGACGGGGCAGTGCAACCTGCTCGCGCTCGAGGACAAGACCGCGCGCGGCCTCGGCGTGAATGTGACGCGCAGCCGCATCGTCATCTCCGTGATCGCGGTGCTGCTGGCCTCCATCAGCACGGCCGTTATCGGGCCCATCAGCTTTCTGGGGCTGATCGTGCCGCATATCGCGCGGCTGCTCGTCGGCAGCAACCACAAGGTGCTCGTGCCGTATTCCGTGCTGCTCGGCGCGTTTACGCTGCTGCTGGCCGATACGGTCGGCCGCACGATCGCAGCGCCATATGAGATCAGCGCGGCGGTCATCATGTCGGTCGTCGGCGGCCCATTCTTTATTCTGCTCCTGAGGAGGTCGAAGCAAGCCTATGTCGGATAATGTTTTTCAGATCCGTGGTCTGTCGTTTGCTTACGGAAAGCACGCCGTGCTCAACGAGCTGAACCTTGACCTGCATGCCGGTCGCATCACGACACTGATCGGTGCCAACGGCTGCGGCAAGAGCACGCTGTTTCACCTCATGACTAAGAATCTCCGCCCGGACGCCGGGCAGATCCTGCTACGCGGTCAGGACATTACCACCTGCCGCCTGCGTGACTTTGCCCGGCAGGTCGCCATCGTGCACCAATACAACACCGCCCCGGCGGACCTCTCGGTGGAAAAGCTTGTGTCTTATGGACGTACGCCGTACCAGACCATGGGCCTGTCACCGGATCCGGAGGCGGATGCTGAGAAGATCCGCTGGGCGATGGAGATCACACACACGGACAAGTATCGCGACAAGCCGGTCGCGGAGCTCTCCGGTGGGCAGAAGCAGCGCGTCTGGATCGCCATGGCGCTCGCGCAGGGCACGCAGGTGCTCTTTCTCGATGAGCCGACGACCTATCTCGACATCCGCTACCAGTTGCAGATCCTGCACCTGATCCAGCGGCTGAACCGGGAGTTTGGCATGACGATCGTCATGGTGCTGCACGACATCAATCAGTCCCTGCACTACAGCGACGAGATTGTTGCTATGTGCGACGGGCGGGTGTGTGCACACGGTCTGCCGGAGGAGATCATCACTCCGGAGCTGATCCGCCGCGTTTACGATGTGGATCTGGCCATTCGGCCGGTCGACGGTAAGCCCTTTGTCATCCCAATCTGACGTGCCGACAGGAGACACACATGAAGCAGAAACGAACCGCAGAGGATTATCTCAAGACGATCCACATTTTGTCCCGGCAGGGGGAAGTGCACGGGATAAACATCGCTGACGCGCTTGGCGTTTCACGGGCAACTGTCTCGCTCACGCTTAAGGCGCTCGAGCAAGAGGGGTACCTGCTGCGGATGGCTGACCATACGGTACAGCTGACGGCTGCCGGGCAGGAAATTGCCGAGGCGACGTATGCGCGCAACCGTTTTTTTCGTACGATGCTCGCCTCGCTCGGCGTGGATGAAAAAACCGCAGCGCATGACGCCTGCGAGATGGAGCATGCAGTCAGCCCGGCGAGCTTTGCTGCGCTGCTGCAGCTGCTGCCTGGAAACGAACACAAAGGAGAAGAGAACCTATGAAGCTTGACCAGATACAGGTGCGCACCTGCCGCACCGCCGTGCTTGGTGGGAGGTGCTGCCGATGATGATCGACAAGCGCCTGATCGGCACGGTGCCGGAGAGTAAAAAATACATCGCCGCGAACGTGGCGCTGCAGTGGTGCGGTCTTGTGGCGAATGTTTCCATGATGATGAGCATCGCTGCTCTGCTCGCCTCTCTGCTGGCGGGGCCTGCATCGGCGGAACACCTGCTGACGACGGTGACGGTCGCGGCCACAGCTGTCATTATCCGCTATCTGTGCACGACCGGCGCCGCGCGTATGAGCGACCTGTCCTCTCGTTCGGTGAAAAAGACGCTGCGCACGCAGATCTATGAAAAGCTGCTGCGCCTTGGCGCGTCCTATTCCGAGCAGATCTCCACGGCGGAGGTCGTGCAGGTCGCCGTCGAGGGTGTGGATCAGCTCGAGACGTATTTCGGCGCTTATCTTCCGCAGTTTTTCTATGCCATGCTCGCGCCGGTGACGCTTTTTGCCGTGCTGTGCTTTGTCAATGTGCCGGCGGCGGTCGTGCTGCTCGTGTGCGTGCCGCTTATCCCGGCAGCCATTGCAGCGGTACAGACGTGGGCAAAAAAGCTCCTGTCGCGCTACTGGGGGCAGTATACGAAGCTCGGCGATACGTTCCTCGAAAACCTGCAGGGCCTCACGACGCTGAAAATTTATCAGGCGGACGGGCAGCGCAATGACGTCATGAACGAGGAGGCGGAGAAGTTCCGCAAGATCACCATGAAGGTCCTGACCATGCAGCTTAACTCTGTCACGATCATGGACGTCATCGCCTATGGCGGCGCGGCGCTGGGCGTCATCCTCGCGGCGACGCAGTACCGCGCGGGACATGTTGCGCTCTCGGGTGCGCTGTTGATTATCCTGCTGGCAGCGGACTTTTTCATCCCCATGCGGCAGCTCGGCTCGTTTTTCCACATCGCCATGAACGGCATGGCCGCGAGCGACAAGATCTTTTGCCTGCTCGACCTGCCGGAGCCGCCGGTACGCACACAGACCTGCCCAGACGGGGACATCGTTTGCCGGGACCTGCATTTTTCCTACACTCCGGAGCGGGAGATCCTCCATGGGCTCGATCTCACGTTCCTGGCCGGATCGTTCACGTCCGTCGTCGGAGCATCCGGCTGCGGCAAGTCCACGATCGCGTCCATCCTTATGGGGCGCAGTTGCGGCTACACCGGCGCGGTCACGGTCGGCGGTGTGCCGCTTGCTGACATTTCCGAGGAAAGCCTCATGCGGCATATCACCTACGTAAGCCACCAGAGCTATCTGTTCAAAGGCACTGTGCGCGAGAATTTGCACATGGCCCGGCCGGATGCGCCGGATGAAGCACTGTGGGCCGTGCTGCGGCAGGTGAAGCTCGCTGCGTTTCTCGAGCAGGAGCAGGGGCTGGACACCGAGTTGACTGAGCAGGGGAGCAACCTCTCCGGCGGCCAGCGGCAGCGGCTCGCGCTCGCGCGCGCCCTGCTGCACGACACACCGGTGTATCTCTTTGACGAGGCTACATCGAACATTGATGTCGAGAGTGAAAACGACATTATGGCCGAGATTCACGCGCTTGCCGGGCACAAGACGGTCATTCTCATTTCCCATCGGCTGGCGAATGTCACAGTCTCGGACAACATTTATGTGCTCGACGGCGGCATGCTCGCCGGACAGGGTACGCACGACGCGCTGCTGCGTGCAGGCGGGATCTATGCTCGGCTGTGGGATGCGCAGCAGGCGCTGGAAAACTACGAAAAGGAGGGGAGCACGCTATGAAGCAGCGGAGCGGTTTTGCCGTCATGGCCCAGCTCATCGGACTCGTTCGTCCGCTGGTTGGGTATATGCTTCTCGCCATCGTCATGGGCTTGCTCGGCCACGTTTGTGCGGCGCTGATCACGATTTTCGGCGGCTATGCGCTGCTGGAGCTGCTGCATTTCCCGGCGCCGATGGGGTTGACGGCAGTGTTTGCATACGTGCTCGTGTTTGCACTGCTTCGCGGCGCCTTCCGTTACGCGGAGCAGACGTGTAATCACTTTATAGCCTTCAAGCTCCTCGCACGCATCCGCAATCAGGTGTTTCGCGCGCTGCGTCGGCTTTGCCCGGCCAAGCTCGAGGGGCGCGATAAGGGGGATCTCATTTCCGTTATCACGTCGGACATTGAGCTGCTCGAGGTGTTCTACGCGCACACGGTCTCCCCAGTGATCATCGCGCTGGCATTCAGTATCGGCATGTGCCTGTTCATCGGGCACTATCACTGGGGCCTGGGGCTTCTGGCGCTGGCGGCGTACGGCACGGTCGGCGTCATTGTCCCGGTTGTTACCTCGCGCCGCAGCAAGGACACCGGTCTGCGCTACCGCACGAAGGCGGGCGCGCTCTCGGCGTTTGTGCTCGACAGCCTGCGCGGGCTGCCGGAGACAGTACAGTACGGGCAGGGGGCGCAGCGGCTGGCGCAGATGAACGCACAGACCGATGCTCTCGCGCAGGACGCCGCACAGATGAAGCGCATCTCCGGCCACAATGCCGCGGCTGCGAACACGGTCATTTTGTTGTTCGATCTGGCGATGCTCTTTGCTGCCGCGGCGCTCTGCCGCGCCGGGCAGGTCGGGTTTGACGGTGTGCTTATCCCGACACTTGCGCTCTTTTCGTCCTTTGGGCCGGTGATCGCGCTGGCGAACCTCGGCAGCACGCTGCAGAGCACGTTTGCTGCCGGCAACCGCGTGCTGGACATTCTCGATGAGACGCCCGCTGTCGCCGAAGTGACCGGGCAGCCGGACATCGCATTCACCGGCGCGGACGCGCAGCATGTCACATTTTCGTATGGCGAGGAAACTGTGCTTTCCGATGTGTCCGTCTCGGTGCCAGAGCACGCGGTCATCGGTATCGTCGGCCGCAGCGGCAGCGGCAAGTCCACGCTGCTGAAGCTGCTCATGCGCTTCTGGGCCGTGCAGCAGGGGAGCGTGCACATTTCGGGTACCGATATTTCGGCCGTGAACACGGCGAATCTGCGTGTGCTCGAGAGTTTTGTCACGCAGGATACGCATCTGTTTCACGACAGCATCCGCAGCAACCTGCGTATAGCGCGCCTGGATGCGACCGATGCCGAGATTGAGGCGGCCTGTCGCAAGGCAGCGGTGCATGACTTCATCTGCACGTTGCCGCAGGGGTATGACACCCCGGTCGGTGAGCTCGGCGACACGCTCTCCGGCGGCGAGCGGCAGCGGCTGGGCCTTGCGCGCGCGTTTTTGCACGATGCGCCCTTCCTGCTGCTCGACGAGCCGACGAGCAATCTCGACAGCCTCAACGAGGCGGTCATCCTGCGCGCCCTGCGCGAAGAGCGAGCGGGCAGGACGGTCGTGCTCGTGTCGCACCGCGCTTCGACGATGCGCATCGCCGATACGGTCTACTCGGTCGAACACGGCCGCATGAGCTGATACCAAGGAGGTCTGAAGTGAAACTCAAGCAATTGCTCTTTCTCATCATCGGCTGCCTGAGCCTTGCGCTCGGCTGCGTGGGTATTGTGCTGCCGATCTTGCCGACGGTGCCGTTTTTCCTAGTGACGGTGTTCTGCTTTGCCAATTCCTCGCAGCGGCTGCACGACTGGTTCGTCGGCACGCAGATGTACAAAAAGCACCTCGACTCCTTCGTGAAGAAAAAGGGCATGACCGTGCGCACCAAGGTCGGCATTCTCTCGTCGGTGACGGTGCTCATGGCGGTCGGCTTCTTCTTCATGATGCGCAAGGGGCTGTTGGTGCCCTGCATCATCCTCGCCGTCGTCTGGGTGTGCCATATTGTCTATTTTGTCTTTGGTGTCAAGACGATCACGGTCGCGGAGTCTGCCGCGCTGCGCACGGATGCGCAGCCGCCGCAGGTCTGATACATTCATGTAATAAAAGCGAGACTTCTGATGAAGTCTCGCTTTGCGCTGTCCAGCTGCGCGTTCCCTAGGCCAGCGTGGATACGTGTCGGTCTAAACAGGCATTTCCCATCTTGAAAAGGGACGACGGTAACATTATAACATAGAGAGTTAGCTAAATCTAACTATAAAACCGAAAAAGGAGTGTGCCTGTTCTGGAGTGACAGGTATGATGACGATATGGATTCGATAGAGGTGGAAAACAATGCGATTTGAAACATGCGGCGATAAGATAAATCCGGCCGTGCTCTTTTTCCATGCCATGGGTGTGACGGGGGCAAGCAGTGAGCCGGTGGTGCGATATTTACGGGACAGATACTTTTGTATTCTGCCCACTTCCACGGTCTATTGTGCCGGTCAGAAGTACGTCAGCAAAGCGGACGAGGTGCGGCAGATGGAGGAATATCTGCGCGCGCAGGGTGTGGAGCGCCTTGCGCTGGTTGTAGCGTCGTCGATCGGCGCCGATCTCGCTATGGCGTTTTTGGCGCAGACAAAGCTGCCGGTGGAGCATGTTTACTTTGACGGCGGGCAGTTTGCGCAGATCGACAGAGTGACCCGCCGCGTCATGACACCGTTTTTATATCTGGCGATTAAGAGCCTGTACTGGACGAAGGGGGCGACGCTCAAAAAGATCCTCTGGTGCGACGATGATGCCATCAAGCCCTATTTCATTGCAGCCGGCAGGGCGCTGACTTACGGGGACCTGCGCCGCCAGCTGGCGGACAGTCTGGAGGATGCTCCGTTCGCGCCGCTGCCGGAGCAACTGCAAGCGCACACATATTTTGCATTCGGCAGCGCCGAGGAGCACTTCAAATACCGGGACGCGGTGCGCAAAGCCTATCCGCACGGCCATTTCCCAGTGCTGGAAGGGCATGACCACATGCAGTATCAGATCCGTGACCCGCATGGCTTTGCGGCTATGCTGCGCGCCATCATGGAGCGGAACTGTATGCCGGACCTTCCGTTTATCAGAAAGTAAGGAATGCGTATGCTCAAACGCGCTCTTGTCGCCGATGGGATCGAATTCGTTTCCCGCTATTCGTTCTGGGCGATCTTCCGCAGCAAGCACGACTTCCGGCTCTACACACCGGAGGAGGAGCTCACAATCAGCGAAGCCATCCGGCGCACTATGCGCGTGGGCAGCGTGCTCAGCTGGGGCATATTTGCGGCGCTTCTGGTACTCGCGGTGCGGGTCAGCGCATGGTTTGGCATCCTGACGGTCCTGGTAGGTGTTTATGCGGCCATTTGCACCATCCTCGGGTGCTCCTACGCCGGGCTGCTGCGGATTCGGCGCCGAGAAAGGGGAGGCGCATAGTGATCAGGATCGTGTATCATAATGAGACAGATGCAGCTGCCATCCCAGATGGGCAGACTGGCGGCTTTGAAAATGCGGCCGGCAGCGGAGAGATCCATTTCTATCCGCTGCTCGATGGCGTGAGCGCCATGCAGATGCGGCTGGAGATGGGCTCCTATACGGAGATTCGCATGCAGACCGGGATGCTGGAGATCAATTTCTGCGCCAACGGGCGCTTCGAGACCCGGTTTTCTCTGCGCGATCATGTCCTGCTCAAGCCAGGGGACATGGCCATCAACTGCTATGACGGTGTGCACGGCACGATGTCGGAGTCGCACTTCCCGCTGGGCTATTATG
The DNA here is from genome assembly GCA_963627135.1 of Bacteroidaceae bacterium. GTDB lineage: Bacteria > Bacillota > Clostridia > Oscillospirales > Oscillospiraceae > CAG-103. The sequence continues at coordinate 34,084 of CAVFZY010000012.1, read as the reverse complement.
AGGGCATCTGTCTGGAGATGGATCCGGCGGCCGCCCGGCGCTGGATCGAGCGGAACGCTCCGGCGTTTTCCCTGGACTTTTCAGCGCTCAAGCGCAACCTTCTGGGCTGTAAGTGGTACACGTATGGTCCCGCCGGGCCGCGCTGCGAGCACGTGTTCCGCGAGCTGTATGAGAGCGTTGCCTATCTGGATCCCGGCTTTTTGCAGCTCAAGGTGCTGGAACTGCTGTTGCTGCTCGGCCGCGTCCCGCGAGACTCCGCGGCCGACCTGTACTGCTCTGCCAGACAGGCGGAGCTGGCCCGGCATCTCCGGGATCATCTGCTGACCGACCGGGAGGGGTATGTCTCCCTTTCGCAGCTGGCTGCGGAGCACGAGATCTCGGTGTCCCATCTGCAGAAGATCTTCAAGCAGGTCTACGGTGTCCCGGTATATCACTACATCAAGGAGTACCGGCTGGAGCAGGCCGCAGTGGAGTTGGTACGCAGCGCACGGCCGGTGACGCAGATCGCGCAGGCTGCGGGGTATGACAATGCCAGCAAGTTTTCCGCGTGCTTGAAAGAGCGCTGCGGCGCGACACCGTCGCAGTACCGCGCTCATGCAAAGCAGGTGTCAAAACGGAGCAGTGAAACCAAAACAGAGTAGTCCGGGCGGAGGAGATGTGGTAGACTTCCTGGTAGTTAGATATGGCTAACTGATAACGGGAGGTATACCATGAAAAAGAACTTGCTGCATTTTTGATGTGCGTGATCTGTCTGCTGTCGGTCGTCGGCTGCGGACAGGCCAAAGCGGACACGAACGATGCATCGTCTCCAATCAACAGATGGTCGCGGATGATTATCTGACGACCATCAGTGGTACATATGTGGAGCTGTTCCCAGAGCTGTCAAAGGCGGATTGCCGGAGCATCTGGCATGATGCCACTGCTCCGCTGGTTGGGGAGGACGATGCGGACGCCGCCACGGACAAGCTGCTCGCGATGTGCACTGCGAAGATCTACGGCGCGGATGCTGCCGAGAAATACACGGCGGACCCGGGCAGCATGGCCTTCGACTGCCATTTCTTGGGCGGCGTTGCGAAGTTCGTGATGGACGGCCACAAGATCACAGGTCTTGACGCGCAAGGGAAGGAAGTTTTTCCACAGCTACCGGCTGCTGGACATGGAAAATGAAAACGGCTTTATTTTCTATCAGAGCGAGGACGAAAATTCCGGTGCGTTCACCTACTTTGCTTTCTTCCCGGACACGATGGCGACCACCTATCATCTGGAGTTCCGCTATGCGGAGGATCTCAACGATCTGCAGAGTTGGTTTGAGGGTAATTATGCCTACTGGAATGCAGCCGCGATCGCCGAGAATTACGATCAGGAGACACTGAAGAATGTGATCACGCTCTTTGCGACAGAGAACCTGTCGGAATCGAAGTAAGAGATACCGAAAGAAGAACCACATCTGCCGGTCCACTCGGACCGGCAGATGTGGTTTTTGCGATAAGCGCCGCTTACCCTATCCAAGCGCCACGTCCAGCACCATCATGATGCTGAAGCCCATGGCGAAAAACACCGTGCCGATATTGGAGTGCGCACCCTGCGACATCTCCGGGATCAACTCTTCTACCACAACATAGAGCATGGCACCAGCTGCGATGCTCAGCAGATACGGCAGCGCCGGGACGACGAGATGCGCTGCCAAAATCGTCAGCACGGCGCCGACAGGCTCCACCACGCCGGAGAGCACGCCGCCGCAGAAGGCCCGGCTTTTTCTCATGCCCTCTGCCCGCAGCGGCATGGAGATGATTGCCCCTTCCGGGAAGTTCTGAATGGCAATGCCCAGTGAAAGGGCCAGCGCACCGGCCGCTGCGATCTGCGCGCTGCCAGAGAGGTACCCGGCGTATACCACGCCGACGGCCATGCCCTCCGGGATGTTGTGCAGCGTCACGGCCAGCACCATCATCGTCGTGCGCTGCAGGCGGCTTTTCGGCCCTTCGGCCTGCCCGCTGTTTGCGTGCAGGTGCGGGATGATGTGGTCCAGCGTGAGCAGAAACAGGATGCCGAGCCAGAAGCCCAGAAAGGCGGGGAGAAACGAGAACTTCCCCATGCCTGCCGCCTGCTCAATCGCTGGGATCAGCAGGCTCCAGACCGAGGCCGCTACCATCACACCGGCGGCAAAGCCGGTCAGCGCGCGCTGCACGGCGTCGCTGAGCGCTTTCTTCATAATGAACACGCACGCCGCGCCCATCGTGGTGCCGAGAAACGGGATCAGGATTCCCCAAAATGCTTGCATCAGATCGTTTCCTTTACATATGCCAACGATATGGCTCAATCTGCGATTTGAGTTATCTAACCGCTAAGCTATCATACCAGAGAGCATCGGCGATTGCAAGCGGGAGCTTGCGGATGAATATCCATGATATCAGGCCAGACTGGTGGCAATGAAAGAACCAGGGCGGCCATGCGGCCGCCCTGGTGTGTTTCGGTGATTATTTTTCCGCTTCGTCTGCTGTGGTCTCGGGCTCGGCGTTTTCCGCCGTTCCGGGGCGGTTGCGGCGCGGCCGCATCTTGCCGAGGAGACGGTTGATGTGCTTTTCAAGGTCCTGCGACAGCTCGGCTGCCTTGGCCGCGACTTCTTCGGCGGCTTTTGGCGCGGGGGCCTGTGCGTCATCACCGGCCTCCGGCTCCGTTTTCGCCGGGGGGTCCGGCTCCTGCACGGGCAGGATGGCCTCCGGCGGTTCCGGCTGAGCGAGGATCGCCTGCAGCAGCTCCATGTCCGTCATGATGCGCTCAGGCTCGATGCCGAGGGCCTGAGCGTCGTGCTCGAGCACGGCAATGAGCAGATCATAGTAATCGCCCTCGCACTTGAGTGCCTTTGCAATCTGCGGCAGCGTCTTTTCATGGAACGTGCGCAGTGAGCCATCGTCCGGCCCGAGGTATTCGAGTAGCTGCTGGCGCGCCGTGTCCTCGGACATGGTGCGGTCAATATAATACGTGCTGCCGTAGAGCCCGTAGAGCACGCGCTGGGCGTCAAAGTAGCCGAGGCGCATGTTCCGGCGGCTCTGCTCGGCGTCAAAGTTCAGAATGTTGCCGAGGTCGACCGTCGGGCCGATCGTCGTCACGTGCACGTCGTCCGGGATGCGGAAGTGCTTTTCAATGCCGAAGCCGAAGATGCGCAGAGCGATGATGTCCTTGCGGCCGTTTTCCACCAGTGCGTGGATGGGCACCACGTCCTGCACGCCGCCGTCGGCATAATATTTGCCGCCGAGTTTTTCCAGCCGGAACGCCGGCAGGTATGCGCTCGCGAGCAGCATATCGCACAGTTCGTCCTTGTCAAGATCGGAGGCTTTGAGCTCCAGTTCCTGATGATCGGACAGGGAGTAGGTGACGATGAAAAAGTCCGTGTCCGAGTGACAGACTTTGTCTGCGTCCACGACCTCGGCGACCCATTTGCGCAGCGGCGTCACGTCAAAGCCGCGGTTGCGCACGATGTCGGCCACGCTGTGCAGTGTGCTCTTGAGTTCGGAGAGCGGGATGTCGCGGTTCATGAGGCGGCGCATTTCCTCGTCGTCCACGTCCATGACCTGGGAAAAGTGGATGTTGTTCCAGACGTTCTCGGCCTTTTCGAGGTCGTCCATGACGATCATAGCGCCGTTGAGCGCGCCGACGGACGTGCCGGACACGGCGGAAAAGTGAATGCCCGCCTCGCGCAGTGCCTTCCACGCACCGATCTGGTAGGCGCCTTTCGCGCCGCCGCCCTCGAGCGCCAGACCATAGGCTTTGTTACGATCCAGTTTCAGTTCCATGTCGGTTCTCCAATCTGTAGATTTTAGCGGCACGGGGCGGCAGGTTAAATGCGCCTACGCCGTCATGCATGGCAATGTGGGCGTGATCGAAGCAAGCGATGGCGCAGTCATACTCGCTGCGTACGAATGCCAGTCTTGTCTCTTCACGCAGACCGGTGCCAGGGCGGGTGAGTTCTACGTGGCAGCGCACCGGGTGCGCTGCGCGGTTGACGATCAGCAGCAGCGCCTCATCCTCCGCTTCCTCGCCGAAGGCGTCCCGCCCGTCCGCGATGACGCGCAGAATGCATAGCACGCCGCCCGCCGGGGCGAACACGGCGACCTCGCCGCGCGTGAGCGCCGGGTGCGCGTGGCGCAGGGCTGTCAGCTGCGCATACCACTGCAGCGTCTGCGAGTCGCACATTTGCAGCGGCGCACGGTTGAACGGGTCGCACAGGCCCTGCATACCGGCTTCATCGCCGTAGTAGATCGACGGGATGCCCGGCAGCCAGAACTGCACCGCCGCTGCCAGATACTGCAGCTGCGCGCCGCGCGCGGCCATGGCGTCCGTGATCTCCTGCGCCGCGAGCTCCGCGCGCGTGCGGCTGCGGGGGTCAAAGTCTAGCGCCAGCGCCGAGCGCGTGCGCGCCACGTCGTGGCTCGCTGTCAGATTCATGAGCGCGTAGTACAGCGCCGGCGGATAGTTCAGCCGCTGGCTCAGCAGCAGGTTTGCCAGTGCGCGCGCTGTGCTGCGCCCGGTCAGAAACGCAATCAGCCCGTCGCGCAGGGGGTAGTTCATGACGCTGTCGAGCGCGTCGCCGAGCGCGTACTGCCGCCGCGTACCGTAGCTGACTTTTGTCACGGCGTCCTCCCAGACTTCGCCGAGGAGCACACTGTCAGGGCCCGCTTCTTTGACAGCTGCGCGCATGTCGCGCAGCACATCATCCGGCAGCTCGTCGGCCACGTCCAGCCGCCAGCCGGACGCGCCGTCACGCAGCCAGGTCTTGAGGATGCTGCGCTCGCCGGTGATCATATATTTGCACCAGTCGGGGTTGGCGGCGTTGATTGCGGGCAGGTCCTTGAAGTCCCACCAGCATTTGTAGTCGTCGGGGTAGTGCGCGAATGTGTACCAGCGCGCATAGACGGAGTTGCGGCTGTTGCAGGCGCCGCAGCCGGGGTAGTGCCGGAAGCGATTGAAGTAGCGGCTGTCTGCGCCCGTGTGGGCGAACACACCGTCGAGCACGATGCGGATGCCGCAGTCTGCCGCAGCCGCACAGAGCTTTTTGAAGTCCGTGTTCGTGCCGAGGATGGGGTCGACCTTCCGGTAATCGCCGGTGTCGTACCGGTGGTTGGAGGCGCTCTCGAAGATCGGGTTGAGGTACAGCACCGTTACGCCGAGTTTTTGCAGGTAGTGCAGCCGGTCGGCGATGCCGCGCAGGGTGCCGCCGTAGAAATCGACAGGGGCGTATTCGCCCTCCGGCGTGTTGGCCCGCCACTCGACGGGTTCGTCCCAATCGGCGTGGTAGTGCACGGCCTGGCCCATGCGGCGGTGGTGCTCCATGCCGCGCTGCGCGGTGGCGGAGCTGTCGCGCGCGAAGCGATCGGGGAAGATCTGATACATCACGCCGGTGCGAAACCACGCCGGGGTCGTGAATCCGGCGCGATAGACCGTCAGGCGCCAGCCGTCGATCGGTGCGTCGCACAGCCGGGCGTGCCGGCCGTCCGGTGCGGCGCACAGCCAGCGGATGCCGCCGTCGTTGCACGCGAGACAAAACCGGTAGCACAGCGCCTGCGGCGCGGCGGGCAGGGTCACGGCCGCTTCAAAACCGGCGGCTGTCTGCGTCATCGCGACGGTGTCGCTGTACGCATCGCCGTAGATCTCCACGGTGGCGTCGAACACGAGCGTCTCTGTGTCCGCAAAGGCGAGACGCACGGACGCGCCGGCCTCCATTGCGCCGATCGGGTTGCGGAAGGCCTCATCGGCTGCGTCGTGCTTCGGCGCGGTGTCCTCCGGCAGCAGGAGCAGATACAGGTGCGCGTAATCCTCCGCTGAGCGTGTGAAGCTGAAGTCCTGCGACATGGCCTGCCGCTGCACGCGGCAGTAGGCGCCGTGATCGCCGTGATAGAGCGCGAGCGCGCGGCGGATGGCGTCCGCCAGCTCATAGGCGTTGAAGTTGGCGAACGAAAAGCCGGTGCCCTCGCCGGTGAATTGATTATACGGCTGCACACTGTCGCGCAGGCCGCCGGTCTCGCGCACGATCGGCAGCGTGCCGTAGCGCATGGCGATCATCTGTGACAGGCCGCACGGCTCAAAGCTCGACGGCATGAGCAGAAAGTCGCTGCCCGCGTACACGCGGTGTGACAGCGCCTCGTCATAGCCGATGTAGGCGCACAGGCGGCCCTTGTGCCGCCACTCGGCGCTGCGCATGAAGTCCTCGTATTCGGCGTTGCCGGTGCCGAGGAGCACGAACGCCATGTCCTGCTCATCCATGAGCTCGTCGAGCACGTACTGCACAAGGTCGAAGCCCTTTTGCGGCGTCATGCGCGTGACCATGGCGACGATGGGCGTGTGCGCGCCGATCTCAAGCCCGAGTTCCCGGCACAGAGCGGCGCGGCAGGCGGCCTTGCCGCTCAGGTCGTTGGCGGAGTAGGGCGCGGCGATGCCGCCATCGTGCGCGGGGTCAAAGACGGTGGTGTCGATGCCGTTGAGGATGCCGGACAGCTGGTGCTGCCGGGCATTGAGAATGCCCTCAAGTCCCTCACCGTAAGCCGCCGTGCGGATCTCGCCGGCGTAGCTCGGGCTGACGGTGTTGATGTGGTCTGCAAAGACGCAGCCGGCTTTGAGCAGGTTCGCGCAGCCGTTGAGCTCCAGAAACTCGGGCGTGTAATAGCGCGCATCGATGCCGAGCAGATCCTGCACGAATTCGAAAGAGAACTTGCCCTGATAGGCGATGTTGTGGATGGTCAGCAGCGTCTGCATGTGCGACTGCATCCTGCCGGCATACTGCGTTTTCATCAGCATGGGCAGCACGGCCGTGTGCCAGTCGTTGCAGTGCAGGATCTCGGGCGCAAAGTCCAGCCGGGGTAGCGCCTCTAAGATCGCGCGCGCGAAAAACGCGTACTGCTCGCCCTCGGCCTCGCCGCCGAGATAGATGCGGTCGCCGAAATAAAACTCATTGTCCACGAGGTAAATGACGATGCCGTCGAGCAGCAGCCGCTCGATGCCGACGTACTGGTGCCGCCAGCCGAGGTTGATATAAAAATCCGTCAGGTGCGTGACCTGAGATGCGTACTTTTCCTTGATCATGCGGTGGTACGGCGTGATGATGCGTGCATCAAAGCCGAGCGCGGCCAGACTTTTCGGCAGCGTGCCGACGACGTCCGCAAGGCCGCCGGTCTTGGCCAGCGGCGCACACTCGGCGGCTGCCAGCAGCACGCCGGGCAGGTCGCAGCGGCCTTTCTCGGCCAGCGCTGCGCGCAGTTCGGGTTTCATGGCGTTTCCTCCTTTACCGGGTCGTGAAGGTGAAGTATACGGTGGCAAGCTCCGGCAGCGTCACGCGCGCGGAGCAGGGGAGCGCGCCGAAGGGCACGTCCTCGCTGCGGATCTCGAGTGCGTTGTGTACGCCGGAGCCGCCGAATTCCTCGCTGTCGCTCGACAGCAGCTCGCGCAGCACGCCGCGTCTGGGCAGACCAATGACAAAATCGTCGTAGCACACGGGCGTGAAGTTACACACGCACACGAGCCGGCGGCCATTGCGCGCCGTGCGCAGGAAGGCGATGGCGCTGCGCTCGGCGTCGTCCACGTTCAGCCACGTGAAGCCATCCCAGCCGTCGTCAATGTCCCAGAGCGCGCGGCTACTGCGGTAGCAGGCGTTGAGCGCGCTGCACCAGCGCTGCATGGCTTTGTGCATCGGGTAGTCGAGCAGCAGCCAGTCGAGCCCCTGCTTATAGTTCCATTCGATAAACTGGCCGAATTCCGAGCCCATGAACGTGAGCTTCTTGCCCGGGTGCGCGAACTGATAGCCGTAGAGCGCGCGCAGGGTGGCAAACTTCTGCTCATAGGTGCCGAACATCTTGTCGAGCATCGACTTCTTGCCGTGCACGACTTCGTCGTGCGAAAACGCGAGGATGAAGTTCTCGGAGAAGGCGTACATCATCGAGAACGTCAGCTTATCGTGGTGATATTTGCGGAAGTAGGGGTCGAGCTCCAGATAGTCGAGCGTGTCGTGCATGAAGCCCATGTCCCACTTGAAGCTGAAGCCGAGACCGCCGTCGTAGGGCGGCTTCGTCACGCCGGGGTAGGCGGAGGATTCCTCCGCGGCCGTCACGCAGCCGGGCCATGCCGTAAGCACGGCCGTGTTGAGCTTTTGCAGAAAGGTGACCGCGCCGAGGTTGATGTTGCTGCCGTCACGGTTCGGCGTCCATTCGCCGTCGCGCCGGGCGTAGTTGAGATACAGCATCGAGGACACCGCGTCCACGCGGATGCCGTCGATGTGATAGCGGTCGAAAAACGACATGGCCGACGAGATGAGAAAGCTTTGCACCTCCGGCATTTCATAGTCGAAAATGAGCGTGCCCCACTCCGGATGCTCGGCCATGCGCGCATTCTTGCACTCGTAGAGCCGTGTACCGTCAAAGCGCGCGAGCCCGTGCACATCCTTCGGGAAGTGCGCCGGGACCCAGTCCATGATAACGCCGATACCGGCGCGGTGGAGCGTATCGACAAAGTACATGAAGTCCTGCGGCGTGCCGTAGCGGCTGGTGGGGGCGTAGTACCCGGTCACCTGATAGCCCCAGGAGCCCTCATAGGGGTATTCCGTCACGGGCAGCAGCTCCACGTGCGTGTAGTGCATCGTCCGGCAGTAGTCCGCCAGCTCGTCTGCGACCGAGCGGTACCACGGCAGGCCGGTTTCTGGCCGGCGCCAGGATCCGAGGTGCACCTCGTAAATGCTCATCGGCGCACGGTAAACATCACGCGCGGCGCGGCGGCGCAGATAGCTCCGGTCGTGCCAGACGTAACCATCGAGCGCCCAGACTTTGGATGCGGTCGCAGGCCCGGTCTCACAGTGCGCGGCGAAGGGGTCTGCCTTGAGCACCGTCTGGCCGTCGGGGCCGGTGACGGCGTATTTATAGAGCGCCCCGTCGCGCAGACCGTCCACGGTCTGCACCCACGTGCCGTCCGGCAGGCGGTCCATTGGTGTGGCCGCCGCGTCCCAGCCGTTAAAGTCTCCCACGAGCGCGACGCGCCGTGCGTGCGGTGCCCAGACGGCGAAGCGGTGCCCTGCCGCGCCGGGGAGCGCGTGACAGCCGAACGTGCGGTAGGCGTGCGCGGCTGCGCCGGTGTGAAATTCCTGCAGCTCCGGCTCCATGGGGGAGCCGGGCGCGCGTCCTGTCTTGTCCATGGCGCGCCTCCAAATATCTCAGTCTAGCATGATCATTATACCGTGCCCGGCATGAAATTCCAACAGTTTTTTGCGGCCCGGCTTTGACAACACGCCCCGCAGCCGCTATACTTGGGACAGACAGAATACATTTGGGAGGCGCGGTATGTTTACCTTCAACCACTTTAATTTCAATGTCCTCGATCTCGAGCGCAGCGTGCGCTTTTACCATGACGCCCTCGGGCTGGAGCCCATGCGCACGAAGGACGCGGCCGACGGCTCGTTCCGGCTCGTGTTTCTGGGCGACGGGCACTCGCCGTTTCAGCTCGAGCTGACCGGCCTGCGCGACCGCACGCAGCCATATGACCTCGGCGAGGGGGAGTTCCACCTCGCATTTTCCGTGCCGGACATGGATGCCGCGCACGCAAAGCACGCGGCTATGGGATGCATCTGCTTTGAAAACCCCGGCATGGGCATCTACTTTATCGAGGACCCGGACGGGTACTGGATCGAGATCGTGCCGGAAAAGTGAAACTTTTACGGTATAGTGAAAAGCGCCCCACGGAAACGTGGGGCGCAAATGCAGTCACGATTATTTTACAGCATCAACTATTACATCGAATTGTTGAGCATTTCCGTCAGAATCGGTTCCCTGACCGTGAAGAACGAACACAGGATACATGAAGAAATCGCCATCTTCATTTACATCAGCATCCATGTAAAACGCCAATTCAGTAGATGAAAGTGCATAGTTTTGCAATTCTTCAGTGGCGTTCATTGAATAGTCCTTTTTATCGAGCATTGTTTGCACGGAGGCCTTATCTTTCAAGGGAACGGTAGTCTTAAGCTCGACCGGATTGTATAGGAGATGCAGACCGACTACGTTGCAGTCTTTATCAAAAGAAATTTGAATTCTGTAGACTCCGTATACTTCCTTTCCCTCCACCGTTGGATGAACATGCGCAGTTTTGTATTTGACACCATTATTTGAGCCGTCCCATCCATTAGAACTGGAAACCTCAATATTTACTGTTTCAGCCTCGTCAGGCAACACGGTCTGCAAGCGGTCACGTACAATTTCCCGGATTCTATCGTCTGTGGGGAAGATTGATTCGTCGTAGGCGGACATTTCAGAAGAATTTGTATTATACATGACATATCCGGTATCTTCCTCCAGCATGAATTCACCGCCGGGGAACGAATATGTCGTGTATTTTTCTGTGTCATTTGCAGAAGGCGTTTTTTGAATATCTGACTGATTAACGCCAAGCAAAGCGGCTGCACGTTGAATTGACGCTTCTGTGTCGACGACGCTTGCGTAGATAGGTGCGTTATTTTCGGCGACATTTGTCAAATCCGGACAAGTTAGATTCATTGAGAGCTCATATCCGGTTTTCGCAATAGTAGGATGAGGAGCTTTGCTCGAACAGGCGGTTAAGAGCAGGGCAAAGGTCAGTAACGTAATTATTCCAAGTAATAGAGCATATTTGCTTTTTCGGAAATATCGAAATGTTATTTTCATAAAATCTCCTTTCCAGTCCAATTTGTTGCAAAACGGAGTTGATACTTGCTGTGCCTTGTTATTGAATTGTAACGTCATCGCCGAGATAGCCAAAACTACCAGGCAGTGAGCTGTATGCGGGGGCATAATTATAAGATGTCGAAATTCGGTCATTGATTGCTGCCGTATAGCCCATGGCGCGCGCGATAACGGGCGTTGAACTTTCGGTCTGATATCTTCTAGCTGCATTAAAAAATGCATCAAGCATAGTTAGCCCCTTCATATTTTGAGTAAACAGAGTGGCCTCACGTGAATCAAGATACATTTGAGAGGCAAAGCCAAAAAGTATGCGAGTGCCGTTTAGCATATTAAAAATATTGCTCTCTTTTGTGGTTGAACCGCTATTTGCCAATTGGTTGCAAGTGTACAACACAATATACTTGTGTGGGAAGGAAATACTGGTTGTTTTGAGATTTACCAAGGACGATGTTTCACCGAGCGATGAGTGACTGGTTGTGGATCCGCTGGAGGGCTGATTCACATAGTTATTTGCAAGATTGTAGCTTCTAGTGTAACTGATGTTGTTTAATGAAAGCCGAATGTCATTAAGGCCATTACTAAAATTTGTGCAGTATGATGCGCCAGCTCTGCTGCCATAGCCACAGTAACTATATGTGTTGATTCCGGCAACTCCTCTGGCTGAACTTTTCCGATGTAACCGGCCATTAATTTAAGCTTAAATGAAGAAGAACTTGCAAGTTGCCTCTTGTAGATATTTCTAATTCCGATTATAGATTACCGTGTTATTTCAGGAAATGTCAAATAATATATAGGAAAAAGGCAACTTTCTCCAAAACCAACAATTTTCCAAGATTTGAATTGTGCATAACCTCAATTAATTTCAAGAAAATGGGTGGGTTCTGCTCGGCTGTATTTTGCGTGGGCAGGGCACGGCGACGGACGGCAGCGTGCAGAATTTCGAAGTGCTCGTGTCCGCGCTCGCGGGATGATATATTTCGATGAAATGATCTGCGCCCCGCAGTTTTCTGCGGGGCGCACTTGGTTGGTCGGTATGTGCGTTCAGTCGTCCGGCGCGGACAGCCGGCAGATGTCGAGCACGGACACCTCGAACGCCGTGCGCTCGACGGCGCCGGTGTCCAGCACCTTGATGTAGCTGCGGCTTTGCAGCCGCCCTTCGAGGGACACACGCGTGCCCACGTCCCAGAGTGCGGTCTCGCATGCGCGCGCGCCCCAGGTGATGCACGGCAGGTAGTCGCTGCGGCCGTAGTGCCGGTTCACGGCCAGCATTAGGTCGCAGATATCGCGCCCCATCGGCGTCGTGCGCAGGTTCGGCGGCTTGCAGAGCGTGCCGCTGAGCAGGATTAGGTTGCGGTCATACGGTTCGTCGCTGAGTGAAATGTCGCGCGCGAACACCGTGATGACGAGCTTCGCGCCCGGCCCGCGGCGGTTGTTGAACGAGCGCACATCGCCGATCACGCACAGCCTTGCCGATTCCTCCAGCGGCATCTCGGCCAGCAGCCGCTCGCGCACGACGACATTCACACGGTCGATCGTGCCGGACAGCCGCTGTGTCTCGAGCGGGAAGGTGAAAAAGCGCTCCTGCCGGTTTTCGTGTGACAGCACGGGTCGCGCCGCCAGCGTGCCGCAGAGCTCGGCATAGTTGTTTTGTTCCAGTTCGTCCATGTGCTGCACCTCTCTTGTTGGGTATCACAGCCTATGTGCCGGCGGCGGAAAATATGCGTCTTGTGCAATGCGGCCGGACGCGGTATAATAAGAGCAACTATTTTTCGTGTCTTATCAGAAAGGACGAACGATCATGGAACTTCGAGAGATTCTTTCCCGCTGCGACCACACGCTCCTGCGCGTGGATGCCACTGCGGCGGAGATCCGCGCCCTCTGTGATCAGGGCATACGTTATGGCTGCGCGAGTGTGTGCATCCCGCCGTGCCATGTCGCCGGGGCGAAGAATTATGTCGGCGACCGTCTGCGCATCTGCACGGTCCTCGGCTTCCCGAACGGGTACAACACCCCGGCCGTCAAGGCGTTCGAGGCGGCTGAGGCCATCCGCAATGGCGCTGACGAGGTGGACATGGTCATCAATCTTGCCATGGTCAAGGACGGCTGCTGGGACGATGTGGCGGCCGATATCCGCGCCGTGCGCGAGGTCAGCCGCGGCCGCATCCTCAAGGTCATCATTGAGTGCTGCCTGCTGACCGAGGAGGAAAAGCGTATGCTCTGCCGCATCGTGTCCGACAGCGGAGCCGACTATATCAAGACCTCCACCGGCTTTTCCACCAGCGGTGCCACGGTAGACGATGTGCGTCTGTTGCGCACCTGCTGCCCGCCGCATGTGAAGGTCAAAGCGGCCGGCGGCATCGCAAGCCTTGCCGACGCGGAGGAGTTTATCCGCCTTGGTGCAGACCGGCTCGGAACCAGCCGCATCGTGAAGATCGCCATGGCGCAGGAGCAGCAGGCTGCCGAGTCGGCGGCCGCATCGCAGCAGACGGAAGTGGCCGCTCAGCCGGAGGCACCTGCCCAGCCGGAAACCAAGCAGGACACCACCTATTGAGTCTGTCGGGCGGCGAGCTTTTGCCGCACGGTCTGCCCCAGCCACACGCCGGGGATGGAAAGCTCAAACCAGAACAGGGTATACAGCGGGCAGATCTGCCCGAGGACGTTGAGCGGCCGGTCTGCGTAGTTCCAGACGTTCCAGCCGAGGCGCAGGTTGACGAGCACACCGGTGAAATACTCCACCGTTGTGACGGCGGCCGCGCACAGCGTCCAGCGCCGCCAGAGCACGGTGCGCTCGCGCCCCGCGATCAGATAGATCAGCACGGCGCACACGCCGCCGCACAGCAGCATCGACCAGTGCGTCCGGCCGCGCCAGAGCAGCTCCAGCCCGCCGTAGCCCAGTCCGCCGGCGGTGAACACACCGCCGTATTCGAGTACCTTCATATGGCTTCGCCTCCATGGGGGAGTATGTCCCCGGGAGGCAGAATTCAGTCTGCGTTTTTGCTCTCTTGGTGCAGAAAACCCTTGACAGATCGCGCCGGGACTGCTATAGTATAAAAGCTGACAACAAAGTGGGCATCCTTTGGGCGCCTCACCCGGCCGCAAAGGCGGTCTGCGGTCAATAAAACCCGCTCCCATTCGGGAGGTATGTGTGTTTTATGCGCGCGGATGTGTCTTGCATCCGTGCTTTTTTGTTCCCGGAGCCACCGCTCCCGATGCAACCAATGGAGGTGTGTTCGTATCGCAACTGCAAACTATCAGATCAACGAAGAGATCCGCGATAAGGAAGTCCGCGTCATCGGCGCTGACGGCGCTCAGCTGGGTATCATGTCCTCGGCCGCCGCGCTGGAGATCGCTGAGGGGAAGGACCTCGACCTTGTGAAGATCGCTCCGGGCTCCAACCCGCCGGTCTGCAAGATCATGGACTACGGCAAGTACCGTTTCGAGCAGGCCAAACGCGAGAAGGAAGCCAGAAAAAATCAGCATGTGATTGAAGTCAAGGAGATCCGCATGTCGCCCGGCATCGGCGAGAACGACTTCAATACCAAGCTGAAAAACGGCCAGAAGTTCCTGCAGGGCGGCGACCGCCTGAAGGTGACGATCCGCTTCCGCGGCCGTGAAATGGCGCACACCAATATCGGTGAACAGCTCCTGCGTGACTTTGCCGCCAAGTGCGCGGACATTGCCAATCTCGACAAGCAGCCCAAGCTGGAGGGACGCAACATGTCCATGTTTCTGTCGCCGAAGCCGCAGAACACCAATAGTAAGAAGTAAGCAAACCAAGGAAGGAGAAAATACAATGCCCAAACTGAAATCTCACAGTGGCGCGAAGAAGAGATTCAATCTCACCAAGAACGGCAAGGTCAAGCGTGCCCACGCGTTCAAGAGCCACATTCTTACCAAGAAGGATACCAAGCGCTGCCGTCGTCTGCGTTCCACCACTTATGCGGATGCGACTACCGAAGCGACCATCAGAAAAATGATTCCTTATAAATAAGGATTGACCGCACAATAGGAGGAAACAACAATGGCAAGAGTTAAGGGCGCGATGATGACGCGCAAACATAGAAAAAAGATCCTCGGCCTGGCTAAGGGCTATTGGGGCAACAAGTCCCGCCACTATAAGATGGCCAACCAGCAGATGATGAAGTCCGGCCGCTACGCTTACGTCGGCCGCAAGCAGAAGAAGAGAGACTTCCGTCAGCTGTGGATCACCCGTATCAGCGCCGGCTGCAAAGCCAACGGCATGAACTACTCCACCTTTATGCACGGTCTGAAGCTGGCCGGTATCGACATGAACCGCAAGATGCTCTCCGAGACTGCGATCCATGACCCCGCTGCGTTCACTGCTCTGTGCGAGCAGGCGAAGGCTGCCCTGAACTGAGTTTCCAAGTCAATACCCCGCCATCCATCGGATGGCGGGGTTTTTCGTATCCGTATTTTTCCTCAGTCGATCTGCCGCGCAACGACCAGAAAGCGGCCGTTCGCCGTGTGGTAGGCACAGGTGGACAGCGTCAGCAGCTGATCGCCGGGCTGGATCGTGATGCCGGTGTCGTAGCACCGGTTTTGTTCAATAAACGCGAGGTACTGCGCAAACTGTTCCGGGTCGGTGCCGATGCATTCGTAATAGCGGAAGGTGTCCGTGCTCTCCAGCGGGATCTCCGTTTCGATCGCGGCCACGATCTCATAGGAATGGGAGGCGTAAATCGTGTCAAACTGCACGACCGGGTGTGCGGCACGGTATGCGGGGTCCTTGTATTCGATCAGGGAGCCGAACATACTGCCGTCCTTCATGTGGTGGCCGTAGATGAGGATGTTGTCCGCCGTCTGCACATCGCAGTTTTCTGCGACGTAGAGGGTGCCGCGGTAGGACCATTTGCCGTAGAAGTCCAGGTGCAGGTACTTTTCCGGTGTGTCGGGTGCGTACATGACCACGTTATCAAGGCTCGTGCCGTCGATCCGCAGCCAGCCGATCGTGTCCGGGTTTTCGGCTGCGAGCGCTTGTATCTGTTCGACGGCAGCCGTCCCCGCTGCATCGCGCTCGGCGATGAGGGCGTCCGCTGTTGCGCGGTCACTGCGGTCATTGTGCCAGTACCAGCCGAGAATACCGGCGCAGACCAGAAAGCCAATGATGCAGATGATCCGGATCGTGATAAGAACGGATTTTTTCATAAAAAACTCCTGATAAGAAAATGGGCAGTGTCAGATGACGCTGCCCATTTTGAATCATTTTCAGAGGTGCGCTCAGGCGCTGTGATGCTTGCTCTTCTTGCGGTTTAGATATGTTGCAATATACGTAGTCGCAAAGATCACAGCCAGCAGGACGACGAGCCAGATCAGGCGCATATCACCGGTCTTGGGCGTATTGGACTTGGTACCGGTGCCCGGGGTGTTGCCGCCATTGTTGCTGTTACCGCCGTTGGGGTCATTACCGCCGTTATCGTTGTTGTCGCCGTTGTCGTTGTTGCCGCCGTTGTCGCCGTTGTCGCCGTTATCGCCGTTATCGTTGTTGCCGCCGTTGTCGTTGTTGCCGCCGTTGTCGCCGTTGTTGCCGTTATCGCCGTTATCGCCGTTATTGCCGTTATCGCCGTTATCGCCGTTATCGCCGTTATCGCCGTTATCGCCGTTACCGCCGTTACCGCCGTTATCGCCGTTACCGCCGTTATCGCCGTTATTGCCGTTACCGCCGTTACCGCCGTTGCCGCCGTCACCGCCGTTGCCGCCGTTATCGCCGCTATCACCGTTGCCGCTATTGCCATGACCGCCGCAGCAGTCATTCGAGCAGGTACAGCCACCGTGCATATTGCAGTGACCGTTGCAGCCGCAGTGACCATTGCCGTCACAGCCGCAGCCGTTTTTACCGGTGCAGGTGCAACCGCCCATGCCGTCGCAGCGACCGTCGCAGCGGCAGCCATCGTTATCACCGGAGTCGCCGGAGTCGCCGGAATCGCCGGAGTCGCCAGAGTCGCCGGAATCGCCGGAGTCGCCGTTGTCACCGGAGCCGCCGTTATCGCCGGAGCCACTGTTGTCGCCGGAGCCGCTGTTGTCGCCGGAATCGCCGTTGTCACCGGAGCCGCTGTTGTCACCGGAGCCGCTGTTGTCACCGGAGCCGCTGTTGTCGCCGGAGCCGCTGTTGTCGCCGGAGCCGCTGTTGTCACCGGAGCCGCTGTTGTCGCCGGAGCCGCTGTCATCGCCAGCATCAGCGCCGTCGCCAAGGACGACCACGATATTCATGTAGTGCAGACCGAAGTTTGTAGCAAAGGCCTTGATCGTGTTCGTGCCTTTGACATGGATGCCCGTGCCGCCGGGGTAGGTCACACCGCCAACACCGGCAATGCCGGCTTCCTGAACATCCGCATCAATGCTCCAGTCCTCGACATGGTGGTTCGTGCAGGTGATGGTCACAGGAGACCACGCCGTTACTTCCATGCCGGGGTAGTACGTCTGTGTGTGGGTGCCAAGCGCGTCCGTATATGTAACGGTGAAGACCGCATCATTATCAGGATCGTGCAGGACAGTCAGAAACAGGTGCGTGCTCACGCCCGCCACGTCGCCGGCGGCTGCCGTGGTTGTGCCGAACGAGAAGAGCGACAGGGCAAATGCCAACACGAAGAGGGCAATCAGAAACACCTGTTTGCGATGGGTTGCTTTTTTCATAATGATTACATCCGCCTTTCACAAGAGCTGGTGATCGATAAAGAGAAAGCACACGTGCATGCTGAAAGAAAAGTACATGGGTAAAATGCTGCATTGTTTACCGTTTTTTCATAAAATAACACGTAAGAGAAGCTACGTCAATAATTATAATGTTTGAAGCAGGAAAAATGTTTCACCGATTTGCTTTTGTACCCGAAAAAATCTGGTTTTTATGTTGATCATGCCATGTTATACCAAACGTCCGGATGCCGTTCGGCGACCGGAAGGCTGCCGGGGGTGAAAAAATCTAAAATCCCATCAAATGGGATTGACAATCCATGGACAGAGTGTTACCATCATGGGACACCTGATTAACGGGGTTAACAAAAGGAGGCTGTTTCATGGAATTGCAGCAACTGACCGAGCAACTGCTGCTGACGGTCACTTCTTTGAACCGTTCCTGCATACCGCAGAGCGTACAGGAGCATCTGAAGGGTGAAAACTTCCTGCTGAGCTACCTCAGCGAGCAGGACGGACGCAGTACGCCGGGTGCGCTGCGTGACGTTCTGGGCGTGAGCGCGCCGCGCACGGCGGCCATGCTGCGCACGCTGGAGGAAAAGGGGATGCTGTGCCGCTGCGCCGACAGCCATGACCGGCGCCGCGTCGTTGTGCAGCTGACAGAACTCGGCCGCCAGACGGCGGAGCAGATGCGTTCGACACTGTGTGCGCACGTTCAACGTGTTCTGGAGCAGCTGGGAGAGCAGGATTCCCGCGAACTGATCCGGCTTTTGGGCCTCGTCACGGAGATCGAGGCGGGCGTCTGACAGAACAGGTGCGCGCTTTCATGTATAAGGAGATAGTTTTATGAAGAAATATATTCAGGAACACAAATATGTGCTGCTGGTGTTGTATTTGCCCATTTATCTGATCTGGTTTGCGCTGGTCGAGCACATGGTGCCCTCGACGGAGGGGTGCTTTGTGTCGTACTTGCCGCTGGATGACAAGATCCCGTTTTTGCCGGGGTTCATTCTGGCGTATGTGCTCTGGTACCCGTTTTTGATCGTCCCGGTCGTTGTGACGCTGCTCAAGGATGATCGTCGCGCGTTCATCCGCTATGCGGCGTTCATCATCGCGGGCTTCTCCATCTCGCTGACGATCTGCATGGTCTGGCCGAACTGCCAGCTGCTGCGCCCGTCGGATGTGGACACGAGCACGCTGTGCGGCTGGCTGGTCAACGCGATCTATTCGGCCGACACGCCGACGAATGTCCTGCCAAGTATGCACGTGGTCGGCTGCATGGGCGTGCTGGCCGTGACGTTTGACAGCCGGTATTTAAAAAAAGTGCGTATCCCGGCGGTCATCGTTGCCGTTGCGATCTGCGCGGCCACGGTGTTTGTCAAGCAGCACTCCATTTTGGACGTGTTTGCGGCGCTCGCGCTGTCGCTGGCGCTGTACCTGATCATCTATATCGCGGCCCGCCGGATCGTGGACCGGCGCCAGCCGGCGGCAGCAGCCTGAGAGAAACCGAACAGAGAAACGGATAAGTGAGGATAAATATGAGCGACCCGAAGATCCTGAAAAAGATGGAGCAGGAAAACCAGAAGTATAAGCCGAAGCCGGCGGTCGTGGCCGTCTACTGGATCCTGCGTTTGATCGTCATCGGCGTCATGGTCATGACGATCATCCATAAAAACTATGAGAGCACGTTCGTGTGTGTGCTGGTGCTGATTCTGTTCATGCTGCCGCGGTTTGTGGAGCGCAACTTCCGCATCGAGCTGCCAAGTACGCTGGAGATCATTATCCTGATTTTCATTTTTGCCGCCGAGATCCTCGGCGAGCTCAAGAGCTATTTCATCACTTACCCGCACTGGGACTCCATGCTGCACACGACGACGGGCTTCATCAGCGCGGCGTTTGGCTTTGCCATGGTGGATCTGCTCAACCGCAACAAGCCGCAGCATTTTAAGCTCTCGCCGGTGTTTCTGGCGCTGGTGGCATTCTGCTTTTCCATGACGGTCGGCGTGCTGTGGGAGTTTTTCGAGTTCTCGGTGGACTATCTGTTTCACGCGGACATGCAGAAGGACACGATCATCCACGCTTTCGCCTCCGTGACGCTTGACCCGACGAACAGCAACATCCCCATTCTGGTGGACAACATCACGGATGTAGCCGTCAACGGCGAGTCGCTCGGCCTCAGCGGGTATCTGGACATCGGCCTGTATGATACGATGCAGGACCTGTTTGTCAACTTTGTCGGTGCGCTCACGTTCAGCGTCATCGGCTACTTCAGCGCCAAATCCGGCAACAACAAGATCGCCAAGCAGTTCGTGCCGGTGGTCCTGCCGGAGGCGCCGAAGGCAGAGGAGAAAACGGAGCAAAAACCGGAAGCGACAGAATAAAAGAGATCCCCGCCGGACACAGTCTGCGTCCGGCGGGGATATTTGTTTGGGTCAGAAGCGGAACTCAAAATCGAGATCGTAAATGCTCACCGTGTCGCCCTCCTCGATGCCCATGGCCTCGAGCCGGTCAAACAGGCCGGACTGGCGCAGCACACGGTCAAAGTACATCCGCGACTCGTAGTCGCCGAAGTTGATCGTGCCCATGAGCCGCTGCAGCCACGGCCCCTCGACGACCCAGAGATCGTCAAAGTGGCGGATCTGGAGCTCGTCGCTCGTGCCGATCTCCGGCTCGGGCGGAACATAGTCGGCCTCATACGGCGGCACCGGCGGGATCTCGGCAAGCTTTGCAGCGCATGCCTGGATGAGCTCCCGCGTGCCGGTGTGGGCGGCGGCGCTCATTTCAAAGAATTCGTAGCCCTGCGCCTCAACGTGCGCGCGCAGGCGGTCGATGTTCGTGCGGTCGTCGCCGAGCAGGTCGCACTTGTTGGCGGCGACGATCTGCATGCGCGATGCCAGCACGTCGCTGTAGGCGCGCAGTTCAGCGTTGATGGCCTCAAAGTCCTCGACCGGGTCGCGCCCCTCGCTGCCGGAGACGTCCACCAGATGCACGAGCAGGCGGCATCGATCGATGTGGCGCAGGAAGTCGTGGCCGAGACCGGCACCGTCGCTCGCGCCCTCGATGATGCCCGGAATGTCCGCCATGACGAACGACGAACCCTCCGACACGTATACGACGCCCAGGTTGGGGAAGAGGGTCGTGAAGTGGTAGTTTGCGATCTTCGGGTGTGCCTTCGACACCACGGACAGCAGCGTGCTCTTGCCCACGTTCGGGAAGCCGACGAGGCCCACGTCTGCCAGCAGCTTCAGCTCGAGCAGGATCGTGTGGCTCTCGCCCGGCAGGCCGGGCTTGGCAAAGCGCGGCACCTGCCGCGTCGGCGTGGCGAAGTGCTGGTTGCCCCAGCCGCCGCGCCCGCCGCGCGCGGCCACGAACGGCTCGCCCGAGGACATATCGTGCATGATCGCGCCGCTGTCCGCATCGCGCAGCAGGGTGCCGCGCGGCACGCGGATGTGCAGACTCTGGCCCACGCGGCCGGAGCAGCGCTTGCCCTGACCGTCGGCGCCGTTGCCGGCCACATATTTGCGCTTATAGCGAAAATCCATGAGCGTGGACATGTTGTCGTCCACTTCAAAGATAATGTCGCCGCCGCGTCCGCCGTCGCCGCCGTCGGGGCCGCCGGCAGCCACGTATTTCTCGCGGTGGAAGGTTACTGCGCCGTTGCCGCCGTCGCCCGCGCGCACGGTGATGGTCACTTTATCAACAAATGGCGAAGCCATGGTCATTCCTCACTTTCGTTGCCGGGCAGCCCGGCGGGGGATAGAAAAACGGGGCGGGCGCGATGCCCACCCCGTTTGCGATTACTGTGCAATCTCTTCGTAAACAGAGACCTGCTTGCGATCCTTGTCCTTGCGCTCGAACTTCACGACGCCGTCCACGAGGGCGAAGAGTGTGTCGTCCTTACCCTTGCCGACGTTGATGCCGGGGTGGATCTTCGTTCCGCGCTGTCTGACGAGGATGTTGCCGGCCAGAACAAACTGGCCGTCGGCTCTCTTGGGGCCAAGGCGCTTCGACTCACTGTCGCGGCCGTTCTTGGTGGAACCCATGCCTTTTTTATGTGCCATTTCGAATTACACCTCCATGTGTCAAAATCAGTTGCGGAAATCAGGCCTCGATCT
Source organism: Bacteroidaceae bacterium (assembly GCA_963627135.1). Taxonomy (GTDB): domain Bacteria; phylum Bacillota; class Clostridia; order Oscillospirales; family Oscillospiraceae; genus CAG-103. The sequence continues at coordinate 12,633 of CAVFZY010000012.1, read as the reverse complement.
TCGTGATCTCGACCTTGGTGTAGGGCTGTCTGTGGCCCTGTGTTCTGCGATAGCCTTTTTTCGGCTTCATCTTGTAGACGCGGATCTTTTTGCTCTTGCCGTTTTTGACGACATTGCCGGAAACGACGGCGTTTTCCACCACGGGGGTGCCGAAAACAGCCTTGTCCTCGTCGATGACAGCCAGAACGCGGTCAAACTTCACAGCCTCGCCGGCCTCGACATCCAGCTTCTCGACGAAGATGACGTCGCCCTCGGCCACGCGGTACTGCTTACCGCCGGTAACGATGATAGCGTGCTTCAAACTCGTTGCACCTGCCTCTCTGTAGAGTCTCGCTCTTATGGGCGGGAGACATACCTCCGCTTGATGCCCACTCAATGCGGCCTTGACAGTTTATCATCCTGGACAGGTTTTGTCAACGGTTTTTCCCGGGACATGGCGAAGTTTTTCGTGGAAAGATGCAGGAAACACGTTTATAATGTAGTATGACCCGTTTTGAGCGAGAAAAACCACGGCGCTAAGATCAGCGCCGTGGTTTTGTGTCTCGGGAAACTCAGCCGCAGATGGCCTTCGTGTCGCGGGCGATGACGAGCTCCTCGTTTGTCGGGATGACAAACACCTTGACCTTGGAGTCGGGGGTGGAGATCATGATGTCTTCGCCGCGCTTGCTGTTGGCGACCGGGTCGATTTTCACGCCCAGGTAGCCGAAGTATTCGGCGATGGCGGCGCGGGAGGACTTGCTGTTCTCACCGACACCGGCGGTGAAGATGATGGCATCGACGCCGTTCATGGCCGCGACGTAGGAGCCGGCGACCTTGGCGACCCAGTAGTGGAACATATCGAGCGCGAGCTGCGCGCGATCGTTGCCCTCGGCAGCGGCGTTGTCGAGATCACGGAAGTCGGAGCTGACGCCGGAGACACCGAGCACGCCGGACTTCTTGTTGAGGATATTGAGCATCTCGTCGATGCTGATGCCGTACTTGTTCATGATGAACTGGATGACACCGGCGTCGAGATCGCCGCAGCGAGTACCCATCGGCAGGCCGACCAGCGGGGTGAAGCCCATGGACGTGTCGACGCACTTGCCGCTGTCGATCGCGCAGATGGAGCTGCCGTTGCCCATGTGGCAGGAGATGAGCTTGAGCTCTTCGATGGGCTTGCCCATGAGTTCGGCGCAGCGGGCGGACACGTAGCGATGGCTCGTACCGTGGAAGCCGTAGCGGCGGATGCCGTCGTTCTGGTAATACGCATAAGGAATGGCGTACATATAGGCCTTGCCGGGCATGGTCTGGTGGAACGCAGTGTCGAACACGGCGACCATCGGCACGTCATCGCCCATGACGGCGCGGCAGGCGTTGATGCCGGTGATGTTGGCGGGGTTGTGCAGCGGGGCAAACGGTGTGCACTCCTCGAGGGCGGCCATGACGGCATCGTCGATCTTGACGGAGCAGGCAAACTTCTCGCCGCCGTGAACGACGCGGTGACCGACGGCGTCGATCTCCTTCATGGAGGTGACCACGCCGTACTCGGCGCTGGTCAGCTTGTCGATGACTGCAGCGATGGCCTCGGAGTGGGTGGGCATCGGCAGGTCTTCGTCAAAGACGGGTTTACCGCCGATGAGCGGGGTGTGCTTCAGGTGGCCGTCGATGCCGATGCGCTCGCACAGCCCCTTGGCCAGGACGTGTTCGGTCTCCATGTCGATCAGCTGATATTTCAGGGAAGAGCTGCCGGCATTGATGACAAGAATTTTCATACTCAGATTCCTTTCTCATATAAATGTTGTAATTTTCATAAAATCACAGTATTATGATGCCATAACACTCTTATTGTAATCATTTCGTTGGAAAACGCAAGTATTTTTCGAAAGAAGGTGCAAAAATGGGCAATGTCATCGGCATCGTTGCAGAGTATAACCCGTTTCACAACGGTCATGCGCGGCTCATCGAGCAGACGCGCGCGCGTCTGGGGGCGGACTGCCCGGTCGTGTGCGTCATGTCGGGCGACTTTGCGCAGCGTGGCAGCCCGGCAGTGTATTCGAAGTTTGCGCGCGCGGAGGCCGCCGCGCGCTGCGGGGTGGATCTGGTGCTGGAGCTGCCGCTGCCGTGGGCGCTGTCGTCGGCGGAGGGATTTTCCCGCGGCGCCGTGGGGATGCTGGGCAGCCTCGGCGTGGTGACGCATCTGAGCTTTGGCAGCGAGTGCGGAGAGTTGGAGCCGCTGCAGCGGGTGGCCGAGGCGCTGCTCGATCCGCTGCTGGGCGAGGATCTGCACGCCGAGCTGCAGGCTGGCATCCCGTTTGCGGCGGCGCGGCAGCAGGCGGTCGCGCGGCGCGTGGGCGCGCTGGCAGAGCTGCTGCAGGCGCCGAACAATATTCTTGCAGTGGAGTATCTCAAGGCGATCTTTGACCAGCGGCTCGATCTGCATCCGCTGACGATCCTGCGCACCGGCGCTCAGCATGACCGTCCGGCGGAGGGGAACGTGCGCTCGGCGAGCGAGCTGCGCACGCGCATCGGCGCAGGGGAGGACGTGTCCGCCTTTCTGCCGAAAGCTGCGGCAGATATCTGTGCCCGGGAAAAGACGCTCGGCCGCGGGCCGGTGCTGCCGGAGACGCTGGAGAGCGCGCTCCTCTCGCGCCTGCGCATGCTGCCGCAGACGGCTTACAACGCGCTGCCCGGCGCGTCCGAGGGGCTGGGCAACAGCCTGTACCGCGCCGCACACGAGGAGCCGACGCTCGACGGTGTGCTGGCGGCGGCAAAATCCAAGCGCTATGCGCTCTCGCGCATCCGGCGCATGACGATGTGTGCCGCCCTCGGCATCACCGCCGGCATGGACGCCGGCACGCCGCCATATGCACGCGTGCTGGCCATCGGCGCGCAGGGCAGGGAACTGCTGCGCGCGATCAGCGGCCATTCATCGGTGCCGGTCATCACGAAACCGGCCGCTGGGCGCAGTCTGTCCGGCACGGCGGGCGAAGTCTTTTCCCTGACGGCGGAGGCACACGATCTCTACGTGCTCGGCTGCCCCGCCAGAGAGGAGCGCCGCTGCGGCGGCGACTGGCGCGCGAGCCCGTTTGTGCTGTGACCGTCATTGTACGCAAGGTATTTGAAATTTTAATATGAATATTTCGTGAATTTGATATTGCAATTTTATGAAAACGATAGTATAATCTTTGCATATTCATTTGAAGGACAAATGTCCGCGCGTTATGGACAATGTCCGGAGAAGAAATGATTGGAGGAAATACAATGAAAAAAGCGATTGCTCTGCTGCTCGCTCTGGTCATGGTGTTCGCGCTGTGCGCCTGTGGCGGCGACAGCGGCACGGCCGACAACGGCGAGAAGGTCGTGAAGATCGGCGTGTTCGAGCCTGCCAGCGGCGACTCCGGCGCCGGCGGCAAGAAGGAAATGCTCGGCATGCAGTATGCCAACCAGGAGACCCCGACCGTCGAAATCGGCGGCGAGACCTACAAGGTCGAGCTCGTCTACTCCGACAACGGCTCCGACTCCGCGAAGGCTGTCTCGGCGGCTTCCAAGCTCGTCAATGAGAAGGTCTCCATCGTGCTCGGCTCCTACGGCTCCGGCGTGTCCATCGCCGCGTCCGACACGTTCAAGCAGGCCGGCATCCCGGCCGTCGGCGTGACGTGCACGAACCCGAACGTCACGGCGGGCAACAGCCACTACTTCCGCATCTGCTTCCTGGATCCGTTCCAGGGCACCGTCCTTGCCAACTATGCTTCTTCCGAGCTCAAGGCTACGAAGGCCTACTGCCTCGGCGAGAACGGCAACGAGTATGACCAGGGCCTGGTCACCTTCTTCAAGCAGGCGTTTGAGAAGGCCGGCGGCACCGTCATCACCGACTCCTTCCCGAAGGATAACTCCGACTTCAGCTCCTACCTGAACAAGGCCAAGGATCAGGGCTGCGACGTTATCTTCGCGCCCGTGTCGATCGCGTACTCCACGCAGCTCGTCTCTCAGGCGGCTTCCCTGAACATCAGCATTCCGTTCCTCGGCTCCGACACGTGGGATGACAACATGGTCCTGCAGGCTGCCAAGGGCACGAGCGTTCAGGCGTTCGTCTCTACCTTCTACGCAGAGGGCGGCAACCAGACCTTCGACGACGGCATCAAGGCCTATATCAACGGCAATGCCGATGCCAAGACCACCAACGGCGGCGACGACACCATCTCCGCTGTGACGGCCATGGGCTATGATGCTTATTATGTCGCGCTCGAGGCGCTGAAGGCTGCCGGTTCCACCGACCCAGCCAAGGTCATGGAAGCGCTGCCCGGCGTGAGCTATGACGGCGTGTCCGGCCACATCGCCTTCGATGAGACCGGTGACGCGATCCGCGACACCGCTTATATCAAGACCATCGACTCGGCTTCCAACGCGTGGAAGTTCGTGACGCAGCAGAAGGCTTCCTGAGCTTCTGCATTGGTCTGAGATCCAAAAATCCGGGGGGAGCTTCGGCTCCCCCTTTGGGATTTTGAGCCGCTGCGAAAGCCGCGGAAGCTCCACGGTTTTCGCGGCGGCTGAATGTCCGCATTTGGAAACGATAGAGAGGGAAACAGATGGAATTTCTAGTCGCACAAATTTTATCCGGCGTTTCGCTGGGCGGCCAGTATGCCCTGATCGCCATCGGCTATACGATGGTCTACGGCATCCTGCGTCTGATTAACTTCGCCCACGGCGACGTGTTCATGTGTGCAGGCCTCATGATGGTCTTCATGTGCGCGTCCCTGCCGGTGTACGTATCCATTCCGCTCATGCTCGTGCTGACGGTCCTGCTCGGCTTCGTCATCGAGCGCGCGGCCTATAAGCCCCTGCGCAGCGCACCGCGTATGTCCGTCATGATCTCGGCCATCGGCGTGAGCTACCTGCTGCAGAACGTGGCGCTGTACGCCACCGGCGGCCAGCCGCAGACGTATCCGTCGCTGCCGTTCGTGTCCGGCACGGTCACGATCCTCGGCGCGTCCACACACTGGGTCACGGTCATCACGCCCGTGCTCGTGATCGTACTCGTGCTGCTGCTGCAGTGGCTCATCAACCATACGAAGATCGGCATGGCCATGCGCGCGGTCGCGAAGGATTTCGAGACCAGCCAGCTCATGGGCATCAAGATCAACAAGGTCATCTCCGTGACGTTTATCATCGGCTCGTTCCTGGCGGCCGTCGGCTCGCTGCTGTACTTCACGAACTATCCGACCGTCATCCCCACCTCCGGCGCCATGCCCGGCCTGAAGGCATTTGTTGCGGCAGTGTTCGGCGGCATCGGTTCGATCCCCGGCGCCGTCATCGGCGCGTTCATCATCGGTATCTGTGAAACGCTCATCAAGGGCACCAGCATGACGGTGTTTTCCGATGCGTTCACGTTCGCGCTGCTGATCGTCGTCCTCGTGGTCAAGCCCACCGGCCTGTTCGGTGAAAAGGCCACGGACAAAGTCTGAGAGGGGGGATCACTGTGCTGAAAGCGAAAGACAAAGAAGCGCGCCGCGGCAATCTGATCACCTTCGCCATCGTGCTCGTGCTCACGCTCGTGACGATGGTGCTGGAAAATGTGATGGCTCCCGGCTCCCTGCTCTTTACGGTCATTAAAAAGGGCGCTGTGTACTCGCTCGTCGCCGTGTCCATGAACCTGCTCAACGGCTTTACCGGCTTGTTCTCGCTCGGACAGGCGGGCTTCATGCTCCTCGGCGCGTATGCCTATGCGATCTTCATGATCCCGGACGCCGCGCGTGACAGCGTGTATTACCTCTTCGAGGGTTCGAGCATCCACTTCTCCTTCCAGGAGATGTTCCAGCATCTGTTCGGCACCACCGGCTTCGGCGGCGGCGTGAGTCTGGTGCTCGGCGTGCTCGTGGCCATTATTTTCGCGGGCCTGATCGCCGCGTTCTTTGCGTATCTGATCGGTCTGCCGGTCCTGCGCCTCAAGAGCGACTATCTGGCCATCGCCACGCTCGGCTTTGCCGAGATCCTGCGCGCCATTTTTCAGTGGCAGACGCTCGGCAAGGTCACCAACGGCGCCAACATCCTCAAGGGCTATCCGACGTTTGCGGATTTTAACATCACGAATGCTTCCGGCAAGGTCATTTTCCGCCTGAGCGCGGTCGTGCCGATTTTGCTTGCCGGCATCTGCATCTTCCTCATTGTTCTGCTCATCAACTCGTCCTACGGCCGCGCCTTCAAAGCGATCCGCGACGATGAGATCGCTGCGGAGGCCATGGGCGTGAACCTCGCCAAGCACAAGAGCCTGTCGTTTGTCATCAGCTCGTTTTTCGCGGGCGTGTCGGGCGCGCTCTTTGCCATGTTTGCCACGACTGTGCAGGCCAAGGTGTTTACTTCGGCCATGACATATGAGATCCTGCTCATCGTCGTCATCGGCGGCATCGGCTCCGTTTCCGGCAGCTGCATCGCCTCCTTCCTGTACATCGCCTGCTCCGAATGGTGGTTGCGCTTCCTCGACAATGAGGCGTACATCGGCGCGTTCAAGGTGCCGCTGCTGCGCAATGGCTTCCGTATGGTCGTGTTCTCGATCATCATCATGATCGTCGTGCTCTTCTTCCGCAAGGGCATCATGGGTGAGCGAGAGCTGCCGGATCTGTTCCGCAAGCGAGCGAAAAAGGCCAAAAAGAACGTAGTTGAGGAGGGCAAAGCAGATGAGTAAAGACATCCTCAGCGTGGAAAATATTACGATGCAGTTCGGCGGCGTCGTGGCGGTCAACAACCTGTCGCTGCATATCCCCGAGGGGCAGATCGTGGCGCTCATCGGCCCGAACGGTGCCGGTAAGACCACGGCCTTCAACTGCATCACCGGCGTGTATGAGCCGACGAATGGCCTCGTCAAATTCCTCGACGAGCCGATGGTCCGCAACCATCCGACCGGGAAGATGAAAAAGCTCTACAAGGGCGAAAACCCGCTGCTCTATACGGCGGAGTATCATCCGGCCGACGAGACGAAAGAGCAGATGCTCGCGCGCGATCCGCTGGCCGGGACAGGCAAGATCGTCTCGCCGACGCCGGACAAGATCACGCGCCTTGGCATCGCACGCACGTTCCAGAATATCCGCCTGTGGAAGAGCATGACGGTGTTTGAAAACGTGCTCGTGGCAAAGCACATGCGTGCCAGGCAGAACGTGTTTTCCGCGACCTTCCGCGGCAACGCCAAGGAAGAAAAGCGCATGCGCGACGAGACCATGGCATTGCTCGTGGAGCAGGGGCTGGAGAAATACAAGGACGACATCGCGACGAGCCTGCCCTATGGCATCCAGCGCCGGCTGGAGATCGCCCGTGCGCTGGCGACGGATCCGAAACTGCTGCTGCTCGATGAGCCGGCGGCCGGCATGAACCCGCAGGAGACGCTCGAGCTCGCGGCGTTTATCCACGAGTTGCGCGATAAATACGGCCTGACGATCTTCCTGATCGAGCACCATATGGATCTGGTCATGCGGATCTCCGATTACATTTACGTCATCGACTTCGGCAGCGAGATCGCCGAGGGCATCCCGCAGGAGATCCAGAACAATCAGCACGTCATTGACGCCTATCTGGGGGTTGTGGAAGATGAGTGAAACGATTCTGAAAATTGAAGACCTGCAGGTGAACTACGGCGGCATTGAGGCCGTCAAAGGCATTTCGTTCGATGTCCAAGAGGGGCAGATCGTCACGCTGATCGGCTCCAACGGTGCCGGCAAGAGCTCCACGCTGCGCACGATCTCCGGCCTCGTCAAGCCGAGCGGCGGCAAGATCACGTTCCGGGGAGAGGACATCACCGGCAAGGACCCGACCCAGATCGTGACGCAGGGCGTGACGCTGGTGCCGGAGGGACGGCGCATTTTCCCGGACATGACCGTGCTGGAAAACCTCAAGATCGGCGCCTACCTGCGCAAGGATGATCTGTCGGAGGATATCGAGTGGGTCTACAGCCTGTTTCCGCGCCTGAAAGAGCGCAGCTGGCAGGCCGGCGGTACGCTCTCCGGCGGCGAGCAGCAGATGCTCGCGGTCGGCCGTGCGCTCATGAGCCGCCCGAAGCTGCTCATGATGGACGAGCCTTCGCTCGGTCTTGCGCCGCTGGTCGTGCGCGATATCTTCTCCATCATTCAGGAGATCAACAAGCAGGGCGTGACGATCCTACTCATCGAGCAGAACGCGAACATGGCCCTCAAAATCGCTGATGTCGGCTACGTGCTCGAGACCGGCCGCATCACGCTCACCGGCAGCGGTGAGGCTCTGATGACGAATGACGCGGTGCGCGCGGCGTACCTCGGCGCATAACTGCATACGCCATCAGACGGAAGGATGCCTGCGGGCGTCCTTCCGTTTTTTCGGAACATTCCTTGACCGTGCGCGTCCAATCCTGTACAATGCAGTTGAAAACCATCGAACCATAGAGGTGTGCTATGAAAAAGTTTCTTTCAGGATTTCTGGTGCTGTGCCTGCCGCTTATGCTGCTGACCGCCTGCGTAGCGGGCGGCCAGACCGGCAAAACGGTGACGGCCGGCGGCCTGACCTTTGCCAAGAGCTACAGTGAGGTCTATTCCGCGCTGATCGATGTGCAGAAAGCGATCGCAGACCGCGACAAGTCTCTCAATATGTCCGACGCGGCTTCCAGCGAGCCGGAGACCGGCGGCAAGGACGACGGCGAGGGTACGTTCTACTCCGGAACGAACGTACAGGTCGCAGGCGTGGACGAGGGCGACATCGTCAAGACCGACGGTACGTATATCTATATCCTGCGCGGCAGCGAGCTGATCGTCATGCAGGCGGACGGCGCGGACGTCACGGATGTGTCCAACGTGTTCGTCGGGCAGGACTGGGAGCAGACAACGACTGAGGACGGCCGGGCCCACACGCAGGAAAAGCTGCCGCTGGAACTGTATCTCGCGGATGGCCGCGCGGTCGTCCTCTCGTCGTATACCGACTGGACGGGCAGCGACACTTCCTCGGATGAGCTTTCCGGTAGCGGCAATAACTATGTCACGGTCGATATTTATGACGTTTCCGATCCGGCGGCCCCGACACTGGTCCAGTCGCTTGGTCAGGACGGTTACGAGATTGCCTCGCGCATGATCGGCGGCGTGCTCTACCTGTGCACGTCGTATTATCCCGATGCGCCTGAGAAGGGTGATGAGGCCACGTTTGCGCCCCGGCTGTATGACGAAGGCACGGCGTCGGTCGTGCCATGCGACAGCATCGGCCTCATGCCGTATGAAAACTCCATGACTTACGCGGTCGCGGCGTCGTATGATATCGCGTCCGGCACCCGGCTCTCCAGCCAGGCTGTGCTCGGCGGCGGGGAGACGGTGTATATGACGGCGGAGAATCTCTACCTGTGCACGAGTGTCTACGATGACGGCGCGGGCAAGACATATAAAGACGGCAGCTACACGGTCACGGACTACACTTCGAGCGTCAACACGGCGGTCAACCGCTTCGCGGTCACGGACGGCAAGCTCACCTTCGCCGCCAACGGCGCTGTGGCAGGTGCGCTCAACAACCAGTTTTCGCTCGACGAGCGGGACGGCTATCTGCGCATGGCCACGACCGAGCAGACGTATTCCTACAGCGTCTACCGCGATGAAAAGCATGATTTTGAAAACACGAAAACGAATGACGACGCCACGCAGACGCGCAATGATGTCTACGTGCTCGACAGTGACCTGAACACCGTCGGCAGCGTGGCCGGACTCGCAGAAGGGGAGACGGTGTTCTCCGCGCGCTTTGATGGAGATTACGGTTATCTGTGCACCTACCGCCAGACGGATCCGGTCTTTGCGGTCGATCTCGCGGACCCGGCAAACCTGAAGGTCGTCGGTGAACTCAAGCTCAGCGGTTATTCAGACTATCTGCACGTCTGGTCGGACGGGCTGCTTTTCGGTCTCGGCATGGAGACGCAGGCGGTCGATGGCATGACCGTGGACGGCATGAAGCTCGTCATGATCGACACGTCCGACCCCGCCGAGCTGTACGATCTGCACACGCAGACCATCGACGCCGACTACAGCGAGGCATTGTATAACCATAAGGCGATCCTGGTGGACAGCGGCAAGGACCTCATCGCTTTCCCGGCGGAAAACAGCTACCTCGTCTACGGCTATTCGGCGGACGACGGCTTCACGCTGCGTAAGGAGATTCCCGTCTCGCAGTGGGACGAGAACAACCGCGGCCTGTACATTGGCGACTACTTTTATGTCGTCGGTTCCGACCAGGTGAACGTGCTCGATCTGGGCACGCTTGAGAACGTGGCGCAGGCGATTATCCCGCGCGGATGAATGAAGTGAAGATTCTGACAGGCGGTGTGCTTGAGCGCACCGCCTGTTTTTATTTCCTGAAATGCAATAGTGATTGACGAATTCGGCCGCAGCGGGTAAAATAGACAATGTATGCTGGAAAGGAGCGCGCGTATGCTGCAATTTCATCCGCAGGAGCACCTGCTGCATTCGTATATTGTCGTGTCCCAGTCGGAGCAGGCGCGCGACCGGCTCTCGCTCGATCTGGCGGCGGCCATGCTCTGCCGCAGTGACGGTGTGCGTCCGTGCCGGACGTGCCGGGACTGCCGCAAGGTCTATGACGGCGTGCATCCGGATGTGATCTATGTCGCGCCGGATCCGGACGCCAAGGTGCCGTCGATCAAGGTCGATCAGATCCGCGGCGTCGCGGCCACGGCGTACATCCTGCCGAGCGAGGCGGAAAAGAAGGTCTATGTTCTGCGTCAGGCGGATACAATGAATCTCAATGCGCAGAATGCGTTTTTGAAGCTCCTGGAGGAGCCGCCACAGAGCGCGGCGTTCATACTTGCGGCCGCAAGTCCGGAGCTGCTGCTGCCGACGGTGCGCTCGCGCTGCGCATTGCTGCGCGATCCTGCGGAGCAGCTGCAGGAATCGGATGCGATCCGCGCCTTGGCGGAGGACTATCTGCGCGCGGTCGCGTCGCAGGACCGGCTGACGCTCCTGCGCTGGTGCCTGGCGCAGGAGGGCATGGACGCGCAGACGCTCTCGGCATTTCTCCCTGCCGTGCAGCACCGGCTGGTGCAGCTGCTGGTGGAACCGGACGAGACAGTGCTGCCGCAGGCGCTGTGTGCGCAGCAGATTCGCCTGATGGAGACCTGCGAGCGCTACCGTCGCGCCAATGTCGGCACGAAGCATATCTTTGGCCTGCTGTCCGTTTCGGGCGTGCAGGCAAAAGCTTAGAAGTGAGGATATCAAATTGACAGAAGTAATCAGTGTAAAATTCAAAAACCGCGGCAAGGTCTATTCCTTTGACCCGCACGGCACTGCCGTGCGCACGGGCGAGAAAGTGGTCGTCGAGACGTCGCGCGGGCTGGAGCTGGCCGAGTGCGTGCAGGGCAACCATGCGGTGCCGGATGAGACGGTCGTGCAGCCGCTGCGCTCGCTGGCGCGCATCGCCACGAAGGACGATCTGCGTATCGAGGAGATCAACCGCCGCCGCGAAAAAGAGGCGTTTGCCATCTGCAAGCAGAAGATCGCAGAGCACGGACTGGACATGAAGCTCGTCGATGTGGAGTGCAGCTTTGAGGGCAACAAGACCATGTTTTTCTTCACGTCCGACGGGCGCGTTGATTTCCGGGAGCTGGTCAAGGACCTGGCCTCCGTGTTCCGCAACCGCATTGAGCTGCGCCAGATCGGCGTGCGCGATGAGGCGAAGATGCTCGGCGGCATCGGCATCTGCGGCCGCCCGTACTGCTGCAATCAGTTTTTGGACGACTTTCAGCCTGTGTCCACGAAGATGGCGAAAGTGCAGTCCATGTCGCTCAACCCGTCGAAGATCTCCGGTGCGTGCGGCCGCCTGATGTGCTGCCTGCGCTATGAGCAGGCGGCGTATGAAGATCTGGTCAAGGCCGTGCCGAAGGTCGGCGCCTTTGTCGAGACGCCCGCCGGCTATGGCACTGTGTCGTCGGTCAACATCCTGCGCAGCAGCCTGAAAGTCAAGCTCGACGGTCAGGGTGAGGATGTTTTCAAAAACTATCAGGCCGACGAGATCGCTGTGATCCCCGGCGGCCGCCCAAAGCCGGGCGAACCGCTGCCGTCCCTGCTCAAGGACCGGCCGAAGCCTGTGCGCGACGAGGAACCGAAAGAGGATCCCTGGGCGTTGCCACAGCTCTTTGCAGACGAAGTCTACGGCAATAAGAAGCCGGAGACCGCGCGCACGCCCGAATCCGGTGAGAAGAAAAAGCGCCCGCGCCGACGCTCGCGCGGCCACGGCGGGAAGAAGCCCGCAGACGGCCAGACCGCCCCGAAGGCGGAGCAGCCGGTGCAGGAGGGCGCAAAGCCCAAGGGACAGCCGCGGCAGAAGTCCCAGCCCAACCGCAAATCCGGCGCGCGCAAGTCAGGGGACAAGCCTGCGGGCGAAAATGCCGAGCGTTGCGCCAAGGCCCCGGCGGCCAAGCCGGCCGAGGGCGCAGCACCGAACGGGGAAAAACGCACGGATGGCCATCGCCGCCGCCACCGCAGCGGACGCGGACGCAGCAAGTCCACGACGCCCGGCAATGCTGCGCCCAGCACGCCGGCGGCGGAATAAAAACGAAAACAGATGCATACCGATCCTGAACTGCACCCCATTTGTTAGACAATGTGATATAATGTCTAACAAGTGGGGTGAATTTTATGCCAAAGGGAATACCAA